>DATFNZ010000198.1:0-86441 GCA_035266085.1 Thermoanaerobaculia bacterium
TGACCATCTCGATGATGGTCCGGACGCCGGCACCCTCCTCGCCAACGAGGCGGGCCCAGGCGCCGTCGAACTCGATCTCCGAGGAGGCGTTCGAGCGGTTGCCGAGCTTGTCCTTGAGGCGCTGGAGGTGGAAGCGGTTGCGCTCGCCGTCCGGCGTGAAGCGGGGGAGGAGGAAGCAGGAGAGGCCGCCGGGGGCTTGGGCGAGCACCAGGAAGGCGTCGCACATGGGCGCCGAGCAGAACCACTTGTGGCCCGTGATCTCGTACTCCGCCCCGGGGCCGCCGGCGCCGAGGGGGCGCGCCTCGGTGGTGTTGGCCCGCACGTCCGAGCCGCCCTGCTTCTCCGTCATCGCCATGCCGCAGAGGGCCCCGGTCTTCCCTCCAGCCGACACCAGCCGCGGATCGTAGACGGTGGAGCCGAGCCGCGGCTCCCACTCGGCCGCCACCTCCGGCTGCGTGCGCAGGGCGGGCACGGCCGAGTAGGTCATCGAGAGGGGGCAGCCCACCCCGGCCTCCACCTCGGCCAGCAGCATGAACATCGCCGCCCGCGCCACGTGCGCCCCGGGCCGGGGCTCGCGCCAGGGCATGGCCTGCAGCCCGTTCTCCACCCCGAGGGCCATGAGGGCGTGCCAGGCGGGGTGGAATTCCACCTCGTCGATCCGCTCGCCTTGCCGGTCGTAGCTGCGCAGCACGGGCGGATGCTCGTTGGCCTGGAACCCCCACGCGACCGTCTCCCGCCGTCCCACGGCCGCCCCGAATTCCGTGGCCCGCTCCTCGGCCCACTCCGCCCCCTCCCGCCGCAGGGCTTCGGCCAGCGCCCGGTCGGTGGTGAAGAGGTTGACGTCCTCGAACGGCGGCGGCTGATTGAAGACGGTGTGGGTGGCGTGCGAATTCATGCGGAGAGGATAGCGGAACGGGCCTTGCGCGATAGGATCGTCCCGGACCGACAACTCAGGAGACCCACCCGTGGCCATTCGTGAAGGCGCTTGGGACTGCCCCGTTTGCGGCAGGAAGAAGAACCGTGGACCCGAGAAGTTCTGCGGCGGCTGCGGCGCGCCCCGCGGCCCCGAGGTGAAGTTCTACCTGCCCGAGGACGCGCCCGAGGTGGTGGCGGCGGAGGCGCTGAAGAAGGCTCAGGCCGGTCCGGACTGGGTCTGCCCCTACTGCGACGCGGACAACCCGGCAGACCATGCCTTCTGCTCAGGCTGCGGAGCCCCCAAGGATCCCGGCGCCCAGATCCGCGAGGTCGTCGAGCGCCCGCTCGGCGCCCCGCCCCCGCCGCCTCCTCAGCTCGTGGCTCCGGCCCCGCCCGCCAAGGGCACGAGCACGGCTCTCAAGAAGGGCTGCGGCATCGGCTGCCTGGGCCTCCTCGCCCTGGCCGCCCTCGTCTTCTTCGTCGGCCGGCCGAAGTCGGCGGACCTCACCGTCACCGGCTTCCACTGGCTGCGGACGATCGCCGTCGAGGAGCTCCGCCCGGTCACCGAGCAGGCCTGGGAAGGCGAGGTCCCCCCCGGCGCCCGCATCCTCGGCAGCAGCCGGGAGGTCCACCACGTCGACCGGATCCAGACCGGCACGCGCACGGCCACCCGCACCGTCTCCGAGCGGGTCCAGACGGGCACCGAGCGGGTCCAGACTGGCACCCGCGATCTCGGCAACGGCTACTTCGAGGACGTCTACGAGGACCGCCCCGTCTACGAGGACCGCTCCCACGAGGAGACCTACCAGGAGCCCGTCTACCGTGAGCAGCCGGTCTACCGGCAACGCATCCGTTACGAGGCGGAGAAGTGGGTGCCCGACCGCGAGGCCAGGGCCGAGGGCCAGGACCGCTCGCCCGTCTGGCCCGGCCCGAACCTGGGGACGAACGAGCGCGAGGGGAGCCGCAAGGAACTCTACGAAGTCCTTTTTCAGGACGCCGAGGGGAAGCCCGTCCGCTATCAGGCCCCCAACGAGCAGGTCTGGAAGAGCTTCGAGGAGGGGAGGACCTATAAAGCCAAGGTGCGCGGCTCGGGAGAGGTGGTGGAGATCGAGGGCGCGCCGGGGGGATAGACGAGAAAGGGGGAGGATCGCTCCTCCCCCGGGCCGTGTTAGCAGTTGGTGTTGAACGTGCAGCCGATGCCGCAGCTCAGCTCGGGACACCGGGAGTACTGAATCGACGGCTGGCCGCCGGCCGCCTCGGCCACCTGCTCGTCGTTCAGGCTGCGCAACGTCTCCTTGTTGAGGGCCAGCTTCTTGAGAGTCTTCTTCACGTAAACCTCCAATCGTGTCTTTTGTCAGACCGGGACGAACAGCCATCGGCGTCCGTCCCCCCGAAGAAGGGCGAATGATCACATAGACAATTGGGAATAGGTACCCCGATCAGCTCTGTTCGCGGGCCGGCGAGGGTGGCCTGACAAAACATTCCTGCCGTAATGTGCGTAGAAAGGCTAGAGGTCCAGACTTGGATTAACACCCCGGTCCAGCCTGTTGACAGGTACGAGAGGAGCGTTCGATGGAGCAGCATTTCACTTCCCAGGATCTCGAGGCGTTCGCCGGCGGCGCGTTGCCCAAGGAGAAGGCGCGGGCCGTGGTGGCCCACTTCCTCCGCGGCTGCAGTACCTGCCAGGCCAGGTCCGCGGCCCTCTGGCATCCTCGGGAGGCCGTGTCGGAGGACGCCTACGACGCCGTTTTCGACCGGGTGCTCGCCGCTTCCCGTGACAGGAGCGCGCAGGTTTCAAGTCTCCGCCCCCTGCAAGAGCAGGCCGGCGTCTCGGCCGAAGTCGAGGGACCCGAGCTGGTGGAGGCCCTCCTCGAACGAGCCTGGGCTCTCCGTCACGAGGATCTGGCCGGGATGCGGCGTACGGCCCGTCTCTCCGTGCTCGCCGCCAACGGCCTCTCCCGCAAGATCTACGGGGCATCCAAGGTGGCCGACATCCGGTGCCGCGCCTCGGCTGCTTATGGCAACGCCTGCCGCATCGCGGGCGAGCTCGACGAGGCCCAGCAGGCGCTGGACCGGGCCGCCGATCTCCTGGCCAAGGGTACCGGCGATCCCCTGATCCGGGCGCAGCTCTACGAGTTCCAGGCGTCCCTCGAGGCCGCGCGGGGGCACTTCGTCCTCGCCCTCACCGCCCTGGACGCGGCCCACGCCATCCATCTCGAGCGGGGCGACCGTCACATGGCGGGGCGTGCCCTGATCGCCAAGGGCCTCCACACCGGCCGCACGGGCCAGCCCCGCGAGGCCAGCCGCCTGACCCAGCAGGGACTGGAGATGGTGGACGAGGCCCGGGATCCGGGGCTCGTCCTCTCCGCCATCCACAACCAGCTCTGGTTCCTGGTGGAGAGCGGGCGTCCCCGCGAGGCCCGCAGCCTCCTCGGGGCTCATCGCGACCGCCTCGCGACCGGTGAATTGCAGCGTCTCGACCTCCTCTGGCTGGAAGGCCGTATCAAGATCGGCCTGCGGAATGAGGCCGGCGCCCTCCGGGATCTAGAAGCCGCCGAGGTGGGCTTCGCCGCCACCGGCCGGCGTTCCCGGGCCGCCTGCGTGAAGCTCGACCAGGCCGCCATCCACCTACTCCAGGGCGATTCCGCCCAAGCGCTGGCCTTGGTCCGCGCCGCGGAGGAGGCCTTGAGCCAGATCGGGACCTCGCAGAGCATCCTCATGGCCCTCGCCTTCCTGCGGCAGACTCTCACCCAGCGGGAGGTCAGCGCCCAGTTCGTTCTCCGCCTCGCCAACGTCGTCCGGCGCGGCCAGCGGGAAGCCTGACCTTAGATCCACTGCTGCCGCCTCCTTGAACGGCACAGTCCAGGAGCCTCGATGACCCAGCGTGTCGCCGTCCTTTCGATCCTCGCCCTCGCCATGCTCGCCGGACCGGCGGCACCCGCCGAGGAGCGGCCTCTCAAGGAGCTCCCGTACACGCCGAGCCTCGACGCCTCGGTGATGGACCGGTCGGTCGACCCGTGCGTCGACTTCTACCGGTTCTCCTGCGGCAAGTGGTTGGAGAAGAACCCCATTCCCGCCGACCGCCCCTCCTGGAGCGTCTACTCCAAGACGGCGCAGGACAACCAGCGATTCCTTTGGGGCATGCTCGAGGAGGCGGCCCGCCCGGAGGCTGTCCGCGATGGACGCGACGCGAACACCCAGAAGATCGGCGATTACTTCGCCTCCTGCATGGACGAGGCGGCGGTCGAGAAAGCGGGAGCGGACCCCTTGAAGCCCAGCCTTGCGGCCATCGCCGGCCTGAAATCCAAGACGGAGTTGGCCGCTCTCCTTGCCAAGCTGCACCTCGAAGGGGGCTCGGGCCCGATGCTCTTCGGCTTCGGCTCCGGCCAGGACCCTCGGAACGCCTCCCAGATCATCGGCTTCGCCAGCGCGGGCGGCCTGGGTCTGCCCTCCCCGGAGGACTACCTGAAGGACGACGCCAAGTCCAAGGAGGCCCGCGAGCGCTACCAGGCGTTCGTGCGGAAGACTTTCGAGCTCCTGGGCGACCCGCGGCCGGAGCGCGGCGCCGAGGCCGTGATGCGTCTGGAGACCGCCCTCGCCAAGGCCTCCCTGACACCCGTCGAGCGCCGCGACCCCTACAAGACCGCGCACGCCATGAAGCGGCAGCAACTCCAGGCGCTCACCCCCTCGTTCCGCTGGGATGTCTATCTCAAGGATCTCGGCCAAGCGGGGCTGGAAGAGTTCAACGTCACCGAGCCCGAGTTCTTCCGTGCCGTGGAGAAGCAGGTCGCGGCCACGAGCCTCGACGATCTCCGGGCGTATCTCCGCTTCCACCTGGCGAGGACGGCCGCCCCCTATCTCTCCACGCCTTTCGTGCAGGCGAGCTTCGATTTCTACAGCTCCTACCTGCAGGGCATCCAGCAGATCTCGCCCCGCTGGAAACGTTGCGTCTCCTGGCTCGACCGGGATCTCGGCGAGGCTCTGGGAGAGGTCTTCGTGCGCAAGGTCTTCCCGCCCGGCGTCAAGGCCGACACCCAGAAGATGGTGCGGCAGATCCGCGACGCCATGGCGGTGCGCCTCCGGGAGCTCCCCTGGATGAGCGAGGAGACCAAGAAGCAGGCGTTCGTCAAGCTCCAGACCCTGCGCGACAAGATCGGCTATCCGGACCGCTGGCGCGACTACTCGGGCCTTGAGGTACGGAGAGGCGACTTCGCGGGGAACGTGAAGCGGGCGGCAGCCTTCGAGACGCACCGCGACCTCGCCAAGATCGGCCGGCCGGTCGACCGCGAGGAGTGGGGGATGACGCCGCCCACGGTCAACGCCTACTACAACCCGTACATGAACGACATCAACTTCCCGGCCGCCGTGCTGCTGCCGCCGCTCTACGATCCCAAGATGGACGCCGCGCCGAACTATGGCGACACCGGCGCTACCATCGGCCACGAGCTGACCCACGGCTTCGACGACGAGGGCCGGCAGTTCGACGCCCAGGGCAACCTGCGCAACTGGTGGACCGACGAGGACGACAAGGAGTTCCGCAAGCGGGCCTCCTGCGTTACCGACCAGTATGCGCAGTACACCGTGGTCGACGACCTCAAGATCAACAGCCAGCTCACCCTGGGCGAGGACGTGGCCGACCTGGGCGGGACCATCCTCGCCTGGCTGGCCTGGAAGGAAGATACGAAGGATCAGAAGCTCGAGCCGCGGGACGGCCTGTCGCCCGATCAGCGCTTCTTCGTCGGCTTCTCCCAGTGGGTCTGCGGCGGCGAGCGTCCCGAATCCCTGCGCCTGAGCGCCCGGGTCAACCCCCATTCACCCTACGCCTACCGCATCAACGGCGTGGTGGTGAACATGCCCGAATTCGCCCAGGCCTTCTCCTGCAAGCCGGGCCAGCCGATGGTCAAGGAGCCGGAGAAGGTCTGCCGGATCTGGTAAAGGATCGAGCTCTCTAGGCTGCTATCCTTGGGACGCATGTCCGAAGAAGCTCGTTCCGATTGGGAAAACCTGCTTGCGGCTGAACGCCACCTTCAAGCTCTGGTGCAGGGCTCCGTCCTGGTCGGCGGGACCGCCGCGGCTCTCCATGCCGGGCATCGCGTCAGCATGGATGGGGATCACGTCGTGGCTGATCTCAGAGACCGGTTCGACGAAGTTCTGGCCGAGTTGGAGGCCGCCGCTGGTTGGCAGACCTCGCGGATCCGCCGGCCGGTTTTGATTCTCGGCCAGTTGGACGGTGTCCTGACCGGCATCCGTCAATTGCGCCGGGTCGAGCCCTTGGAAACCGAGGATATCGCCGGGCTACGGGTACCTACGCTCGCCGAGATGGCACGCATCAAGGCTTGGCTGCTCGCCACCCGGTTCACCACCCGCGACTATCTCGACGCCGTGGTGCTCTTCGAGCGTCTTGGTGAGGCCGGTGTCCGCGAGGCGCTGCTGCGATTCGATGAGATCTACCCCCAGCCGAGCGGAGCCTCGGTGCTGGCCGAAGTCATAGAACGGTTGGCGTCCGCCCAGCCTCTCGATGTGGCGGAGATCGACCTGGCGAGCTATCGAGGGCTTCAACCGCCGTGGAACGACTGGGGGTACGTGACCGCTCGCGGTCGCCTGTGGGCCCGGGTCCTGGCGGACCTTCTGCTCGGTGGGAAGGAGGGAGCGGGAGCTTGAGCCGCTTCGATCTCTCGACCTCGCGGGCGCTTTGGAACCGCGCCGGCCTCGCGCTGGAAAGCGACGAGATTCTGGCTCAGCTTCTCGATAGGGGAGAGCTGGAAGCCTGGCGGGAGCTCTACCGTATGGCCTCCGGACCGAGTGAGCAGGCTGCCGAGTTGCGCCGGCGTATCCTGCGCCTCTGCCAGACGGTCCCCCTCTCCTTTCCCCATCTCTTCATCGCTGCCATGGAAGCCCTTGGCGGGCCGATCGAGCCCTATCCCAGGGTGCCTCTGCCGGCGGACGACCTCGCCTGAACCGCGGCATGCCGCGGCTTGCACCGGCCGGATTCGCGGCTTAAGATGCGGGGCGTTGGTATACCCAGCGCCGGTGGGCAAGCTCTCTGGAGAGAGGGAGGTTTCATGGCCACGATCTCGCTGAAAGTCAACGATAAAACTCACGCTGTCGAGGTGGAGCCGCGGACGCTGCTGGTGGATCTCCTGCGCGATCACCTGCGGCTCACCGGCACCCACGTGGGCTGCGACACCAGTCAGTGCGGCGCCTGCACGGTCTGGGTCGACGGCAAGTCGGTCAAGAGCTGCACCATGCTGGCCGTCGAGGCCGACGGCGCGGCCGTGACCACGATCGAAGGGATGGCACTCAACGGCGAGCTGCATCCGATGCAGGCGGCATTCCACGCCTGCCATGGGCTGCAGTGCGGCTTCTGCACGCCCGGCATGGTGATGAGCGCCACCGAGCTCGTGGGGCGCAATCCGGATCCGACCGAGGATGACGTCCGGCACTGGCTGGAAGGGAACCTCTGCCGCTGCACGGGCTACCACAACATCGTCCGGGCCGTGCTCGAGGCCGCCGGGACGATGCGGGGAGGTGCGCGATGAGCGGCCAGGGGATGGGCGCCTCCGTCGCGCGCCGGGAAGACCGCCGCTTCCTCCTCGGCAAGGGCCGTTTTACCGACGACATCGTGCTGCCGGGCCAGACTTGGGGCGTGTTCGTCCGCTCGCCGTATGCCCACGCTGCGATCCGGTCGATCGACGCCTCGCAGGCCCTGGCGGCGCCGGGCGTGCTGGCCGTGCTGACGGGCGACGACGTGGCCGCCGACGGCCTGGGCGGCATCCCGTGCGGCTGGCAGATCAAGAACAAGGACGGCTCGGTGATGGTCGAGCCGCCGCACCCGGCCCTGGCGCTGGGGAAGGCGCGGCATGCCGGCGATCCGGTCGTCCTGGTGATCGCCGAGACCAAGGCGCAGGCCCGGGACGCGGCCCAGCTCGTGGAGATCGACTACGACCCCCTGCCGGCTGTCGCGCATCTCACCCCCGCCGTCGCCCACGGCGCACCCCTCGTCTGGGACGAGGCCCCCGGCAACGTCTGCTTCGACTGGCATCTGGGCGACGCCGCGGCCACCGACGCCGAGTTTTCCGGGGCGGCCCACGTCACCTCGATCGACCTGGTCAACAACCGCATCGCTCCCAACGCCATCGAGCCGCGCGCCGCCAATGGCCACTACGACTCGGCCGAAGACCGCTTCACGCTCTACACCACGTCGCAGAACCCGCACCTGACGCGGCTCCTCCTGGCCGCGTTCTCCTTGAAGGTGCCGGAGCACCGGCTGCGCGTCGTGGCGCCCGACGTGGGGGGCGGCTTCGGTTCGAAGATCTTCCACTACGCCGAGGAGCTGCTGGTGCTCTGGGCGTCCAAGCGCGTCGGCCGGCCCGTGAAGTGGACCTCCGACCGCAGCGAGGCCTTCCTGTCCGACGCCCACGGCCGCGACCACGTGACTCACGCCGAGCTGGCCCTCGACGCCGGCGGCAGGTTCCGCGGCCTGCGCGTCCGCACGCTCGCCAACATGGGGGCGTACCTCTCGACGTTCGCCCCGGCCATCCCGACCTACCTCCACGCCACGCTGCTCTCCGGGCCGTACGTCATCCCCGCCATCTACGCCGAGGTGAAGGCGATCTTCACCAACACCGTGCCCGTGGATGCCGTCCGCGGCGCCGGGCGGCCCGAGGCCACGTACGTGCTCGAGCGGCTGGTGGACAAGGCGGCGCGCGAGCTGGGCCTCGACCGCGTGGAGATCCGGCGGCGGAACCTGATCCAGCCGGACCAGTTCCCCTACCAGACCCCGGTGGCCCTCCAGTACGACGTGGGCGACTACCCGGCCACCCTCGACATGGCCCTCGAGGCGATCGACTACGGCCGTCTCGCCGAGCGCAAGGAGGCTTCGAAGGCGCGCGGCAAGCTCCGCGGCTTCGGCATCTCGACCTACATCGAGGCCTGCGGCATCGCGCCGTCGGCGCTCGTGGGGGCCCTCGGCGCGCGCGCCGGCCTGTACGAGGCGGCCTCGGTGCGCGTCCACCCGACGGGGAGCGTCACCGTGTTCACCGGCACCCACAGCCACGGGCAGGGGCACGAGACCACCTTCGCCCAGCTCGTGGTCGAGAAGCTCGGCGTGGCGCTCGAGAACGTCGAGATCGTCCACGGCGACACCGACCGCATCCCGTTCGGCATGGGGACCTACGGCTCGCGTTCCGCCGCCGTCGGCGGCTCGGCGATCTACAAGGCGATCGACAAGATCGTCGACAAGGGGAAGAAGATCGCCGCCCACCTCCTCGAGGCGAGCGTCGCCGATGTCGAGTTCTCGGACGGCAAGTACCGCGTCGTGGGCACCGACCGCGAGAAGGCGTTCGGCGAGGTCGCCTTCGCCGCCTACGTGCCGCACAACTATCCCATCGACACGGTCGAGCCGGGGCTCGAGGACTCCGCCTTCTACGATCCCAAGAACTTCACCTTCCCCGGCGGGTGCCACATCGTCGAGGTCGAGGTCGACCCGGAGACGGGCGTCGTCGACGTCACGGACGTCGCCATCGCCGACGACGTGGGCGTGATCATCAACCCGATGATCGTCGACGGCCAGGCCCACGGCGGCCTGGCGCAGGGGATCGGCCAGGCGCTCTTCGAGGAGTGCGTCTACGACGCCGAGGGGCAGCTCCTCTCCGGCTCGTTCATGAGCTACACCATGCCGCGGGCCGCGGACCTGCCTATGTTCAAAGTCGGCAACCACGTGACCGCGTGCACGCACAACCCGGTGGGCATCAAAGGCGTGGGCGAGGTCGGCGCCATCGGCGTCCCGCCCGCGGTCATCAACGCCGTGCTCGACGCTCTGGAGCCGCTCGGCGTCACGCACATCGAGATGCCGGCGACCCCGGAGAAGGTCTGGCGGGCGATCCGCGCGGCGGCGGGAGGTGTCTCGTGAAGAGCTTTGAATTCCATCGTCCTCAGTCGGTCGCGGACGCGGTCGCCCTGCTCCAGGGCAACGCCTCGGCCAAGCTGCTCGCGGGCGGCCAGAGCCTCATCCCCGTGTTGAAGCTCGACCTGGCGCAGCCCGAAGGCCTGGTGTCGCTGGCCGCGATCCGCGGCCTCAAGGAGATCCGCGACGGCGACCCTATGGTGATCGGGGCGCTCGCCACGCACGACGAGGTCGCGTCGTCGCCCGTGGTGCGGCAACGCATCCCGGGGCTCGCCACCGTGGCCGGGGGGATCGGCGACGCGCAGGTCCGCAACCGCGGCACCCTGGGCGGCTCGCTCGGTCACGCCGACCCGGCCGCCGACTATCCCGCGGCCGTGCTGGCCCTCGGCGCCACCGTCGAGACCGACCGCCGCCGCATCGCAGCCGACGACTACTTCACCGGCCTCTTCTCCACGGCTCTCGCGGAGGACGAGGTCATCGTGGCCGTCCACTTCCCGGTGCCTCAATGCTCGGCCTACGCCAAGTTCGCCAGCCCGGCGTCGAAGTACGCCGTCGCCGGCGTGATGGTGGCGAAGACGGCGGGCGGCGTGCGCGTCGCGGTCACGGGAGCCGGCCTCAACGCGTTCCGGGTCCCCGCGTGGGAGGCGGCGCTCGCCGCGAGCTTCTCGCCCGACTCGATCGATCCCGGGGCCGTCTCGCCCGCGGATCTCCGGTCGGATGCCGAGGCGAGCGCCGAGTACCGGGCGCATCTCGTGACGGTGCTGGCGAGGCGCGCCGTCCAGGCCTGTCGGTAATTGGACCTGCCGCGCAACGTCGCGAAGGTCGCGAAGGTCGAGAACGTCGAGGACGCGCGCCGGCTCCTCGCGTCGGGGCGCTACGTCGCCGACGCGAGCCTGGCCACCGCCGTTTTCCTGGCCCTCCGGCTGGGCCGCCCGCTCCTCCTCGAAGGCGAGGCGGGCGTGGGCAAGACGGAGATCGCCAAGGTCCTCGCCGAGACGCTGGGCCGGCGGCTCATCCGCCTCCAGTGCTACGAGGGACTGGACGCGGCGTCGGCGCTCTACGAGTGGAACTACCCTCGCCAGATGCTGGAGATCCGGCTGGCCGAGCTCGGCGGCGAGGCCGGGGCCGAGGGACGGGCGCGCCTCGCCCACGACATCTTCGACGAGCGCTTCCTGCTCAAGCGTCCGCTCCTCCTGGCGCTCGAGCCCGCCGGTCCCGGCGAGGCCGGACCGCCCGTGCTCCTGGTCGACGAGATCGACCGCACCGACGAGCCGTTCGAGGCCTTCCTGCTGGAGATCCTGAGCGACTTCCAGGTCACCATCCCGGAGATCGGCACCCTGCGCGCGCCGTCCCCGCCCATCGTGGTGCTCACCTCCAACCGCACGCGCGAGATCCACGACGCGCTCAAGCGGCGCTGCCTCTACCACTGGATCGGCTATCCGGACGCGGCCCGCGAGTTGGAGATCCTGCGGCTACGGGCCCCTGAGCTGGCGGAGGCCCTCGCCGGGCAGATCGTGCGCTTCGTGCAGCGGCTGCGCACGGCCGACCTGTTCAAGCCGCCGGGGGTCGCCGAGACGCTCGACTGGGCCCGCGCCCTCCTCGCCCTCGACCAGGCCGCCCTGGACGCCGGCGCCGTGAACGCGACGCTGGGCGTGCTCCTCAAGTACCAGGACGACATTGAGAAGGTGGCGGGTGGTGGGGTACAGGGGATGCTGGCAGAGCCGTGACTTCGAAGCTCGCAGACAACGTCGTCCATTTTACCCGCCTCCTGCGCGGCGCCGGCCTCCGCCTCGGTCCCGCGAGCGCTCTCGACGCCCTCGCCGCCGCGTCCGCCGTCGACGTGCTCCAGCGCGGCGAGCTCTACTGGGCCCTCCACGCCGTCCTGGTCAAGCGGCCCGAGGACTTCGAGCTCTTCGACCAGGCGTTCCGCCTGTTCTGGCGCGATCCGCAGGGCGTCAACCCCGCCCTCGCCGAGATGCTGGCCCACGTGCGGGTGCCGCCGCCGTCGACCGTCTCGCGCCGGATCGCCGAAGCGTGGCGCCCGCCTTCACCCGCCGGGACGTCACTCCCCGATCGCGTCGAATTCGCCGCCGCCCTGACGTTCTCCGCCGACGAGCTCCTGCGCACGCGCGACTTCGACCAGATGAGCGCCGAGGAGCTCGTCCGCGCCAAACGGCTTGTCGCCCGCATGGTGGTGGCCCTGCGGCCCATCCGCACGCGGCGGTTCGCGCCCGATCCGCGGGGCGAGCGCGTCGACCTCGCTCGTACCATGCGCGACAGCCGCAAGACCCTCGGCGACCTCGCGCCGCTGCGCTGGCGGACCCGCGTCCTCCTGCCGCCGCCGCTCGTCGTGCTGTGCGACATCTCGGGGTCGATGGGCCGCTACTCGGAGATGCTGCTGCATTTCCTGCACGCCCTCCTCGCCGCTCACTCCCGAGTCCACGCCTTCCTGTTCGCCACACGGCTCACCAACGTGACGCGCGTCCTCCGCCGCCGCGACGTCGACGAGGCGCTCGCGCGCTGCGGCCAGGAGGTCCTTGACTGGTCGGGAGGCACTCGCCTGCGCTCCTGCCTACACGATTTCAACCGCGCGTGGTCGCGCCGGGTCCTCGGCCACGGCGCCACGGTGCTGCTGGTCACCGACGGCCTCGACCGCGACCCCGAGCCGGGGCTCGCCGCCGAGGCCGACCGCCTCCACCGCTCGTGCCGGCGGCTGATCTGGCTCAACCCGCTCCTGCGTTGGGAGGGTTTCCAGCCCCGCGCGCAAGGGGTGCGGGCGCTGCTGCCCAACGTCGACGAGCACCGTCCCGTCCACAACCTGGACAGCCTGGAGGCGCTGGGCAGGGCGCTCAGCCAGTCTTTGTCGTCTCCTGTGCCAGCAGCGAGAACCGCTCGCGCCGGGGAACCAGGGGCACGTAGCGGTTGATGCGGGTGAGCAGGCTGAGCAGGGCGAAGCGCCAGCGCAACGCGAAGACCGGCCGCGGAAAGACGTTGCCGGAGAGGATCGCCATGGCGGCTCGGTGCACCTGGAGCGGCCCCTGGCCGTTGAAGAAGAGCTCCCGGAACGAGGGGTCGTAGTACCAGCCGACCAGGCGGAAGAACGCCGCCGAGCTCTGCTCGACGAAGCGGATGTAACGCCGCCGCAGGCGCGCGGGATCCTCGCCCTGCCGCACGGCGGCCAGGATCGCCCGCCCCGCCTCGGCGCCGCTCATCATCCCCAGGCAGACTCCCGTGGAGAAAACCGGATCGATGAAGGTCGCGGCGTCGCCCACCAGGAAATAGCCGGGGCCGGCGTAGGGGGCGCAACGGTAGCTGAAGTCGGCCAGCACGTGGGTGTCCGTCGTCATGGTGGCGCCGGCGGTGCGCTCCTGCACCACCGGACAGCGGGAGATCCCCCAGGCGAGCATCTGGTCCGCGGGCAGTCCCACCTGGCGCGCCACGTGGTCGTGCATGACCAGTCCGATACTGGTCCGGGTCTCGTCGAGCGGGATCATCCAGAACCACCCCTCCTCGCAGACCACGACCACGATGTAGCCGCCCTCGTCCCCGGGCCGGCGCCAGACGTTCTCGAAATGCCCGAAGTAGGCGATCTTCTTCAGGTGGGGGAGGACGCGGCGGAGCCCGAGGTGCTTGCCGAGCAGGGTCGACTGGCCGCTCGCGTCGACCAGGAAGCGGGCCGTCAGGGGGCCCTCGTCCGTGGCCACCTCGACCCTGCCGTCCTCCAGGTGCAGGATCTTGCGTACCGCGGCTCCCTCGCTCACCTCCGCGCCGGCCTGCCGGGCGGTCTCGAGCAGGCGGGCGTCGAACGGCGCCCGTTCGAGGTTGTACGACATCGGCTCGCCGGGCACCAGGCTCATGGTGAACGGGAAGAGGCAGGCCTCGCCGCCGCTGCCGAGGACGAACTCCGCCCCCTTCTTGTCCACCTTGGGGATCCCTTCGAGCACGTCGAGGAGGCCGAGCTCGCGGAACAGCGCGTAGTTGCGCGGCAGCAGCGATTCGCCGATGTGGAAGCGCGGGAACGGCGTCCGCTCCAGGAGCCGCACCTTGAGGCCGGCGCGGGCCATGACCAGGGCGGCGGTCGATCCGGCGGGGCCGCCGCCGATGACGAGGGCGTCGTAGGTAGGGGAATCGGGCATGGCCGGGGGATTCTATGGCGGAGACCGCGCCGCCGGAAGCCCGCGGCGGTGATAGCGTCTGCCCATTGAACGGGAGGTTCGGCATGACATGGGACGTGCGCGGCAAGACGGCGTTGGTGACGGGCGCGACGAGCGGTATCGGCCTCGAAGCCTCGGTGGAGCTGGCCCGGCGCGGTGCCCGGGTCGTCATGGTCGGCCGCGATCCCGGGCGAACCCAGGCCGCCGTGGCCGCCGTGAAGGCCCGGAGCGGCTCGGGGGAGGTCTCGCATCTCCTCTGCGATTTCTCCTCCCTGGCGGCCATCCGCGGTCTCGCCGGGACCCTCCTTGCCGGCCACGACCGGCTCGACGTCCTGGTCAACAACGCGGGCGGCGTCAACAGGAGCCGCCGGCTGACGGTGGACGGCATCGAGGCCACGTTCGCCGTCAACCATCTCGGCTACTTCCTGCTGACCAACCTCCTGCGCGACCTGCTCGTGCGGAGCGCGCCGGCGCGGGTCGTCACGGTCGCCTCCATCGGCCACCGGCGGGGCACCCTCGATTTCGCCGATCTCGGCTTCGAGCGCGGCTACTCGATCATGCGGGCCTACACGCGCTCGAAGCTCGCCAACGTCCTGTTCGCCGCCGAGCTGGCGCGCCGGCTGGCAGGCACGGGCGTCACCTCGAACAGCCTCCACCCCGGCAGCGTGGCCACGAACATCTGGTCCGGCGCCCCGCTCTGGGCGAAGCCCCTCATCCAGGTCCTGTACCGGCCGTTCTTCATCAGCGCCGAGAAAGGCGCTCGTTCCATCGTGCAACTGGGGGCGAGCCCCGAGCTCGAGGGTGTCACCGGCAGGTACTTCGAGAGGGGAAAGGCCGTGACGCCGGCGCCCCTGGCGCAGGACCAGGCTCTGGCGAAGCGCCTCTGGGAAGTGAGCGCCACCCTCGTCGGCCTGCCGGGCTGAGCTATCCAAGGCATTGTTCGCGAAAGGTTTATTTGAGAATAAACCTTATCTGTAGCTTGCCGTTTTTCATCTGCTATTGCTCAGTCATTGACAGAGCCCTCCAATTCCTGTAAGATCTAAGATATAGAAACACAGTCATAAATAATTCCGGTCACCAAACGCCCGATTTTTTCCGGGCCGGTTTGCCGGACCAGCGAAGAGAAAAAACCGGCTGATCGGTTTCGCCCTGCGATTCTGAGCTGGGGGGCGTGCGGGTCGTCTGGGTGGATGGCAGCCAATTAACAAGGCTCACCAGAACCAGGAACCATGGAGGATCGACGCAGATGAACCGCAAAATCGCGCAGAACTTGCCGTTGGCCAGCTGCCTCATCCTTCTTCTCGGCTGCACCCATGGTGCGGAAGAGAAGCCGCGGGGCGGAAAGGTGGTGGTGGACGAAGCCCGCCTTGCCGGCCGGGACGCCGCATCGCTCCCCGCCGCGGACGAGGACTACTACCACGACATGGACGGCGGCGTACCCCTGACGCCTGCCCAGGTCGTCGGACGCAACAACTGGATCGTGTGGACCGCAGGGAACGACCGCCTGTGGGACCTCCTCACGGACAAGAGCGCCGGGTCCTTCGACCTCCTGAAGACGATTTCCTCCTACTCCTACCCGGAGGACTCCAAGCTCCCGCAGTACGGCCGCCACAACCGGTGGAAGTGGTTCGGCCTGGTCAACGAGCCCTGTTTCGAGGAGGCCAAGGGTCCGGACCCGGACCGCTTCGGCCTGTGGCTCGACAAGCGCCGCGCCGACTGTCCTTCCGATCCCTTCGAAAACGACACCAAGTACCCGGGCATCAAGCTCGGAGCGCGGGGCAAGAGCGTCCCTGTCGGGTCCTATTACGGCTGGGGCACCGGGATCGTGGGCCTGCGGCTGCTCCCGAATCCGGCCTTCGACGAAAAGGCCGCCAAGGCCTGGGATCCGAAGCGTTATTACGATGACCCCAGCTACTATCTGCGCAAGGGCCTCGTGCGGCCCTACCGGGTCGCCATGTCCTGCGGCTTCTGCCACGTCGGGCCCAACCCGGTCCATCCGCCCGCCGACCCGGAAAACCCGGAGTGGGCGGACCTGTCTTCGAACGTCGGCGCCCAGTACTTCTGGATAGATCGCATTTTCACCTGGGATGCGGATGAGAGCAGCTTCCCTTACCAGCTCTTCCACACCTCGCGCCCGGGCGCCCTCGACACCTCCCTGGTCTCCACCGACTACATCAACAACCCGCGCACGATGAACGCCGTCTACAGTCTCGGCGCCCGGCTGGCTCAGGGCAAGCACTGGGGCAAAGAAACGCTGGCAGGGGGGGAACTGGATAACAAACAGTTCAACGACTATTTTACGAGCGGCCCGCTCACCGAGTATTTCCAGACGCCGAACACCGCCCTGGTGCCTCGCGTGCTCAAAGACGGCGCCGACTCGGTCGGGGCCCTGGGAGCGCTCAATCGGGTCTACATCAACATCGGCCTCTTCAGCGAAGAATGGCTGAGGCACTTCAATCCGCTGACGGGTGGCAAGCCCATCTCACCGATCGAGGTCAAGGTGGGGCGCGCGAATTCGAGCTTCTGGCAGGCCAACGAGGCGCAGACCGCACACCTCGCCGATTTCTTCCTGGCCACCACGGCGCCGCATCTGCTCCAGAACGCTCCCGGCGGCGCGGTCCACCTGACCAAGGACCCGTCGAAGCTCACTCGCGGCAAGGAGGTCTTCGCGGCGACCTGCGCGCGCTGCCACTCGTCCAAGCTCCCCGCGTCGGTGGCGGGCCTCGATCCCAGCGGCTGCGCAGGTCCGGGCTATCTCGACTGCTGGAACAAGTACTGGGCGTCGACCAAGACCGACGACTTCAAGAAGCAGATGCGGGAGATCGTCCTCAGGGACGATTTCCTCAAGGACAACTATCTGTCGACCGAGGCGCGCGTTCCCGTGACGCTCCTGGAGACGAACGCCTGCAGCCCGCTCGCCACCAATGCGATCGCCGGCAACATCTGGGACAACTACTCCTCTCAGTCGTACAAGAGCCTGCCCTCGGTGGGCGAGATCACGGTCCACGACCCGTTCACCGGCGAGCCGCGGCAGTACACCATGCCCGCCGGCGGCCGTGGCTACACCCGGCCGGCCTCGCTGCTCAGCCTGTGGTCGACCGCTCCCTATCTGCTGAACAACACGGTGGGACTGTTCAACGCCGATCCTTCGGTCGCGGGGCGGATGGCCGCCTTCCAGGACGGCATCGAGAAGATGCTGTGGCCGGAGAAGCGCGACAAGGACCCGGTGCTCGGCGACAAGGTGCCCGGCCTCATCGACCGGACGACCGCGTCGAGTTATCTCCGGGTGCCGGTCGGCTATCTGCCGTCCTTCGCGCCGAAGCTGGCGCCGCTGGTCAAGCAACTGGCCCCGGCGGTCGTCGGCGAGACGGGTCTCGAGATCGGGCCGATCCCCAAGGGGACGCCGGTCAACCTGCTGACGAACATCAATCTCCGGCCCGACAACCAGTCCCTCGGCGAGAGGGTGAAGCATGACGAGAAGCTCCTCAAGCTCCTGGTGAACGTCAAGCAGTCCCTCAAGGCCTTGCCGGTCCACGCCACCGACGAGGAGGCGCGAGCGGCATTCAAGAAGGAGAAGCTGGCCGACCAACTGCTCGCGCTCAGCAAATGTCCCGATTTCGTGGTCAATCGTGGTCACTACTTTGGCACCAGCCGCTTCAAGGAGGAACCGGGTCTCAGCGATGCCGACAAATGGGCGCTGATCGAGTTTCTGAAGACCTTCTGACGGCCGCCGTCCGCTTAGGTTTGCAAGGAAAAGGAGAGGGATGAGCTCTCAAGCCCAACAGCCGGCGGACTGCGAATACGTTGTCGTGGGCTCCGGCGCCGGAGGCGGGACACTGGCGGCGCGCCTTGCCGAAGAAGGCCGGCGCGTCGTTCTCCTCGAAGCAGGCGGCGATCCTCGGCTGCTTCCGGCCGTCGACGCGGCCGAGCCCATGGGCGACCGCCTGCCCGAGGACTATGACGTGCCCTGCTTTCACGGCTTCTCGACGGAGAACGCGGCGATGAAGTGGGACTTCTTCGTCCGCCACTATACGAACCAGCAGCAACAGGAGCGCGATCCGAAGTTCCGCGCGGAGTGGGACGGCAAGCCCGTCAACGGCGTCCTTTATCCACGGGCCGGAACGCTTGGTGGCTGCACCACCCACAACGCTCTGGTCATGATCTATCCGCACAACGCGGACTGGGACGGGATCGCCGAGCTCACCGGCGATCCCTCCTGGGGCGCCGACAACATGCGCTCCTATTTCGAGAAGCTGGAGAACTGCCATCACCGGCTTCCCATCTATCGCTGGCTGAGCAGGCTCGGCATCAATCTCACCCGACACGGTTTCGCCGGTTGGCTGCAGACCGAAAAGGCGGTCCCCAAGTCCGCCCTCGGGGACGAAGATCTCATGGACGTGCTCCACGATTCTTTGAAGGTGGCCTTTCACGCCTGCGCCGCGCCGATCGACCGCGACGTCTGGACTCTCATGGGCCAAGCCGATCCCAACGACTGGCGCCTGGTCCGCGACAATGCGACCGGTATCTGCTATACGCCGCTCGCCACGCGCGGCCACAAGCGGATGGGCTCCCGCGAGCGCGTGCTCGAAGTCGCCCGGAAGTACCCGGACCGGCTGAAAATCGTGCTGAACGCTCTGGTCACGCGCGTGCTCTTCGACGATGACAACCGGGCCACCGGCGTCGAGTACCTGCAAGGCGAGCGCCTCTACCGCGCGGCCGCCAAGCCGAATCCGGAGAGCGGCGACCTGCGCGAGGTCCGCGCCTCCCGCGAGGTCATCCTCTCCGGCGGAGCGTTCAACACGCCACAGCTCCTGATGCTCTCCGGCATCGGGCCGCGGGAGGACCTGGAGCGTCACGGCATCAAAGTGCGCGTTGACCTGCCGGGGGTCGGCCGGAACCTGCAGGACCGCTACGAGGTCGGCGTCGTGAACCGGATGAGGGACGAATGGGAAGTGCTCAAGGGGGCCAAGTTCGCCAAGGGAGATCCGCAGTATGAGGAATGGGAGCGCTCCGGGACGGGCGTCTACGCCACCAACGGCGCGATGCTCGCGGCCGTCAAGCGCTCGGCGCCCGGACAGCCGGTGCCGGACCTCTTCTGCTTCGCGCTGCTGGGCTTGTTCAAGGGCTATTTCCCGGGCTACTCGCAGCTTTTTCCGCAGCATCTCAACTACCTGACCTGGGCGATCCTCAAGGCGCACACCCTCAACCGGGCGGGCGCGGTGACCCTGCGCTCCGCGGATCCGCGCGACGTGCCGGAAATCAACTTCCGCTATTTCGAGGAAGGAAGCGACAAGAACGGAGATGATCTGGACGCGGTCGTCGACGGCATCAAGTTCGTGCGCACGATGACGGCGCAGCTCAAGAAAAGGAAACTGATCGCCGAGGAGGAGATGCCGGGGGAAAGCGTGCAGTCGGACGACGATCTGCGCGACTTCGTGCGTAACCACGCCTGGGGCCATCACGCCTCGTGCACCTGCCCGATCGGCTCCAAAGAGACGGGCGGCGTGTTGAGCAGCGACTTCCGCGTGCACGGCACGAACGGCCTGCGAGTGGTGGACGCTTCGGTCTTCCCGCGCATCCCGGGGTTCTTCATCGTCAGCGCGGTCTACATGATCGGCGAGAAAGCGGCCGACGTCATCCTGGCCGCCGCTAAACAAAAGCCATGATACAATCACGAAGAAACCTTAATTCGACTCCGTGCGTCGGCGTTACGAAACGCCGCAAGCTCTTGGGAGCAGCGACCTGTCTCGATTCGCTGCCGCAACCACTGGCCGCAGACGAGGAGTAGCCTAATGCGCAAAGCCGGATTTGTATTTATCATCCTTCTGCTGGCGGTGATCGGGTCCGCGACAGGGCAGCAGATCCCAAATCCTCCGCCCGAGGACAACCCGCACGCCAAGGCCCAGGCCGACGCGCTCTATCCATCCGCCAGGGTCTGCGGCGAGTGTCACCCCAACCAGTTCAAGCAGTGGAGCCTCTCATCCCACGCCTATGCCAACCTTTCTCCGATGTTCAACAAGTTTGAACAGAAGATCAATGATCTGGCTTCAGGCACCATCAACTCCTTCTGCGTCCGCTGTCACGCCAGCGTCGGCACGGCCCTGGGCGAGAGGCGCGACATTGCGTGGTGGGAGCGTAGCTCGGCCTCCCGCGAAGGCATCACCTGCGTCACCTGCCACCGCGTCGGGGAGGGCTACGGCAAGACGAACGCCGCGCGGCGGATCACGCCGGGCGGCATTCAGGAGCCCGTATTCGGCCCCTTCGATACCACCGGCGGCCTCAAGGCGATCAGCAATGCGAGGAAATACCAGCTCCTCGTGAGCCCAGACCAGCCCGACAGGCCCGACGAGCCCGACGGGACCAAATGGATCAGGATTCACCAGACGGCGATCCAGTCCGACTTGATCGCGAAATCGGAGTTCTGCGTCACCTGCCACCAGGTCCAGGTCCATCCCGGCATCAAGCTCGAAACCGTCTGGGAAGAGTACCGGTCTTCTCCCGCCGCCAAGGAAGGCATCACCTGTCAGAAGTGCCACATGAGCACCAACCCGGGGTTGGACAGCGGTTTTGCAAAAGGGTGGGCCGCCAAAGTCAACGGACAGACCGTCAGAGACGACCGGCCACTGACCGACCACACCTTCGTCGGTCCGGGCTACCCCATCAGCCATCCCGGTCTCTTTCCGTTCCGCATGGAGGAGTCCCCCTTCACACCCCAGCAGTGGCTGACGTTCGACTACCGGGACGAGTGGGGAAGTGACGCCTTCGAGAGCAAGGTCGCCCCAGACTTCAAGTTTCCCCCCGAGTGGCGGAACCCCGCCGACCGCAGGAAGGCTTGGCGCATCGTCGAGGAGAATCTCGAGAGGTGGAGGGAGCGGCGGGAGATGCGCATCAAGCTCTTGGAGACCGCCTCGCACCTCGACGGCCCATTTTTCAAGGGGCGCCCCGAGGTCGGCAAAGCCTTCTCGTTCGAGTACAAGATCACCAATCGCAACAAGGGTCACAACCTTCCGTCCGGCTCTCTGGGGGCCCAGCCCGAATTGTGGCTCAACGTCTCTCTCATCGATCCCGACGGCAAGAGGATCTGGGAATCGGGCTACGTCGACAGCGTGGGCGACGTCGCCGACCTTCAGTCCAAGGATGTTCAGATGGGCAAGATCGCCCACGACGACCAGCTCGTCAGCATGCAGGCCAAATTCATCACCACGAACCTGAAGGGAACCGATCGGGAGATGTATCTGCCGATCAACCTGGACTTCGACCAGCTTCCCTTCATCCGCCCTGGCGGCACACCGACCTCGCTGCTCAACCATCCTCCCTTCGCGCGCATGGAGAAGCGCAGCATCCCGCCTCTGGCCAGCCGCGCCGCGAAGTACAAAGTGCCGGGGAAACTGCTGACGAAAGCCGGCACGTACCGGCTCGCCGTGCGCCTGCGCGGCCGGACCGAGCCGATCTACTTCATGGAGTTCGTCGGCGCCACCAGGGACATGATCCGGGCCGAGAATCAATGGGCTGACGACATTCATCCCTACGCCGTCGAATTCGAGATCCGCTGAGAGAGGGGCGAATATGAACGGAAAAGCGTGGACTCCGAACCCTTTGCTCCTCGGCCTGCTCCTGCTCGCCCTGGGCGCCCCGTGCGCCTTCGCCGCCGCTGATGAGCCCCAAGCGGCAGCCGCCGGCGAGAAAGAAGGTCCCGAGATGTCATCCGAGGCCAAGATCCTCGGCGATCCCCACCATCTCGATCCGCTCGCCGACGACTGGTTCAAGCCCGACCCCAACTACGACCACGAGCCCTACGACTCGGAGGCCCAACTGGCCATTTACGGCGGCAAGCACATGAACCGCACGGCGAATCCACCCGTCGAGCTGGGCCGCCGCCTCTACGACCGTGGCGCCTATGAGCCTCGTCCCACCTGGCTCGGCGAGAAAAACCCGATCAACTCCCACTTCATGGCTTATGGCGACCTTCGTGTCGCCGCCGCCTACTACGACAACGGTGCCCCTGCCGCAAAAGATCAGTCGGTCGTCGCCACCCGTCTCAACCTCGACATGGACTTCAATCTCACCGCCACCGAGCGCATCCACGCCTTCGTGCGCCCGCTCGACAGCAACGGCTCGTTTACGCGCTACCAGATCAGCGGCGGGGCCAAAGACGAGTTCGTCGACGAATTCGATTTCGTTCTCGACACCCTCTTCTTCGAAGGCGATCTCGGCGCCATGAGCCAGGGATGGACCGGCAGGACCAACGGGCTCGACCTGCCGATCGCCCTCGGCCGCGTTCCTCTGTTCACCCAGAACGGCATCTGGCTCGACGATGCCTTCAATGGCCTGGCCATGGGCATCACGGCCAAGAACAGCCCGGCGCTCGACATCAGCAACATGGACTTCACCTTCTTCGCCGGCTTCAAGCAGGTGACGACCGCCGCCGTCCCCAACAGCAACGACGACGCCAAAGTCTTCGGCCTCGCCGGATTTGCCGACGCCCGCAAAGGATACGTGGAGTACGGCTACGGCTACGTCGACGCCGACAACGGCGACCTGAGCTACCACAACGTCACCGCCGCGTTCACCAAGCGGTATGGCGGCCGGGTCAACAACAGCGTCCGTCTGATCGGCAACCTCGGTCAGCAAGGGCTTGCCGGACAGAAAACGGCCGACGGGGTGCTGGTGCTGATCGAGAATTCGCTTATCCCGCGGCGCCCGTGGAATGCCATCCCCAGTCCCGTAAATGTGGTTCCCTACTTCAACCTCTTTGCCGGCTTCGACACGCCCCAGCCCCTGGCGCGGGCCGCCGATTCCGGCGGGGTGCTGAAAAACACCGGCATCAACTTCGAGTCCGACGGCCTGACGGCCTATCCGACGCTCGACGCCAGCGGGCACGAGTCCTACGGCGGGGCGCTGGGACTGGAGTACCTGTTCAGCCTCGACCGTCAGATCGTCATTGAGGGAGCTGTGGTCGAACGCATGGGCGACAGCGTGCTGGGGTCCCAGTACGCCCTCGGGGCCCGCTATCAGCACAAGATCTCCAATGCCTGGATCGTCCGGCTCGATGCCATGCACGGCTGGCGGGAGGGGTTGAAGAACGTCTACGGTGCACGATTGGAAATCCGACGCAAACTCTGATGCCGTCTCGAAGTGACTAGAGAAGGAGGTTCTCGATGTCCATTTTTCAGCTCAACGTCAATGGCAGGCGGCACACGGTCGACGTAGACGGCGACATGCCCCTGCTCTGGGTTCTACGCGATGTTCTGGGGCTCAAGGGCACCAAGTTCGGTTGCGGCGTTGCGCAGTGCGGCGCCTGCACCGTTCATCTCGACGGCCGGGCCGCGCGCTCCTGCGTCACCGACGTCGGCGTGGCGGCCACCTACGAGATCACCACGATCGAGGGCCTGTCGACCGACGGCAGCCACCCGTGCCAGAAGGCCTGGGTCGAGCTCGGCGTGCCGCAGTGCGGTTTCTGCCAGCCGGGCCAGATCATGACGGCTTCGGCGCTCCTGGCGCACAATGGAAAACCCACCGACGAAGACATCGACAACGCGATGCGTGGCAACATCTGCCGCTGCGGCACCTATCCACGGATCCGGGCCGCGATCCACAAGGCAGCGGGGAGCTCGTCATGAGCGGCATCTTCAGGATTACCCGCAGGGATTTCCTCCGAAACATGGGTGTGGGCACCGGAGCGCTGGTGTTCGGCTGCTCCATTGCACCCGAGGAGCTCTTCGCCGACACCGGGAAGCTGAAAGACCTCATTCTTAGAGGGATTCCGCTCTCGGCGTTCGTCGCCATCAAACCGCTGAGCGGCGACATCACCATCTTCACGCACCGTTCGGAGATGGGCCAGGGCATCAAATCGAGCCTGGCGGCCGTCCTGGCGGACGAGGCCGAGATCGACTGGGATCGCGTCACTCTGCATCAGGCTGACGCCGACGCCGTCAGTTTCGGGGTGCCGTTTCCGTACCCCATCCCCGGCGCCCCGGCGATCGTCAAAGCCGAGGATGCTCAATTCACCGACAGTTCGCGCAGCATGGCCGCCTACTACATGCCCATGCGTATCTTCGGCGCCGGTCTCCGGCTGGTGATGGTCCGCGCGACGGCCAAGAAGTGGGGCGTCAAGGAGAGCGAGCTCGAGGCGCGGCAGCAGAGGGTGTATCACGCGGCCAGCGGCCGCTCCATCGCCTACAACCACCTGCTCCTGGAAGCCAGTAAAGTGAAGCCGCTGCCCGAGGTCGACGAGATCAAGGCCGTGCTCAAGCGGCCCGATCAGTGGCGTTTCATCGGCAAGGACACGATGCCGTTCAACGACGCCAAGGACATGGTCACCGGCAAAGCAGTCTACGGCGCCGACGTCGACGTCGGCCGGCGCGGCATGCTGACGGCCATGATCGTGCGCTGCCCGGTCGCCAACGGCACCTTGAAGTCTTTCGATCCCGCCGCGGCGCTCGCCGTGCCAGGAGTCAGGTTCGTCGAGCCGGTCCTCCCTCCGGGCTTCCCCATGACCGGCGGCGTGGGCGCCAACTTCATACCGCATGCCGGCGTCGCCGTCCTGGCGGAGAACACCTGGGCCGCGTGGCAAGGACGCAGGGCGCTCAAGGTCGAGTGGGACCTCGGACCAAACGCGGCTTACGATTCGGACGCCTTTCGCGCCGAGCTCGAAACGTCGACCTCCCAGCCGGGGAAGGCAGTGCGGTGGAAGGGCGACGCCGATGCGGCGATCGGCGGGGCCGCGAACGTCGTGGAGGCGGGCTACTATATTCCCCACCTGGCCCAGACGCCGATGGAGCCCCCCGCGGCCATCGCCATCTATGAGAACGGGGGGTGGGAGATCTGGTCGCCCACCCAGGGCCCGGAGCTCGCGCAGCACTACATCGGCGTGGCGATGCTGGAGCCCGATCCGGTGAGGGGGCTGGTCTGGCAGGCGGTGGAACCGTCCGAGTTGAGGGACTGCGAACAAGAATCACAAAAGATCTTCAACGAAAGCCTCGCGCAACGGCTCGGTGTGGATGAGACCACCCTGTTCAAGATGCGAGACGATCTGAAGAAGAAAGTCCGGGACAAAGTCAAAGTCCACGTGACGTTGCTCGGCGGCGGCTTCGGGCGCAAGTCCAATCCCGACTACGCCATGGAGGCGGCATTTCTCGCCAGGAACCACCCCGGCGTACCCATCCGGGTGCAATGGACGCGTGAGGACGACGTCAAGTTCAGCTTCTACAACTCAGTCAGCCGCCAGTACCTCAAGGCGGGTCTCGACGCCGGCGGCCGGCCGGCGGGGCTGCTGCATCGCAGCGCGTTTTCGTCGTTCTTCGCGACCATCTTTCCCCCGCCGGCTTACGTGCCCCCCGATCAGGCCGACCTCTTCGCGAAAGCGCGCGCCGCGTTTCACAACGGCGGCGAATACCTCTATGGCTCGTCCATCGAGCGCGGACAGGGTCTCGAAGACAACCCATACGTCATCGACAACCTGCGCGTCGAGAACTCGCCGGCCCCGAACCATATCCGCTGCGGCTGGATGCGCTCGGTGGCCAACATCTACCACGCCTTCGGTCTCTGCTCCTTCGCCGACGAGATGGCGAACGCCGCCGGCCGCGATTCGAAGGATTATCTGCTCGAGCTGATCGGGCAGGGCCATATGTTCACCGAGGCAGAGCTGAGAGACAAGGAGCATGTGCCGTGCTACGACAACAACCTGTTTCCCATAGGTCGCCAGATAAGGCCGATAGGCGGGCAGGACAGGGAAATCCTGCCCGGTTATCCGCCCGATACGCGACGGCTACGGGCCGTGGTGGAGCGGGTCGCGAAGGAGTCGGGCTGGGATGAGAAGAAGGGGAAGCTGCCGAAAGGCCGCGGCCTCGGCATCGCCGCTCACCGGAGCGTCCTCAGTTACGTGGCCCTCGTGATCGACGTTTCACTCAACGAAGCCAACGAGTTGACGATCAACGAGGTTTACGCGGCGCTCGACTGCGGCGTGATGGTCAACCCGGACCGGGTCTACGCGCAGATGCAGGGGGGCATCCTCTACGGTTTGAGCCTCGCCCTCCTCGGGGAGATCACGGTCAAGAACGGGGCCGTCGTCCAGAACAACTTCGATGACTATCCGGTGCTACGGATCCATCAGGCGCCGAAAAAGATCTCCACGTACTTCGTGCCCCCGAGCCCGGAGGTGGTGAAGACCTATCCGGGCGACGACGGGGTGCCGCCGACCGGCGTCGGCGAGCCCCCGACCGCCGCGGTCGCCCCTGCCTTGGCCAACGCGATCGTCGCCGCGGGCGGACCTCGCATCCGCGAGATTCCATTTTGCAAGAAAGTTGTGGTGCTGTGAGTGCTATGAGCAAGGGGTCACTTCTTCAGACACGAGACAAGCCTTCCGGGGCCAAGAGGGGCAGGGGCAAGATCGCTCCCTATGCTTTGTTTTCTCTCGTCAGTTTTGCTGGAGGTTTGTTGCTGGTCGTTCTGCTTTTGACAAACGCGGGTCTTCTGGTCTCTCTCGGTCTGGTGGGTCGTTTCTATTACCTCACGCTTTTGCTGCTAGGGCTGTTCGGCGCTGGCTTCCTTTTTGGTGCGCTGCGCTCCATCGGGATCTACCGTGGTAAACTTTTCGGCGGTGCGGTCGAACTCGGAGGCGCGACAGTCGGTTTCGCCCTCATCGTAATTGGTGGTTTCTATCTCCCCCTGCCTGAGTCCAACTTTCCCCTTACGGTCTACGTGCATGGTCCAGCAGGCCCACAAGATCTACTGCTGCGAAATCAAGGAGAGGTGCTGGTGGATCTGGGCGGCGACCGCCGGAGTGCACCAATTGGGGATAGGGGGCAGGCTTTCTTCGCGGAAATTCCAGCGAATTTTCGAGGACAGAAAGTGAACGTTGCACTGGATGCGTCCGCATACCAGCGCCCCGACAACAGCCGTCTGGAACTCGACGGAACAAGCCTTTACCTGGAAGTGCAGCGAAAGTCCGCACATATCGCGGGCAACGTCATCGACGAGACTGGAGCACCGGTTGTGGGTGCCACGGTTAGCGTGGCTGGCATATCAACGACAAGCGTGGAGCAGGGACGTTTCGATCTCGTGCTGCCTTCTGGCCGCGTTCTGGATGAAATAACCTTGCGCGTCAGCGCCGACAGGTATGAGCCCTGGAACCAGATGGTGATGCCAAATGGCGGCCCCGTCACGGCAGTGCTACGCCGGTAAGACTTCACATGCGGCTCAACACCGCGCTCATGGGATTGCTGCTGGCGGTTTCCGATCCGCTCGCTGCAACAACCGTCAAGGGAGTCATCCTCGAGAACGAGATGGGAGGGCGGGCGATCGCGAATGTCCAAGTCAGTGCCATTGGTGCTAGCCCAGTTTCGTCGAACTCTGACGGCACGTTTGTCCTGGATTTCCCGAAGAAACAGCCGGGAGAGAAGGTGCGACTGATCGTGGTTAGGTCAGGGATGGTGGTAGTCAACGACTTCGAGTTGAGATTCACTCTGCCTAAGACCGCGGATGCCGATCTACTAATTTTGTTGCTTTGCCGGGAAGACGAACGTCAGGAAATGGTGCGCCGATATTATCGACTCGACAGCTTCGACCCGATCGAGCAAAGATATCAAAAGCAACTCGCAGATCTCCAGTCGGAGAACCAAGCGACCGAAGCGGCAAAGGAACAGCTTCGAATCGAGCGCGATCGAGCGATGGCGGCAGAGCAACGCGCAGCCGAGAAGTTGGCGCGGGTAAAGACCGAAGAAGTGGGCGACTTCTTACATTCATCTTATCCTCCCGTCTACCGGTCAGACGCACCAAAAGCGCTGAATAGTCTGGGGAGTCGGTACCGCCGCCAGAACCGAATGCAGGAGGCAAGGGAGAAGTATGAAGAAGCGCTGAAGATTAGTCGCGAGCTAGCGCAACATGACTCAGCTATTTATTTGCCGGACGTAGAGGAGACACTGAACAATCTCGGCAATCTTTTCAGCGACCAGAACCGCATTCAGGAGGCGCGGGAGAAGTACGAGGAAGCGCTGAAGATTAGCCGTAACCTGGCGGAGGAGAATCCCGTCATCTATCTGCCGTGCGTCGCGTCGACGCTGGACAATCTTGGTACCCTACTCCGCAAAGAGAACAGAGTGGAGGAGGCGTGCACGTTTTTCCACGAAGCACTGGGGTCTTACCGCAAGCTGGCGCAACTGAATCCCGACACCTATCAACCGCATGTAGCAGAGATGCTGAACAAGCTCGGCATTCTAAACCACTACCAGAACCGGATACGCGAGGCGCGGGAAGATTTAAGGGAGGCTCTCGCTATCTATGAAGCCCTAGCAAGAAAAAGCCCTGGGCAGTATGCACAGGAAGTTGAATCAATCTACCAGGAAGCGCTGAAGATTAGTCGCAAGCTGGCGCAACAGAATCCTGCGACCTATCTGCCAGATGTCACTGAGTTACTGACCCGGCTCGGCAATCTGCTCAGCGACCAGAACCGAATGCAGGAGGCCTGGGAAGCTTACAGCGAAGCTTTGGATAATGGTTGCAGGCTGGCACAACGTTATCCCGCCATGCCAAAGGTAGCAATGATGCTGATTGATCTTGGTATTCTAAACTACGACCAAGGCCGTATGGGGGAGGCGCGGAAGGCTTTCAACTGTGCTCTCGCTATCTATGAAACCCTTGCAATGGAAAACCCTGAGCAGTACGGAAAAGAGGTTGAGTCGACCAGAAGACTGCTGGAAGACAAAGGGGACAGGCGGAAGCCGTGAGTGCGCCCAGGCCCAACTCTCTAACCTAAGCTGTCAGGACGGTTTTCGTGAAACCGCGCCTCGAAGCGCACTTTTTGCCGTCAGGGTGATCCTGACAAACGTTGCCAGTCCGTCCCTCACCAACCTACAAGGAGGTCCCATGGCCGAAGCGGCCCTCGATATCCAAGGCTTCACCGCCGACGACCAGCGTGTCGTCGCCGGCTCGCGCTTCGGCGCCGTGCGCGATGCCGTGTTCGCCAACCCGTATCAGAAAATATGGGGGGCGCAAGGGAACGCGCCGCTCGAGCGCTTTCCGGTCACGTTCATGCCGCTGATCAAAGGCCTGCTGCCCGGCGGCAGGACTTGGCAGTTCCTCTCGGCGGCCAGGCGCGTCATCGCCTCCGATTCCGACCTTCGCTGGGGCCCGGATGGCAAAGGCTTCCGCCGCCTTCTCCACACCAACGGCATCTGCATGACGGGCTTGTGGGAGATCACCGCAGACACGCCGTATACCGGCTACTTCCGCCAAGGGAGCCGCGGCCTGATGATCGCCCGCTACTCCACCTGCTGCACCGAAACGCGCCGCGGCAACACGCGGTCGCTGTCGATGATCGGCCGCATCTACCCGACCACCGATCCGAACCATCCCGAGCCCCTGCCGACCGCTAGCTTCATCACCCAGGAAGACATCGGCGGCGAGGACACGCCGAACATCAACGGCGCGAAGCTGCGCAACGCGCCGAACACCACCGCCAGCCGCCGCGGCGGCGGCATGCCGATCCTCATCCTGTCCGGACTCGTGTTCAACATGGCGGACAAGCAGCCGACCATCCGGCAGGTCTACCAGATCGCCGAGCTCGGGAAACCGCCCGCCGAGCCGACGCGCGCCCCCGAGTTCATGCAGCTCACCGTTGCCCCGGGCCAGCCCGTCATCCCCGGCGACGACCTCGATTTTCGCGACGAGATCATGGCCCACATCTACGACCCCGGCGACCCCGCGCCGAAACGCAAGCTGGTCTTCGACGTCGAGACCTCCGACACCGGCACCACCCACGGCCTCCCGATCAAAGAGCGCCGCGACATCACCAACTGGAAGAAGATCGGAACCATGACCTTCGACGCCGCGGTGGTCTCGTTCAACGGCGACCATGTATTTCACGTGAACCATCCGGTGTGGCGGAAAGATCGGAACGAGCCGCCGGCGAAGGTTTGAGGAGTTGAAACTGCGGCGGGCGGGAGGTATCTTTGATCCTCCTGGTCCGGGGGCCGGCCGATGAATCACTGGAAAGAAACCGAGGAGGTCTTCTCGCGGCTCGCCGAGCTGAAGGCGGCCGGGCGGCGGGCCGTGCTCGCCACGGTCGTCCGCATCGTCGGCTCCGCCTACCGACGCCCGGGCGCCAAGTTCCTCATCGAAGACACGGGCGACACCCTGGGCAGCGTCAGCGGCGGCTGCCTGGAAGCGGACGTGCGCGAGGTCGCCAAGAGCGTCCTGGCGACGGGGAAGCCGAGCCTGCGGCACTACAGCACGGGCGCCGACGAGGATGTCGTCTGGGGGCTTGGGCTGGGGTGCAACGGCCTGGTGGACGTCTTCGTGCAGCCGGCGACCGAGGGCCCGCTGGCGGAGCTGGCCGATCGCCTGCGGGACTTCCTGGCGGGCGATTCGCCGTTCGTCGTCGCCACCGTGGTGGACGGCGGCGGAGCGGGCGGCGTCCTGATCTGCGGGCCGGAGGGGAGCGTCGACGGCTCGCTGGGGTCCACGGAGCTCGACGCGGCGGGGGTGGAGCACGCCCGCGGCCTGACCGCGGCCAGCCGCTCGGACGTGCGGGATGGCGTCTTCTTCGAGGCGCTGCCGCCGCCACCTCATCTCGTCGTCTGCGGCGCCGGCGACGACGCCCGGCCGCTCGTGGCCTATGCCGCGGATGCCGGGTTCCGCGTCACCGTGGTGGATCACCGCCCGGCGCTGCTGGAGGCGGAATGGTTCCCCCAGGCGTCGCAACGTCTGCTGGCGCGCCCCGAGGAAGCGGTCGACCTGCCCGCCGCCGCGCGCTCGCTGGCGGTGGTGAAGACCCATTCGCTCAACCACGACCGCGAATGGGTGCGGCGCCTCCTCGCGGCGGGCCTGCCCTACGTGGGGATCCTGGGGCCTCACGCGCGAACCGAGAGCATCCTGCGCGACATCGGCAGGCAAGGAGACGAGCGCGTCTTCGGCCCCGTCGGCCTGGACCTCGGCGCCGACGGACCCCGGCAGGTCGCGCTCGCCATCGTCGCCGAGCTGCTAGCCTTCACCACCGGGCGCGAGCCCCGCCATCTCTACGAGCGCAAGGAGGCCATCCATGCCGTCTGACCGTGAAGGCCCTGTCGCCGGAATCCTGCTCGCCGCCGGCACCTCGAGCCGCATGGGCAAGAACAAGATGCTGTTCGAGCTGAACGGCGAGAGCGTTCTGCGCGGCGCGGTACGGCGGGCGCTGGCCGGGGGCCTGTCTCCGCTGGTGGTGGTGCTCGGCCATGAGCAGGACCGGGCTCGCCAGGAGCTCGACGGCCTGCCCTGTCAGGTCGTGGTCAATCCGGATTATGAGCAGGGGATCAACTCCTCGCTCAAGATGGGCGTCTCGGCGGTGCCCGGCGAGGCGCGGGCGGCCCTGGTGATGCTGGCCGACATGCCGTATGTCAGTCCGGAGATGCTCGCCAGCCTGATCGCCCGCTACCGGTCGAGCGAGGCGCCGCTCGTGATCTCGGATTACGAGGGAGTCAACGCGCCGCCCATGCTCTACGACCGGAGCCTCTTCGACGAGCTGCTGTCGATGACGGGAGAGGGCTGTGGCCGGCAGGTGGTCAAACGCCACAGAGAGGAAGCGGAGGTCCTGCCCTGGCCTGCCTCCGCCCTTGCCGATATCGACTTGCCGGAAGATTATGCGCGGGTGCGGGACTCTAACCCCTTGAATCCATAGCGAATTTCCACGCTCCTACGTGGTACGATCCTGCGATGCTGAAGCGGATCTTCGCCGACAATTTTCGCGCGCTGGTGAACTTCGAGTTCCGGCCCGGTCAATTGAGCCTCTTGCTCGGTGGCAACGGCAGTGGCAAGACCACCGTGTTCGAAGTCTTGGGCAAGCTGCGCGACCTTATCGTTCTGGGCCTTCCCGCGAGCGATCTGTTTTCGTTGACGCGCACCCGGTGGGAGACCCGGGACGTGCAGCGATTCGAGGTGGATGTGGAGGGTGACGGCGGAATCTATCGCTACGTACTCGAGATCCAGCATCCTGAAGAAACTCACGGCAAGCCGTTCATCCGCTCGGAAAACGTCACGTTCGACGGCGTCCTGTTATATCGATCCTCCGCCGGGGAGATCCAGTTATACCGCGACGATCAATCGGCAGGGCCGGTATTTCCGTTCCGTCCCGATCAGTCGTTCCTGCCGTATCTCGACCCGCCTGGCGCCCGGCAGATGACCCGGCTGGCCGCTTTCAAAGAGCTGGTGGCGGGCTTTTGGATCGTGCAGCCGAACCCGTTCGTCATCGATCTTGTTTCGAAAGAGGATCAGGTTTCCCTGGACCGGAACGGGCGGAACTTCCCGTCTTTCTTCAGCTACCTCAACAGCGAGCGTCCCGATGTGAGGACCGAGCTCGAAAAGCGGCTGCACGATGCGCTTCCAGGTTTTCGCAATCTGCTTTTCCGGCGCGTCGGGGATGCGAAGCTCCTGCTCGCTGCCTTCAGCGAAGACGATAAGCTGCCTGTCGAATACAACCTGCTGGAGTTGTCCGAGGGACAGAGGGTGTTGGCGGTCCTTTATGCGGCTGTTTGTGGCTTGTTTCATCGCGAAGCAGTGCTCTGCTTTGACGAACCCGACAACTTCGTGTCCTTGTCAGAGATTCAGCCCTGGTTACAGGTCTTGCGCGATACGCTCGAATTGCGGGGCGGGCAGGCGATGATCATCTCGCACCATCCCGAGGTCATGGACTATCTGGCTCTCGATTCCCTCTGGCAGTTCGAGCGGCCTTCCGGGCCCGTGATCGCCCGGCCGCTGGAGGCGGATATAGCGTCTCCTCTGAAGCTTTCCGAGCTCGTGGCCCGGGGAGCTGCATAGAGTGCCGGAGAGGCTGAGGTGTTGGCTTCTTTGTGAGGACATCGAACAGGAGCGGCTCTTCCGCCCGATCCTGGAGCGCCATTTCCGCCGGGTATATGTGGAACCCCGGAAGCCTCATGGCGGCGCCAGCTTCGTGCTGCAGCGCGTTGAGCGCCTGGCCAACTACATTCGACAGCATCACCAGGAAGCGGTGGGCTTGCCCGCCTCCAGCGATTCGCCAAGCCATGATCCTGGCCCCAATCCGTTCATTGTCCGGTCCTTCCCTTCCGATCTCCGCCGCGCGGCGCTGAAGAGCCCGAGTCCGCTGGTTGCGAGCTTTTCGAAGTCCTCGTTCCGGACTCCGTCGCTCGGAGCTTGAACCGCGCTCCGGCTGGAGGTATCTTCAGACCGCGATGCGTGCCGAGCTCCTGCGGTTGGCGGCGGATCTGGCTCAACGGGAAGAGCCGTTCGTGCTCGCCGTCGTGGTGCGCCGGCAGCCGGCCAGCTCGTCGCAGGCCGGGGACATGGCCCTGATCACGGCGGCGGGCGTCTTCCATGGCTGGCTGGGCGGCAGTTGTACGCAGCCGACGGTGGTGCGCGAGGCGCGGCGGGCGCTCGCCGAGGGTCAACCCCGTCTGGTCGCCCTGGCGCCCGATCCGGAGGAAGTCCGGCGGCCCGGCGTCACCGCCTTCCCCATGACCTGCCAGAGCGGAGGGAGCGTGGAGATCTATCTCGAGCCCGTCCTGCCGGCGCCGCGCCTCGTGGTGTTCGGCGTCTCTCCCACCGCCCGGGCCCTGGCGAAGCTGGGCAAGGCCATGGGCTACTCGATCGTCGCCGTCGATCCCGCGGCCGAGCCGGCCCTCTTTCCCGACGCCGATCAGATCGTCACCGACCTCGGCCGGGCGCCGCGCCTCTACGCGCCTTCCGCCGGTCCCCGCTTCGCCGTCGTCGCGACCCTCGGGGAGCGCGACGAGGAGGCGATCCGCGACGCGCTGGCTCTGGCGCCGAGCTATCTCGGAGTGGTGGCGAGCCGGAAACGCTTCGCCCAGATTCGGGAGACCCTGCTGGACCGAGGGGTGACGGCCTCGGCGCTCGACTCCATCCGCAGCCCGGCGGGGGTGAGGATCGGGGCCGCGACTCCGGAGGAGATCGCCCTCTCCGTGCTGGCGGAGATCGTCGAGCGGCGGCGCGCCGTGGCGGAGGACGCCACGGAGGAGCCGGAGACCGCGGTGGCCATCGATCCGATCTGCGGCATGACGGTCGAGATCGCCGGCGCCCGCCATACGGCCGAGCACGGGGGGCAGACCTGGTACTTCTGCTGCGGCGGCTGCCGCGAGCGTTTCCTGGCGGAGCCCCAACGCTACATGGAGGGCGCCGCGTGAGACCGGAGATCGCGGCGCTCCAGGAGGCCATGGAGCGTCAGGGGTACATCGCCGACCCGGCGATCGCCACCGCCCTGTTCCTGTCCCGGGAGATGCGCCGGCCGCTGCTGGTCGAAGGCGACGCCGGGGTGGGCAAGACGGAGATCGCCAAGGTGCTGGCGCGGCTGCTCGACACCGAGCTCATCCGCCTTCAGTGCTACGAGGGACTGGACGTCTCCACCTCGCTCTACGAGTGGAACTACCAGCGGCAGATGCTGCGCCTGCGGCTGGCGGAGGACGAGGGCAAGAGCGCGGACGAGATCGAGGACCTCATCTTCGGCCGCTCCTATCTCTTGGAGCGCCCCCTGCTGCGGGCCATCACCCGCCGCGAGGGGCCGCCGGTGCTGCTCATCGACGAGATCGACCGCGCCGACGACGCCTTCGAGGCGTTTCTGCTCGAGGTGCTCTCCGACTTCCAGGTGACCATCCCGGAGCTCGGCACCGTGCGGGCCGAGCACATCCCCCACGTCGTCCTCACCTCGAACCGCACGCGCGAGATCGGCGACGCCCTGCGCCGGCGCTGCCTCTACCTCTACATCGAGCATCCGTCGCTGGAGAAGGAGGTGCGCATCCTGCGCGCCCGCGTCCCCGGGGCCGGCGACCGCCTGTCCGAGGAGATCGGCCGCTTCATGCAGGCCTTGCGCCGCCGGCGGCTCTCCAAAGCACCCGGCGTCGCCGAGACGATCGACTGGGCGCAGGCGCTGCTGCACCTGCACAGCGAGAGCCTCGACCGCGACACGGTGGCCGCGACCCTGGGCTGCATCCTCAAGGACCAGCACGACCTGCGAGAGCTCGGCGGCGCCGGGATCGAGGCGGTGCTGGCGGAGGCGGCCGGTTGAGCGAGGCCGGCCTCGTGCTGCATCTGGCGCGCTTCGGCCGCGCCCTGCGCGACGCCGGCGTCGGCGTGAACCTGAGCGACGAGGCGGACGGCCTGGCGGCGCTCACCCTGGTGGACCTCGGCGACCGCGGCGAGGTGCGGCGCGCCCTGCGGACGGCGCTCAAGATCCGGCCGCGCGACGCCGCTGTCTTCGAGGAGCTGTTCGAGCGGCTGTGGAGCGCGCCCAGAAAAGCGACGTCGAACCCGCCGGTCCCGCCGCCCGGCATTCCGCGCCCGTCGAAGCCGCGAGCCGCCGGCCGGCCGCCTTCTCACCCGAGCGAATCGGAGACGGCCGCCGCCGATGGGGGAGAGGAGCCCGGGTACAGCCCGGAAGCGGTGCTGCGCCGCAAATCCTTCGAGGAGTATTCGGCCGCCGACACGACGGCCATGGAGCGCCTCCTGGACCGCCTGGCCCTGCGCCTCGCCACCCGGCCCGGCCGGCGGCGCGTGCCGACCCTTGGCCGCGGCGAGGCCGACCTGCGGCGCAGCTTCCGGCGGGCCGTGGCCCACGGCGGCGAGTTCCTCTCCCTGGCCCGGCGCACCCGGCCCATCGAGAAGCCGCGCTTGGTGGTGCTCGCCGACACCAGCGGCTCCATGGACCCCCACACCCGCTTCCTGCTCACCTTCGTGCTGGCGCTCCGTCAAGTGGCGCGCGGCAGCGAGGTCTTCGCTTTCAATACGGTGCTGGTGAGGCTCACATCCTGGCTCCGTCCTGGCCGGATCGATTTGGCTCTGGAGCGCCTGGCCGCCCAGGTGCCCGACTGGTCGGGCGGCACCCGGATCGGGGAGTGTCTGGCCGAGTTTGTGGAGTACTATCTCGACACATTGGTAAACGGGCAGACCATCGTGCTGATCCTGAGCGACGGCCTCGACCGCGGCGACGTGACGCCGCTCGCCGGCGCCATGAGGGCCATCCGGGCGCGGGCCCGGCGGGTCCTGTGGCTGAATCCCCTGGCGGGCGACCGGCGCTACGAGCCGACGGCGAGGGCCATGGCCGCGGCCCTCCCCTACGTCGACCGCCTGCTCCCGGCCCACAACCTGGAGTCGCTGGAGCGGATCCTTCCCCTGCTGGCGGCCTGAGGACCTCAACCCATGGGCATGCAGATCGAGAAGAGCTTCGTCGTCAAGGCCCCCGCCGAGGCGGTGTGGACGTTCCTCACCGATCCCTACAAGGTGGCCAGTTGCCTGCCGGGCGCGGCCATCACCGAGAAGGTGGACGAGCAGAGCTACACCGGCACGATGACCGTCAAGGTCGGGCCGGTGACGGCCAACTACCGCGGCAAGATGCGCTTCGAGCGGCTGGACCAGGCGGCGGGGGAGGCGGACATCGTGGCCTCCGGCCAGGAGACGCGCGGCAAGGGCGGCGCCGACATGCGGATGAAGAGCCGCGTCGTCGAGCGCGCCCCGGGCGAGACCGAGGTGACGGTGGTCTCCGACGTCAACGTCGTGGGCATCCTGGCGCAGTTCGGCCGCGGCATGATCCAGGACGTCAGCGACCAGCTCTTCCAGAAGTTCAACGACGGCATGCGCCGCCAGCTCGAAACGGCCCCGGCGGTTGATCCCGTAATGGCTGATCCGGTGGCGGCGGCGCCCGCGGAGCCACCGGCGACCGGGGCCGCTCCGGCCGGACCGGCGCCCGAGCCCGTCAAGTCCGCGCCGGTCCCGCCCCCGGCCCCGGCGCCCGCCGCCGAGGCCGTCCTGGACGTCGGCGCGCTGGGCGCTCAGGCCGCCGGCCGGGCCGCCGCGCGCACCTTGAGCCGTCCCGGTTTTTGGATCGCAGTGATCGTCCTCGCGCTGCTCCTCTACTGGCTCCTCCGCTAGCAGAGCCGCGACAGCGCGGGGAAAGGAGAGAGAGCGATGATCCCCGCACCGTTCGACTATCACGCACCCCAGACCCTGGAGGAAGCCCTGGCGCTCCTCCAGAACCACCGCGACGACGTCAAGGTCCTCTCGGGCGGCCAGAGCCTGCTGCCGCTGCTCAAGCTGCGGCTGGGGGCCGCCGGCCACCTGGTGGACATCGGCCGCATCCCGGGCCTCGAGTACATCGAGCAGGAGAACGGCGTCCTGCGGATCGGCGGCCGCACCCGCGAGTCGGCCCTCGAGCGCTCCGATCTCATCCAGAGCCGCTACCCGCTGCTGGCGGAGACGGCGGCCGTGATCGCCGACCCCATCGTGCGCAACCTGGCGACCGTCGGCGGCAACCTGGCCCACGGCGATCCCGCCAACGATCATCCGGCCACCATGCTGGCCCTGCGCGCCCAGGTGGTGGCGACGGGCCCCGGCGGCACGCGCACCATCCCGATCGACGACTTCTTCACCGGCCTGTTCTCGACGGCGCTCGAGCCGGACGAGATCCTCACCGAGATCCGCGTCCCGGCGCCGCCGGAGAGGAGCGGGGGAGCGTACGTAAAGCTCGAGCGCAAGGTGGGCGACTTCGCCACCGCGGCGACGGCCGTCCAGGTGACCCTGGGGGCAGGCGGCGAGGTGGAGCGGGTGGGCATCGGCCTGACCAACGCCGGCCCCGTGCCCCTGCGCGCCGTCGAGGCCGAGCGCTACCTGACCGGCAAGCAGCCCACCGGCGACGTGATCGCCGAGGCGGCGCGGCTCGCCGGGGAGGCCGCGATGCCCAACGCCGACCGGCGCGGGGCCGTCGAGTACAAGCGGAACATGTCGCGCGTCCTCACGGCGCGCGCCCTCAAGCGGGCGATCGATCGGGCCTCGGGCCGGGCCCAGGAGCAATAGCCATGGCGAACCACAAGATCAAGGTCAAGGTCCAGGGTGCCGAGCGCGAGGCCGAGGTCGAGTCGCGCCTCCTGCTCGTCCACTTCCTCCGCGAGACGCTGGGGCTCACCGGCACCCACATCGGCTGCGACACCACCCACTGCGGCGCCTGCACCGTGCTGCTCGACGGCCAGCCGGTCAAGTCCTGCACCGTGCTCGCCGTGCAGGCCGACGGCCGCGAGGTGATGACGGTCGAGGGGCTGGAGCAGGACGGCAAGCTCCACCCCATCCAGGAAGGCTTCTGGCAGGAGCACGGCCTGCAGTGCGGCTTCTGCACCCCGGGCATGATGCTCACCGGCTACGAATTGCTGCAGAGGAATCCGGACCCCGGCGAGATGGAGATCCGCGAGGCGATCTCCGGCAACCTCTGCCGCTGCACCGGCTACGTCAACATCATCAAATCCGTCCAGTACGCCGCCGCCAAGCTGCGGCCGGCCGCGGAATAGGAGGCGCCCATGGAACCCAAGACGAGCTCCAAGGTCTGCGGTATGGGCCACTCGATGAAGCGCAAGGAGGACCCGCGCTTCATCCGCGGCCAGGGCCGCTACGTGGACGACGTCAAGCTCCCCGGCATGGTCCACCTGGACATCGTGAGGAGCCCCTTCGCCCACGCCAGGATCACGGCCATCCACACGGAGAAGGCGATGGCCATCCCCGGCGTGATGGCGGTGATCACCGGCGAGACCCTGAAAGGTTTCAATCTCCACTGGATGCCCACCCTGATGTCGGACACCCAGATGGTGCTCCCGACCGAAAAAGTGATGTATCAGGCCCAGGAAGTGGCGGCGGTGGTCGCCACCGACCGCTACACCGCCGCTGACGGCGTCGACGCCGTGGAGGTCGACTACGACCCCCTGCCGGTGGTGGTCGATCCGTTCAAGGCCCTGGAGCCGGGAGCGCCGGTGCTGCGCACCGACAAGGAAGGCAAGACGGACAACCTCATCTGGCACTGGGAGGTCGGCGACCGCGCCGCCACCGAGAAAGCGTTCGCCGAGGCCGACGTGACGGTGAAGCAGGACATCTACATCCCGCGGATCCACGTGGCCTCGATCGAGACCTGCGGCTGCGTAGCCGATTTCAACAAGGCGACCGGCCATCTCACCGTCTACATGACGACCCAGGCGCCGCACGCCATCCGCACCGTCTTCGCCCTGGTGGCCGGGCACGTCGGCCTGTCGGAGGAGAAGATCCGCATCATCTCGCCCGACATCGGCGGCGGCTTCGGCGGCAAGGTGCCCGTCTATCCCGGCTACGTCATCGCCGTCGCGGCCTCGGTGGTGCTGGGCAGGCCCGTCAAGTGGGTCGAGGACCGCATGGAGAACCTCCAGGCCGACTCCTTCGCCCGCGACTACCACATGACGGCCGAGCTGGCCGCCACGAAGGAGGGCAAGATGACGGCCCTGCGCATCAAGACCCTCGCCGACCATGGCTACACCGACGCCGCGGCCAATCCGTCCAAGTATCCGGCGGGCCTGTTCTCGATCTGCACCGGCTCCTACGACATCCCGACCGCCTTCACCGAGATGGACGCCGCCTACACCAACAAGCCGCCGGGAGGCGTCGCCTACCGCTGCTCCTTCCGCGTCACCGAGGCGGCGCACGCCATCGAGCGGGTCACCGACCTGCTGGCCCAGGAGCTGAAGATGGACGCGGCGGAGCTGCGTTTCAAGAACTTCATTCAGCCCGAGCAATTCCCCTACAAGTCGGCGCTGGGCTGGGAGTACGACAGCGGCAACTATCCGGCGGCGTTGCGCATGGCGATGGAGAGGATCGGCTACGACGAGCTGCGCCGCGAGCAGGCGGAGAAGCGCGAGCGGGGCGAGCTGATGGGCATCGGCATCTGCTCCTTCACGGAGATCGTGGGCGCCGGCCCGTCCAAGGACTTCGACATCCTGGGCATCAAGATGTTCGACTCGGCCGAGATCCGCGTCCATCCCACCGGCAAGGCCATCGCCCGCTTCGGCACCAAGTCGCAGGGGCAGGGACACGAGACCACCTACGCCCAGATCATCGCCGAAGAGCTGGGCATCCCCGCCGAGCACATCCAGGTGGAGGAGGGCGATACCGACACGGCCCCCTACGGCCTCGGCACCTACGCCAGCCGCTCGACGCCGACGGCCGGCGCGGCGGCCGCCATCGCGGCGCGGAAGATCCGCGCCAAGGCCAAGAAGATCGCCGCCCACCTCCTGGAAGCGAGCGAGGAAGACCTCGAATGGGAGGTCGGCAAGTTCTTCGTCAAGGGCGCACCCCAGAAGTCGAAGACCATCCAGGAGATCGCCCTCGCCGCCTACACCAACCACCCGCAGGGGATGGAGGCGGGCCTGGAGGCCGTGAACTACTACGATCCGCCGAACCTGACATTCCCCTTCGGCAGCTACATCTGCGTGGTGGACATCGACCGCGGCACCGGCGAGGTCAAGGTCCGCCGCTTCATGGCCATCGACGACTGCGGCAACATCATCAACCCGATGATCGTCGAAGGGCAGATCCACGGCGGCCTCTCCATGGGCCTGGCCCCGGCCCTCTATGAAGAGATCACCTACGACGAGAGCGGCAACATCTCCGGCGGCAGCTTCATGGACTACCTGGTGCCCACCGCCATGGAGACCCCGAACTGGGAGACCGGCAAGACGATCACCCCCTCGCCGCACCACCCCCTGGGCGCCAAGGGAGTGGGGGAATCGGCCACGGTGGGAGCCCCGCCGGCCATCGCCAACGCCGTCGTGGACGCCCTCGCCCACCTCGGCGTGCGGCACATCGACATCCCGATGACTCCGGAGAAGGTGTGGAACATTCTTCGGGAGAAGGGCGTGGCGGAGTAGGTGGCGCAGGGTTGATCTGGCTGTGATGTCCGGGTACGATAACCGGAGAAGGACCTAACTCAGAGAAAGAAGAAGGTCATGGGAGTACATATTTCGGCAGATCTGGAGCGGCTGATCCAGGAAAAGGTAGAAAGCGGCCGTTATCACTCGTCCGATGAGGTGATCAGCGAGGCCCTGAGCGCGTTGGATGAGCGGGACCAGGACCTCGACGCGCGTGCGACGGCGTTCAAGGCGGAAATCGAGAAGCGGCTCGCCTCCGGTCCCGCGACGCCATTGGATTTTTCTGCGGTTAAGAGAAGCATCCGTGAAGTGGCAGAGGCGCGGAAAGCCAACCAGCGGTAATGGGGGTCGTCCGGAAGGTTCCGGCAGCTGAGCAAGACTTGGTTGAAATTGGCGTCTACATTGCCCAAGACAGCCTAGTCAATGCAGACCGCTTCATCGACGCCATCGAGAGGGAGTGCCAGAAGCTCGCGGACTCTCCGTTCCTCCTGGGACGGAGCTGCGAGGGTTTGCACGCCGATCTGCGGCGGCACAATTTCAAGCACTACGCCATAATCTACAGACCCGTCTCCGGTGGAATCGACCTCGTGGGGGTCTTCCACGGTAGCCGCCAGCTCGAGGCGATTTTCGAGTGTCTCAACGAGAGGCTGTAGATGGGTTCTGTCTCTCCATGCGGCGCACCCCGTCTTGCACGCCTCGTTCGAGACTTCGGCGCGGGGCGCTGTTGTCGGGAGTCGAAAAGCCCTGAAAAATGCCGCAACCTAAGGTTGAGTTGCGGCGAACGGCCTTAGGTTGCGGCGTAGATTCTTGGGTTGCGGCAGACCTACATCTTCGCCGCAACCTAAGAATAAGTTGCGGTGAATCCTTCCAAGTCGCAGCGAAAAATTTTGAGTTGCGGTGTATAGGCTTACGTTGCGGTGAAGCCTCTTGAGTTGCGGCAAACTAAGAAACTTCACCGCAATTTAAAACTAAGTTGCGGCAAAAATTTCGGAGTTGCGGCGGAATGCGCAGGGTTGCGGTGGAAATATGGGAGTTGCGGCAGAGCTCTCAAATTCGCCGCAATTTGGGGCCAGGTTGCGGTGGCCGAGCGGAAGACGCGGCGGAGATTTCAAAATGCCGCAACATAAGAATGTCTGCCGCAACTTAAAAATATTCAACGCAACCTAAGAAGCTTCACCGCAACTTACCGGCGAGTTGCGGCAAAACCCTGTGGTACCATCCCCCGCAGACCACTTCACCGCAACTTGACCCGCAGGCGGCTCGCCTGGCCCGGCTTTGCCGCGCCTCGGCCGGTTTGCCGCAACTCGAAACTGGGGAGGATGGATGAGCTCGAAGCAGTCGGTCGAGGAGTTGTTGTCCAATCTGGAGGAATGGGCGGCCTTCCACAAGGAGAAGGAGGCCTTCCACGGAGAGCAGGAGATTCACCATCGGGAGCAGCGGGCGTTCCACGAGGAGGAGCTCGGGAAGGTGCTGCAGCGTCTGGAGGCCTTCCGCACGACAGCCGAGGCAGCCATCGAGATCGCCCGGCCGCTGGCGCCGCGCCCCGCTCTGGCCGCCGTGCCCGAGCCGGTGCTCCCATCCCCCGGCCGCCTGATGGTGAGCCGCTTGCTGCGCCTGGTCGTCGAGAGCCCGGGCCTGGAAGAGCCCTTCACCCCGACGGCCCTGGCGGAAGAAGCCAACCGCCGCTTCGCCGGCCGGCTGAAAGAGCCCATCGCCTCGCGATCCGCCTCGGACGTCCTTCGCCGGATGACCGCCGAAGGCAAACTCCGGAGCCTGAACAAAGGGAAGGCCTTCCACGAGACGATGTACGAGAGGGTCTAGGGGAGGGGGAGCTAGGGGAGGGGAGGGACCTATGCCGAGCGGCTCCAGGGCGGGGCCAGGAGCCGTGGTAAAGTTTCGCTGGACGGCTATTACCGACGCTCTTGCGGGACCGCCAAGTCCAGGGAGAACTTAGAGATGTACACGATCTACAAGTTGCGAGCGGACGAGCTCGATCAACGTTTTCTCGACACCCTCAAGAACCAATTCCAGGATCGCGAGATCGAGATCGTCGTCTCCGAGGCCGCCGAGAGTGCCGAGGACGAGACGGCCTACCTTCTTCGCTCTCCCGCCAATCGCGAGCGGCTGTTGAAAGCTCTGGAGAACGTAGCCCAAGGGCAGAACCTCGAGGTCATCGATCTCGGCGATCTCTCATGAGCAGGAGGATCGCTTTCGAGCGGAGCGCCTTCGAAGACTTCACAGCTTGGGCGACGACGGATAAGAAAATCTATAGCAGGATCGTCGCCCTCATCATGGACATCCTGAGACAACCCTTTTCGGGTCTGGGCAAACCAGAGCCCTTGCGCCACGAGCTTCAGGGCTATTGGTCGCGCCGCATCGACGGCGAGCATCGGCTGGTCTACAAGGTCGACCAGGATTCTGTAACGATCGTCGCGTGCAGGTATCACTACCGCTGATGCAAGGTGGTACTTGCGACTCTCGCGAATGATGGGCAAGGCAGCCGGCGACTCGCTTACCGCTCAGTCATCCTCTTCGATATAAAAGACCGGCCCAGTATCCTTGGCCCGTCCCCAGAACGGTTTCTCCCGGATCTCCTCTACCGTAAACGTGATCTCGTCCGTCGAGTCGTTGCGCAGCTCTTCGAGGAAAACCGGCTCCCGCAAGAGAGCCTCCCGGGCCAAGGCAACTGCCAGGTCTTGATTGGGAGCCTTCGCCACGCGCCAGACGTACACCCCGCCTTCTTTCTTGCTGCCTTTATCGTCGAGCAGCTTTAGGCCTTGGCCGTGGAGCAGGATTTCATAGACAGGCATGGTCCCTACCGCCAGTCGCCGGTGAGCTCGAAGGCTGCCCAGTAGAAGGGATGGGAAGATCCGGACTTTCCACGAATCCGATCGATCTGCGCCGCCCGCAGGGCCTCGTCCTTGGTCTGGCCGCCGCGCAGATAGCCGTAGAAGACTTTCATGAAGGCGGCTGTCGAGACGTCGGAGATCCCCCAGAGCGAGGCGAGGACGGAGCGCGCTCCCGCGTATTGGAAGGCGCGGGTGAGCCCGACGAGCCCCTCGCCGCCCATCTCCCTGCCCAGGGCCGTGTCGCACGCCGAGAGGGTCACCAGGTCGGCGTCGAGACGTACGCTCTCGAAGATCTCCCAGGCCTGGAGCAGGCCGTTGTCCTGCCCCGCGGCCGCGTGCTCGGGGATGGTCAGCGCCAGGGCGGAATTGAGCGGAAAGCGCTCGTCGAGCAGGCCGTGGCAGGCGAAGTGGACGAGGCGCGAGCCCGGTTCGATGGACTTGGCTCTCTCCTCCGTGGCGTCCGGACCGAGGAATACCTGGGCTCCGGGGTACAAGGCGGCGACGGATTCCACTTCCTTGCGGGTGTAGGGGAGAGGCTTGAGAGTCAGTCCGATCCGGACAGCCTCCCTTACCTCGAGATCGGCGGGGAGGCTCGACGCCTGGGTCGGGTAGACGGGGTCGCCGAAGACGACGAGCCGCTCCTCGCCCGGCCGCCGGTGGGCGGGGCGCGACCGTGCGAGCTCCGCGTAGACGGTGGCGGAGAGCACGAAGTGGATTGGCTTCCACTCGACGAGATAGCGGTCCCCGTTCATCAGCGCGGCGAAGGGCAAGGTGTGCAGCGGCCCGTCGGGAGAGAGAAGAACCCTTTGCGCCCTGGAGATCCGCTCCTCGCCGGGACGGACCAGCAGGTCGTAGAGGAGCCGCGCCTGACCCTCGACCGCCGCGCGGCCGGAGCCCGGGCGCTTCAGCAGAAGGCGAAAGCTTTCCACCTCTTTGCGGAGGGCCGCGTCGCCGAGGGCGATCGGAAACACTTCGAGCCCCTGGCCCGGCGTCCCGGCGGGCTGGACCACGAAGAGGAAGCTCCGCTCCTGGCCCACGGACCAGGCGAGGAGAACGGTGCCAGGATCGAGAGCGGCCCGAGCCCCGGCAAGGTCGAGCGGCTGTGGGTCCTGCAGCGCGGCGGCGTGCGGCGCCGCGCCGCGGATCTTCGCCGCGATCTCCTCCTGCCGGGCGCGGAGCTCCCGGAGCTGCACGAGCAGACGGTCCACCTCGGCCTGATCGCGCTCCGGGCTCAGCCGGCCGAGGGCCGCCTGCGTGCGGTCGTAGTCGGCGTCCGCCTGCTTCCGGTCCCCCTCGAGCTCGGGCGGCAGAGCGGCCGTCCAGTTGAGGTCGCGCTCCGCCAGCAGGTCGAGGAACGAGCGGGCGCGCCCCCGCTCGAGGGCCAGGAACGCCTCTTCGGGCCGGCCGGTGTCGGCCAGGGCGGCGAGGCAGTCCCGGTAGGGCTCCGTCATCGTGCCGCCGAACGCGAGCTTCTCTTCGGTCGTGCCGCCGAGCTTCTTCCGCTGCAGGTCGAAGGCCTCGGTGGCCCGGCAGAGCTGCTCCGCGGCCAGCTCCCGGCGGCCGGTCCGCCGGTAGACCTGACCCAGATGGTTCAGGGACACTCCCATCCGGGTGCTGCCCGGCGCGATCTTCTCGAGGATCGCCAGCGAGCGCCGGAAGAGCTCTTCGGCTTTCTTCAGGTCACCGCGCTGGAGGGCGACGGTCCCCAGGCCCTCCAGGTTGTCGGAGGCGCGGATGCCTCCCGGGGACTGCTTCTCCAGGATGGCGAGCGCGCGGCCGTGCATCTCTTCGGCCAGGGCCAGGTCGCCGCGTTCGAGCGCGATGAGGGCCCGCTGGAAGCAGGTCTCCGTGATGTCGAACTGTCCGGGCCAGGTGCTGTCCTGGATCTTCAGGATGCGTGCGAGGTGTTCCTCGGCCTGCGCCAGGTTCCCTTTGCGCTTCTCGATCGCCGCCAGGTTGTAAAGGAGGTAGACGCTGCTCCCGGGGTCGTCGGAGCCGCGGGCGAGCTTCTCGCCGATGCCGAGGGCCCGCCGGTGGTACTCCTCGGCCGCCGCCGGGTCGCCCCGCTTTTCGGCCAGCACTCCCAGATAGTTGAGGACCCGGACGACGGCCTGGCTCTCGGGCGCCAGCCCTTCCTGGACGGCCAGCGCGCGCCAGAAACGCTCTTCGGCGATCGCCAGGTTACCGCGGGACATGTCAACGAGCCCGAGCTGGGCCAGGGCCGTGGCGAATTCGGCGCCGTCCGGCTTCAACCTTTCGAGCAGGTTCAGCACCTTCCGGAAGCGCTCCTCGGCGGTGGACAGGTCGCCCCGCGCCATGGCCAGGTTGCCCAGGTTCGTCAGGCTCCTGGCGAAGTCGAGGGTCCCCGGGATCAGCTTCTCGCCGATGGCATGCGCCTTGAGGCAGAGCGCCTCCGCGGCCGCCAGATCCCCCTTGCGGAGTGCCCTGACCCCCAGGACGCTCAGGTCCCAGGCCGCGGCCAGGCTTTCCGCGGGCTCCAGCGCCAGCGAGCGGCGGTAGCAGGCGTCGGAGCGGTCCCGGAGATTGAGCCGCTGGAGGACCTCGTGCCAGTCCTCGTCGCGCAGGAGCTGCGCGGCGGCCTCGGCGTGGCTTCCCTCCAGACGCCGGACCGCCCTCTCCCACGCCGCCTCCGCCTCCGGCCATCGCCCGGCATTCGCCAGCGCGACGGCCAGGCGTTTCTCGAGCCAGGACGCCCGCAACGGGTCTTTCAGCCGTTCGGCGGCTTCCAAGGCCGAGCGCAGGTGCCGGGCTCCCGCCTCGACGTCGCCGCCGGCGATCCGGTCCTGGCCTTGCCGGTAAAGTGCGAGGAGGGCCGCCGGAAGGATGGGCCTGGCCTTGATCCCCCAGGAATCCGCGGGCAGTCTCCACTCCCGGCCCTGGCCTTCCCGCAGGCCGCGGAGGGTCAGCTCGCCCCGCGGCGCCTGCTCGATCTTGAGCCGGCCCAGATCGAACGGAGAACGGATGGGGCCGCCGTTCCCCTCTCCCCGCGACCAGGTCAGGAGCAGGTCGCCCGGCCGGATCCCGGCGCTCTCCGCTGCCGAGGCCGGAGCGACTTTTTCGACCACGACTCCCTCCCGCGGCTCGCCCGGCACGTCGGGAGAGATGCAGGCCACGAGTGCGGGGAGGAGGGCCAGGAGGCACAGAACCCCAGGGGGAACCCGGAAGCTCCTTGTTTCATTCATCTTCGTCGTCCAACCGTGCCGGGAGGATATCGTGTTTTCGAGCTGAGGTAGGCTAAGGAGATGTCTGCTTCCCCAGCTCTCCAGCCTGGCCGTGACTACTCACAGCTCCTCGGCGCGATGAACGAGCTCCTTGCCGTGCTGTCGGGCGAGGGGGGTGAAGAGGCGGCGTTGCGCGCCTCGTTCGAGGCCGCGGCGCGGGGCTTCCGTGCTCACAAGGCGCTGTTGCTGGTGATCGAGCAGCCGGACCCGTTGCGCCTGCGCGCCGTCCACACCCTGGGCCAGCTCACGGCGGAGCAGATCGCGGCGTGCGAGCGGGGCGACTCGGTGCGGGGCGTGAGCCCGTCGCTGATCCAGCGGGTCGTGGCGAGCGGCCGGCCCGAGCTGATCGAGGACCCGCGCCTGCAGGCGGACGCGTCCCATACCCCTTCGCTGGCAGGGGGCCCCTACAGCGTGCTCTGCGCGCCGATCTTCGATCCCATCCGCGGCGCCGTACTCGCCTTGATCTATCTCCAGAACAGCGGCCTGCTGGAAGCCTATGGCGAAGGGGACCGTGCCTGGCTCGAGGGCTATGCCTCGGCGGTGGGGCGGCTGTTCGGCCTGTCGTTCCGCCACAACCTCCAGGAACGCGAGCTGGGGGAGCTGCGCGCCAGCGGAGCGGCGGAGAACGCGCCCGAGATCCTCGGCGACTCCTCGTACACCCAAGCGCTGCGGCGGGTGCTGCACGAGACGTTCATCCCGGCCATGGAGGTGGAGAACCCCGAGCCGGTCCTCGTCCTGGGCGAGCGCGGCACGGGCAAGGACCTGATCGCCCGCTATCTCCATGCCTACAGCTCGCGCGGCCGGCGTCCCCTGGTGGTGGTCAACTGCGCCGAGATCACGGACGAGCTGGCGGCCTCCCGCTTCTTCGGCCACAAGCGGGGCTCCTTCACCGGCGCCCTGTCGGACGAGCCCGGATTCTTCCGCGCCGCCGACGGCGGAGTCCTGTTCCTCGACGAGGTCGCCGAGCTGTCGCCGCGGGCGCAGGCCCACCTCCTCCGCGTCCTCGAAAGCCATACCGTGACGCCGGTGGGGCAGACGCGAGAGGTCAAGGTGGACGTGGCCGTGGTGCTGGCCACCAACCGCGAGTTGGACCAGGCGGTGCGTGACGGCGTCTTACGGGCGGACTTCCATGATCGTTTCCGGACGCTGGCGGTCCGTCTGCTCCCCCTGCGCGAACGCCCGTGGGACATCCCGCCCCTGCTCGAGCACTTCCGCCGCCTTCACGAGCGCAAGCACCGCAAGCCGACGCTGGGCTTCACCCGCGAGGCTTTTCGATCGCTGGTGTCCCACGAGTGGCCGGGCAACGTGCGCGACCTGGCCCGCGCCTGCTCTCTTTTCGTGATCTATGCCCAGCCCGGCGCCTGGATCGACCGCGGCCTGATCGAGCGTTGCCTCCCTGAGGTGCTGCGCGGCGCTCCCAATCCGAAAGCAGGGCCTCTCCTCGGGGATGGGGCCTCGCTGGAAGAGGCGGTTCGTTCGTTCGAGCGCGAGCTGATCCTCTCGCGCCTGGAGCAGCACGGCGGCAACGTGAAGGCCGCCCGGGAGAGCCTGGGGCTCACCAAGACGACCTTTCACCGGTATATGAAGAGGTTGGGGATCGAGGCCGGCGGCGATCAGGAGAAGTTCAACGCTACCGTAAAGATTCCGAGCCCCGTGAAGTAGCCGGAGCACCACCGGGCTCGCCAGCGGAGGCCCCCCGGGGATTGCTTCTCCAGAAGGGCGAGCGCGCGGCCGTGCATCTCTTCCGCCAGGGCCAGGTCGCCGCGTTCGATCGCGATGACGGCCCTTTGGAAGCAGGTCTCCGTGATGTCGAAGATTCCGGGCGAGGTGCTGTCCTGGATCTTCACATCCCTCGAACCCTGCGGCCTTCTAGTTCGCCACGAAGACGAATCGGGTATTCGGATTCGTATCGAGCCCGTTGTTGGTGACCGACGATCCGCCTCCCCCAGCGGCGATGATGTACTTCGAAGTCGACTGGGAGCGGAAGGCGATCAGGTCGCCATTCACGATCGTCGTTCCGCCCGCGTTCTTCTTCTCGATGAAGAAGATCTCGTTGGTCGACGCGGCGGCTTGGCTCGCCGTGAGAGTGGTGCCGCCGCTGTTGGTTACGAACAGACCGTTGCGTGCTTGAAGGTTGACTACATCGCCCGAAATCAGCGCACCGCCGTTGGTATCGATGATGACCCACCTTTCGTTCAGCGCGTAGCTCGTAGGCGTCGCGTTGATCGAATTGTTGGCCGCGGCGGAGACGTAGTAGCTCGCCGTCGTTCGGAACGCACCGCGCGGCGCGAAGATCCCGCCGCTCAAGGTGGCCGTCGTGCGGTAGCCGGTGAGGTGCTTACCATGTCCGTCGAGATTGCCGCCGGTGTAGAAGTTCCCGTTCAGCCAGAAATCGAGCTCCTTGCCAACGATACGCGGCGTGGCAGCGGAGTGATCGGGATAATAGGAGAACGCAAACTCCCAGCCGAAAATGGACGCCGGCTTGATATAGGCCGCATCGACCTGGCTCTCGAAGGTGAACGGCGTATTGAGGTCGGGTGCGCTCCATACCTGCAACGAGGCGTTGTTCAGGGTCGGCTCGCTGACCGTGATCCCGATGATGCGCGAAGGACTGTTGGCGGCGCTCGAGTTGAAGACGCGAGCGATCGCGGTTTGCTTGACGTAGGAGAGCGTCGGCATCACGGGAAAGGCGTCGAGCCCCGACGGGGAGGTGTTGAGCAAGCCGCTCGAAGGCGTGTTGCGCCAGAGATAGGCGTTCGGGTTGGCCGGATCGCGCGAAGCGATCTGCCATGTGGTGTAGCCGTCGGGATTGGCGGTATCGATCAGCGCTCTCAAGAGCAAGACTCGGGAATCGGCGACCACCCCGTCGTTGCCCAGCTCGTTGAGCACCATATAGAAGTAGCCGTTGTCGGTGAACAGCTGAGTGAGAACAAGGCCCCCGCCGCAGTAGACCGTTTCGAGCGTCGTCCGGAAGAGGATTCGCTTGATCGACCAGTTGCGGCCGTCGGTCGAAGTCGCCCAGCCGACATTGAAGAGATCATCGGCGGTCCAGCCTCCGGTGGCCGTTGGATTGTTGATCGTCTCGTTGAATGCCATGTACCACTGGCCGTTTACATACGTGACCTTGGTGTCGGCCGCACCGGTCGACAGGAATCCGGGATTCCAATCGTCGCGAGTGCACGCCATGGGCGTTGCGGTCGGAAGCGTGCGGGTGGGGATCGCGGCGTTGATCTTCGCGGCGTCGATCGTGGTTTGATGCCCGGTAATTCCGGTCAGCGGATATTGCGCTGGCCACTGTCGCGGCCAGGAGCCAACGGCGGGGAACTGCGGGATGTTATTTGTCGAGCCCGTCGTTTGGTCAAAATAGTTCCAGCGCAGTGCAGTACTGGTCGGCTGCTTCCAGACCACACCGCTCGCGTCGCCGCACCGAACGTCGCGCAGCAGGGGATTTTTCTTTGGGTCGCACGGCTTGGTGCCGTTGTAGCCGGGCCAGTCGGTGCTCCCAGGAGGCACGGGGGGAGGAAATTCCATATCCCACATATCGGTTCCTGCCGAGTTCCAGGCCCTCCGATAGGTGCCGGCGCTGCCGAAGAGATAGTAGTTGTTGGTGAGGGTCTGCACCACCGAGAAGCCCGAGGTGAACGCGAGTTGGAAGAGGGTGTCGGAACGCCGCGTCGGCGTATCGACGGGCGTAACCCGCAGCTTGATCTCGACCGGCTGGGCCCAGAGCGAAGCCGAGAAGAGAGAGGCGATGACGAGATGGGCAAAGACACGCATGGGTTTTCCTTTCGAACGGTCGGTCGAATCGACCTCGAACCGAAGCCGAGGACAGGTGGGCGGATCGTCTTGGCTGATCCGGCCTTCGGATGGAGCAATTCCGAGACCCGGTTGAGACAGGGTTGCAACCTCTTGAAAATAAATGATATCTCGCCGGAGTTTAGGCCAAGAGTTCCATTTCCGGACTCTCCAGGAGGCGTATCCGTTCCGAAAGTGGAACAGACGGATTCCCCGGGAGGCACAGGACCCGGCGGGAACCGGGAAGCTCCTTGTCTCGTTCATCTTCGTCGTCCAACCGTGCAGGGAAGATCGCAGCTCATTCCAGTGCCATCTCCACCTCGCCTTGTCCCGGAGTCGTCACCTGCCCCATCCAGACATGTCCGTCCGGAGCTTCCACCCGGATCTGCCAATGGCCGGCGGGAACCCCCTCGACCATCGCTTTGCCTGCCACCACTTGCCACGCGTCCTGGAGGTTGCCTCCCGGGCCCACGAACCAGAAGGGCCGGCCGGTGGAGCTCAGAGTCGCGGTGGCCCGGAGATCCGTAGCGGCCAGGGCGGGGACCCGGATTCGTAGGTGCCCGGCTCCGGGAAGAGTCACGGCGACAGGGTCTCCGGGAACGCTGACCGGAATGACAGTCGTGGCGCCTCCGGGAGCACTCAGAAGCAAGGTCCAACTCCCTTTGGGCAGGGTCGAGAGGATGACCTTCCCGGACGGATCCGTGGGGCGGGTCTCGGTCAGGACGACGTCGCCGGCCGAGCCCAGCGCGCGCAGGTGGACCTGATCGGGCACGCGTCCCGAAGCCAGGCGCACGGTCATCTCCAACCCCTGTGTGGGGACAAGGACGATCTCCAGGCCGGCCACGTCTTGTCCCTCGGGAAGGACGAGTTTTTGCTCCGAGGGAGAGTAGCCCCCTGCACGGGCCGTCACCAGATAGACGCCCGCCGGGACGCGGTGGACGCTGAAGCTCCCGTCCTCGAGCGAGCTGTCGGTGATGAGGAACTCCGGCCCTTCGGCAGACCGGAGAGCGATCAGCGCGCGTGGGATCGGGCGCCTGCTCTCTTTGTCGATGACCATGCCGCTGACGGTGGAAGGGCGGAGCCGGATGGTGATTTCGCGGTCTGCGATCACCTCGATCGTGTCGTTGTGAACGAGGAGCTCGCGGGAGTGGCTCAGCCCCAGCCAATAAGTGTCCGGTTCCAGGTCTTCGAATCGGAATCTGCCCTGAAAGTCGGTCCAGACCGAGCGTTCCACGGCCAGATGGTCGCCACGGATGGAAATCCTGGCTTCCGGGAGGGGCTCCTCGTCATAGAGGACGTTCCCGGTGAGGGTCAGGCGCGGAGCAAACTCGAGATCTCGGGTCACCTCTTCATCCACCGGCAGCGACACCCGGGCTTGCACGTACCGCTGCCCGGATTCCAGCTCCGCCCGGATCAGGTAATCACCGGGCTGAAGATGGCTGATCTCGTAACGGCCATGGGAATCCAAATTGGCCGGGATGGCTTCCCTGCCCTCTGCCTGGGCGTTCACCTCTACCCGAGCCAATTGATCCACATCCAGGCCCAGCACCCGGCCGGTGATGATTCCGCCTCTCCGGAGCACGATCTCCAGGCCGCTGACAGACTCTTTCTCTACGAGGACCGGTTGCTTTCTTTCGGCGCTGGCGTAGCCCTCGCCGCCGGCTTCCAGCCGATAGCGGCCCCGGGCCACCACGGGGAAGTGGAAAGCCCCGTCTGCGCCCGTGCGTTCTCGATACTCCTTCCAATCTCTCCGGACCTGCCGGAGCAGGGCGACACGGGCGCCGATCACGGGTGCTCCCTGGTTGTCCACCACCCGGCCGGAGACCTCGACTCCCTCTTCCACGGTGATGTCGAGCGGGTTGATTCCTGGCTGTATGATCATCTCGCGTCGGAGCAGCTCGTAGGCTGGGTGGGAAATCTGGATCTCGGCCTGCCCCAGGGGAACCCCTTCCACGGTATAGACGCCTTCGTCGTCAGACGTCTCGGAGGCGTCCTCGACCGTGATTCTGGCTCCGGAGACGGGCCGACCTCCGAGGGTGGCGATCCGTCCGGTGAGAATTGCCCCTTTATTCAGTGTGAGCGTTACCTCCTCGGCAGGATCAGGCCGTGGGACCATGGTTTCGAAGCCTTCGATCGACAAATAGCCCTGGGCGGAGACGGCCAGGCGCACGGGGCCGGCGGGGGAGTCGACGATTTCGAATCGTCCATCGCGGCCGGTCAGGTCCGAACGTTCTATCGGGGCACCGACCTGCCGTTCCGGATTTTCAGGCGCGGTAGGCCGCCAGTCGAGGACGATCCGCGCGCCGGCTACGGGCGCCCCCTGCTCGTCGATCACCCGCCCTCTCAGCGTCGCCGCGGGCTCGAGACGAAGGATCAGGGGTTTAGGCAGCGGCACCTGGACGCCGCGAGCTCCGCCCGGCAGGTAGCCGGAGGCGCGGACCAGGAGGTGCAAAGGAGTCCCTTGTGGGAGATCCTTCAATATAAAGGAGCCGCCGGAACCAGTGACGGCATCCGGTGTCTCGCCTTTGAGCCGGGCGTTGTCCTGCTCCAAGTGATCGACGTTCTCCACCAGGTAGACCTGGGCGCCGATCACCGGCTTGCCGGCCCGATCGATCACCCTGCCCTGAAGGCGAGCCCCAGGCTTCAAGATGATCGTGCCCAAATCCGCGGGATCCGTGCCGGAGGGGATCCGGAGGCCGCGGACATGGCCAGCCGCATAGCCGCGATGCTCAACCATGAGATCCACGCGCTCCGCCGGGACCTGTGGGATCAGGAAGCGGCCTTGACCGTCCGCGTGGGAGACGAAAGGGCTGCTTTCGCCGGCGGGCTCCGCGGGCGGCTCGGGAGAACGGCGGGAGCCGGGAGAGCGTGCCGGTGTGAGGCGGACCTCGGCTCCGGACACCGGGCGGCCCGCGGCATCCAGGACCCGGCCTCGGGCGGCCCTGGCGGGAAACAAGACGATCTTCACGCCGCTGGAGGGACCCGGCGCCGCAGCTCTGGTGGATGCCGGCAGATAACCCGCCCGGACCGCGCGAATCTCGTAGAAGCTGCCGGCGCGTAACGGCCTTAGCTCGAAACGGCCGGAGCCGTCGGTGGCGCTATAGTCCAGGGTCGTCCCGGGTTCTCTCCCTGAGTCGGGGAGTGCGAAGACCATAGCTCCGCCAAGGGCCGTCCCCTTGGCATCGACGACCACGCCGCGGAGCGCCGCGGCTCGCATCAGGGCCAGAGTGGGAGCCCGTCCTGCATGGAGATGGGGCAAAGTGACTCGGACCGATCCAGGCAGGCGGCCGGCGGCGTGCACGTTCAGCGGAAAACCCTGGGGCTCGGAGGCTACGAGCCGGTAGCGGCCCTCGGCATCGGTGAAGAGGAAGGCCCCAGGATCGAGACCGGGGCTGACGAGAGCGCCGGCCAGGGGCTGCCCGGTCTCCCGGTCCGTCACGCGACCCGCCACGACGACCGGCTGGGCCAGAGTGACCACGGTCTCGGAATCCGTCACCCTGCCCGGGAGATCCACGATCTGCTGCTGGCCGTTCGGCGCCACCAGCCGGACCCTGACGACTCCCCCGAGCGCGAGGTGGATCCTGAGCCGGCCCTCCGCATCGGTCAGTCCTGCGGGCCAGGCCAGGTCACCGGCACGGACCAGGACGCCCTCCATGGGCTCGCCCCTTGGCGAGACGACCCGCAGGCGGCGTGCGGTCACTCCACCGGCCACGGCGCTGATCGCTCCTCCTGCCCAGCCGGCTTGCCGTAGCTCCGCTCCCGCCGGCGGGAAGACGCTCACGTCGAGCCGCTCCTGCTTCAGCCGCGGCAATGAGATCGACCCGTCGGGGCCGGTCCGGCCGATTCGGAAGTCGGGTCTCCAGACGTTGGCGTCCCATTCTCTCCTCTCTCCGCTGCTCGACGCGAAAACCCAGGCTCCCGCGAGAGGCCGGCCCTCCGGGTCTCTGACGACCGCGCTTGCCCCGGCATCTACGGCCAGGGAGACCGGCGGCAGCTCCTCGTCCTCCGCCAGCAGGAGGGGTGAGTACTGCATGGGAAGCCGGCCTTCGGCGCGGACCACGACCTTGAACACGCCGGTGGCAGGGGCCTGCAGGAGGTAACGACCCGCGGAGTCGCTCTTCCCCTCGGCTACCGGACCGGAATCGCGTCCCCCGGCGAGGCGTAACCGGCCCGCCTCGAAATTTGAGAGCACCGGCACGAGCTCGACGCGGGCGCCGGCAACAGGCTGGCCTGAAGATCCGAATACAGTGCCGGCAACGGAGGTTTGGGCCGTGAGGGTGGCGGCTGAGGAATAGATCAGGGCAGCAAGGCAGCACCCGCTGCGGAGGAGGGTTGCCGGCATGAGGTGTCCTCGACAGGAAAGAGTGGAGCACCTTCGGAAAGGTGCTCCCGGTTGCGATCATCGAACGAGCCTGGCTGCTCTAGAGCTCGCAGGTCTGGAGCGATTCTCCCGCCACGCAGGTGTCCGCCGTTCCGTCTTCCCCCCAAAGGGTGTCCCAGCCGTTTCCGCCGTTTAGATAGTCGTTCTCTCCGCCACCATAGAGATAATCGTTGCCATCGTCGCCGTACAGGGTGTCAGAGCCGTGGCGGCCCTCCATGTAGTCGACATCCGGGCCGCCCTCCATGTAGTCGTTGCCGGCCTGACCGTCGATCTGATCGACGCCGCGAGCGCCGTACAACTGATCAGCCCCGTCCCCTCCATAGAGCTCGTCATCGCCGGCGGCTCCCCAGAGGTTGTCGTCCCCGCCGCCGCCGTACAGGCAGTCAGACAGACTCGTCCCGTTCAGGACGTCGTTTCCCGCCGTGCCATAGAAGCTGTTGACGCACGCCGAAGCCGGCGGCGCGCCGAGCACCAGCGCCATCGCGGCGGTACCTGCCCAGAGATACACTCTGTTCATCCGAGCCATGTTTCTCTCCTTTCGTAGTAGAGCCCAAGGGCCTGGCCAACGATCTGTGCAGTGCTCGGGCCAGGCGGGAGGAGAGTCGCAAGGGATTGAAATGAAAGAAGGTATTTCTGAGGGCCTGCCTTGACGTTCCATTTTTGGAACGCTTTGCGTCCGGGTCCGTTTCAGATCTGGGCCTGCGGGCGGCCGGGTCGGGGACCCGGCCGGATCTAGAAATGTCGACTAGAAGGCGCTGGTGTCGGCGGTCCCGCAGAAGGGCGGCGGGCCGTTGTAGGTCTTGACCGTTCCGGTGGCGGTATCGGTGACCACCACCTGATAGCTCTGATCGGTCAGCGGGCCGAAGAAGACCCAGTAGCGGCCGTTGACCGGCGTGCCGTCGAGCACTTTGACCGTCACCTCCGGATTTGTCGAGGAGAAGAACCAGAAGACGCCGGCCTGGCTCGTGAGCGGCACCGCGGGCTGGGCCACGCCGCTCCGCTTGACCTCGACCCGGAAGCGGTTGCCGAGCAGGCAGACGCTGGTGGCGGTGGGCGTGCAGACGGCCTTCAATCCGGTCGCCGTCAGCGGCTCAACATCCAGGGATAGGGCGGTTTTTTCGGACGAGCCCGGGGACCTCAGAGCAAAGGCGCCGACGTCGGCCGCCCCGCACAAACTGCCCGAGGGCTTGAAGTAGGTCTTTACCGCACCGTTGGTCATGTCGGTTATCGTCAAGGTGTACTCCAGGCTCGTGAGAGTGCTGTGATACACCCAGAATCTGCCGTTGACGGGCCGGCCATCCAGGATCTTGACCCCCACCTCGGGATTGGTCGGGCCACCGAAGTGGAAGAAGCCCGCCTCGTTCGAGTAGGGCATGGCCGACCCCGGGCTGCTGGGTCCGCCGTTGCGCCAGGTCAGTTGCGCCTTGAAGCGGTTTCCCTGCAGGCACAGGGTGGTCGAGTTGGCGGTGCAGAGCGGGCCCAGCAACTGATTGAGGGCCGCCCGGAGGTTGGGCCTTGGGCCTATGTTCTTGGCATTGGGATCCTGGGCCGTGCCTGTGCTGGCAATGAGCTGGCGCATGGCGAGCGGACTGCGGTTTCCCAGTCCCGCGGCCCGGGCAGCTCCCTGCAAGCTGGCCGCGGCTCCCGTAACGATGGGAGAGGCGCTGGAGGTGCCGCCGAAGGTAGCCGTGTACAGCTGGTTCGTGCCGCCGTTGAACAGGTCGCCGTAACCCAGGGTCACCACGTTCTCTCCCCAGCCGTGGGCGTCGATGCGGCTGCCCCAGTTCGTCCAGCAGGTGGGGCTGCGGTTGGTCGACAGGCTGGCCGCCACCAGGATCGCTTTGGAATCCCGCACGGATCGGTTGAACAGGTTGCCGTAAGCCGGGTCGTCCAGGTTGGAGGACCCGTTGCCCGCGGCCTCGACGACGATCCTGCCGTTGGCCGTGGCGCTGGCGATGGCGTCATAGTCGGCTTGCCAGTACTCCAGGGCTATGTAGTCGCACTGGCTGAGATTGCAGGTGCAAGGTGAGCCGTTGAGAGGTCCCAGCCGGTGGACTTCCACCAGCAGGATATTGCCCGCGCCAGCCGCCAGGGAGGCGTTGGTGATGGCGCTGGAGGTGCCTTGATTCGTCCAGCTCTCCGTGCCTGCCTGAGCCTGGTAAGAGATACCGGTGACGCCGAGGCCGTTGCTCTTCGCCACCATCTCACCCAAGACCGCGGTGCCGTGATCGATGTCGATGGTGGAGGCCGATCCTCCCTGGTAGAAGAGCGGCGGCAGGTCTTCATGAGTGACGTTCCAGCCCCGCTCGATATCGACGATCCTGACCCCGGCTCCCGCTCCTCCGGGGACTGTCCAGGCGTACAGGGCGTCGATGCCCTGGGGCGCTGGATTGAGGTACCCCTGCTGGCTCTGGAAGTTCGGGGTTGCAACCTTCAACTCGGGCGAGAAGACTGGCGCCACCTCAGCCACCGCCGGCGCCGTCGGCGGTTCGGCGTAGGCAATCTCGATGCTGGGCAACTGGTTGAGCTCGAGCAGCAGCTTGTGGATCTTGCCGTACGCCGTGCCCGGCGGAAGCTGGACCTCGAAATAGAGGTTCATATCCGCGAGCTCCTCGCCGCTGAGCTGCTCGCCCTCGATCTTGTATTTCTCAAGCGTATCTTCCTCCGTGCTCAGGAGCCGTCCGATCCCGCGGCTCCGGGGATCGAGGGCTATCAGGTGCTGGACCAGGGTAACGTCCGCGTCGATCTGCGCGTCTGTCAGGCCGAGACGATTGATCTCGGCCCGCTCACGCTCGTCGCGATCGAGGGCGATCAGCACCTTGTCCCGCCACCGAACCCGAGTTCCCTCATGGAATTTGACGACCAGGCGCTCGACCAGGGTCTGCTGGGGCAGAGAGTAGTTGTCCCCCTTCAAGGCCGCCCGCCGGGGAATCAACTCCCCGGCATTGGCCATCCCCGCCAGCAGCATGGAGATCACCAGGCAGAGCAGAGGCTGCATCCATCGGTTACGGCTCGCGGTCTTTCGTGGGCGCTTCGAGATCACGTCGTTCATCGAGAAAACCTCCTTCTTGGTTGCGCTGCGGACTCGAAGCAACGAGCGTGTGCAGAGCTCGAACCAAGGGAGGGGGGAGGCGCAAGTCATTGAAATTACGAGGCCGGACCTCCAAGCGTCCCTCTCGCGATTCCATTTCTGAAACCGGTCAGAGCAAGACCGTTTCAATTCTGAAACACGAAAAGGCTCGCGTCGGTGAAACCATCAAGCCTCACCGCCAATCGCCGGCGAGCTGGAAGGCCGCCCAATAAAAGGGATGGGACGATCCGGATTTCCCTCGGATCTGATCGATCTGCGCCGCCCGCAGCGCTTGGTCCTTGGATTTGCCGCTGCGGAGATAGCCATAGAAGCGCTGCATGAAGCGAGCGGTGGAGGTGTCGGAGACGCCCCAAAGCGAGGCGAGGACCGAGCGGGCGCCGGCGAACTGGAAGGCGCGGACCAGGCCGACCAGACCCTCCCCTCCCATCTCCTTGCCGAGCGCGGAATCGCAAGCCGAGAGGGTGACCAGATCGGCATCGAGACGCAGGTCTTCGAAAATCTCCCAGGCCTGGAGCAGACCGTTGTCGCGGCCTTCTTCAGGATGCTCGGGGATCGAGAGGGCCAATGCGGAGTTGAGGGGGAACCGCTCGTCGAGCAGGCCGTGGCAGGCGAAGTGGAGCCGGCGGGCTTGCGGCGCCAGAGACTTGATCGACTCCTCGGTGGCGTCGCGGCCGAGAAGGCTTCGGCCACCAGGGAAGAGGCTGGCGATGGCCTCCACCTCGCCGCGCGTGGCTGGCAGGGGCACCAGCCGCAGGCCTCGGCGAAGGGCTGTCTGCACCTGCGGGTCCGTAGCTGTCTCAGGAGAGCTCCCGAGTCCCGCCGGGTAGATCGGATCCCCCAGAGCGAGCAACTCGATCGCCGGCGCCGAAGGCTTTTCCGGGCGTGCAGCCCTGATCTCTTTGTAGACTGCCGCGGAAGCCGCGATGTGAATGGGCTTGGACTCTGCCAGGTAATGGTTCCCGGAGACGAGAGCCGCAAACGGCAGGGAATGGAGCGGCCCGTCCGGCGAGATGAGCCAGCGGTCAGCCTTGGCGATCACTGGCTTGGCCGGGCGGATCAGAAGATCGTAGAGGAGCCGGCCGCGCTGTTTCACTGCGGAGAGCAGGGTACCTGGACGGCCCAATAAACCGCGGAACGCTTCGACCTCCTTCTCCAGGCCCTCTCTTCCGATCGCAAGCGGATAGAGGGAGATCCCCGGGCCGGACGCTCCCTCCGCTTTGATGACGAAGAGAAAGCTTCGCGACTCGCCGACGGCATAAGTGAGGAGCACGGTTCCGGGATCGAGAGTTGAGCGAGCCGTCGCCAGGTCGAGGGGAGCGGCACTCTCGAGGGCTTCCAGGCGCGGCGACGAACGCCGGATCCGCTCCTGGACTTCCGCCTGCTCGAGCCGCAGGTCCCGCAGGCGGCCCTGGAGCGCTTCCATCTTCTCCGGGCCCTGTTCAGGTACCCAGTCGGCGAGAGCCGTCTGTGCCCGGTCATACTCGGCGGCCAGCCGGCGGCGTTCGGCGTACAGCTCCGCGGGAAGCTCTCTGGCGAAGCGCAGATCCCGCTGTGCCAGCAGCTCCTGGAAGCCCCGGGCGCGCCCCCTTTCGATCAGTTTCCAAGCTTCCTGGGGCCGGGCGAGCGCAATCTGATGCTCCGCGGCTTCGAAGTAGAGGTCACCCAACGACGAGCCGTAGAGCCATTGGGACTCGCGGGCACCCCCGAGGTGCGTCCATTCGGCTTCCAGGGCGTCGACTGCCGCCAGATAGGTCGCCGAAGCTTCCTGGCCCCGGCCTCGCCGTGCCTGCAACCGAGCCAGGGCATGGTAGCCCTCGGGCAGGAGCAGACGGTTCTTCTCGTGGATCCGGATCGCCGTGCGCAGATGAGCTTCGGCATCCTCGGAATCACCCTGCTCGAAAAGAAGAACGCCGAGCTTCATCTGGATGGAGCCGGTATCGACAGCCTCCGGACCGATCTCCTGCCAGATCGCCAGGGCTTGCCGCAGAAGCTTTTCGGCTTCCGCTCGCCGGCCCTGGAGCCAGGCCGCCTCCGCCAATCCGCCCAGGCACCAGGCGCTTTTCGGCCCTCTCGGGTTGAGTCTTTCGCTGATCGCAAGGGCGCGCCGCCACGATTCTTCGGCTCGGTCCCCCTGATGCCTTTGCAAGGCAACTCCGCCCAGGCCGATCAGGCTGTCGCGTACCAGGCTGCCGCTGGGGTCGAGCTTTTCAAAAAGTGCAAGCTCCCGCCGGAAGAGGCTCTCGGCGGCATCCTGATCATCACGCTGATGGGCGATCACGCCGAGGTTGTGCAACGTTTTCGCCAAGGCCATGCTCCCCGGCTGGAATTTTTCAAGGATTTTCCTGGCGCGCAGGAAAGCGGCCTCGGCGTCCGCGAAGTCGCCGCGGGCATAGAGCACGTTGCCATAGCTCAGGAGGCTCGGGGCGATGGCATCGCTCGAGGGTGTGAGCTTTTCCCGGATCGCAAGAGCGCGGGCCGCATACAACTCGGCCTGCGCGAGGTCTCCACGGGCAAACGTGCTGATCGCGAGGTTGTTCGCCGTGGAGGCTTCGGCGCCGCCGCCGGGAGCGGCGCGGAGAGCCAGATCGTAGGCCCGGCGGTATGCAAGGTCCGCCTCTTCCATGTTTTCCTGCACGTTGGCGGCAACATTGCCCAGCCGGGTGAGGATCGTTACTACACCCAGGCTTTCCGGATGATCCCTCTCTTCCAGCCGCAGAGCTCGTTCGAGCTGCTGCTTGGCTTGAGTCCCTTCGCCACGTTGCGCGAGCGTCTCCGCCCAACTCATCAGAAGGTGTTCTTCCACGCGGGCTGCTCCCAGCTCTCGCGCCTTCGCCACGAGGGCCTCGTATCCCGCATCCGATTCAGGCCACTGCCGGGCCTTGGCACGGAGTTGGGCGGCCCGGGCTCGGAGCCAGAGCGCGGCGTCGTCGCAATGATTCCCCCCAGCCACTTCCGCCGTCCGTTCGAGCTCTTGTCCGGCGGACTTGAGATCGCCGGCCTGCTCGCGGTCCCTCGAAGCCCGGTACGCGTCGGCAAGGGCGCCATGGAGGAGCGGCGCCACCGTAAGACCCTGGACTGTCGGCAACAGGTTCCATCGGAGCTTCTCCGATCCTCGCGTTCCTTCGAGAACGACGCCTCCGCGCTGCACGTCCTCCATCTGGATATTCAGCCAGTCGAACGGCGTGCGGAGATCTCCTCGCGCGGCACAGCCCTCCTCTCCGCCAGGAGTCCTGCACCAGGAAAGGAACCGGTCGCCCGGCATCAATCCAACGCGAAAGGCCGCGGACTCCGGAGTGACGGTCTCCACGACCAGGCCCGGCGCGACGAACGGACATTCTCCATCGTCGAGACCCAGGGCCCGATCGACTCCTTCCAACAGCCTGAGATCATCCCCATCTCCAGAGCCCTGGGCCCAACTCCGCAATGTTTCTCGGGCTCGAGCCCGGCTGGCATCAAGGGTCACCAGGGTCGCCTCTCCCCGGGCAACCGCACCGGGGCGGTCGCGGGTCTCCACAGTCCAAAGGTATGTCTCTCCAGGCGCGACAGCCTGTGGCGGAACGCTGACTTCGGTGACTTGAGTGTCAACGTTGAAGAGAACCTTGCCTTCAGAGTCGACGATCCGTACCCGATACCCTGGAGCTGCGGGCACCGGATCGAAACGCAAGCGGACCGCCGAGGCCAGGCTGGCCGCCCCGCGGTCCGGATGGAGTCCCGAAATGATTTCCGAACGGATGCGCACGGCCCCCGCACGCGGTCCGGGGCGATCCTCCGCCGCGATCGGCGAGAGATTGGGGAGGGGAGGGACGCGGGGGAGAGCGCGCACCGGCCCCGTCCGGGAAACCAGATCCTTCGGCCCGAGCGTCACCCGCGATCGTTCGCCGAGCTCGTAGCGGAGCCCGTTGACGAAAGCCAGGGACAGGCGAGAGCCCGGACCGACTTCAAGGGACGTTTTTGCCGGGAGGCGGTCGAAGAGGCGCAGCGGCCGAGGTGCCGTATTGGAATGGGCGATCGAAGCCTCACCCGCGAGCGAGTAGACGATGGCTACAGGCTTGTAAGCCTCAGCGTACAGAGGCATCGTGACCAGGATGCCAAGGCCGAGAATGCGAAGAATGCTCATGATCTTGAGACCTCCGGAGGCGAGGGGAAGTTCCGGCGCAGGACGAGCACGGCGAGGATCCCGATCCCAAGGAGAAGCAGAGGGGCCGTGATGGGGAGCACGAGGCCGGTCCACCAGAAGATTGGAAAAGAGATGGCCAGATAGAGGACGGCTCCCGCGGCGAGCCCGGCCGCGATCGGGCCGGCCCGGCGGGTGCAGAGGACCCCTGCCATGGCGAGGGCGGCCCCGAGCGCGGCGATCATCAGGACCGGCGTCTTGCCGAGCTCCCGGATCGGCAGCCCGGCGCCGATGGTGTCCACCATCAGGGCCTGAAGGGTGAGGCCCGACACCGCCGTGTTCCTCCCCGAGCGGTGCGGAATGCGGTGGTAGTCGTCGCCGGAGCCTCGGAAGTCTCCGCCCAGGAGGACGAGCTGGTCCCGGAACAGCCCGGGGCTCCGCTCGAGGGCCGTGGGGACTTGCCGCCAGGAGATCCGGGCGTAACGGGGCCAGTCGATGCGGGTGTCGATCCAGAAGCTCCGGCCCGTCGCGCTCTCCGCCCGGAGTCCCCGTGCGGCTTGCGCGGCCCACGACGGCCGCTCGGCCCCGGAGCGGTCGTGGAACCGGAACCGGCCCCGGCGGACGGCGCCGTCCCGGTCCTCGTCCAGGTTGACGAAGCCGAAGAGGCCGGAGGCGCGCCGCGGGCCGAGGGCTGCCGCGGTGAGCCCGTCGACGCACTCGGGCCCGACGAGGTTGCCGTCCGGACCGGAGAAGGCGGCCAGCGTCAGCTTTCCGGAGTGCCGCAGGAGCAGCTCCGAAAAACCTTCCGATGCGCTCCATTTCTCGGGCAGCAGGAAGTTGATGGCGACGCCGCGCGCTCCGGCGTCGAGGATGCGGGAAAGGGCACGGCCGATCTCGTCCGCCCGGTCCGCCAGGGAGAGGGAGCTGCTGTCGAGGCTCGGCTCGTCGAAGGTGATCAGCAGGATGCGCGGATCGGGGGCTCTCACGGGCGAGGTCCGGACTCGCCAGTCACCGATCCGGCGCTCGGCGGCCGGGAGCGGCGGCCAGGGGAGGACGAGGCCCGCGGCCAGCAGGGCCGCCGCAAGGAGAGCTGCCAGGCGGATCCGGCGCGGGATCTCGACGGACCGCCATCGTGCCCGCTCGGCCCGCGCCATGCCTTCCCGCAGTCTCCGCACGACTTCGCCGGCGCTTTGGGGACGGAGGGTCGGGTCTTTCCGCAGCGCTTCCCGCAGGGCCTGCCAGATCTCCGGCTCCAAGGCGAGCGGGGGAGGCTCCGACTCCAGGTGGCCGGCCAGGACCTGCGCCACCGTCCCTTGGAACGGCGGTTTCCCGCCGAGGAGCTCGTAGGCGAGCACGCCGAACGAATAGACGTCCGAGGCGGGGCTGGCCTCGCCGTGCCGGATGAGCTCCGGGGCCGCGTACAGGGGTGTCCCGTGGAGCGCGCCCGTCTCGCCCGCCTCGGGCGGGCTCTCGCCGCCGCGGCCGGTCCCGTCCGATCCCGTGAGCAATTCCGCGAGGCCGAAGTCCAGGACCTTGACGCGTGGCGGATCGGGGCGGACGAGCACGTTGCCGGGCTTGAGGTCGCGATGCAGGACGCCGGCGCCATGGGCGGCATCGACCGCGCTGGCGATCTCCTCGAGGAGGGGGAGCGCCTCCACGAGCGGCAGAGGGCCCCGCTGGCGGCAGAGATCCGACAGCGCCATCCCCTCGAGGAGCTCCATGACCAGGTACGGGACGCCCTCCTCCTCGTCGATCCCGGAGTCCGTGACCTGGACGATGTGAGGATGCTGGAGCCGCCCGAGGGCCAGCGCCTCCCTGCGAAAGCGCCCCAGAGCGTCGGGGGACGGAGCGCCGCCCGTCTTCAGGATCTTGACCGCGAAGCACTTCTCCAAGCCGAGGTGGACCGCGCGATGGACGACGCCGAGGGTACCTTCGCCGAGGGTCTCCTCCAGGCGGTATTTGCCGCCGAGGGTGCCTGAAGATGACGATAATGGAGCATTCACATGCAAGCCTCCTCGGGGCGTCTCGCCCCCGTCTACTCCCGGCCACCGATTTCAAGTGTTCAAGAATAGCAATACGTTTCATCAGAGCTCCCCTGTAACTTTTTGCCTGGAGTCGCCGTTCCGCCTCGGCAAGGTGCAGGCGAAGGACCTCCAGGTGAGCGTGCGCGAAGTGGGAGTGGTGGATCCCGTAGCGGTGGACGATGGCGGCAGGGGGCGCGCCTGAGAGGTTGGGAAAAGCCGGGGCGGGCGTTCCCGCCCCGGGCATGATCTCATCCGTGGTCAGTGGTCAGTGGTCAGTGGTCAGTTACTGACGCATTCAGCGATCAGGATGACCCCGCCGCCGGCAGCCACGCAAGACGAGTCGGTGCAGGATGCATAGCCTCCCGAGCAGGTGACCGTCATGCTGCCACAGGAGAAGGAGCACTCCTGCTTCCTCCAGAAAGAATCCGCGGGGGTCTCGGGCCCGCGCTGGCGGCTGATCCGCAGCTTGCCGTTGTCCTTGCCGGACGTCCTGATCTGTGGCTGGGCGGCAGCTGAGCGCTGCACCGGCGTCAGCACCCGGCGCGATTCCTTGGGCGCCTTGTTCTCACGATCGAGCGCGGACGCGGGCAGAGCGGCGGTCAGGGCAAAGGCCAAGGCAAACAGCACAAGCTTTTTCGGGACCATAAGGTCTCCTCTCCAATCTGAGAAAGAATTGGTCTTTATCGTTGCGCCATCCTTGTGAATCGCGCAGCAACGGACTGATGATGCCGAGGCCTCGACGGTCGGGAAGTATATAAGAAAAGCTAAATATGCGCCAGTTGGATTTGGCTTGCTCAGGCCGCCCCCCTGTAACCTTTTGCCTCCCGCCATCGTAGAGAGGGTCGAAGGCAGTTCACGAACGGCAGTTGACCGAACGAAAAACATCCGACCCGAGCCGGGGTCGTAAAGAAAGAAGGGCCTGTCATGCGCAAGAAGAGATGGGTGATTGCAGGTTCCGCGGTGATTCTCCTGACCGGCGGCCTCGTGGTGGCCCGCGCCACCACCAAGTCCAGCCCCGAGGCGCTGGAGTCGCCGTTCCGCCTCGGCAAGGTGCAGGCCGAGGACCTCCAGGTGAGCGTGCGCGAGGTGGGAGTGGTGGATCCCGAGATCCGGGCGGACGTCAAGTCCGTGGTGTCGGGGCAGATCACCGGCCTGCGCGTGCGGGAGGGCGACGTGGTCCGCACCGGGCAGGTGCTGGCCGAGGTGGCGCCCGACGTCAACCAGGCGCAGTCGCTCTCCGACGTCAAGGCCGCCGTCAGCCAGGCCGCCATCAAGCTGCGCGACACCGAGCGCGAGCTCACGGCCCAGCAGGCGCTCTTCGACGCCGGCCTGATCCCCCGGGAAACGCTGCGCAATTTTCAGACTTCGCGTGACCTCGCCGCCGATACCCTGGCGAGCACCCGGTCCCGCTATCAAATTGTTGAAGATCACGGCATTCCGATCTCCGGCGCCTCGGCCAGCCAGAAGGCGCGCGTCACCGCTCCCATGTCCGGCGTGGTGATCACCAAGGGCGTCGAGTTGGGCGAGACCGTGACCTCGGGCGTCTCTTCTTTCAATGAAGGCACCGTGATGTTCACGATTGCGGATCTCAAGTCGCTGATCATCCGCGTCAACCTGAACGAAGTGGATATCGCCAAGGTGCGCGTCGATCAGCCCGTGCGCGTCACCCTCGACGCCTATCCCCAGAAGATCTTCAACGGCAAGGTGCGCTTCGTCGCGCCCGCCGCCAAGGTGGTGGACAAGATCAAGGTTTTCGAGATCGAGGTCGCGCTCGACAAGCTCGACGATTCCTTCCGCACCGGCATGAGCGCCAACGTCGAGATCCTGGGCGAACGGCGCGCGAGCGCCCTGTCGCTCCCCCTCGAAGCCCTGCAGCGTCGCGACGGACAGACTGTCGTCTATCGCCTGAAGAGCGGCCTCGCGCCCGAGAAGATCGAAAAGGCGCGCGAGGGCCTCGACGGCCGCAGCAAGTTCGTCTGGCTGTCCGAGAACTGGCGGGAGTACTTCGAGCCCGTGCAGGTGAACGCCGGCGTCGCGACCCTCGAGCGGGTCGAGATCATGACCGGCCTGCGCCCGGGCGATCAGGTGGCCCTCGAGGACGTGACGCGCAAGAAGGTCGAGAAGGACGAGGATAATTGATCCCCTTTTCCGACTTCTTATAACGACGGATTCATTCGGAAACTTGCCATGCGAATCATCGAAACTCGAGGTCTGAATAAAACTTACGGCAGCGGCGGCAACGCGGTCCACGCCCTGCGCGGCATCGACCTCGACGTCGAGCGCGGCGAGCTGGTGGCCTTGATCGGCCCCTCGGGCTCGGGCAAGAGCACGCTGATGTCGATCCTGGGCTGCCTCGACGTTCCCACCGGCGGCACCTACGCGCTCGACGGCGTGCAGGCCGAGAAGCTCTCGGGCGCCGAGCTGGCGGCGGTGCGCAACGAGAAGATCGGCTTCGTCTTCCAGCAGTACAACCTGCTGCCCAAGGCGACCATTCTGCGCAATATCGAGCTGCCCATGCTCTACGCCGGCGTGCCGCGCAAGGAGCGCCGGCAGCGCGCCCTCGAGCTGCTCGCGAAGGTGGGCATCGCGGACAAGGCCAACACCCTGCCCGGCGCCCTCTCCGGCGGCCAGCGCCAGCGGGTCGCGATCGCCCGCGCCCTCGCCAACCGGCCGGCGCTGCTGCTCGCCGACGAGCCCACGGGCGCCCTCGATTCGAAGACCGGCCAGGAGGTGCTCGAGCTGTTCCGCGAGCTCCACGCCCAGGGCAACACCGTCGTCCTGGTGACCCATGATCCGGCGATCGCGGCCACGGCCGAGCGCCAGGTCGAGCTGCGCGACGGCCTCCTCTACGACCGTCAGGAGCAGGCGGCATGAAGACCAGCGGCGCCTTCCGCGAGCGGCTGCACGAGGCGTGGATCGAGCTGCGCGGCAATCCCGGTCGCTCGTTCCTCCAGGCCCTGGGCGTGATGCTCGGCGTCGCCTCGGTGCTCGGCGGCTTCTCGATCTCCGACAGTCAGCGGCGGCAGGCCGAGCACCGCTTCGCCCGCGTCGGCGGCATCGACAAGCTGAACGTCCTGCCCGCCGACAACGTCTACCAGGGCACGCCGAGCGCCCTGCGGAACGCCAACCTCGGTCTGCGCCTAGAAGACGCGGCCCGGAGCGAGGGCATGCCGTTCGCCAAGGCGGCCAACGCCGTCAGCGTGCTCAAGGAGGCCCGGGCCCGGGTGCGCTCGGAGTTCGCCGACCAGGAGCGCAACGTCAGCGGCATCGGCGGCGACTACGCCGCCATGAACGGCTATGAGATCGAGGAAGGGCGCGGCTTCTCGGCCCACGACCTGGAGACCGGCGCTCCGGTCGCCGTCCTGGGCTCGGAGGCGGCGAGCGTCTTCTTCCCGACCGGCGAGATCGTCGGCAAGACCGTGCGCATCGGCGACGTGCCGGTGAGGGTGATCGGCGTCTACCGCGAGATGGTCTTCCGCTTCCGCGACGGGCAGCAGAACGCCTTCGCCTGGCGCAACGAGATCATCGGGGTGCCCTCGCTGCTCATCGCCGCGCGCATGGAGGGCGACGAGTACCACCGCCTGGACCGCATCACCTTCCGGGTCCCCGACCTCGCGGCCATGTCCGACTTCTCCAAGGAGCTCTCGGCGCTCGTCACCGCCAACCACCGGCTCCAGGACGATTTCCGGCTCGACGACGTCCACAAGCGCCTGGAGCGCCAGATGAGCCAGGGCGACGTCTACAACATCGTCTTCATGCTCTCGGGGATCCTGGCGCTGATCGGCGGCGGCATGGTGAACGTCAACATCCAGCTCGCCTCGCTCAAGGAGCGGGTGCGCGAGGTGGGGGTCAAGATGGCGATCGGCGCCTCCGGGGGCGAGATCTTCAAGGGGTTCATGACCGAGGCGCTGCTGCTCACGCTGCTCGGCAGCGCCGCCGGCTACCTCGTCGGCATCGGCTTTTCCTGGGTGATCACGAAATCGATCGGCGTGCCGCTGGCGATCGATCCGTTGAGCTTCCTCTGGGCCACCCTGCTGGCCATCGTCTTCGGCTTCCTGTTCGCCCTCTACCCGGCCGCCAAGGCCAGCCGGCAGTCGCCGATGGAGGCACTGCGCTATGAGTGAATCGATCGATCTCCAGGCGAAGGACGCCTTTCTGGGTGGCGAGGGTTTCGTCCAGCGCCGCCGCCACGGCCTCGGCACGCGCGCCGCCCTGGTCTGGGAAGTCGTCACCGGCGGTCTGATCGAGCTGTGGTCCCACAAGCTGCGCTCGATCCTCACCCTGACCCTGCTCATGCTCGGCGTCTTCGCCCTGGTGGTGATGACCTCGGTGCTCGAAGGCGTCAAGGACAAGGTCTCGACCGGCTTCGCCGGCATGAGCTGGGACGGCACGCTCGTACTCGTCCCCAAGCGGGCGGAGACCTCCGAGGAGCAGAAGCGCTTCGCCATGAGCACCGGCCTGCGCTATGAGGACCTGGCGCGCGTCGCGTCGCCGCATCCCAGGGTGCTGGGCTTCTCCCCACGGGCCAGCCGGCGCAGCGTGGTGCAGGTGGCGGGCGGCGGCGAGCGCATTTTCGTCAACGGCGTCACCTCCGAGTACTCGTTCCTCATGAACCGGCCCGTCGGCCTCGGCCGCGGCCTCACCGAGAACGACCAGCGCCGGCACTCGACGGTGGCGGTGGTGGGCGCGACGCTCGCCTCCAAGCTCTTCGGCGGCAGCGACCCGGTCGGGCGGGACCTGGTGATCGAAGGCGTGCCCTACCGGATCATCGGCGTGCTGGCGGGCGGGCAGGTCTTCAACGAGGAGATGTACCAGGACTCCAACGGCGTCCTCGTGCCGCTCGAGACCTACATGGACCGCCTGGACACCGACCACCAGCTCACGCTCGTGTCGGTGAAGCTGAAGTCCAAGCGGGACCTCGACGAGGTCTCCGCCGCCATGGTCGCGCGCGTCCGGCAGGCCCATCACGGCATCGAGGACGTGGAGGTCAAGGACCTCGACGCCGAGATGGTGCGCGGCTATCAGGGATTCCAGGATGAGATGCGCGGCTGGAGCGTGGTGCTCTTCAGCCTCGCCGGCACGGTGCTCCTGGTGGGCGGCGTGGGAGTGCTGTCGGTGATGCTGATCTCCTTCTCCGACCGGCGCTACGAGATCGGCCTGCGCAAGGCGATCGGCGCCAACGACAACCAGATCCTGGTGCAGTTCCTGCTCGAGGCCCTGGTGCTGGCCGCCATCGGCGCCACGATCGGCACGCTAGCCGGCAGCGCCCTCTGCCGCGCCCTCTCCGACAAGTTCCCCTGGGGCCTCGTGGTCAACCCCTACGGCCTCGCCGCCGCCTGGGGAATCGCCCTCGTCCTCGCCGTCGGCTTCGGGCTCTATCCCGCCATCCGAGCGGCCCGGCTGTCGCCGATGGAGGCGATGCGGTAGGGGGCGGCACACCCGCGATGTAGCACATCTGCTACATTCAATGCATGAGAACGATTCCCCAGCGCGAGCTCAGGAACCGTAGCGGCGAGATCCTGCGACAGGTCGAGTCGGGAGAGCAGTTCACGATCACCATGGAAGGCCGTCCGGTGGCGGTGCTCGGCCCGTACCAGAAGCGGCAATGGATCTCCAGGGAAGAGCTCCTGAAGATCCTGAGGACGCAGCCCGCGGACCCCGCTCTCCTCGAAGACGTCAGGGAGATGGCGGCAGACTGAGCCAGCGTTCACGCCTGGGCGGGACGATGCGGTAGGATTGCCCAAGTGGAAGACAGAGCCCAACCGACTCAAGAACGGCTCCAGGAGGCTCTGGCGCTCCTGCGGGCTCACATCGAAGAACGCTACGGGGTGCCGGTCCGTATCCTCGACGTGCCCGATCCCTATTCAGGGGACCTGAACGGCGAGGAGATTCATCTGGACTACGAGGAAGATCCGGACGTCATGGTCTTCAACCTCGTCCACCTCTTCGGTCACACGGTGCAATGGAACCTGCTGGGACAGGCTTCGGAGATCGGGTCGAAAGGCCCTGGAGCCTACACGGATGCCGACCTCGAAGAGGTCGTCAACTACGAGCGGGAGGCCTGCCGGTACGGCCAGCAGATTCTCCACGAAGCCGGGATCCACGACCTCGACGGCTGGCTGTCCGCCTTCGCGGCGAGCGACGAGGCGTATCTCCTGCACTACTACCGCACCGGTGAGAAGCTGCCGCCGCAGAGCTTCTGGAAAACCGACCATCCTCTTCTGAACCCCCTGAAGATCCCGAGGTTCCATCCCAGGAAGTTCAAGCTGCGCGCGGACGGCGTGGTGATCTAGCTTCAGGAAGGTATAATCGGCCCGTTGCCGCCCACGGACCCGGAGCGTTGCTTTCCGGACCGGCCCCGTCAGCCGCCTGGGCGTTTGAAATCCGGTTCCCCGGACGGCGGAAACGGCTCCCCGAGTCCTTTGAGCCGTCTCCCCGGTCGCGTTGGGCCGTTCCCCAACCCTCCGGCACAACCGCCCGGAACTTGGACCCGTCTCCCCTGATCCTGGAGACGTCCGCCCTGATCCGCGGGGCCGTCCCCCGAGCGTCAGGGCCGCCTCCCCCGAAGTCAAAAGTCCGTTCCCCTAAATCAAGAAGTCCGTTCCCCCAAGCGAGCGGCTGCTTCCCCAATCTCCCTGGACATCCGCCCTCCTCGGACGCACCGTCCGCCAGCCGTGGCGGCTGACGGCGGAGCCGCTCGGTGCGTGCCCCTACGGTTGCCGTGAGTCCTCGGAGGGCCCAGCGTTGTCCGGCTTGGCTCCCGGTGACTCCCCGAGGGTCTCCGAGGAGGTCGCGGAGAGTCTCCCCGCGTCGCCGCTGGCCTCCAGCGCGTCCTCGAGCGGTTGGCCGCCGTCCGCCAAGGGCTCGGAGGCGTTCCCGGAACGGCTCTGGACCTTCCGCCGGCGCCGGCCGCGGACCCGGATCCCGAACGTGGAGAGCCGCGCATCCTTCGTGCCCAGCGCGAGGACGACGTAGGAGCTCAGCTCACGAGCGGCAAGCGTGCCCCGCCTGACCACGGACGCGAGCTCGTCGGTCTTGGCCATCTGCGCGGAGAAGAGCGCCTGCTGCCGGACCTTCGTCGCCTTGATCTCGGCGATGGTCCTTTCAAGGTCATCGGCCACGGCGAGCGCGAGAGGCGGGAACGAGCCGGCGTTCGACCTCACCAGGGCCAGCGTGCCCTCCAACCGGGCGATCTGCTGGTCATAGGACAGCTTGGGCATGAGCTCTTCCTTTCGGGACCGCCGCGGATTCTATCGGATCTTCACGGCCTCTGAACCAGGGGCTTCCCGCCTTGGCCCGAGGGTGATCTAATAGAAGTGACTGAAATCCAATCCAATGCCTGGAGGAATCTTCCTGCTTGACCCCGCCGGGGAGCTCACGGAGATGGCGGAGACCGCCACCTATTTCAGGGAAAATCGCGCCGAGATGGATCTCCAGCACCTCCTCACCGCCATTCCGACCTGCTGGCGAGAGACCAGATCGATCCGGGCAGGCCGCGGCGCTGGCTCCTAGTCTCCCGGGAGGTGGGCATCCCGGACCAGGAGCAAGGCGGCTCCCGCTGGGCCCTGGACCACCTCTTCCTGGATCAGGACGGCGTCCCCACCCTTATAGAGGTCAAGCGAGGCAGAGATCCTCGGACCCGGCGCGAAGTCGTCGGGCAGATGCTCGACTACGCCGCGAATTCCGTCCTCTACTGGACGGCGGACGCCCTCCAGGGCTGGCTCGCGAAGCGCTACGAGAGAGAGGGCCTCGATCCGGAGCAGTAACTCGCCGCCCTGCTCTGATCTAGCAGAAATTTCCGAGAGAAAGAGAGTCGGCAATGTTAGAATTAAGATGATAGAGCCGTTTTTGGAGATAAATATAAGCAAATAGGAGTTTCTATGGACGACAAGCTAGACCAAGCTATCGCTGCAATCGAAGCGGATGAGAGAAAGGTCGGAGCTAATCTGCTTCTCGCGCTTCTTCAAGTCGAACCCGATAACGAAGACGCATGGCTGTGGCTAGAGACTGTTAGTGATTCACCTGAGAAGAGGAAGCTATGCTTGACCGAGGTTTTGCGGATTAATCCTAGAAACCGTGAGGCCCGACGCGGCTTGGCAAGCCTGCAAGAACTTGTTCAGCCTGTCCCACAAATTAGTCAGCTCTCTGTTGACTTGCAGGCAACTCCGGATTTCGAATCACCTCAAAATAAGGAATCTCCTGGGATACTTGCTACCGATGATGTTACCGTTGCGCCTACGATAGACAATCTAACCGTCACGCCAGCAGGTGCTTATAGTCAGGAAATCTCTGGCGAGGTATGTGGCAATCTTTCTGAACATGTCAGCATTGACAGTTATTTAGTAACTCACGATTCCGCCTTGAAATCTCCAGATGATCCTTCTTCAGGTATAGATCTTGGGATATCTAGAGAGTCGAAGATCAGTCCGACATTACAGAATTCAGATGTGGAATGGCAGTCGAGAGCACAGGAATTAGTTCCGGAGGCAAACCTGTCTCAAGTCAAGGGGGCAAAACAATTAAGCGCTTTGGAGCCCGAAGCTCTTATTGAGCGAGAAATTTACCTTGGGACAGAGAATGACGTTATGCAGAATCCGCCACTGTCAGAAGGAACGCAAATAGATGTCGGGTTGCCTCAGTTCAAGTTCAGGAAATCTGCGCGACGTTGGGATCAGCCGTTCAAGAGCGAAGAAGACGCTGCTCGGGCATTTCTGGAATACGTAGACGAACTTCTACTTATGACTGAGTCAGGGAATATTGATCCTGTTGATCCTGGCTTATCTAGAGCAATTTCAAGCCTTCGGTTCGCAAAGAAGAAGCATGAGGAGGCCGTATCACAGAATCTCGGCTCTGTAGTTTTTCTTTCGCCCTCCGTGCAGTCTGCGACCACAATAGCGGAAGTCTTTCAGAGCGCTCGTCGATATCAAGACGCTTTCTGGACTGCTAATATATTTTGCGAACTGGCCAAAATTCTCGTAGCCAGAAATCGTCAAAAATACCAGGAATATTATAATCGTCTTCTTTTAGTTGTGTTTTCCAGTGCAATGCAAGTTCTTCTTCTGGATTCTGATCTCTCTCGTATTGAGGGGGGAGAAATTTCATGGCTCAGAAGCAAGCTCGACAACATAGGACGGTATGTGTTTGGCACTTATTTCAATTCTAAGACAGGTAATTTTGCGCGAGAATGGCAGCCTGATAACTCTCTTTCCGAGCGGCTAACTAACGAGGCTCTTGCGAGACACTTCGATCAAAGGCTCCGTCAACTAGTGCATGACGACCGGCCGCGAGTGCGCGAATATGTTACCTCCAATCTTCCTCTTATTTATCGGTTTAAGCTCGATGATACGTGGGAGTCAAAAATTGATGAATGGGAACGTCTTCTGGTGGGAACTGGATATGACGATCTTATTCACTATCTTAGGAGCACTGGAGTTCTTATTAGAGCGGATAAAGTTGGGCAATTAAACCCGGAAAGGTTGGATGATGTTAGGAGGGCGGCAGCCAACAACGATCTCAATCGTGTGCGTGATCTACTCAAGGATAGTGCCAACGATCTCAAGGCCTACTTATATGCCGAGGCCCAGGCAAGGTTAGACTATCGGCAGCCTCCCCATCCGCGCTTGGCTGACAAAATAGCAACCGATCTGTTCGGCAGGGCTAAGCGCTTAGCAGAGAGGAGCGATGAGCCGGAAAGACTTAAAGACGCCCTTGCTTTGATTCAGGATCTATGGGAGAAAGACATTGGAAATCTAGAACTCCGAGATTGGGTTGCTTATCTCCATGCAAAGAACGATAACCCAAAGGCTGCTGAGCCAATTCTGGAGCAGATTCGACGTCGACGAGAGGCGAAACAAAATTTTTCTACAATCTGGAATCTAGCTGTTTTGGCTTATGATAGAAAAGATGAGGCCGCTGCATACGAGCTCTTGGTTCCGCTTTTGGATAGTGCAAACCCTGATGAAGGTCTTGTCTTAGTGATTATGGCTCTTTCCTTAAAGCTTGATGATCGCGAGAGGTTTCTTTCTATAATACCGCGAACGCTTAGCTTGCGATTCCACCCTTTAGGTATAGTTGTAGCCCACGACCTTGGTGACAGAGTGAGAGAAGGTGAACTAACTACGCAACTTTTGAGGCAATCCCAAAAATGGGAACTACCTGCTGTGTCAGAACGTTTCACGAGGACCGAAAGTTTCAACCAAATTGTCAATAAAGCCATTGTCGAGGGCCAGGTGGATCTGTTGATTTCTTGGCTTGATGCGAGAGTGAAGCTCCAGCGAGGGTGGATACCTAACTACTTAGCCTTGGCCCGTGTTCTTGAAGATGAGAAGCAAGATGTCGATGGGGCCTTTCGGATTTTATTGGAGCGTATAAAGCAGAGCAAGAATAGACAACGTGATCAACAAAAACTAGACGAAGGGTGTAGAGATCTGTTTGATCTATGCAGGCGATCGTCCCGTAAAGACCTTGGTCAGCAGGCATATGGAGTAGCTCTCTCCTTTAATGCGAGCATAGATCTACTTAATTCTTTCTCATCATACGCGCCTGTGCAGTCGGAGCCTCTCGATGGGCGAGTTGAAGTGGATGAAGGTAGTGATAGGATATCTATGGATACTAGTAAGATGGATCTTAAAATCACTTCCTTATCTAGTCGAGATCCACGCTTAGCAGAGAGGCTCGCGTGGGTTACTGCTCGGTTGGCAAGCATCAGAAATATAGCTACCTATGTCCAAGATGCTCAGGCTGTAGGTGAGTTTTGCAAAATAATTATTGAAATGAGTCCACAGGAGGGTGGGACTGTCGTGAAATTGATTCAGGATATTTCAGAGGTGATAGACATTTTTGATCGTATCGACAATGACGATCATGATACTCGGCGAGTCTTGTATGACCGGTCAGTTGGATATGATGAGCGGTTGACAGGCCTCTCGATGAGTGGGGCTTTGCCCCGGAGTCTCGCGGATGTATTAACGCCGTATCATGTGGCGCTGAAGAAGGTGGTGGGTGATCTTTCTCGGCAAGCTGGAATTGGCCCGAATGTCGAGGTGGTCGTATTGAACTCATTCTTCAGCGTTGAGGCGGGGCGGTCAACGCTAATTCTAAGACTAACAAATGTCTCCGACAGACCAGCGTCCGACGTTGTTGTCGAGTTACTCCTCGATAATCCAGCCTTGGCGGTGGTGGGGAGACGAGAAAAGAGCATTCCGGCACTCGACCCTAAAAGGAGCGCCCTCTTAAGCTTCGCTTTAGAGAAGAGTTCTAATATTGTTACTACTGATGCTCGCGAGTTACGTTTTGGCGTCTCCTTGCGTGCATCTGCTGAGGGTTTTCCGAACGTCGATTTGGGTATTGTGAGGCGTGCAATTCCAATTGGGACCGTAAGGGAGGCCATAGGATTGGAGGAGGTGCCGAAATTGTTCCAAGCGGCAACTCCTCTTAGGCCAGCCCGCCCAGAGTTGTTTCAGGGGCGTAGTGATATCATTGCAAAGGTTAGTGGTAGCTTCTATGGCGGTATACAGCGTGAACGTTTTTTTCTCGATGGGATCAGGCGAGTTGGTAAGACATCTATTTTGAATTTTTTGCCGCTCTCGCTTCCTGAGACAGTTTTCCCGGTATCTGTTAATCTTGATAAGTTTGGTTTGAAGGGCCCTATGAGTTCTGCGAATATTTTGCGCCAGTTTTGCGTCTTGATAAGCGATAGCGGTAGGTCTGAGGGCGATATAGAAATTAATGTTCCTGATTTGTCGTTGTTTGACAATAGTCCTGCTGAGACATTTAACAAATTCTTGTTGGATTTGAAATCTGTTTCGTCGGGGCGGGTGCCGTTTGTTATGGTGGATGAGTTTCAGGAACTCCTTCAGGCGGTGGCTCGTACTGGTCGATCTCGTGAGCGAGATACGCTGGTTCTTGATCAGATACGAGGTCATTCTGACGAGGGGAATATATATATGATATTTACGGGCTCTGTTAGGTTTGATAGGCTATCAAGCATCGTGGATCATAGAATATTCGGTTCTCTTACTCGTCTTCGCGTTTCCTTCTTGTCAGAGGGGAGTGTTGGTGACGTGCTTCGTGCGGGTCTTGAAGAGTGGGTGAGCGTCCCTCCAGAGACAGTTAGGCGTGTATACGAACTCACGGGCGGTTATCCTTGGCTTGTTCAGACCTACGGTGCTGGTCTCGTTGATATTGTAAATCGCGAGAGGCGAGCGGTCGTGACGCCAGAGGATGTGAGTTATGTAACGCGAGAGGCCGTTTTGTGTAATGATGAGCTATTTCGCCACTGGTGGCCGTCGGATCAACTGGGCCTGGAGGAAGAGCGATTTGTGGAGTGGCTGTTTAGAAATTATTCTGGCGGAGAAGCGGTCCCGACGAGAGATATTTTCTCTTCAGTTCATAGTCGCGAGCTTCCGAGCTTCCGTCGTGCTTTCGAGAATCTTCGTGCTTGTGAAGTATTGGATTCGACTCAGACCGAATTGCTTCGGTTTAGCGGAGCTGCCCTCCGGCAGTGGCTTGAGCAGAAGATGCAGGATGGTCAGCTGAAAGTAAGAGTTATCACAAGACCAGAGGTGGACAGGGGGCAGGTCGGTATGTTTGTCGACCACGAAAATCTTATTAAAAGCCTTGAGCGAATCAGTAGGGCTCGTGGTGTTGATGTGAAGTCGGATAGGGTAGGCTGGTTTTCTCGGATCATTAATAATCTGGTTGCCGAAGCAGAAAGACGGTTCGGTCCTCTCAAATTTAAAGTCGCTGTTGCTTTCTGGGAGCGACCGCAAGAAGCAGCGTTGGTTCCTGTTTATTTCAAGTTCGGCTTTCAGCCCGCAGCGCCTGAGCCTGTCAAGCTGGCTAATGCTGTTGATTTCAAGGTAGCAAGTGAAGTACGCCGCGCCAATGAGCAGGCGTTACGAGAGGGTACAAGGCTCAGTCGGGCCATCGTGGTAACCGGTGATGGTGACTTGAGTCATGAGGCGCGAGCCTTGGTCAATGATGGAGTTCTTGTTCAAATCTGGGGTGGCAGCCGAGAGACAAGTGAAAGTTACCGAGATATAGTGGGAGATGATAATATAGTCGTGCTCGATGATGTGAGCGGAATATAAATATTAAATAAAATTGATCCTGGAAGGAGAATAGACGCGGGGAGGGAAGGGGTGGAAGAAGTGTCCCAGCAAGAGGTACCAGTCAAGTAGAAAGGCCCGTCCGATGGGGTAAAGGCAGGTTGGCGCGGCTGATCCTATCTTCAGCGGCCCTCAAGGGAGGCCGATCGGACCAAGGCCCGGCCCGTCCGATGGGACAAAGGCGAGTTGGCGCGGCTCCCCCTATCTTCAGTAGCCCTCGAGGGAGGCCAATCGGCCCCATTTAGCGGGAAAATCGAGGCGAGATGAGCCTGAATCCAGGCTTGCTTCTCCGGACCTTGAATCGAAATCGAGTGTGTGGACACCTCTTCCGTGCGGAGCCTGCATCCGACACGAGCATCAGGCTTCGGGCAGACCATCGCGCCGGGAACGCCTATCCGGCCGCGAACGGCAGGGCGGGCGGAAAGCTCCCCAGCGGGAACATGACTGTCCGGTCCCCGGCCCGGAGCTTCTCGGCGGCCTCGCGGTAGGCGGCCACAAACCATCCGTAAGCCTCGTAGAGCTCCTGACGCACCGCCTTGGTCGCGGCGTGGAACAACGGCGCTGGAGACTTCTTCGAGCGCCGGGGATGATCGAGAGGCTGCTGGGCGAGAACTGCGGAGACTCCCAGGACCTGGCTGCCGGACTGCTCACGCTTGGCGGCGGCTTCCGCCTCGATCTCGGCGATCATCTCGGCCATGAGCCTCCTCCGGGTCTCCTCGGGAAGTTCCCTCCAGCAGGGCAGGGGAGAGAGGGTCAGCACCTCGGTCGTGGAGTAGCGCAGACGGTCGAAGTCCTCGCCTCGACGGCGGGCGGCGTACTCCCGGGTACGATCGAACCAAGTGCCCTCCACGGTCTCTCCATCCACCAGGGCGCGCGCGCAGTGAACGCCGGGCTATTCGGAGGCCTTTTCGACGAGGCCCTCCTTGACGCCGTGCGCGAGACCGTAGCGCAGGCGGTTGATCTGGGCGGACTCCTCGCCGCTGACCACGATCGCCTGATACCTCCGAGCCCAGATCTTGTCGTGCCAGCCGACGAGCCGTCCCAGCTCGCGGGCCAGCGCCTTCTGAGTTGCTGAGCCTGATAAGATCTGGGTGGAGGAAGCACGGTGAGCAAAGCCGAACTGATACAGGAGATCCGCAGGCTGCCCTTTGCCGAGAGGGTCGAGCTTCTAGAGGAGCTCTGGAGAGAGGCCGAGGGCGAACGCCCGGAGCTCCTCGCTTGGCAGAAAGAGCTCTTGGACCAGCGTTTAAGGGACGCTGAGGCAAATCCCGAAGACTGGGTTTCCTGGGATGAGGCGAAGCAGCGCCTCGAACGGCAGCTTCACAGCCACGAATGAAGCTCCACCTCCGTTCAGTCGCCGAGGCAGACGCGGCCGAGGCACCAGGCCCGGGATCCCACGCGTTGGAAACGGCGCTGAGGTTGTGTTCTCCGCACCATCGGCGAGCCTCGGTCACCGCGGCAGCGACACTGTGACCTCGGTCCCCTGACCCAATACGCTCTCGATTCCGATGTCGCCGCCGTGTGCCAGCACCAGCTTGCGGGCGATGGGGAGGCCGAGACCGGAGCCGAGCGAGTCGCTGCCTTTCTGGAAGCGCTCGAAAAGGCGGGGCAGATCCTCCGGGGCGATGCCGGGGCCGGTGTCGCGCACGTGGATCAGCACCCGCTGCGGCTGGGCTTGGACCTCGACCGCGACGGCGCCCTCCGCCGGCGTGTGGCGTAGCGCGTTGGCGAGCAGGTTGAGCAGGACCTGGCGGATGCGCACCGGGTCGACTTCGAGGGCGGGGAGATCCTCAGGCACCTCGACGACGATCGGTCGCGGCAGCGACGCCACGACGTCGCGGATGAGGTCGCCGAGGTCGACGGGCTCCTTGCGCAGCTCGAGGGCGCCGGCCTCGGCGTGCGCCAGCGTGCCGAGGTCTTCGACCAATCGCGAGAGGTGACGCGTCTCTTCGAGCAGCTCCGCGAGATGGGGCTCGTCGCGGGGGTACACGCCGTCGAGCAACCCCTCGATACGGCCTTGCAGGATGGCCAGCGGCGTCCGCAGCTCGTGGGCGACGTCGGCCATCAGTTGCCGCCGCAGGCGGTCCTGCTCGGCGAACGCCCCGGCGACGGGACGGAGGGCGCGCCGGAAAGCCACAGCGAGCACCAGGATCAGCGCGATGGCCAGCGCCGAGAGCGGGAACACCCGGTGCGGCGACCGCCCGAGCAGCGAGACGAGGGTGCTGGCGCCGATGGCGGCGAGGACGATCAGGGCGGCGAAGGCGCAGCCCATGCGGCGGACGAAGGGGGGCGGCCCGCGCCGGCGGCCCGCGATCCCGGCAGGAGAGCCGAGCCGGTCCCGCCAGCCCCACGGCGGCGGGCAGGGCTTCCTCATTCCTCCACCAGCTTGTAGCCGATGCCGTAGACCGTCTCCAGATATTGCGGTGCGTGAGGATCGCGCTCGAGCTTGCGGCGGATGTTCTTCACGTGGCTGTCGACGGCGCGCTCGTACGCCTCGGCGTCGGTGCCGCGCGCGGCGTCGAGCAACTGGGCGCGGGTGAACACCCGGCCGGGGTGGCGGGCCAGGGTGGCGAGAATCTGGAATTCGGTCGGCGTGAGGTCGATCGGCTCGTCACCGCGGTGCACGCTCAGGCGGGCGACGTCGACGACGAGATCCGACACGCGCAGGAGGTCGCCGTCGACGTGCCGCCGCTCGCTCCGCCGCAGCACCGCGCGGACGCGCGCCACGAGCTCGCGCGGGCTGAACGGCTTGGTGATGTAGTCGTCGGCGCCGATCTCGAGCCCCTGCAGCCGGTCGTCTTCCGTGACCCGGGCGGTGAGCATGATGATGGGTACGTCCGATTCTTTCCGCAGGGTGCGCGCCACCTCGAGACCGTCGAGGCTGGGAAGCCCGAGATCGAGAACTATCAGGTCGGGGCGGAGGTCGGGACGGCGCCCGCGCGCTGCCTCCAGCGCACGGACGCCGTCGCCGGCGACGATCACGTCGAAGCCGGCGAGCCGCAGGTAATCGCGCGCGATTTCGGCGATCTGCGGCTCGTCGTCGACGATCAGGATCGTCTTCACCGTTCGCCCATGGCTCCCGGCACGGCCTCGGCGGTCTCTGGGGTGCCCCGCGCGTGAGCCTGCCGATGCCACTCGTCGAAGCGGCCGCGCGGTCCGCAGCCGCCGCCGTACCAGGCGCGGCGCCAGAACAGGCCGCGGACGACGAAGAACCAGAAGAAGAAGAAGAGCGGCACGAAGAGGAACCCGAAGCCCCAGGGCCTGTGCCACCCGTAATACGGATACGGGTAGGGGTATGGGCCGGGGTTTGGTCCGGACGGGGCAACGACGATCTTGCCACTCTGCTCGATGCCGTGCGCCACGCCCGCCTGCCAGGCCGCGAAGCCGACCGCGACGGCGAGCAGCAGTGCGCCGACGAGTGCTATCCAACGAGGGGTGTTGTTCATGAGTACATCCTCCTTTCCACGAACGAGGATGCACCGCCATTGTGGAGCGATTATGGAGACGCGTCGAGCGCCAGCTTCACAGTCTTGAATGAAGCTCCGCCTCCGTTCAACAGAGCCCCGCGTCATGCCTTAGGTCGAAGCGCACCGGGCCCTCGAAGCGAGGGAGCCGGACCACGTGGACGGCGAATTCCGCGCGGGCGCAGAGGGCAATGGCGCACGACTTGGCCTGGGTTCTCACTACCGACTCGCCCCTCTCCCGATCGATCGCGACGATCTCCACGTTGGCCTGACAGCCGGGCACCACCGCCAGGACGACCGTCTCGCGGCTGAAATCGATCTCCGGCAGTGGAGCGGGAAGCCCGCCGTGCAGCTCCGTCCATACCGCCTGCCAGCGAGCCCGATCCCGGACCGTCCCTCCTCCTTGGAGGTCGGGGGGGTTCCCCGGGCGTGTGGCCTTGAGCACCGTCTGAAAACCGAGAGAGCCTGAGGGTTCTGTCGGCGAATGACCGCATCCGAGCAAGATCGAGAGCATCGATCCGAGCACCAGCCCGGCTGTTACCCACCGTCGTATCTTCATAACCCTCCTCCTTTTATGAACCTTACGGGATAGCTAGAGCAATCGGAATGCCAAGAACCATGATTCGATAACCAATGTATCTGCAAGGCTTACGGTCAGCATCACCCTGAAGGGGGATGGCAGTATCCAAACCTTTGGACAGGGTGTTCCAGAATACCGAAGGGCCCGAGTCAGGACAGCTCCAGCCCCGCCTCTGCCATCTCCTCCACTCGCCGCAGCACCTCCGCGAAGGGAACCTGGGCGAAGGCGCCGAAGAGCGGGTGGGATTTGAGCTTGCCGCGAGTCTGGCGGGGGGAGGGGAGGCCGGTCAGGAAACGGCTGAAGGCTCGCGGGTCGGCCAGGGCCTTGGCCAAGTCCGGGGTCTCGCGGCGCAGGTTTGCCGCCTGGCGCAGGCGGGCCTCGTCGAGGTGGACGGGGGGCGCCGGGAAAAGCTTCGCGGGCTTGCCGCCGTTCTCGCACCAGGAGCAGTGGCCGCAGGGATGGGGGAGGATCTCGCCGAAGTGCGCCGCGAGGTAGGCGGTCTGGCAGCCGTCGTGGGCGGCGAGGATCAGCACCTGGTCGAGGCGGGCGATCTCGCGGCTCTCGCGCTCGAGGGTGCGCTGGTGGAGCGATCGCGCCATCTCGTCCAGGTCAATGGGCGGGCGGAGCCAGCGGTAGGGGTGGCGCAGGCCGGCGGCGCGGACTTCCAGCAGACTCTGCTCGGCCAGGTAGTCGAGAGCCCTCACCAGGCGGTCGCGGGGAGCTCCCAGGGCTTGCGCCGCCGCTTCGAGATCGATGTGGGACCAGACCTTGGCCTTCCTCGCCTGCCCGAAGATGCCGCGCAGGAACTCCCGCCGCTCTCCCGCGAAGCGGTTCAGGATCTCCTCGAAAGGCACGAGCGGCCGGAGCTCGTATTCCGCGTAGATCGGCGTGCCGGCCTCCAGATAGCCCCCGAGCTCCAGGTAGGTGAGGAGGGTCCGCACCACCAGCAGCCGGATGTCGTGGCGCCCCGCGAGGTCATAAAACGACAGCTCCATCTCGCCGGGACGACTTTGTTCTCCGGGCCCTTGCGCGGACCTCGCGAGCTCTTCGAGGAGGCTGCGCACGGCCCCGAGGTCCGGCGTGTCGCCATAGGCGAAATTCTGGAGCGCCAGGAGGTCGCCGGTGCAGATCAGGCTCTCGCAGAGGGCCGGCCGCCCGTCGCGGCCGGCGCGGCCGATCTCCTGCGCAAGGTTCTCCAGACTCTTGGCCAGGTTGTAGTGGATCACCTTGCGGATGTCCGCCTTGTCGATCCCCATCCCGAAGGCGATCGTGGCGACGACCACCGCGTCCTTTGACTCCAGGAACCAGTCCTGCACCCTCGCCCGCTCGTCGTCTTCCATGCCGGCGTGGTAGGCGCGGGCCGGCAGCCCGGCGTGTGCCAGAGCCGCCGCCACCTCCTCGGCCGTCTTCTGCTGGGTGACGTAGACGATGGTCGGCCCCGATATCTCCTGGGAGGGACCGGGAGAGAGCCGCTCGAGAAGCAGTGCGTCGCGGTCGGCGGCGTGGACGGGAGTGGTCCTCAGCGTCAGGTTTTCGCGGTGGAAGCCGGTGCGGACTGCGTGCTCGGGAGCGATGGCGAAGCCGCGGCAGATGTCGTCGAGCACCTGCGGCGTGGCGGTGGCCGTGAGGGCGAGGGTGCGCTCGGCGCCGCAGAGCTTCCCGAAGGCGTCCAGCTTCAGGTAGTCGGGGCGGAAGTTATGACCCCACTCGGAGACGCAGTGCGCCTCGTCGACCGCGAAGAGCGATATCTGGACTCGGGAGATCGATTCCCGGAAGCGTTCGTTGGTGAAGCGCTCCGGGGCGACGTAGAGGAGGCGCAGGGAGCCCTTCCGGATGGCGTCCATGAGGTTGCGCACCTCGTCGCCCGTGAGCGTCGAGTCGAGGCGGCCGGCGGCCACTCCGCGCCGGGTGAGCTGATCGATCTGGTCCTTCATCAGGGCGATCAGGGGCGAGACCACCAGGGTGAGGCCCGGCAGCAGGAGAGCCGGGATCTGGTAGCAGAGGGACTTGCCGCCGCCGGTGGGGAAGACGGCCGCGGCGGATCGCCCGGCCAGGAGGTGCCGGATCACCTCCTCCTGCCCGGGGCGGAACTCCCCGTAGCCGAAAGTCTCCGCCAGCGCCGCGCGCGCCGCCTCCAGGTTCGCCACATCCTGATTCGCCACGTCGGTCGCGCCGCTCATGCGAGCATCTTCCCACTCTGGTCTTTTCTGGTGGTGCTTCTGGAGGGGCTTGAGGAAGGTTGGGAGGCGGTGCGGGTTCTCAGCATGGCGGATTTTTTACCACAAGACGAGCCCTCGTTACAGTATCTTTCGCCTCCGCGTGAGGCGAAGGGCCTCCGGGAGAGAGGCGAGGGAGGCCGAGTGAAGATTCCACCCGATGCGGTCGGTTCGTGACGCTGAAGCCTCGGAAGGAGAAGAAACCATGAGCTTGCCTCTCTATAAGCGTGTTTCCCTCAAGCTCGATCTCCCTGAGCACAATCTCAGATGCGGAGACGTAGCGGTCTTGGTCGACCATGTCCCCCATCCGGAGGGTGGCGAGGAGGGCTGCGTGTTGGAGGTGTTCAATGCTCTTGGGGAGTCGATTGCCGTAGTTGCTGTCCGGGAGTCGGAGATCGAGGCCCTCCGATCAGACGAGGTTCTGGCCGTTCGTCCCTTTGCAAGGGCAGTATAGGACCTGTCCCCAGACCCTCGCTCTACCGGATCGGCGTCCTCCAGGAGGGTCGATGTTGACCGACTTAGGTGGCAATCTGAGAGCTGTTGAGAGCCACTACCCCGGCGACGACCGATTGGCATGGATTGTGGAATTCGCGGCTCGCAGGAGGTTTTAAAAGCCATGCGCAAAATGCTCATGACCACAGTCCTTGCCGGTGTGATGATGTTCACTCCAGGTCTCACTCCCCAGGCGCGAGCCAGTCACGATTGGCTCTCGATCGGCACGGTCTTCCGGGTCGGCGCCGCCCACATCGCGTTCGCCTTTGGGCGGTCGAGCTACGGGTACGAGCCGGCCTACTATTACCGCTACGATCAGCCGGTCAGCTACCGCGGTCATAGTTGCAGCCGCTCCTGCTTCCACGAAGCCGGCTACACCTACCACCACGAGTCCTGCCCCCTCGTGGCCGCCCACTTCTCTCACTACCAGGTCGACCCCCGGTGGGCCTACGACCGCTACGCTCCCCGATCCGTCGGCTACGGCGGCTACGGCGGGTACTCCCGACGCGGCGGCGACTATGGGTATCGCGACGGATATCGCGACCGGTATGACCGTGACGACCGCCGTTCACGCTCCTATCGGGACGACAGCTATCGCCGCGATGACCGGTACGACCGCCATGGCCGGTACGACCGTGACAACCGGTACGACCGCCGGGACCGGTACGATCGTAACGACCGCAACCGTGGCCACCGCGGCCGCGGCCATGAGCGTGGCCACAGACACTACAAGGGGTGCGGCCACCATTAGGCTGACGGCAAAGCCGGGTCGGCGACTGCCCGGCCCGGCTTGCCGGTTCCTCGGCTCCCTTGCCCGCTTTCCACGATCGCGATATCATATCGCCGGAGGACGATACGGATGGCGACGCTGAGAGGAGGCGAGGGGCCATGTCGAGCCGCGAGGCATTGAGGGCTGTGGACGAGAGTTGGCCTGCGCCGGCTTTCTCGGTGGAGAATGGACCGTATCCCCGCACCGTGCACATTCGGAACTTCCGGAGCGACAGGTACCGCCTGACGGAGGATCTCGCCGTCGCCATCGATGGGGAGAATGGGCAGGTGGTCGCTTCGTCCTATGACACCGACCAATACGGCTACGGCCCGACTGCGGAGCTTGCGATCGAGCACCTCTGCGCGGTCCTGGAAGACTATTACGAGCTTCTCCTCGAGGATCAGGGCAGGCTCAGCCCACGCCTCGAATCGCATCTGCGGTACCTAGAGTCGGTTCTCGCTCCTCGATGATCACCTTCCTGGAAGCGCGTAAGATTGCTGAGAAGCTGGGTTTGACTCCTCGGATCGGGCGAAGGAAAGAGAACTTCTACAAGTATGTGTACCAGGGGGTGACGGTCTTGACGACGGCTGTCCCTCATGGTCGAGGCGAGTTTTACCTGGAGCGCAAGTTCCGCGACCAGTTGACGATCGACGCGGGACAGTTGCAGGAGGCCAAGAAGTGCCCCTTCGGTCCAGAAGAGTTCCGGCGGCATCTCGCTGACATCGGCCTGATTCCCGAAGAAGAGAACGGCGCGCGGTAGCCTTCCCCTCCCGCCTCCCTCTGATACACTCCCTGCCGGCCCGGTCTTCCCGGTGCCTCCAGCCCCCCGGGGGGCAATCCCAGTCTCGAATCCAGGTTCCCCAGGAACTTTCTCGGAGGAGAACGTCTTGAAGATCCATGAGTATCAGGCCAAGGAGATCCTGCGCCGGTATGGGGTCGCGACCCCCAAGGGCAAGGTGACCGACGATCCGGAGGAGGCCGGCCGGATCTGTGAGGAGCTCGGCGGACGGTGCGTCGTCAAGGCCCAGATCCACGCCGGCGGGCGCGGCAAGGGGGGCGGCGTCAAGCTCGCCAAGTCGCCCGAAGAGGCCCGCGAGTACGCCCGGCAGATCATCGGCATGCAGCTCGTCACCCATCAGACCGGTCCCGAGGGACAGCGCGTCCGCAAGGTGCTGATCGAGGAGACGGCGGATATAGCCCAGGAGCTGTACCTCTCGATCACCCTCGACCGCGCCCAGGGGAAGCCCGTCATCATGGGGTCCTCTCAGGGCGGCATGGACATCGAGGAGGTCGCGGAGAAGGACCCGCAGGCGATCTCCCGCGTGGCGATCGACCCGGTGCTCGGCATCCAGCCGTTCCAGGCCCGCGCCGTGGCCCGCGGCCTGGGCCTCAAAGGGCAGACGGCGGCCAAGGCGGCCAAGCTGGTGACCGGGCTGGTCAACGCCTACATGGACACGGACTCTTCGCTCGCCGAGATCAACCCGCTCATGATCACCGGCGGCGGCGACGTCATGGCCCTCGACGCCAAGATGAGCTTCGACGACAACGCCATGTTCCGCCACAAGGACGTCGCCGAGATGCGCGACCTGGCGGAGGAAGACCCGCTCGAGGTCGAGGCCAGCAAGTTCAACCTCAACTACATCAAGCTCGACGGCAACATCGCCTGCATGGTCAA
>DATFNZ010000199.1:0-3038 GCA_035266085.1 Thermoanaerobaculia bacterium
GCGGGGATCCTTGTCACGCTAGTCCGCAGCGCCGCGACACGGCGGGCCGGCGAGAGGCTGATGGCCGAGGAGGGCCTGGCCCCGTCTCCTGGGCCCCGGACGGGAGCCTGACGGCGGGCGCAGATGTTGCAGAGCTAGAACTCGGGGTCCCGGCGTGAGATATTGAACGCCGGGGAAGACGTAGTATTCGGGACATAGTTGAGGGTGAGATGCAAGCGGAGCGCGAGTCAAGGGAGAACGTTACGCCGTCGTTGCCGGAGGATACCCTCTGGGTCCGGTTCGCGTTCGTGGACCACGCGGGTATCCCCAAGGCTAAGGCTGTCCACAGGGACGGCTTCGGGAGGCGGGCACAGGCAGGCGTGGGCCTCGCCAAGGGCGTGCTCGCCCTCGACCCGAGCGGCGCCCTGCATCCCGAGTCAGGACTTAGCCCGGTCGGGGAGTGCCGCCTGGTCCCTGACCTCTCGACCCTTACCGCCCTCCCCTTCGCCCGTGGGCAGGCGATGGTCTCCTGCGACATGACGGAGCCCGACGCGACGACGCCTTGGGAGGGATGCCCGCGTAGCGCCCTCAAGCGGGTGCTTGGGTGGCTCGCCGAGAGAGGGTACAGGGCCGTTGCCTCCTACGAGGTAGAATTCTACGTATGGGGTCCCGAAGGTCCGCTCGATAGGACCCCGTACGCCGGCAGCTTCGCGCTCACCACGGCGGCGGACTTTATGGTGGAGCTGGCGGAGACGCTGAATGAGATGGGCCTCAGCCCGGAGCAGTGCCACGCTGAGGTGGGGCACGGGAATTTGGAGCTCTCGGTGGGCGAGGACGAAGCTCTCACGGCGGCAGACGAGCGCGTGACGGTGCTGGAGGCGATCCGGGGCGTGGCCCACAAGATGGGCCTTAAGACGACCATGGCTCCAAAGCCGTACCTCGACGCGGCCGGCAACGGCCACCACCTGCACGTGAGCCTATATGAGGGCGAAGACCCCGTACTCTTCGACAGCTCGGGGGCCCTGAGTGGCCCCGGCAGGGGACTCGTAGGCGGGATCTTGGAGCACCTGCCCGCCGTCATGGCCTTCACCGCCCCGTCGCCCAACTCCTACCAGCGGTTCGTCCCCGGCATGTGGTCGTCGGCCTTCGCCGCTTACGGTCTGGATAACAGGGAGGCGGCCGTCAGGCTCGCCTCCCCCGTGGCCGGCAGGGAATCCGCAACGGCGAAGGTCGAGATCAAACCCGTGGACGTCACCTCCAACCCATACCTGGCCCTGGCTGCGGTCCTGGCCGCCGGGATGGACGGGATAAACCGTGGCCTCGATCCCGGCGAACCTACGATGGTGGACCCCGCCACGCTCAGCGAGGACGAGCGCGCCGCCAAGGACATCCGACCGCTTCCTGCCTCCCCAGACGAGGCGCTCGACGCGCTGGAGGGCGACGCCGTCCTCGTCGACGCGATTGGCGAACCTCTCGTGCGCACCCACGTCGCCGTGGCGCGTGCGCAGGCAGCGATGGCGAGGGAACTTCCGCCGGAAGAGGTGGCGGCCACCGCGGCGGAGCTCTACTGAGGGGTCTTGGGGTTTGAGCTTTCGCACGCTAAACGTCCCGACCCTTGATGTGCACGGACAGAAAGGAGACGCGACCGGTTGATGGATCCGATCATCACTAGGGGAGACGTCGTACCCGGCCCCGGGGACTTCGCCCTGCTGCACGAGCGCGAGATGCCGCAGAAGGACCAGCTCTGCGGCGCGTTCTGGGGAGCCCTGACCCTCTCCGCCGCGGGTTACCGAACGAGCCAGGAGGAGGTCGCGCTCCTGGCTGGAACGACCCTCGCAGAGGGAGACCCCACCGAGTGGCTCCCGCCCGGGGCCGCGCCCCGGAACGACTACATATCCGCCCTTCCCCTCACTCCTGGCGGGGCTTCGGCCGGGACGTCCGCAGCGGGGGTAGCGCGGGGCATAGAGGAGCTTTCCGGCGGCGCGCTCTCAGTCATCCCCGTCGCGGGACCGTGGACTGAGGAGACGGTGGACTCGCTCATCGAGACCGCCTCCGACAGCGCCCCGGAGTGCGTCCTCATAGCCAATTTGCGCACCGGGCGGCTCTGGGGGTCGCACGCGTCGGCGAGGCTGCTGCTGGATCACCTGGCCGGACGAACGGTGGAGCCGCCACAGCCGGACTGGGACTGCGGGCACTTCTTGTCCGTCGCGGCGAGCATTCGAGGTCCGGGCAGCGTCCTAGTCGCACTCCGCGACACCTACCCGCAGCTCGGCCTCGGCGGCTACCACCTGCAACCAGCCGGGGCCTTAGCGGCGGCTCTCGAGCGGGGCGACGGGCTCGAAGGCGGGGTGCTCTGCGCCTGCGACGGCCGGGCCGCGGAGGCCCTCACCGCGCGACTGGGGGAGGGGGGCTTCGAGCTGCGGCACTGGGACAACGGTTCGCCCGGCCGCGGTGGGAGTGGGAATAGTGCGGGGTGAGGACCTAGTCGGCTTTCTTCACTGCGACCTCTCAGGCCTGAACCGGGGGCGCTCGGTTCCGGCCTCAGAGGTCGAGGGGCGCATGGGGGCGGGAGTGGGATGGGTGCCGGCGGATCAGGCGCTCACTCCCTTCGGTCCCATCGCCGAGCCGAACCCATTCGGGTCGCTCGGGGACCTGCGCCTCCTGCCCGACAGCTCCACCGAAACAAGGGTAGACCTCTGGGACGACGTCTCGCCGCTGCACTTCTTCCTCTGCGACGCAGCCGACACCGACGGCAGCCCCTGGGATTCCTGCCCGCGCACCCTTCTCAAGAACGCGCTCGCCCGGCTCGAAGGGGAGACCGGGCTGCACCTGGTCGCCTCATTCGAGCAGGAGTTCCTGTTACGAAGCCCGGACTTCAGGCCTGGTGCGGGCTTCTCGTACGAGGCCCAGCGGCTCGTCGAGCCCTTCGGCCCGCTGGCGATGGCCGCGCTGCGGCAGGCCGGCTTGGAGCCGGAGGTCTTCCTCCCGGAATACGGCCTCGGGCAGTTCGAGATCCCATGCGCCCCGGCGGATGGCCTCGCCGCCGCCGACAAGGCCGC
>DATFNZ010000200.1:0-10788 GCA_035266085.1 Thermoanaerobaculia bacterium
CCCCAGACGGGTCACGAAGAGGTCTCGGAGGCCTCCCGCGTCGGGGCGTCTCCGAGGCGGAGGAATCGCTCGCTTTGCTAATCCCTTCAACCGTCACGTCGTTCCGCCGTCCAGGCTCTCGGTGCAGCGCAAACCCGGAACCAACTTCGGGCTCGTCGTACTAGCGGCCCGTCAAGGTAGAACCCGGTTTTTCTGTAGGGGAGGTCCGCAGGATGCCGTAGGCACCCTGCGTGGCCGCCCTGTTGCGGCAGGCGGGCCTGACGGCCGCCAGGGCGGCCACATAGGGCCGCCCCTACATATCTCTTCATTTCAGGCTTGACAGCGTCCTTGAGCCACCGGCTCACTCCGAGTACCCGGTCACCTCCAGGACCCCGTGGACCGTTCCCCGGCCTGCCACGAAGGGCAGAATCGTCAGCGTTCCGCTCGGGCTGAGAGGCAGGGTGAACGTCTCGGTCCGGTTCGTGCCGCGCTCGAAGCGGAGGATGCCGGACGGCGTTGCCGTGAGGGTCCCCGGATAGAACCGCAGGTTGCCCTTGCCCGAGGGGTTGAACGCGGTCGCCTTGACCACGACCTGCTTCGCCTTGGCCGGCACGCCGCAGCGGCCGCGGGCGGCGACGGTGCGCTGGACGTTCGAGGTCAGGACGGGGCGCTCGGCGCGGCGCCGGGTGTCGAGCAGCCGGCAGGGAGGCACGGGGATGGGGCCTTCGGGCTCTTCGGGCTCGACGGTGCCGTCCTCGTCCCACAGGTAGACGTCCCAGATGCCGTTGTAATCCCCCTGGACGAGCGCGGCTTCGCTGTTGAAGGCGATGCGCCGGCCGTTGGCCGAGATCTGGGGCGCGAAGGAGAGGGGGTCGTCGCTGGGGTCGGACGGGAAAGGGTCGAACGGACGGGAGATCCTGAACGCCCGGCCGACGAAGGTCGTGGCGCCGGCGCTCCCGGCTTGATTCTCCTGGACGTAGAGGTTGTACCAGCCGGCGAGGACGGCCTGACCCGGGCTGAGGTCGGCCGCCGCGCTCAAAAAAGCGATGTGGCTGCCGTCCGCGCTGATGCGGGGGATCTGGGAAGCCCCGTCGCCGGCCCTCAGGGGGGCTCCGCCGGCGTGGCTCACCAGGGAGCTCGTGCCGGTGAGACGGTCGTAGAGGAAGACGTCCGGGTCGCCGTTCGTGTCCTCGGCTCCCGCCACGAGGTCGGTGGCCAGGCTTTCGTAGACGAGGAAGCGGCCGTCGGCGCTCATCGAGACCGAATCCTCGGACCAGAAGGATTGGGACGGACCGTTGCCCGCGGTGACCGGCGACGAGGCCGCGTGGCTCACCAGGACCGTGGTGCCCGCGGATTGGTCGTGGAGGAAGACGTCGGCGTTCGCTTTGGCGTCCACCTGCCCGGGCACGAGGTTGGGCAGGTTGCTGTGGAAAGCGATGAAGCGGCCGTCCGCGCTCAGGTCCGCCGGGATCAGGGACGAGGCCGCGGAGCGGAGGCCGGCGGCCGTGACGCGAGAGCCCGGCGTGTAGGTGACGAGCGAGGTCGCCCCCGTATCCCGGTCGAAGACGAAGAGGTCCTGGGTGGCGGTGACGTCGACCTGGCCGGGGACGAGGTTCGTGGCGAAGCTCCAGAAGACGACGTAGCGGCCTTCCGCGCTGATCGCCGGCCTGTGGGACTCGCCGTCGGCTGGGAACGCGGGCAGGATCGTGTTCGCGGCGCTGGAAACCAGGGTGTTGAGCCCGGAGAGGCGGTCGTAGAGGAAGATCTCCTCGAATCTCGAGACGCCCGGCGGAATCGAATGTCCGGGCACCAGGACGCACGCCGAGCACTGATAGGCGACGTAGCGGCCGTCGGCGCTGAGGGCGAATCTGGAGGGGGAGCCGTCGAGCTGCGAGGCCGATCCGGGCGCGTGGTTGACGAGGGTGAAGGTGCCGGCCGTGCGGTCGTAAAGGTAGAGGCCCACGGCGGGTCCGGACTGGCCCACGGCGAGCACGGCGGCGAACCGGCCGTCGGCGCTGAGGAGAGAGCTCTGGCCGGTTTCCGTGTCGGGCGGGGAGAGCGACGTGCTGAGGCGGGTGGTCGTGTCCGTCACGGCGTCCCGCAGGAAGAGGTGGTCCACGGCGTCGATCCGGGAGCTCTGGAAGATCGCGAACCGCCCATCGGCCGAGAAGCCGCCGAGGAAGCTCGGAACGGTGGGTGTGAGGGGCGGCGGCAGGCTGGGGTCGTTGCGCGAGGGGCTGGTGATCTCGCCCGAGGTCCGGTGGTAGAGGAAGAGGTCCAGGAAGCCGTAGGGATCGGTCTGCCCCTCGCCCAGGTTGGTGGCCCCACTGAGGAAAGCGGCCACGCCGCCGTCCGCGCTGAGGACCGGAGTGTGCGATTGCGAGTTCCCGGCGGCCGAGTCCGAGGCGCGGGGGCGGCTCATCAGGGTCACGCTCCGCGAGGTCTGGTCGTAGAGGAAGACGTCGGCCGTGCCCGGGAAATCGGTCTGCCCGGGGACGAGGTCCAAGGCAACGCTTTGGAAGGCCAGGAAACGGCCGTCCGCGCTGAAGGCCGGCGAGCCGGAAGGGGTGCTGCTGTCAACGGCGGCGCCCGCCCTGGTGACCGAATCGCGGCTGTGGCTGGCGAGCGCGGTGAGGCCCGTGACGCGGTCGTAGACGAAGACGTCCAAGGTCTGGTTGGTATCCACCTGGCCCGGCACGAGGTCCGTGGCCGCGCTGGAGAAGGCGACGTAGCGGCCGTCGGCGCTCATCGCGATGCCGGTGGAGGGATCGAAGATGCCGCCGCCCAGGAACGGCGAGGCGCTCCTGTGGCTCGCGAGCCGCATCTCGCCCGTGGTCCGGTCGTAGAGGATCGCGTCGGGCTTGAAAATGTCCTCGTCGACATGGCCGGGAACGATGTCGTCGGAATTGCTGGAGAAGGCCACGTAGCGGCCGTCGGCGCTGACGGCGACGAATCCGAACGTAGCCCCGGCCGCCGACTGGGGTGCGCCAGCCGCCCGGCTAACCAGGGAGAGGGTGTCCGTGGAGCGCTGGTAGGCGTAGACCTCGGCGTCTGAGTTGACGTCGATGACGGTCGAGAGAAGATTGGTCGCCAGGGTCGTGAAGACGACGACGCCGCCGTCCGCGCTGATGGCGGTGGCGAGCGAGCCCTGGTTGGCCGCGGTGGCGGTGGTGCCGTTCTGGCGGCTCACCAGGGTGATCGTGTCCGAGGCGCGGCTCCAGAGGAACACGTCCGCCGTCTGCACGTTGGGGGTGGGCTCGACCTGGCCGGCCACGAGGTTGCCCGCGCGGCTGGAGAAGACCAGGAAGTTGCCGTCCGCGCTGATGTGGACGCCGGAGGAAAACCCGTTCGCCGCCGTGCCGGGCGAGCCTGCCGCGTGGGAGACCAGGGTGGTGGCGCCCGTGACCCGGTCCCAGAGGAACACGTCGGAGAGGTTCCCGTTGTCGCCGGCTCCTGGCGCGAGGTCCTTGGCCTGGCCGCTGAACGCCACGTAGCGGCCGTCGGCGCTGATCCCCAGGGAGTCATAGCCCAGGGAGTCACCGCCGGGGCTGGCGGCCCGCGTTGGCGAGCCGGCCGCGTGGGAGACCAGGGTGGTGGTCCCCAGGAGCCGGTCGTGGAGGAAGGCGTCAGGGGCCTCGTTGTCGTCCTCCTGCCCGGGCACGAGGTTCGCCGCGTCGCTGAGGAAGGCCACGTAGCGGCCGTCGGCGCTCAACGCCGGCTTGGCGCTCGTGCCGAAGGAGCCGGCGGCCGCCGCGGTCCCGGAGACGAGCTCCACGGTGGCGGCGCCGGCATGACCGGGAGCCGCCATCATCAGAGCCAACATCAGAAGAACCGTCCAAGCACCCCTGCGGTTGCTGCCGCGGCCTCGAAGCATGCGGACCCCCTTGTCTTTGATGGATGGATGCTATCCCACCATAAAGGCTTTCCGCAAGGAAGAGGGGCTGTCCGAGCAGGAAAGCTGATGGAGCACGGGTGGGCGAAACCCTCTCTTTCAAGAAGCGTCATCCGGTGCGGATTTCCGTCACGGGCGGTATTGACCGGAACGAGAGGCCCACGGACCGGAACGGGAGGCTCGCCGGCCGGAACGGGAGGCTCGCCGAGCCCGGCAGAAGGCTCGCCGGCCGGAACGGGTCTCCCACGGACCGGAACGAGAGGCCTGCCGGCCGGAGCGGGTCTCCCGCCGGGTGAAACGAGCGGCCTGCCGGCCCGAATGGAGAGCTCGCCGGCGCCGGTGGACGGTCCGTTCGCCTCCGCGGGGGACCCGTTCGCCTCCGAAGGGCTTCCGCGGGGTGGAACGGACGAATTTTCCCGCTTCCCGCCAGGTCCGCCACGGCCCCTGCGCTCCCGAGCCCGGCCTTCAGAGCCCTTCTTTTGGATTTCCGCTAGAAACCTCTTGACAACGATAGCACTAGTCCGCTAGTCTATCCCCGTTGCAGCAGAAATAAACCCTGAAGGAAAGCATCCGAATCGATGCTCGACTTCGCCGTCAGATGGGAAAGGAGAAGAGAGATGCCTCAGATCACCGCATACGGGAAGATTTTTCGCGACTGGGAAGGACTGATCGGGTCCTGCCTCCAGCACGCGAGGTTGATCGCGGGGGTGGAGCCCCTGCGGGCAGAGCTGGAGACGACTCTCGCCCAGGTGAGGGCGGTCAAGGTGCTGCAGGAGAGCCTGGGCGGCAGCCGGCAGGCCACGACGCAGCGCTTGCAAGAGATCGTGGCGGACGGCCGTGAGCTGGCGCGCAGGATCCGGTTCTTCGTCCGGGTCCCGCTCGGGACACGGAACAAGCTGCTGCCGGCGTTCGGTATCAGGCCGAATCGTTCGAGGTTCCGCAAGAACCGGCCGGGCGAGGTGTTGCCGCCACCGGCTGGTCTCCAGGGTCCTGCGTCCCCGGAGGATGAGCCGTAAACCGCGGTAGCTGGTGAAGTTCTTTGACAACTGAAACGAGTACCCGGGAGGTGGCCTGGCCCGCCCCTCCCGGTTTTTTCTGATTGGCGTACCCGTAGGTGGTCAAAGGAATAGCTCTTCGCTTTCCACCAGAAGTTGTTTGCCGCGTCGCCATTCGTCGAGCGTCAGCCGCACTTGAACGTCTGGCTTGATAAGACCGTGCTTCATACTTTTGCGACTAATTACGCCAATGAATGCCTCTGTCTGCTCCTGCAACACGCGATGAATCCCTCCTAGCGATGCTACGACCAGCACGGCCTTGTCCGGGGCGGTAAGGTTCTTACCTCGGACAACAAAGAGCCGTCCGCCGCCTTCCATCACCGCTCGAATAGCGACGGGATCTGATCTGATGTTGCGGTCATGCGAGAGAGCAATCCATCCTTGTTTCGCGGCGAACATTATCCATTCGTCGTCTGGGACCGGGCGCTCTCCGTAGTGGTCACCATAGCGCACCACGTTCCACCCATTCTCCCGCAGGATTCGGGGAAAGATCTTACCCAAATCTCGATCGGTAAAAAAGGTAAAATCAGGCGGCGTCGGGTAACTCGTATCGGAGCGCCTCTTCAACCTCAAAGACCTCTAGGTCATAGTCGTCCGCAAGTTCCGAAATGGATTCGCCGGCACGAAAGCGTTCAGCGATAGCAGAGGTCTTGATAGCGTTCCGTTTTACGACTGGTCGCCCAAACGCTATTCGCGGGTCAATGGCTAGAAGTTTAGGTGACTCCAGTAAATCAGGGCGCGTCAGCGGGTGCATTCTGTCTGGCATGCCGGCTACATTCCAGTCGATTCTCTCCAGATACGCTTCTAATATCTCGGGAATAGCCCCTTGACCGCCCTTGCTTAGGTTGGTAAGTTGATGAAGCTGGTCGAGAAAGACATTACCTTTGGTTGCGCGGAGTTGGGGGCTTAGGAGAACACGAGGTATATTAAATCTCTCCTGAGCAATCTCAAGAGACTCCCTGATCTCCTTCATCTTCACCCCGTATTGTTTCCGCAGCGCAAGCAGGACATGTGCCTCAATCAGGTTTGAGAAGGAGAGCTTCGGATCAGCGTCGTCCGGCCTCTTGATCAGGCCCGCCCAATGCTTCTCCCCCCCTGAGACAGGATAGTTGCGTCCCACGACCCAGGACTTCAAGGTCTCGTGAGGCATCCGAAGGTAGTGCGCCGCCTCTGGCACGGTGTACCGAGGCAACTCGTTCGGGTCGAGCAAGGCTAGGGTGGCGCTCACCATTGTAAGTATACACTACCGCCCCATTAATGCCCCAAATTACATAGAACCTTGCCGGCCGGAACGAGTCTCCGACCGGGTGGAACGGAAGGGATTTCCCGACCTACGCCGCTGCCCCGCCCATCCTCCCGGCCAGCCGCTGCCGGGCCGCCGGCGAGGTGACCGCCGCCAGCACGGCCTCCCGGTCTCCTTCCGGGATCTCGCGCGTGTCGGTCAGGGCGCCGAGGCACCAGAGGCGGTCGCGCTCCGAGGCCAGGGTTTCCACGAGGGAAAGGGCGTCCGGAAGAGCGCCTGGAATTCCCGCGCGGAGCAGCTCCAGCAGGGCTCGGCGGCGAGCCCAGCCGTCGTGAAATCCTTCGATGATCGAGCGCAGGCCGGCGGTGGACATCCCCCTGGCCTCGTTCAATTGGCGCCGGAAGACCCGGAAGCGCAGGGTCAGCGAAGGGATCGCGGCCAGCCGGTCGGCGAGGCCGCTGTCAGGGACGGTTTGGACTGGCGGTGCCGGCGCGGGCTGGGGCTTGGGAGGAGGCGGGGCCTCCACGGGCTTGGGCTCCGGTGCCGGCGCCGCCTTGACGACGGGCGGCGGAGGAGCTGGAGCCGGCGGAGCGGGTTTGGCAACGACGGCCGGCGGGGCAGGTTTGGCAACGGGTGCCGGAGCCGCAACCGGCGGCGCCGGCGGCGGATCCGGGACCGGCGGCGGGAGGGCGGCGAAGGACGGCGGCGCCGCCGCCTGCCTGACGGCGCCCGGCACCGCCGGCACGGCGCCGGGCGGCAGCCAGGTGGCCGCCGGAACCTCGCCGAAGATGGCGTCCTCCACGGCGGCGGCGCCCTCCTTCAGCCGTTCGCCGCGCCGCTTCGGGTCGCGCAGGTCGGCGATCAGCTTGGGCAGTTGGCCCGTGCCTTTGGCCTGGGCCTGCTCGATCATCGCCAGCAGGGCCGGGGAAGGATTGCCGCCGGTGCGCGCCGCGATGCCTTCCACGACCTCGTCGGCCTGGTCCAGCCCGAGCTGGGAGGCGACGGCGAGCCGCTCGTCGGGAGTCATGGTCCGCAGCAGGGACCAGGCGCGGCCGAGGATCTTCAGCCGCTCGTAGCGAGAATGGGTGCTCCCGAGCTGGTGGATCAGCTCGGGCAGGCTGGTCGGGGGATTCACGGCCATCTTTCCTTGGTCATCCTATTCATGATGGCCTTATTCATGATGAGGCGCCCGGGCCGGCGGCGCCGGCTCGATGCGCACGATCTTCTCCGTCACGGCGGCGGGGATCTTCGCGACGTCCTGGAGGAAGTTCTTCAGGTCCACCCCGGCGAGCTGCTGCATGATGGGCGAGAGTTGGGAGAGGACCTGCACCACGTCCTGGCTGAGCTTGGCGGCGCCGGTGCCATCGTGGCCATTGCCGTTGCTGATGATGGTGGTGGAGCCGGCGCGCGACAGCGGCTCGGAGATGGCGGCGGCGATCTCCGGCAGCACCTTGAGGGCCTCGATCGAGAGGCCGGCGTCGTTGTAGAGCTTGAGCGCCTCGGCCAGCAGGCGGCGGGACTCGGCCTCCGCCTCGCCCTTGGCGCGGATGGCGTCGGCCTCGGCGAGGCCGATGTTGCGGCGCATCACCGATTCGGCCTCGGCCTTGGCAAGGCCCTCGGCCTTGACGGCATGGGCCCCCTCCTCGCGCCGCTTGCGCTCGGCCGCGGCCTGGCGTTCGACCCGGTACTGATCGGCGTCGGCCAGCCGCTCGGCCTCGTACTTCTTGGCGTCGGCCTGCTCGCGGATGGTGGCGTTGAGCTCGAGCTTCCGGCGCTCGACCTCCTTGTCGGCGATGGTGATGTCCTGCACCTTCATCTCCATCTCGCCGGCCTTGACCGCCTGCGCCTTGGCGACGTCGACCTCCTTCTGGATGGACGCCTTCTTGAGCGACAGCTCCTTCTCGGCGTCGGCGATCTCGGTGTCGACTCCGAAACGCTTCTGCTCTTTCTGCTGGCGGGCCGTCTCCTCCTCGATCTTGGCCTCGCGGTCGGAGAGGGCGGTGGCGATGCGGGCGTTCTTGAGCGCCTCCTGGATTTTCGGCTGGCCGAGCGAGTTGAGGTAGCCCTCGGCGTCCTGAATGGCCTGGAAGACGAAGGACTTCACCTCGAAGCCCATGCCTTCGAGATCGAAGTGGGCCTCCTCGCGGACCTTCTCCTGGAACCGCTTCTGATCGCGGTAGAGCTCTTCGAGGGTGAGGGTGCCGATGATGCCGCGAAGATGGCCGGCGACCGTCTCCTGGATGGTCGAGCGCACCTGCTCGGGCGGCACGCCGAGGAAGCCTTCCGCGGCCTTGCGGATGTGCTCGACGTCGCCCCGCACCTTGACCTGAGCGACGGCCTTGACGTTGATCGGGATGCCCTGGTTCGTATAGACGTGCTGGAGGTCGATGTCGAGGGTCATCATGCGCAGGGAGAGCATCTTGTGCTGCTCCCAGGCGGGGAAGACGAACGTGCCGCCGCCGCGGACGATGCGGAAGCCTTCGGTGGCCCCCCGCTCGTCCTTGACCTTGCTGCCGAGGAGCTGCCGGCGGCCATAGACGATCAGCGCCTCGTCCGGTCCCGCCTTCTTGTAGAGCAGGCGGACGAGCATGTAGAAGAGGATGACGGCGAAGAAGGCTAAGAAGAGGACGCCGACGGCGCCGACTGAGCCCAGAAGATCCATGGGGTCCCCCTTTCGTCGAACGGTAGACGGAAGAATCCTACCATTCCGTGAGTGGCCGGGAGGGGGGAAGCGTTTCGGGGGTATAATCCCTGGTGAGGATCCTCGTATGCATGCCCACAAGCTCAAAATCGTCATTCCCGAAGACCACCAGCTCCACGTCCAGGTGCCCGAGGAGGTCCCGGCCGGTCCGGCCATGCTGATCGTCCTCGTCGAACCTCCCAAGGTGGAAGAGCCAGAGGAGCCTTCAACGGAGGAGGCAAGCCGGAGGTTTGTTGCTCTTGCGGAACGGCTGGCTGCCGATCCGCGGCCTTTCGACGAGCTCTCGCCGGAAGAACGGGAGGATCGCCTCCTCCAGATCCGAGGCATCGGCCGCGGGCTTTTCTCTTCCAGCGAGGAGTTCGCCCGGCGGAAACAGGAGGAGATCGAGTTGGAAGAGACGCGCTTTGGCCGCTGACGCTACGTATGTCCTCGACGCCTGCGCCTTCATCGCGTTCCTTCAAGACGAGCCGGGGGCCGACGAAGTCACCCGGCTCATGAAGGAACGAAAATGTCTGATCCACGCCGTGAACGTGTGCGAGGTCTACTACGACCTGCTGCGGCGGGCTGACGTGGATGGCGCCAACTCTCTGGAGTCTCTCCTTCGGGCGGGAGGCCTCGAAATCTACGCTGCCCTGCCTCCCGCTCTCTGGCAGGAGGCCGGCAGGATCAAGGCGGAACGACGGCGTCTTTCTTTGGCAGACTGCTTCGCGCTGGCTCTGGCCCTGCAAGAGCAAGCGGTCCTCGTGACCTCCGATCACCACGATCTCGATTCCGTGGCCGAGGCCGGCATCTACCCGATCCACTTCTTCCGCTAATGCCAGGCACTAAGGCCGGGCGGCCCTCCCCGCCCGTATCCTCTCTGGTACAAGAGATTCCCGACGGAGGTCCAAGCCATGAACCCGATCCTCAAACTCTCACTGCTCGCCCTGGCCCTCATCGTCCTGGCTCCCCGCGGGGGCTCCGGCGACGTCGGCGGCCGGGTGGCCATCGTCGAGCTGTTCACCTCGCAGGGATGCTCGAGCTGCCCGCCGGCGGACCGGCTGCTCACCAAGCTGGCGAACGACCCCCGGTATCAGGGCAAGGTGATTCCGCTCTCCTTCCACGTGGATTACTGGAACTACATCGGCTGGCAGGACCCCTTCTCCTCGGCCCGCTGGTCCGACCGGCAGAGGGGCTACGCGGGCCGCGCCTTCCACAGCAACCGCATCTACACGCCGCAGGTGGTGGTCAACGGCAGCGCCGAGTGCGTGGGCAACTCCGAGGGCGAGGTCACCAAGCGGATCGCCAGCGCCCTGGCAGCGGAGCCCGCCGGCCGGGTGAGCCTGGCGCTGGACCCGCCGACCGCGGACGGCCATCTGAAGGTGAAGGTGGGGGCGAAGCTGGCCAAGGCCGCGGGACCGGGCAACCTGGACCTCTGGGTGGCAATCTACGAGAGCGGCCTCTCGACGCCGGTGAAGTCCGGCGAGAACTCCTCGCGCACCTTGAAGAACGACCGGGTGGTCCGCCGCCTGGAGAAGGTCCTCACCCTGCCGGCCGCCGCCGGCTCCGAAAAGTCCGGCGAGATCGTCCTGGGGATCGACAAGCGCTGGAAGCTGGCGGACCTGGGCGTGGCCGCCTTCCTCCAGGACCCGGCCACTCTGGCGATCCACGGCGCGGCGGCGCGGGAGGTGGGGCGGTAGTCCGCTGTCAGCCTAGTGCGACGTGCCCGAAGTTCGTTCCGGGTATCAGGGACTTGTGACGTCGGGAGTTGTTGGTGGGATCCCACGTTTTTCCCGCCGCGGAGACGCCCCGACGTTGTCGATTCCGAAGCGGTATGGGTGACTCGTCTGGGACGTCTCTACGGGACGATCACGCGTTGGCGGAGGGTGGGGTCAAGGCGACACCGTGCCCTCAACCCCGTTCTTCCGGCCTGCCTCCA
>DATFNZ010000201.1:0-35872 GCA_035266085.1 Thermoanaerobaculia bacterium
TGAAGCGCGCACGGGCCGAGCGCGCCGCCGAGCTTCCCGGCACGATCGAGCGCCGCGAGGCCGCGACGGATGAGCACGTGATCCCAGCGCCCGCGGTTCTGGTCGAGCAACAGGATGGGCTCTCCGGACGGACCGACCCGGGCGCCCGCGCGGGACGCCTGGATCTCCATCAGCGCGACGAGGCCGTGGACCTCCGGCTCCTTCGGCACGAGCTCGGCGAGGATACGGCCGAGACGGAGCGCATCCTCGCAAAGCCCGGGCCGCATCCAGTCGTCGCCGGCGGTCGCCGCGTAGCCCTCGTTGAAAATGAGATAGATGACCTCGAGCACCGACGACAGGCGGGAGGCCAGCTCGGCCCCGCGGGGGACCTCGAAGGGGACGCGCGCCTCGGCGAGGGTCCGCTTGGCCCGGACGATCCGCTGGGCGACGGTCGACTCGGGGACGAGGAAGGCCCGCGCGATCTCGCCGGTCGTCAGGCCGCCGAGCAAGCGGAGCGTGAGCGCGGCGCGCGCCTCGGTCGAGAGAACCGGATGGCAGGCGATGAACACGAGGCGCAGGAGGTCGTCGCCGACGGGATCGTCGATCGCGGCGTCGAGATCCGGCACGGCCCTCTCGAGCTCGGCTTCGATCTCGCGGCCGAGCTCCTCGTGCTTGCGTCCGAGCCGCGTGTTCCTGCGCAGCAGATCGATCGCGCGATGCTTCGCGGTGGCCATGAGCCAGGCGCCGGGGTTGTCCGGGATCCCCGCCTCCGGCCACCGCTCGAGGGCGACGACGAGAGCGTCCTGCGCGAGGTCTTCGGCGAGACCGACGTCGCGCACGATCCGAGCGAGACCGGCGATGAGCCGGGCCGATTCGATCCTCCAGACCGCGTCAATCGTGCGATGGATATCGGAAGCCGTCACGGCGACCGATCAGAGCATTGTTCATCCGCCGGTGCAAGGCTCGCAGGGCGCGGAAGATGATCCCACGCGGCGACCCGCAGACTCTCGGCTGAGCGTACGATCCCTACCAGTGCAACAAGAACACGGGCGCCATCGCTGCTAGTGCAGCACCAACTTGCAGGCCCAGGATGGGCACAGCCTTTCTCGGTGACTGCGGCAGCCACTTGGTCGCGAAGAACAATACGATAGGTACCTGGGCAGCCATGAGGAGCTGCCAAATATGGGCAGCTGCACCCTCATCTGCCTGGGGGGCGGTTCCGTGCAAAGCGACGAACATCAGCACGGTGGCGAGGGCAGCCAAGGACATGGCTACGGGAAGGAACGCGCTCGGGTGCTTCAGCATGGTGGATGTACTCCTTTCCTGGTCAGGACGGCACACAAAACCAGGATAAAGAGCTTTGCGGTAAAAAGCAACACAGGACAAGTCGCGCCTCTCTCTGGTTCATGCGCCTCGGCTGTCGGGCGGCTCTGCCCTCAGTCCAACACTCGACTGCCTGGGCGAGCATCGGTCAGGGCCTCTTCACCCGCTCACGCCCGAACAGCAGATAGAGGAGCGCGCCGAAGACGTGCCCGAGAACGATCACGAGGACCCAGATGATCTTCGCGTTCTCCTGCTTTGGACCGTGGCGAACACAGTCGACGACCGCCCACAGCCAGAGCACCGTCGCGGCGAGGCCCAACGCGATAATGGCAAGCTCCGGAACGCTATAAGCGGGCACGACCCAACCCTCCTCTGACGCACTTCTAAAGTGTCACTTGGCGATGATGATTTAAATACACTCAGGCGGCCATTGATTGTCACATCCCAACACCGGCTCCGAGCAAGACCGCCCGAGCACCGCGCAGACACAGGCAAAGCCGTCGCCAATGGCACAGGCGGCGTCGCATCCCAGAATCTGGCAACAGCCGATACAGAGACTGTTCGAGCACAAGACGTTCGCATCGTTGGTGGCGATGGTGCAACAGCGGGTCAACCCTGTCGCGATGGCCACCGGCTCAATGAGCGGACCATCGCAGGCAGGGGGGCAGCGGAGGATGATCTTGTCTCCGGGCTCGCGGGCAGCGGGAACCTGCTTTCGAAAGAACTCGTAGAGGCCGACATCGATCAGGACCTGATCATACACGGTGAACGCGAGCTCGAGGTCGCCCTTGTACTTCTCGAAAAGCTGCCCGTCGCCTTCCGTGGTCATCGCCTTCTTCGGCTTCAAGGCGACCGTCCGTGAGGCCGATTCGCGAGTGGCAGGATCCGTGACCGAGACCCGCCCTGTCTGCTGGCTCCAGGCAATCCGGAGCCAGGACCCGTCTCGCTTGAGGTTCAAGATTGAGCCCTCGGGTGTATCAAATTCGATCATGAGCTTCGCGATCCGCTTGTTGGGCCCCATGACGTCGACGGCCAGCACTTTGCCCTCGCGTTCGATGCGGAGCTTCGCGATTCCCCGCCGGGCACTGTCGGGATTGGCAGGGAACTCCGCTGGCGACGCGCGCAGCGACCAGGCGGCCAAAAAGAGCAACGCAAACAATGAAAGCTTCCGCAAAATAGACATTTCCTCTCCTCCTCCTTAAAAGGATCCAGGAGCGACCGACCCTGATCCTGGAGCTAGGATTTCCGGGCGGAAGGCTCTGATGCGCGCCACCCTTCTAGAGGGGGCGGTACTCAGCGAATGACGATGGAGCCAGCAGCGGCGCAGCAGAAGATGCCCAGGACGGCTCCGCAAAGCAAACCCTTCCAGAAGCTCGTGCTCCCGGACATGCCCCTCCCCATGCGCGTTGTGCCGCGCTAAATCAGCTCACCGCCTATACGGCCTTCAGAGTAGTTAGTGTATGCCAAAGTAAAAAGTGAGCCGCCAGGGAAAAATTTCTTTACTGGCACCTTCTAAGCAGAACCATGAACGCCCTCAGCGGGCCGAAGCGTACACAAGCTGCTAAAAGACCCCTGCGGCTTTCCGGAGAGGCAGATTGCCTTCGTCCAGCCGGTATGGGCGATCGGTCTCCTCTCTGAATAGAGGGTGCGAAGGGCTCAAAAGCGGGACACTTCCCTGAAATTTACTTTCCGGTGTAGCTCTGGCGGTGAAGGCCCGAGAGGCTGGGTCCGGAGCTTGCATCCTCCTGGACAGCCGAATCCGCCCGAGCGGCGGCAAGGAGACGACGACCATGCCCGAGAAGAAAACGATCGAGAAGGCCCAGAAGGACAAGCGCGAGGGGAAGGCGGCGAGCACCCAGGCCGGGGAGTTCGTGCACGAGGAGATCGAGCACGTCAAGGAAGGCAAGCACGGAGCGCGTTCGACCAAACAGGCGATCGCGATCGGTCTTTCCAAGGCACGCCGCGCCGGCGTGAAGCTGCCGGCTCCCAAGAAGGGGGCCGCCTCCGAGGAGACCCGGCGTAAAGCCCAGGACGACCTCCAGGCGGGAGCAAAGGGTGCGAAGAAGAGCGTTTCGCCTACCCGCTCCAGGGCGACGAAGGCGGCGCTGAAGAAGGAAGGGCACTCCGCCGCGTCGACGAAGGCCCTCTCCAAGCAGGCGAAATCGGCGGCGGCGAAGCGCACTGCCGGGGATCGCTCCGCCGCGGCCCGTAAAGCGGCGAAGACCAAGGGACCCGAGGAGCGCTCGGCCGCCGCCCGCAAGGCGGCGAAGACCCGCGCCAAGAAGTCGTCCTGAGGACGGGACGCGGCAAGAGCACGACCAGCAGACCAACTCCGCTGAAGGGAGACACGTGGCACAGTACGACACGATTGCCCTCGACTACCAAAGGATCTCCGCCGCCGTGCCGCTCCGCGACGCTGAGTGGTACTCGCTCCACCAGCGGCTTGGCGTCCTGACGGGCCTCTCCGTCCTCGATCTGGCCTGTGGCGACGGGATGGGCACGCGCCTGCTCAAGCGGTGGGGGGCTGCGCGCGTGGTGGGCGTCGACGTCTCAGCGCAGATGATCGCGCTGGCCCAGCAGCGAGAAGACGCGGAGCCCATGGGAATCGAGTACCGCGTCGCAGACGCCGCGACGATGGTAAAAATCGGCTCGTTCGACCGTGTCTCTGCCGCGTACCTCCTGCACTATGCCGAAAGCCGGGAGCGACTGCTCCAGATGATGCAGACGGTCTACGACAACCTCGAGCCGGGCCAGCCGTTCGTTGCGAGCATCGCCAATCCGCTCCAGCCGCCGCAGCCCGTGATCGATCAGCGAAAATACGGGTTCGGCTATCGGCTTCTGGACGAGACCCTTCACGAGGGGGCGAGGCTCCGCGGCACACTTTACCTCGGCGCGAACACGGTGGAGTTCGACTTCTACTGGTGGCCCTGGGAGGTATACGAGGAGGCATGCCGAACCGTGGGATTCCGCTCCTGCAAGATCGAGCCCTTCCTGATCCCCACGGAATCGGAACACGAGCGTGGTGAGGGCTTCTGGGACGAGTACATCGCCGCACCTTCGGCGATGCATATCATCTGTCAAAAATAGGAGGCGCCAAACAGCTCACGCCACCTCAGTTCAACGGAGCGTCCCGACTCACCCGGGACCCATTTCTGTCGAACCGATTGCCATGGTGACTTTGGATCCGCCGCTGCCGAAGGCTCCTGATACCCCAATTATAAAACCGAAATCGTAGAGCCGACCTCGGTTGTTGGTCTCGTAGATACGCACCCCGGGGTTGAAGAGGCTAACAAGAAAGGTGATGGGTGAGATCAGCCCATGCCACAGACCAGCCCAGAAGCCCGCCGGCCCTGCGCCGGACTGCTGGTATTTAGAGTTAGGGCCCGCAACAGCAAGGACATTTGCCATTAAACTGTCCTCCAAAGCTCAATTAGTTCTGCGATGGCCAACCTCTAGATTAACCGTCCCGCCCTTTCAGCCCAGAATGCATGCATATCGTGGCTCCTAATCTTCGTCAAATCTTCGTCGAGCCAGCTTACCTTACTCTCGCATGTCTCTCATTCTATGCGTGCATCGGACGAAAGCTTCGACTTCCTCGCTTCGACTGACGTTCATCACCGAGGACGGCCGAAGAACAAGACATAGCCGTCGGCGTCCTTGAGCTCGAAACCACGCAAACCGTCGTCAGTGTCTTTCAGCGGCTCGGAGAACTCGACACTGCGCGAAGCAAATTCGGCCGCCAGTGCGTCAGGATCCGGGACGTCAACGAATGCGTCCCAGCGGGCAATACCTTTCTTGACGTCTCGCTTGTAGTTCGGCAGTGGAGCTACGCCAATGGCTTTGAGCAGGATCTGCGCGCCGCCCCTGCGAACGATGCCAAAGAAGATGTCGCCAGGAGCAGGCCCTTGGAAGGTGATCTCAAATCCAAGCCGGTCTCGGTAAAACGAAAGCGATGACGGCACGTGGCTCACGATAAAAAAGGGTGAGATGCCGGAAATCTCTGCTTGTGTCATGTGGACCCCTCCGTGCTTTACGCCAACCATAAATAGTCTATCTGAAGTCCTCCCGAGAAACCTCCCCAGGGGGTAGGTGCCTGGTGTTTCGCCGGAGCGCGGTGGGTGCTGGTGCGGATGCCTTTGCCGGCAGTGCGACCCCATCTCTAGCCGACGCACCCTTCTAGAAGGTTCGAAATGAGCAAAAACCCCCCACGCAAACTCAAGCCCGGCGGGACCTTGCAAGATCGGAGGCACTTTTTCCGTCTGTAGAGGGCATGAGAAGACTCCGCTACATTCCCGAAGGCGGTGCCCTGGTCGAGGTCACCTGCCGCACCGTCCACAGCCGTTTCCTCCTTCGCCCTGGACTGGCGCTCAACGACATCGTCGTCGGCGTCCTGGCCCGGGCCCAACGCAAGTACCCGATCCGCTGCTGCTTTTTCGTCTTCGCCTCGAATCACTTCCATTTGCTCCTGGACGTCGACGACGCCCAACAGCTCGCGAGCTTCATGCGCTTCTTGAATTCCAACTTGGCCCGCGAGTTGGGACGGCTCGTCGGCTGGCGCGACAAGATCTGGGCCCGGAGGTATCAGGCGATCGTGGTCAGCGGTGAGGAGTCCGCCCAGATCGACCGCCTGCGCTACGGTCTCTCGCACGGCGTCAAAGAGGGCCTCGTCGAAAAAGCCTCCGAGTGGCCCGGCGTCCACTGCGTGCGCGCTCTGGTGGACGGGGAGGCCGTGGAAGGAACCTGGTTCGACCGCACCCAGGAGTACGCTGCCCGTCGCCGGGGCGAGGACTTCGACCGCCTGCGCTATGCCACGACCGAAGTGCTGACCCTCTCTCCCCTGCCCTGCTGGAAGGACCTCCCCGAGGAAACCAGGAAGCGGCTCATCGCCGAGTTGGTCGTCGAGATCGAGACGGAAGCTGCAGCAAGGCGGGAGCAGTCCGGCAGTCAGGTCTTGGGAGTCGAAGCCGTCCTCGGCCAGCAGCCTCTCGATCATCCTCGGCGCTCGAAGAAGTCGCCGGCGCCATTGTTCCACGCCGCCACCAAGGCGGTGCGTCGGGAGCTCTACGAAGCCTACGGGTGGTTCGTGGCCGCCTATCGCGAGGCCGCGGAGAAGCTCCGAGATGGAGACCGGACGGTCACGTTCCCACTGGGGAGCTTCCCGCCCGCACTACCGTTCGCGGCGGGGTAGGCGCCCGGCCGCGGCGGTCAGTCCGAAGCCTGATCCTCTCTTCCGGATGCAGACTCCGCAGGGGGAGAGGTGTGCCCACACACTCGATTTCGCTGCGAGGTCCGGAGAGGCAAGCCTGAATTCAGGCCCATCTCGCCTCAACTTTTCCACCAAGTGAGGCCTATTGGCCTCCTCGAGGGCTGCTGACGATCGGAGGAGCCGCGTCAATCGGCTGCTGTCCCATCCGGCCAGCCGGGCTTTCTTCTACTCGACAGGCACCTCTTCCCTCAGTGCGTCTAGTCGCGCGGACTCGACCCTATTTGGGCGCATTTCTTGTTGATGCAGCACTAAGCTCACCTCGTGCGAGCATTTCCTGCATGAGTACCCCTATGGATCGATCCTCGGAAAAGCTCCCGTTCTCGATCAATCGAAGTACTGAAAGCGGATCGTGCCACTCCACGGTCAATAGCTCGGTCTGTTCGGGTTGTGGGCCCGACTTCAATTCGTCAAATGTATCCACACGGAAGAAGTAGAGATCCCAGTCGATCGTCGCTCCCGCACTAGATTTCCGCAATAGGGTAGCGGTCTTAACGAGGATACCAAGTTCCTCCTTAGCTTCAGCGGAAACCGCTCTAAGCAATCTCTCTGACAAGTCTTTCCCAGAAGACTTGAATGCGAGGTGTTCCGCCTGTGATTCGAATACTTTCCCGCCTGCCAAGCGATAGTCCCATCCGGCCAACTCCGAGCGGAATTCTCTTAGGAGGAGGTATTTGGTGCCTCGGTTAACTATCAGGCGAACGCCTGGTGGGCGCCTTGCTACCTCTATCGAGTACTCAGTTACTTCCCCGTTCTTCTCAACTCTGAGGGTGCGAGATGCGATATCGAGCAATCTACCAGAGTAGAGCACCTTGTCGCCTATTATATCAACTTGATCAGTCATGTCGGAAATGCTTTCCAAAAAAATGGCGGATTTTTTGCTCGCAAGCCGGGTGGCCGCATCGATCAGAATTCAAAAGTTTTGCCGATACGTGATTCTCTACCACTTCAAAAGAAGCATTATTAAATATTTCATCGAATGTCTTCTTGAGCTCATCGCATAGTGAATGCTGACCCTCGACAACTTTTAGCATACGTGATTTCGCGCCCGACATCGCGTCATCGTAATGATTAAAGTAGAGCGTCCGCTTTCCATGATCGTCTTCAAGAACATAGAATCTCCACTCAGAGTCCTTGTCAGAAACGTAGAACCGCACGGAGATAATTTCTCCGGTATTTGGATCCTCGCTGTGGATAAACAGTGTCCTGAGCACCTTGAACAGATCGTCAACGTAATTGTCCAGTGATTTGTTGTTTGCGTCGGCCCTACGACGGAGATGAGCTGACTCCAAGCAGGGATAGTGTAGAAGAATTCTTATCCTTCTGCCCTTCTGACTCTTTTGTTCGAGGATCAGCTTCTTAAAAACGCCATCGTCTTTAAGAAAGAGTCCAAATCCGCGAGTCACCTTAATGTCTACACACGTTGACATAGCGTAATCTTTAGCGAGAGATTCACGAAGAAGGTCCCCGCCCCATAAGCCCCTAATATTGGCAACCGTGTAGAGGCGAAGATAAACCTGGAGCCGCCTTACGTTAATAGCCGCAAGCAAGCCAAAGGCAGTGAATGCTCCAATGTAATTAGTATTGCTCTTGATGACATCACTGAGAGGAATGTGATTTGCAATCCAGCTTGCCAGCACACCAAATATGGCAGAGAGCACCAAGGAGACCCAAGCCTTCACAATGCGAGCTCCTTTAGTCTCCTGATTCGATCTTTTATCCTCATGGAATCGAGTATTGTATGTGTTGACTTTGGTACCAGCTCTCGCCAATTTTTGTCCTTGAGAATTCTGTCTCGGACTTCCGTAGCTGATATCGTCTTCTCTCCTATATCTCTCTCGGCCAGCACATCAACCTTGTATCCATGGCTCTCGAGGTTCCGACGCTTCTTCCTACCCCATTCATCAAAAATCGTGAGGAAGTGGACCCCTTCTTCTGGCACGTAGTAATGGAGCAGTTGGGGAAAATTGATCGGGAACGGAACGACGTGGAAGTCGTTGCGCGTGAAGCCTTCCTCGATAAGCGCTGCTTGGACTAGCGTCAATCGTTCATAGAAGCTCAGGGGGTTGTTCTGCGGAGATGTCCGCGAGGTGTTTACCGGGTCGGGCAATGTGTGCGTTGGGTCGGGGTTGGAGATCCCGACTATTAGGTGGTCGCACTTGGGTCGTGCCAAATTGATGTACCCGTCAATGTGACCGTTGTGGATAGGCTGGAAACGGCCATGAACAATGCCAATCTTCATAGGTATTTAGTCGGTAGAGTGCAGCTTGTGGAAGTAGTCGCGGGGTGATGCGCCCAAGTGCCTCGGCATTTCACCGCATAGCAAGCGCGCGGGCGCGCTGCCTGCCGGTGCAGCGCGCCTGTCCCCAGGTGCGTCACCACGTACTGAATGCGGAACATGGTTACCGCAATGCAAGCAATAGGTCTCGCGGTGGTTTAGGCGATTTAAACATGGCGTAGTTCTTTGCTGGCCAACACTTAGATTCACCGTCCCGCCTGTCGGCCCACAATGCATATCATGGTCACGATCCGGCGAGCCCGGCCTACTCGAATTTTTGCATGTCTCTAATTCTGCGTGTAGAGTTCATACTACCCCGCTTTCTAGTCCTCGTCAACACCAAGGCAGGCCAAGGGCCTCGGTCCAAGGTTCACCTCGACCTGAGCCGACCGCCAATGTCCGAGAAGCTAACCTCCTGAGACGACGAGCGGTTTAGCAGATATCCGCACGGATAAGAAAGAAGCTAGAGCTGGAACGCTATACGGGCACGATAAACGGCCCTCACAGCTAATAGGCCATGCGACTTATACGCTCAGCAACGCATGGATAGGCTTCCGCGGGCCATCGCCTTGTACCCGCAAAAAAACCAGGCGAGGGGCAGCCCCCATCCACCCCCCGCCTGAAAGGTACTTCAGTTGTCAAAGAGCACGGGGAGGAGCGACAGCCCCTCCGCGGTCCTCACGGCCTACTGCCTACTGCCTGCTACGGTTCAGCCTCCGTCGTGATCATCCGGAGCCGGGTCGCTCTCCCGTCGACGGGTCTTCGAGGGCTTCACCTGGTCGAGAAACTCCTGGATCGCCTTCCGGTAGGGGGCGAGCCCGGGGATCCTCTCCTCGTGCTGCTGCGCCTTGGCCATCAGGCGCTCCCACTTTCGGACGTCACGCCGCATCCGGTTCTTTGCCATGGCTGGCTCTCCTTTCTCGGCGTGACCTACGCCGCCGGCTTGTCCGGCGACGGAGTGGCGGGCGGGGTGGTGGCCGGGGTCGCCGGCACCTTCGAGAGCTTGGACTTGCGGCCGCCACGGCGGCGGAGAGGAGGGATTCCGAACTGCACCAGGGGCTCTTCTTCGATCCCAGGTGGACTTTCACCATGCTCCGGAGCAGACGGGCCGCCTCCTCTTCGACCTTCGCGTCGAAACGCTGGGTCATGCCCTGACGGCTGCCCTCCAGATACTCCTGCTGGGCCTTGAGCTCCTTGGTCTCAGCCAGGATCCTCTCCAGGTCGGCCCCTCACACCGGGGAGCATCTCGCCGTTCTTGATGCAGAACAGGGACACCGCTGGCGTTGCACAACAAGAGCAATGCAACACGGCGCCATACCTGTCGAGGGTGCAACGCAAACTCTCGGGGGCGCACTCGCCCCTCGTGAATTCCGAGTCCGCCATCGTGGGGACCGGTAGCGCACTCGCGAATTTTCCTTCCGCCATCGCGGGGACGCAAAGCGCGCTCACGAATTCTCTTTGCGCCCCCGCGAATTCTCGCTGCGCCCTCGCGAATTTGCGTTGCGCACTCGCGAATTCTCGTTGTGCCCCCGCGAATTTGCGTTGCACCCTCGCGAATTCTTGGTGCGCCCTCGCGAATTCTTGGTGTGCCCCCGCGAATTTGCGTTGCGCGTTCGCGAATTCTGCCCCGCCCGTTAGCCTCAGGGCTGGCGCTCAGAACCCGCAGGCACCCGCTGGCGGCCTCGTCGAGGCCGACCCGCACTCACTGCTCTGTATTGTGCACGAGCTGTTTCTGTTACTGCAGAATGGCGCGCTGTCCGAAATCGTGCCATTGCAGTAGGTGGTTCGAGTCCAGGTGCAGGTTGTAAGGGTGACGGTATAGAGATCGTACCAGTGGTGGCTGCTGTTCGGTGCGGAGCTGTCAAAATAGCACCGTCCCCCCGCCCAGTTGTAGTTTGACGAAGAGCTGCTCGACATGCTCTGGGTCGTGCCGTTCAGGTTGTCGCACGCATCTCCGACCCTGTCGCCATCACAGTCGGCCTGGCCAGGGTTATAGACGGATAAACAGTTGTCCCGTGAGTCCGGCACGCCGTCGCCGTCTCGATCGGGGCACGCTCCGCAATCCTGAGAGCACGTATCGCAGGTTTCCTTTGGAACGGAATTCGCGTCGCAGAAGAAGTCGCCACAGACCGGTGGGAGACAGGGACCACAGTCCTCAGGACAGGTGGAGCACGTCTCGTGTCCGGCCCCCGGTACACAGACGCCATTGCCACAGATGTCGAAGGCCGATGCCCGACCTCCAGCGATGATGACCAGCGCCCATGTCGCCAAGGCGGCCATGAGGGGAACAGACCCAGTTTTCCGAGCAGTCGTCATGGTGGACCTCCATGGGGAGCAAGAGGTTAGGTTAGCAAAGACTCCTTATGATGAAGGTGCTCGGCTCGGAAAAAACGCGCCTTCCCCCTATCCCTTGCGATCCTGGCCGGAGTTTGGTATGTTGTCGTGCCCTCCGGGGCGAGCAAGGAGAGACTAGATCATGGCCAAGCAGTGTGAAATGTGTGGCAAGACCACCGTCTTCGGCAACAACGTCAGCCACGCTCATAACGTGACTTCGCGTACCTGGCAGCCCAACCTGCAGCGGGTCCGCGCGCTGATCAACGGCAGCGTACGCCGTATCCGGGTCTGCACGCGCTGCCTGCGCAGCGGCGCGATCGTGAAGGCGCCGGCCCGCAAGTGGAAGCCTGAAGGCGAGACCGCGAAGTAGGGCCCCCTCCCACCCGGGCATGAATGCCATGCCATTACACACATCCTTTGCCTTCGGGCCGTTCTGCCCTCCGGCGACCTCACCCCTGCCCCTCTCCTAAAGGAGAGGGATCTCATGGCAGAACGTTCGGGACCAGCCATCCCTCTCCTTTAGGAGAGGGACCGAGGGTGAGGTTTTCGGAGGGCATACCGCCTCCAAGAGCAAGATGTGTGTAATGGCAGGGGGTGAGCCCCGGATCAGCTCAGAGCTTCTAGTTGGGACCCGACGCCGCCGCCGCTGGTGCGGCGGCCCACCCGCAGCACGCCCGAGATGGCGCGCACCTCGCGCAGCAGCTTGTCGAGGTGCTTGCGGTCGCGGAGCTGGCAGACGACGCCGATCGAGGCGTTGCCCGTTTCGTGGGTCTCGGCCTCGATCTGGGTGATGTTGCTGCCGGCGCGGGTGATGGCCTCGGTGAGCCGGGCGAGCATGCCCTGCTGGTCCTCGGTCTCGATCAGCAGCGAGACCTGGTAGACCTCGTTCTTCCCCTGATCCCACTTGACCTCGATCTCGCGCTCGGGGTTGTAGAGCAGGTTCTGGACGTTGGGGCAGTCCACCCGGTGGACGGAGACGCCGCGCCCGCGCGTGACGAAGCCCACGATGTCCTCGCCCGGCAGCGGGTTGCAGCACTTGGCGAGGTAGGCCAGCAGGTCGCCGTGGCCCTTGATGGTCAAGGGGCCGCTGGTGCCGAAGGGGAGGATCTTGTTGACCGCCTGGCGCAGGCGGCCCGGCTGCTTCTCCGGGGACTCCTCCAGCTTCTCCAGCCCCACCACCCGCTCCAGGACGTTGCGCGGCTCGGCCTTGCCGAAGCCGATCCGGCTGTAGAGGTCCTCGAGCTTCGACAGGCCCTCGGAATGGAGGTACTCCGCGAACGGCGCGCCGTCGGTGAGCTTGCGCAGGGACAGGCCGTACTTGCGGATCTCCTTGTCGAACAGGCGGCGTCCGATCTCGGTGGCGCGCTGTTTCTGCTGGGTGTTGAGCCACTGCCGGATCTTGCTCTTGGCCCGCGAGGTGGTGACCACGTTCAGCCAGTCGCGGCTGGGATTGCGCGCCGGGTTGGTGAGCACCTCGACCATGTCGCCGTTCTGGAGCCCGGTGCGCAGGGGGACGAGCTTGCCGTTGACCCGCGCGCCGGCGCAGTGGTGGCCGAGGTCGGTGTGCACCCGGTAGGCGAAGTCGAGCGGCGTGGCGCCGCGCGGGAAGGAGAAGACCTCGCCCTTGGGGGTGAAGACGTAGACCTCGTCGGGGTAGAGGTCGACCTTGAGGGTGGTCAGGAAGGTGCGCGGGTCCTGGACTTCCTTCTGCCACTCGAGGAGCTGGCGCAGCCAGACGATGTTGGGATCGCTCGCCGCCTTGGGATCGGCCTTGCCTTCCTTGTAGCGCCAGTGGGCGGCGATGCCTTCCTCGGCCACCAGGTCCATCTCGCGGGTGCGGATCTGCACCTCGAAGGGCTGCCCCTGGTCGCCCACCACGGTGGTGTGCAGCGACTGGTAGAGGTTGGGCTTGGGCATGGCGATGTAGTCCTTGAACCGGCCCGGGATGGGACGCCAGTTCTGGTGGACGATGCCAAGGCCCGCGTAGGTGTCCTTGAGGCTGGGAGTGACGATGCGGAAGGCGAGGAAGTCGTAGAGCTGGGAGATGTCGATCCCCTGCCGGCGGAGCTTCTCGTAGATCGAGTAGAACCGCTTGACGCGGAAGCTGATCTCGGCGTCGATGCCCGCCCCTTCGAGGCCCTTGGCGAGCCGGTCGCGGATGCGGTCGGTGGCCGACTGGCCGGCCTTCATCTTCTCGGCGATGCGGTTGTTGAGCTCGGCGAACTGGTGGGGATAGAGGTGGAAGAACGCCAGGTCCTCGAGGTCGCCCTTGACGCGGGCCATGCCGAGGCGGTGGGCGATGGGCGAGTAGATCTCCAGCGTCTCGCGCGAGATGCGCCGCCGCGCCTCGGCCGCCAGGTGCTCCAGGGTCTGCATGTTGTGGAGCCGGTCGGCGAGCTTGACGACGATCACCCGGATGTCCTTGGCGGAGGCGAGGATCATCTTGCGGAAGGTCTCGGCCTGGGCCTCGTCGCGGCGCACGTACTCGTGGCGGCCGATCTTGGTGACGCCGTCGACCAGCTCGGTGATCTCGGTGCCGAACTCCGTCTCCAGCACCTCGCGGGTGGTGAGGGTGTCCTCGAGCACGTCGTGGAGCAGCCCGACGGCGACGCAGGTCTGGTCGAACTTGAGGTCGGCCAGCAGCCAGGCGACGTTCAGGGGGTGGATCATGTAGGGCTCGCCGGAGCGGCGGACCTGGTCCTTGTGCATCTCGGCGGAGAATTCGTAGACGGCCCGCAGGAAGACGGGATCGCTCTTGCGGCCGTGCTGCGCGATGCAGGAGAGGACGTCGTCGAAACGCGCCACTCCCGGCGGGGGCACGGGCGGAATGAGGCTCTTCGTGGAGAGAGGCATGAGGTCGTCCCCGCACGAAGGAAGGTAGGCCTCACGGCGGGGTACTGATTATAAGGGCAAGGGAGGGGTGGCGGATTCCCGAAGGGCCCACCCCCGCGGAGGGGGTGGGGCTTTTCAGCAGGATGAGGGGCCTTCTACGCCCGGCGCCGGGCGGGCCGCCGGCGGGCGGGGAGCTCGCCGGGCTTGGGCTCGACGCGGGTCGGCTCGGGCCGCCCCGCCGCCGTGGCGGGCTTTTCGCGGCGCCACTTGCCGCCGGGTCCGAAGAGGCTCTCCCAGAGCATCGCGAACGGACCGGCGATGTAGATCGTCGAGTAGGTGCCGACGATGATGCCCACGGTCATGATGAAGGCGAAGCCGCGCAGCACGTCGCCGCCCAGGATCAGCAGCGACAGCACCGTCAGGAAGGTGAGGCCCGAGGTGATGATGGTCCGCGACAGCGTCTGGTTGAGGCTCTCGTTGAGGAGCTCCATCAGGGGCTTGCGCCGGCTCTTCCGCATGTTCTCGCGGATGCGGTCGAAGATGACGACCGTATCGTTGACCGAGTAGCCGATCAGGGTGAGGAAGGCCGCGATGGTCGTCAGGTTGTACTCGTAGCCCAGCAGGGTGTAGAGGCCGAGCGTCACCGTGACGTCGTGGAGCGACGCCATGATGGCGCCGATGCCGAACCGGAGCTCGAAGCGGATCCAGATGTAGCTCAGCATGCCGAGGAGCGAGAGCACCACGGCCCAGAAGCCCTGGGAGCGCAGCTCCTTGCCGACCTGCGGGCCGACGTTGTCGGTCCCGAGGACGGCGAAGTCGCCCAGGAGGACTCCCTTCTGGAGGGCCGCGGTCAACGCCGGGCTGACACCCGGGACCTGGGCGATCCGGTCCCAGGACTCGAAGATCCCGTTCCTGCCGCGCTCGGCGACGATCCGGTCGGCGATCCCGGAGTAGTGGGTCCGGGCCGCCGCCGGCCCCTGGGCGATCCGGTCCGGATTGGCCTGGACCAGGAACTCGGTGAGGGCGTCGATACCCGTCTGGTTGAGGTCCAGGCCGCCCTTGCCCTGGTTGAAGGAGCCGGAGAGGGCGGCGACGATGCGGTCCCGGCTCCCTTCCTCACTCCCCTTGGCGACCGCCGTCTTGACGATCACCTGGTTGTCTTCCAGCTTGCCGTAGGGCTGGATCTGAGCCGCGAGCCCCGCCTTGTCGAGCAGGGAGCGCAGACGGTCGACGTCCGGCGCCTCGCGGAAAGCCAGGGTGACCTGCGTGCCGCCCGCGAAGTCGATGCCCAGGTTCAGCTTGTGGGGGCCGACCATCGCGTAGATGCCGAGGATCAGCCCGACCACCGAAATGGCGATCCAGATCCGGCGGTACTTCATGAAATCGATGTTGGTGTCGCGTAATAGCTGCATGGCGTGCTCCTTCTACGAACGCCGGCGAGGCGTCAGATCGAAAGCCTCTGGACCTGGCGGCGCGAGAGCACCAGGTCGAAGAGCCAGCGGCTCACGAACACCGCGGTGAAGATCGAGGCGATGAGACCGATGGTGAGGGTCACGGCGAAGCCCCTGATCGGCCCGGTGCCGAACTGGTAGAGGAAGAGCGCCGAGATCAGGGTGGTCGCGTGAGTGTCGAGGATCGAGGTGAACGCCCGGTCGAAGCCGAGGTCGATGGACGATCGGACGGTTCGGCCGGCGCGCATCTCTTCTCGGATGCGCTCGAACACCAGGACGTTGGCGTCCACCGCCATGCCGATCGTCAGGATGATGCCGGCGATGCCGGGCAGCGTCAGGGTCGAATGGATCAGGCCCATGCCGCCGAGCAGGATCAAGACGTTCAGGACCAGCGCCGCGATGGCGTTGATGCCGGAGAGGCGGTAGTACACCAGCAGGGCCAGGAAGACCAGCGAGGTGCCGAGGATGCCGGCGCGCAGGCCGTCCTCGATCGAGTCGCGGCCGAGCGCGGGGCCGACGGTGCGCTCCTCGAGGTAGGTGATGCCGGCCGGCAGGGCGCCGGAGCGCAGCACCATCGACAGGTCCTGGGCTTCCTGCTGGTCGAAGCCGCCCTCGATCTGGCCACGGTCGGAGATGCGCGACCTGACGACCGGCGCCGTCATCACCCGGCCGTCGAGCACGATGGCGAGGCCGGAGCCGACGTTCTGGCCCGTCAGCTCGCCGAAGGCGGCGGCGCCCGCGGGCTTGAGGGTGAAAGAGACGATCGGCTGCCCGACGTCGCCCCGGCTCGGCGTGGCGTTGCTCAGGTCGCGGCCGGTGACCGTGCGCCGCTTCTCGACCGCGTAGTACATCTTGCCCACGACCTGGTTGTCCTGGTCGCGCTGGTCGCCCTCGAGGATCTCGAGGTCGTCGGGGAGCTGGCCGCCGTAGTTGGCGAGGATCGCCTCGCGGCTGGGGACGCCGCCGCCGCCCTGCGGGAACTTGACGATGCGAAACTCCAGGAAGGCGGTGTTCTTGATCAGGCGGCGCACGCGCTCCTGATCGTCGACGCCGGGGAGCTCCACGACGATGCGGTGGCCGGTCGCCGTGGGCTGGATCACCGGCTCGGCGACGCCGAACGCGTCGATGCGGTTGGTGATGGTCTGCACGGCCTGGGTGACGGCGCCGTTGCGCACCTCGTTGGCGGCCTGCTGGTTCATGCTGAAGACCACGCCGCCGTCCTGCCGGCTCGAACCCCAGCGCGGCAGGTACTTCTCGCCGATGTCGATCAGGGTGCCCTGCGCCTCGGACGAGGCGCCGGAGACCACGAAGGTGGTGTCGCCGGTACGGCGGGCCGAGAGGCCGGTGATGCTCTGCTCCTTGGCCTGGTCGACGAGGCGCGCCATGTCGGAGTCGGTCTCCGCCCGCAGAGCGTCCTCGGTGTGGACCTGCAGGACCAGGTGCATGCCGCCCTGGAGGTCGAGGCCGAGGTTGATCTTCTTCTGGGGCGGGTAGAGAAATGCCACGGAGATGAGGATCGACGCGAGGATCAGCAGCCCGCGCCAGAGCAGATTACGTTTCATGAATTACTCCCTTTATCGCTCTTTTCACTCTTGTCGCCCTCGCCCTCGAGGCCGGAGATCGCCGACTTCGCGACCCGCACGCGGACGTTGTCGGCGATGCGCAGCATCACCGTCACCCCCTCGACCGCCGTCACCTCGCCATAGAGGCCGCCGCTGGTGATCACGCGGTCGCCCTTCTTGATGTTCGCGATCATCTGCGCCAGGGCCTTGCGCTGCTTCTGCATGGGCAGCATGAGGACGACGTAGAAGATGACGAAGATGAGGAGCATGGGGACGAGGCCGCCAAGGGCGCCGAAGATGCCGCCGGACGGCGCCTGGAGCGCGAGGGCCATGGAGGGATTGAAAATAGAAGTCATGGGCAAAATCCCGGCAGAGTACTCCTGCCTTCAAGAGCTCCTTTGCTCGAGGGGATCGGAAGAAACCGTCAGGACCCGCACGTCGGGTCCCGCCGGCGGGTCTCCGCCGGTGGTACGGCGGGCGAGATTCGCCATATCCGTCAACGCACCGAGTTCGATAGCCTGCCGGAGGTCGGCCATAAAGTCAAGGTAAAAGCGGACGTTGTGCAGGGTGGCGAGCACCGCCGCCGTCAGCTCGCCGCAGCGCGTCAAGTGGTGCAGGAAGGCCCGCGAGGTGCGCCGGCAGGCCGGGCAGCCGCACTCCGGATCGATCGGCAGCGGGTCGTCCTTGTAGCGGGCGTTCTTGATCTTGAGCACACCCTGGCGGGTGAACAGCACGCCGTGGCGGGCGTTCCTCGCCGGCAGCACGCAGTCGAACAGGTCCACCCCCTGGGAGACGGCGTGGAGGATGTCCTCGGGGTAGCCGACGCCCATCAGGTAGCGCGGCCGGCCGGCCGGCAGCGCCGGCGCCGTCCACTCGACGGCCGCATGGCGCTCCGGCCCGGTCTCCCCCACGGACACGCCGCCGATGGCGTAGCCGTCGAAGTCGAGGGCCGAGAGGTCGGCCGCCGCCCGCTCGCGCAGCTCGCGGTAGACGCTCCCCTGGACGATGCCGAAGAGGCCGCCGCCCGCGGTCCCGCGCCAAGCCTCGCGGGCCCGCCGCGCCCAGTCGAGCGTGCGCTCCCAGGAGGCCGCGGCCGCTTCCGGGGTGACCGGCCAGGGCGTGCACTCGTCGAGCATCATGGCGACGTCGACCCCCATCCGCTCCTGGAAGCCGACGACGTTCTCGGGCGTGAAGCGGAGGGCGGAGCCGTCGAGATGGCTGCGGAAGGTCACGCCGCCGGCGTCGAGGGTGCGCAGGCCGCCCAGGCTCCACACCTGGAAGCCGCCGCTGTCGGTGAGGATCGGCCCCGGCCAGCCGGTGAAGGCGTGCAGCCCGCCCAGGCGCTCGACGACGTCGATCCCCGGCCGCAGGGCCAGGTGATAGAGGTTGGACAGCATGACCGAGGCGCCCGCCGCCTCCAGCTCCTGCGGGGTGACGCCCTTGACTGCCCCGAGCGTGCCCACGGGCATGAAGGCGGGCGTCTCGATGACGCCGTGCGGAGTGGTGAGGCGGCCCCGCCGGGCGAGGCCGGCGGTGGCTAGGATTTCGAAGGTCAGGGGCATGGCCGCCCTAAGGTTTGCTCGCCGTCTTCTTCCCATCCCGCGCCAGGTCGACCACCCGGTTCTGGACCCCCGGGGGGAGCTTCAGCACGAACCGGTCGGCGGGCAGGGGCATGTTGCGCTTGACGTCGCTGAACTGGTACTCGACGGTATCGCCGTCGGCCTCGATGTACTTGAGCCGGCCGGGGAAGAAGGTCTCGCCGTCGATCCACAGGGTCATGCCCTTGAGCCGCTTGGCGATGCGCTGGTACTTGGGCACCAGCTCCAGGCGGTAGTCGTCGCCCTTCTTCTCGGGCAGCTTGAGCTTGACGGTGAAGTACTCGAGGAGCGTCTGCAGGCTGCCGCTGGCGCCCAGGTACTTGAAGACCTGGCCGGACTGGCGCCCCACCTTCAGGGTCTCGGCCCGCTTGAGGTCGCGGTACCAGGTGGTCATCTCGTCGCCGCGGATGACGACCGTGATCGGGCTCGGCGTCTGATACTCCCAGCGCACCCGGTCGGGGGCGGCGTAGGAGAAGAAGCCCTTGGACTCCTCGGGCGCGGTCAGCATCGAGCTCTCCTGCTGCTGGGTGAAACGGGCCTCGAGGGTCTTGAGCTGCCGCTGCTCGAGCTTCATGCGGTCCACCAGGGCGCTCAACCGCTGCGGGCCGGTCAGGCCGGAGGCCAGGGGATCCGGAACGGCCGGAGCCTTGGCGGCGAACGAGGGAATGGCCAGGAACAGCGAACACAGGGTAGCGGCGGCGAGTCTCAGCATAAAGGGAACAACGATCTTATCTTCCGGTTTCTTCCGGGCGCAAGGGGACCCCCCTCGGGCTCGCTCCGGAGCAGCCCGCTCCGCCGGGACGTTGACACGCCCCCGGACGGATGCTACGTTCACCGCCCTCTGAAACAGCCCCCTCGAGAAGGGCGGAGTCTGCCATGCCTGAGCTCAAACTTGGAACTAAACACAACTGCTACAACTGCGGGACGAAGTTCTATGACCTGGGGAAAGCCGCGCCCCTCTGCCCGAAGTGCGGCGCCGATCAGCGGGATTCCGGGCATTCGGAGTCGCCGACGGTGAGCCAGGCTTCGCGCCGCCGCCGCAAGGCCGACGTCGCCAAACCGATCGACATCGAAGAGGATGAGCCGATCGCCGACGTCGCTGACGACGAGCTGGTCGAGCCGGAGCTCGACGACGACGAGATCGCGGGCGCGGATGCGGAGGAGGACATCGACGACGAGGATTGAGCCCGGCGGGCCGGTGCCGGTGGCGCTGGCCCTCGGCGGCAACGTGGGCCCGGTGGCGCGCACCCTGGCCCGCGCGCTGCGCCAGCTCGAAGCCTCCCTGGGACCTCTGCGCGTCGCTTCCCTCTACCGCAGCCTCCCCGTCTCGCCGGTGCCGCAGCCGGATTTCCTGAACACCGCCGCCCTCGCCTGCACCGCGCTCGGTCCCGCGGAGGTGCTCGCCCTGGCCAAGGCCCTGGAGTGGGCGGCCGGGCGGCGGCGCGGCGTTCGTTTCGGGCCGCGCCCCCTCGACATCGACCTCCTGCTCTACGGCGGCCTGCAATCCCACGGCCCCGAGCTCACCCTGCCCCACCCCCGCCTGGCGGAACGCCGCTTCATGCTCGAGCCCCTGGCCGAGATCGCCCCCGGCCTGACCGTGCCGCCGGAGGGCGCAACCGTGGCGGAGCTGCTGGCCCGGGTGCAGGACCAGCCGGGCCTGGAGAGAGTGGGGAGTCTGGATTTCCGCCTCTAGGCGTCAGGCTCCTAGGCGTCAGGCTTTTAGGCGTCACACCGGGTCGCCGTGCACGAAGACCTTGGAGCGGGGCAGCTCGCTCTCGATGGCGCGGAGGACCTTCACCATCAGCTCGTGGGCGTCCTCGAAGCTCGTGGCGCGGGGGATCTCCAGGTGGAGCTCGATGAAGCGCTGACCGCCGCTGCGCCGGCTCTTGAGGTCGTGCATGCCCGCGACCTCGGGGGCGAAGGAGGAGACGACGGAGCGGACGCGCCGCAGGTCCTCTTCCGGCAGGCCGCGGTCCGAAAGGTCGCCCATGGCTTCCAGGGCCAGCTTGGCGCCGGTGCGGAAGACGTAGGCGGCCACCACCAGCGCCACGATCGGATCGGCGGCGGACCATCCCGTGAAGCGGATGACCAGGAGGGCGGCGAGGGCGGCGCCGTTGACCCAGAGGTCCGTGGCGTAGTGGAGGCTGTCGGCCTTGAGGGCCGGGCTGCCGGTCCGCTCGGCGGCCTGGGCCAGGGTGCGGGCCACCGCCACGCTGACCACCATTGAGATGGCGAGCACCGCCATGCCCCACCCCGTTTCCCGCGGCGCCCCGCCGTCGATCAGGCGGCGCACGCCGGAGACGACCAGGCTGGCGGCGGCGCCGACCAGGAAGATCCCCTGGCCGAGGGCCGCCAGGTTCTCGAACTTGCCGTGGCCGTAGGCGTGGTCCTCGTCGGGGGGCCTGGCGCTGCGCCGCAGCACCAGGAAGTTGGCCCCCGAGACGAAGAGGTCGATCAGCGAGTCGAGGGCGGCCGAGCCCAGGGCCAGCGAGCCGGTGATCCAGGCCCCGGCGCCCTTGAGGGCGACCAGGAACGCCGCGGCCGCCACCGCGACGAGCGGCGTCCGGCCGGGGTCGATCGGCGGGCGGACGGCTGCCGGTTTCAGACCGATCACCCGGGATGCTTGGCGAGCAGAGCCTTGGCGTTGACGAGGGTCCTCGCCTGCTCCACCGCGAGCTCGGGAGAGGGCTGGCGGGCGAGGAGGCGGCGCAGGATGCCGCGCGCTTCGGCGGCCTTGGCCGGCTGGTGCTCGAGCAGGGCCTCGGCCAGGAAGAGGTGGTTGTCGAGGTTGTCCGGACCGAGCGCCACGGCCCTGACGAGCTCGGAGACGGCCTTGTCGCGGTCCACCCAGCCGGTGACGAACGGCACCTTGGGGGCCAGCGTGTGGAGACGGCCCAGGATGCGGTGGCCGGCGGCGTCCTCATAGCGCTCGTCGAGGGCGATCAGGACCTCCGAGTAGCGGCGGACGCGGTCGCCCACCCCCTGGCGGGCGGCGGCCAGACGGCCGAAGACGTCCCCCCAGAGCCCCCAGTGAACGCCGGCCCAGAGGAAGACCGGCTTGGCCTCCGGGATTCCCGAGAGGGCCTGCGCCGCCTGCGCCGGGGTCATGGCGTCGAGCTTGGCCCGGCCCCCCGCCTTGCGCGCCAGGCGGTCGATGCCGGCCTCGGCCACCTCCTTGCCGCGGGCGAAGGCCTGCTGCCTGCCCTCTTTCGCCGGCGCCGCGAAGTCCCCCTTGTAGTGGAGGGCCCGCAGCAGCTTCCAGGCGCCCTCCAGCCGGTCCGGCTGCTCCTTGACCGCCCGCTCATAGGCGGCGACGGCCTCGTTGATGGGCCCGGGAACGGCCCGGTCGCCCTGGCGCCCCTCGGCCCGCCGCGCCCAGGCGGCATCGCCGGCGGCGATCGCGGCGGTGGCGTCTTCCTGGGCGGCGAGGGGCGCGGACAGAGAGAGGGCGAGGAGCGGCAGGAGGAGGGCGCGGGAGATGCGGAGGGAAGGCATGGGGGCATTGTAGATACCCTGTCCCAGTCGCGCTATCATTTCTCCATCATGGCTGGCGACGGCACGCGCATCCCGCTCGTCCCTCTCCCCAACGTCGTGCACTTCCCGCGCACGGAGCTGAAGCTCCACGTCCTCGATCCGTCCTATCTGCCGCTCGTCCACGACCTGGCGGCGCTCGACGAGGACTCCCGGTGGCTGGGCGTCGTCCTGCTGAAGCCGGGGCCGCGGCTCGATCCCGAAGGGCGGCTGGAGATCTTCCCCGGCGGCACCGCCTCCCGGGTCCTCGACCTCGAGACGCTGCCCGACGGCCACTCCGACCTGCTGATCCATGGCGAGTTCCGCTTCGAGCTGGAGCGGGAGATCGGCGACGCTCCCTACCGGCAGGCCCTGGTGCGGCCGGTCGAAGAGCCGTGGCTCAACGAGCGCGACGCCGGCATCGTCGCCGTGCGCCACGCCATCGTGGACCTGCTGCGCTCGCTGTGCGAGGAGCTGGGGGACAAGCTGCCCCTCGACGTCGACGAGATCACCGCCGGCGACTGCATCTTCGAGGAGCTGATCAACCGCATCGCCTCGCGGGTCGACGTGCCGGCCCTGCGCAAGCTCCAGCTCCTCGCCGAGTCGGTGCCCGAGCGCGGCCTCTCCGTGCTGTCGATCCTCCGCGGCCGCCGGCAGGTGATGGACATGCTGCGCCCCTTCCGCCGGCTGGCGGACGGCTCGGAGCACAACTGACCGCCCCCCGCTCCGGCGCGCTGTCCCTCCGCGATCCGGTCCATGGCTTCGTCCGCGCCGACCCGCTGGAGACCGCGCTGGTCAACAGCCGGCCGGTCCAGCGGCTGCGCTTCATCCACCAGCTCGGGTTCACCTTCCTGGTCTTCCCCGGCGCCGAGCACAGCCGGTTCGGCCACGTGCTCGGGGCCATGCACCTGGCCGGCCGGGTCTACGACGCCCTCTGCTCGAAGAGCGAGGGCCTGCTGCCCGCCGGCGCCCGCAGCCCCGAACGCCGGCTCACCCGCGCGGCGGCCCTGCTCCACGACCTCGGGCACGCGCCGTTCAGTCATTCGGCCGAGGACCTCTTCGCGGGCGGCATCGACCACGAGGAGATGACCCGGCGCCTGCTCCACGCCGCGGAGATCGAGGAGATCTTCGCCCGCCATGGCGACGGCATCGGCACCGCCGACGTCGAGCGCCTGCTCGAAGGCGGCGTCACTCCCACCGAGCGGCTGCTCGCCAAGATCGTCTCCGGCGAGCTGGACGTGGACAAGATGGACTACCTCCTGCGCGACAGCCTCTTCTGCGGCGTGCGCTACGGCACCTACGACCTCGAGCGGCTGCTCGACACCATGCTGCCGATCGCCGACCCGGAGACGGGCGAGTGGGGGATCGGCGTCGAGGAGGGGGGCGTCCATGCCCTCGAGGCCCTGGTGATGGCCCGCTACTACATGTTCACCCAGGTCTACTTCAACGTCACCGGCAAGGCCATGGAGCTGCACCTCAACGAGTGGCTCCGGGAGCAGGGGGTTCACTGGGCCGCGGAGCCCGAGGCGTTCCTCTGCCAGGACGACGTCTCGGTGTGGTCCGCCCTGCGGACCTCGGACAGCCCGCACGCCCAGGCCCTGGTCGAGCGCCGCCACTTCCCCGTCGCCTTCGAGACCCGCGAGCACCTCCCGCCCGAGGAGAAGGAGCGCTTCGAGGCGCTGCTGCCCGAGCTGCGCGGGCGCTTCGGGCCGGGCAGCCTGCTGGTGTCGAACTCCGCCAAGGACCCCCACCGCATGGGCCGCAGCCGTGTCCTGGTGCGCCGCTTCGACGGCACCTTGGAGCCCATGGAGAGCGCCAGCCAGTTCATCCGCCACCTCTCCCGCATCGACCGCTACCGCGTCTACACCCCGCCGGCCCTGCGCGAGGAGGTGGCGGCGGCGCTACGGGAACGATGGGGTTGATCGCGGCTAATCAAAAAATTGATCTGGGAAATCCAAGCGCTTGAACGCCGGATGGCTCCTTGAAGGGCCGTCTCCCAGGGACATTGACACAGGATCGTTGCGGCATGAGAATTGCCTTCTGCCTGCCTTAAAGTTGAGCTCTCCGAATTTTTGGGAAAGGAGTCGGAATATGAAAGCCAGATTTTTCGTCCTCGGCTTGGCCGTGGCCCTGTTGTTGTGGGCCCTGCCAGGATTTGCCCAGGGCAACCCCACCGGCCGGCTCTCCGGCCGGGTCACCAGCGACAATGAGCCGCTCGGCGGCGTCACGATCACCGTCAGCTCGCCCAACCTGCAGGGAACGCGGTCGACGGTGACGTCGCCCAACGGCGACTACCTGTTCCCCTCGCTGCCGGCCGGCGAGTACACCATCGTCTTCGAGGCCCAGGGCCTGGACCCGATCACGCAGACGACGCGCCTCGGCGCCGCGCAGGCCAGCACGCTGGACACGGAAATGCGGGCCACGGCGATCAGCGAGGAGATCACGGTGACGGGCTCCCTCGAGCAGATCTCCCAGGGCACCCAGTCGGCGACCACCTTCACCAAGACCCTGGTGGACGAGCTGCCGGCGGGGCGCACGCTCTCCCAGGTCATCGCCCTGTCGCCGGGCGTCCAGCCCAACGGGCCGTCCAAGAGCAGCGAGACGGGATTGAGCAACATCACGATCTCCGGCGCTCCCACCACCGAGAACCTCTTCCTGCTCAACGGCGTGGTGCTCAACGAGAACCTCCGCGGGCAGGCGTTCGAGCTCTTCATCGAGGACGCGATCCAGGAGACCACCACGGCCACGGCCGGCGTATCGGCCGAGTTCGGGCGCTTCTCGGGCGGCGTGGTCAACGTCCTCACCAAGTCGGGCGGCAACGACTTCTCCGGCTCTTTCCGCACCACCCTCAACAACCAGAGCTGGGAGCAGAAGACGCCGCTGACCACCACCCAGACGGACAAGACCGTGCCGACCTACGAGGCCACCCTGGGCGGCCCGGTCCTGCGCGACCGCCTGTGGTTCTTCCTCGCCGGCCGCGACCGCGAGAATTCGACGACGCAAAACACCACCGCGATCCGGAACGGCACCCAGGTCGTCTTCCCCGGCTTCGCGTACGACAACGTCCGCGACCAGCAGCGCTACGAGGGCAAGCTCACCGCCACCCTCACGCCGCGGCACAGCCTGCTCGGCTCGTACAGCAAGATCGAGGACGTCGAGGAGGGCAACGCCTTCCAGGGCATCCTGGACCGGGACAGCCTGGTCACCCGCGAGACCCCCCAGCAGTTGTGGTCGGTCAACTACACCGGCTCGCTGACCGACAGCCTGCTGGTGACGGCCCAGTACTCCGAGCGTGAGTTCACCTTCATCGGCTCGGGCGCCGACTCGACGGACCTGATCGACGGCACCCTGCTGCTCGACCGCTCGCGCGGCAACGCGCGGTACCACAGCGCGACGTTCTGCGGCGTCTGCAAGCCCGAGGAGCGCAACAACACCAACGCCCTGCTGAAGCTCTCGTACTTCGTCTCCACGGAGAGCCTGGGCTCGCACGACCTGACGGGCGGCTACGACACCTTCGAGGACATCCGCTTGTCCGACAACCACCAGTCGGGCAGCGACTGGCGTATCCTCGGCACCTCGGCCCGCGTCACCAGCGACGGCGAGATCTTTCCCATCTTCCGCGGCGACGGCTCGACGATCCTGCAGTTCAACCCGATCTTCCTGACCAGCCAGGGAACCAGCTTCAAGACCAACTCGCTCTTCGTCAACGACCTCTGGCGCATCAGCGACCGGTTGAGCCTGAACGTCGGCGTGCGCTACGACCAGAACGACGGCGAGAACGCCGCCGGCATGAAGGTCGCCGACGACTCCAGCTTCAGCCCGCGCCTGGCGGCGACCTACGACACCCGGGGCAACGGCAGCCTGGTCCTCCACGGCAGCTACGGCCAATACGTGGCGGCGCTGGCCAACAACATCGGCGACAGCAGCTCCGCGGGCGGCGCTCCCGCCACCTTCCAGTGGATCTACGCCGGACCGGACATCTCCGGCAATCTCAGCCAGGACGACGCCCTGCGCGCGCTCTTCAACTGGTTCGCCACCGCCAACGGCGGGCTGCCCACCGTGACGAGCCCGTTCGGCGGCGGCCTCGTGGAGCTGTCCGGTGCCGGCATCCCCGGCGTCAACGTGCGGATCCCCGGCTCGCTCGATTCGCCCAAGGTCACCGAGTACACCCTCGGCGCGACCGCGCGGCTCGGCAGCCGCGGCCTCGTCCGGGCCGACGTCGTCTACCGCGACTGGACCAACTTCTACCACCAGCGCACCGACAGATCGACCGGCACGGTCGAAGGCCGGGTCGGCGACGTCGTGCAGAGGTTCGACCTGACGGTGGTCGAGAACAACGACGACTTGTACGAGCGGACCTACAGGGGCCTGCACACCCAGTTCCGCTTCCGCGCTTCCGACAAGCTCGACCTCGGCGGCAACTGGACCATGTCGAAGACCGAGGGCAACCTGAACGGCGAGAACGCGGGCAGCGGCCCCGTTCCCGGCGGGCTGGGGAACAACCCGGAATACTTCGACCGGCGGTGGACCGCGCCCACGGGTCCCCTCGGCATCGACCAGCGGCACCGGGTCAACCTCTACGGCGTGTACAAGATCTTCAACAACGATCACAACGGCCTGAGCGCCAGCCTGCTCCAGAGCTTCTTCTCCGGGCATCCGTACGAAGAGGTGGGCACCATCGTGATCCGCCCCTACGTCACCAACCCCGGCTACCTGTCGCCGCCCGCCCGGGTCACCTACTTCTTCAGCGACCGGGGCGAGTTCACGACCCCCAACGTCCTGCGCACGGACATCTCCCTCAACTACGACTTCCGCATCGCCGGGATCGACCTCTTCCTCAAGCCGGAAGTCATCAACGTGTTCGACGCGGACAACGTGGACACCACGGACAGCCGCTACTTCAACACCACCATCCTGACCGCCGACAACGCCGCGGCCTGCCCGAATTCGCCGACCGGCCGCTGCCTGCCCTTCAACCCCTTCACCGAGACGCCGGTCGAGGGCGTCAACTACGTGAAGGGGCAGGACTTCGGCAAGGCCGTCAACGCGCTCGGCTTCCAGCAGCCCCGGACCTTCCGGCTCGGCCTCGGCCTGCGGTTCTAGCCTTCCAGCCTCTCTGAGGTGAGAAGAAGCCCCGGCCTCCAAGGGACCGGGGCTTTTTTATTGGGACGGCCGCGTCACTTCCGCCAGCCGGGCCAGGGCGGTCCGCCAGCGGGTCCGGTAGCTCTCCCACACCGTCAGGCCGGTCGACAGCGGCAGGCGCTGGAAACCCTGCTGGAGGACGTCGACCTCGCAACCCCCCGGGGCGGGGAGGAGGCGCAGGGCCAGGCGGGTGGCGGCGGGCCAGCCGGCGTCCAGCCGCTCGAAGGCGAGCACCCAGACTTGCCCGGAGATCAGCTCGACGGTCCGCCCCCGCTCGCGCCAGGGGCCCGCCGGGGGATCGACGCGCGGCCCGCTGCCCCGGAGACTGAGCGAGCCCTCCGCGCCGGCCTCCATCTCCGCCTCGTCGGCCAGCCACAGGGCCAGCTTGCCGGGCTCGACGAGCCAGGGCCAGGCCTCCTCGCACGGCAGGGCGAGAGCCTGCCGGCGCCGGAGCTGCACGCCGGGGATGTCCCCTTCGCGGATGGCTTCCGGCACGGCGGCGCCCTCAGTCCAGCAGGCTCCGAAGGGCCGGCAGGGCCTCCGGATAGCGGAAGACGTAGCCCAGCTCCAGCAGCCGGTGGGGCACCGCCCGCTGGCCGTTGAGCAGCATGTCGGCCATCTCGCCGAGGACCGCCCGCAGGGCGAAACCCGGCGCCGGCGCCAGGCTCGGCCGGCGCAGGGCCTTGCCGAGGGCGGAGCTGAAGTCGCGGTTGGTCAGGGGCCGGGGAGCGGTCAGGTTGAAGGGGCCGCGGGCGTCCTCGCGCTCGAGGAGGAAGCGGATCGCCCCCACCTCGTCGGCGATGTGGATCCAGGGGAACCACTGGCGGCCGCCGCCCAGCGGACCGCCCGCCATCATGCGGAACGGGAGCGCCATGCGCGGCAGGGCCCCGCCCTTGCCGCTCAGCACGATGCCGGTGCGCAGCAGGGCCCGCCGCACTCCCAGCGCCTCGGCCTCGGCCGTGGAGTCTTCCCACTCGACGCAGACGCCGGCCAGAAAGTCGCGGCCGGAGGGGGCCGCCTCGGTCACCACCTCGTCGCCGCGCGGACCGTAATAGCCCACCGCCGAGCCCTGCAGCAGCACCCGCGGCTTCTCCGCCGCCTGCCGGATGGCCGCGATCACCGCCTTGCCCGACTCGACGCGGCTCTCGCGGATGCGCCGCTTCTTGGCGTCGCTCCACCGGCCGGCGGCGATGCTGTCCCCCGCCAGGTGGACGATGGCCGTGTCGCCGTCGAGCAGCGAGGACCAGCCCTCGGCCGTCCTGCCGTCCCACTGGACGGCGCGGGTGTTGGCAGGCAGCGCCGCCTTGGCCGTGTTGCGCGTCAGGATGACGACCTCATGCCCCGCGCTCCCAAGATCCTGGGCCAACTCGCTCCCGATGAGGCCCGACCCGCCGGTGATCACGACCCGCATGACGATCTCCTTTCCTGCCGTCCTGTTTTCTTTTTCTAGACCGCGGCCAGCTCCTCCTCCAGGAGCTGGCGCTGGTGCAGCTCGGCGTAGAGGCCGCCGGACACCGTGAGCTGGGAGTGGGTGCCGCGCTCGACGATGCGGCCGCGCTCGAGCACCAGGATCACGTCGGCGTCCTTGACGGTCGAGACCCGGTGCGAGACCAGGAAGACCGTACGCCCGCGGAAGACGGTGCGCAGGTTCTTGAGGATCTCCTCCTCCGTGTGGGTGTCCACCGCGGAGAGGCAGTCGTCGAGCAGCAGGATGCTCGACTGCCGCAGCAGCGCCCGGGCGAGCGCCACCCGCTGCTTCTGGCCGCCGGAGAGGGTGAGCCCCCGCTCGCCCACCACCGTATCGAGCCCCTTGGGGAACGTCCCGAGGTCGGAGCCGAGGCCCGCCAGACGGGCGGCCTCGGCCACCTCCTCGAGGGTCGCTTCCGGCCGCCCGAGGGCGATGTTCTCGCGCAGGGTCGCCGAGAAGAGGAAGGTCTCCTGCGGCACCATGCCGATGGCGGAGCGCAGCCGCGCCAGGGGCAGCCGGCGGACGTCCGTGCCATCCACCCAGAGCATGCCTGCCGGCGGATCGATCAGCCGCGGGATGAGGTTCAGCAGGGTGCTCTTGCCCGAGCCCGTCCGGCCCACGACCGCCACCGTCTGCCCCGCCGCCACCTGGAGATCGATCCCCTCGAGCACCGGCTCGGTGCCTTCCTTGTAGGAGAAGGTCAGACCGCGGAAGGAGATGTCCCCTTGGATCGCGCCCCGATCGTTTACCGGCTCAACCAGGGGCTCCTCGTCGCGGATGGCCGGCTCCATGTCCAGGACCGTGCGGATGCGGGCCAGCGAGGCGGTGCCGCGCTGCGTCAGGTTGACCACCCAGCCGAGGGCGATGACGGGCCAGATCAGCTTGGTGAGGAAGAGGTTGAAGGAGACGAACTCGCCGACCGAGATCCGGCCGCCGACCACCAGCAGTCCGCCGTACCACATCACCGCCGCGAAGCCGATCCCGATCAGCATCTGGAGCATGGGATGCATCGCCGTCGACCAGGCGGCGAGCCGGCGGTTGCCCTCCAGGTACTCCTGGTTGACCCGCGCGAACTCCGCCTCCTCCCGGGCTTCCTGGGCGTAGGCGCGCACCACCCGCACGCCGGCCAGGCTCTCCTGCGTCTTGGCCGTGATGTCCGCGAACTTCCCCTGGACGCTCGAGAAGAGGCCGTGGATCCGGCGCCCGAAGACGATGGTGGAGACCACGACCAGGGGCATGGCGACCAGGGCGATCAGCGTCAGGAGGACGTTGATGCGCAGCATGAAGAAGAGGCAGCCGGCGCCCGTGATCAGGGTGGTGGTGGCGTACATCAACGCCGGCCCGCAGACCATCCGCACCGCCTGCAGGTCGTTGGTGGCCCGGGCCATCAGGTCGCCCGTGGGGTGGTCCTGGAAGTAGCCCGCGGGCTGCCTTTCCAGGGCGTCGAAGAAGACGTTGCGCAGCTCGAACTCGATGTCGCGGCTCATCCCGACCAGGATCATGCGCTGGAGATAGCTGAAGACGCCCTGACACACCGAGAGGCCGACGAGCAGCGCGGCGAAGCCCACCAGCAGCCGGTAGCTGGCGTGCTGGCGCACCGCGTCGACGGCCCGCCCCACCAGCAGCGGCCCGGCGAGGCCGATGAGGACGGAGGCCAGGATCGTGACCAGCCCGAAGAGGATCTTCCGGCGGTGCGGACGGAGAAAAGGCCAGAGATAGGAAAGTCGTTGGATCAAGGCGAGGCTCCCAGGCGGAAGGATACCACCCCCGGCTTGGGGGCTTGCCGCACCTTATCGCCGCGTCAGAGCCATCAGGCGGTGGGCGAGGCCGGCGAAGGCGGCGATCAGGACGATGATCCCCACCACCACCCAGATCCGGCGCCCCTCGACGCCCGTCATCCAGAGGATGTAGGCGGGGCCGATCAGCAGGGTGACGAGGAACCAGAAGCGGGAGCCCCAGCTCATGCGGGGTGGCGGGGTGGCTTCAGGCAATTGGGGCCCGGTTGGCTGGGGGCCAGTCGGTTGGTGTCCGGTCATGAGGCTTCCTCCTGCCAGGTGGCGGCCAGCACGGCCCCGGCGCCGCTTGGATGGAGGGGCACCGTCCGTCCATCCACCTCCAGCACTCCCTCCAGCCGGAGGATCGGCCGCCCCTCGACCTCGTACTTGGCCTCGTAGTTGGTGCGCGGCCCCTCGTCCCACGGCCCCTCGCGGCGGACCAGGCGCAGGCCCGGGTAGCCGCGCAGCAGCTCGAAGACCAGCTCGCCGTAGTCCAGGAAGTCGGTGGCGAAGTAGAGATGGCCGCCCTGCCGGAGCAAGCCGAGCACCAGGTCGACCGTCTCCGGATCGAAGAGCCGGCGCTTGTGATGCCGGCTCTTCGGCCAGGGATCGGGAAAGTAGACGTGGAGGGCCGAGGCGAAGCCGGCCGGCAGGACCGAGGAGATCAGGTACTGGGCCTCGCCCCGCAGGGCCAGCCAGTTGGCGAGCCCCCGCCGGCGGGCCCGGTCGACGAAGATGGCATGGTACTCCCCCGCCAGCTCGACGCCCAGGAAACGGCGGCCCGGCTCCTCCTGACAGCGGCGCAGCAGGTAGCGCCCCTTGCCGAAGCCGATCTCCACCTCCCACTCGCCGCCCGGCACCGATTGACCTGGCACCGATTGACCCGGCACCAGTTGGTCCAGAGGCAGGGGCGCCGGGAAGTCGGCCAGCGGGCGGTCTCCTGCCAGCGTGGAGACCTGGGCGAGCTGGATCACAGGAGATCCCCGCGGCCCCGGGCCGCCAGCTCGGCGACGATCTTCTTGACCTCCTGCGAGCGCGACTTCGGGCACACCAGCACCGTGTCCCCCGTACGCACCACCACCAGGTCCTCGACGCCCAGCACGGCGATCGTCCCCTCGTCGGCGAACAGGAGGTTGCCGCGGGCGTCCACCGCCAGCCGGTCGCCGCGGCCGGCGTTGCCCTCGGCATCCTTGGGCAGGAAGTCGTCGAGCGCCTCCCAGGAGCCGAGATCGCTCCAGCCGCAGTCGAGGGGGAGGGTCGAGATCTCGCCGAGCTTCTCCATCACCGCATAGTCGATCGAGTCCGCGGGCAGGCGGCTGTAGAGCTCCCGCAGCCGCTCGGGGGCGGCGGCGATCTCCTCCAGACCGGCCGCGAGCTCCGGCTGCAGCCGCTCCAGGAGGCCGAGCAGCGACGAGCCGCGGAAGACGAAGATGCCGGCGTTCCAGAGATAGTTGCCGGCGGCGACGAAGCGGGCCGCGTTGGCAGCCGACGGCTTCTCGACGAAGCGGCGCACGCGGTGCTCCCCCGTGGGCCCGGTCTCCGGCTCCAGCTCGAGATAGCCGTAGCCCGTCTCGGCCCAGCGCGGCACCACCCCCAGGGTCATCACCCGGTCCTCCTCCTCCTCCACCAGCCGCCCCGCGCGCGCCAGGGTCTCCCGGAACGCCTCGGAATCCCCCACGCGGTGATCGGCCGGCAGCACCGCGACCACGCCGCGGCGGGCCGCCTCCGGCATGCAGCGGATCGACCAGCCGATGGCCGGCGCCGTGTTGCGCCCCTCGGGCTCGAGCAGGATCTGCTCCGGCGGCACCTCCGGCAGGTCCGCCCGTACCCGCTCCGCCAGCGCCTCCGTGGTGCAGACCCAGACGTCCGCCGGCTCGATCAGCGGCCGCAGCCGCTCCAGGGTGTCGCGCAGCAGGCTGCGCTCGCCCTCGAGGGCCAGGAGCTGCTTGGGGTTCTTCTTGCGTGACAGCGGCCAGAACCGCGTGCCGCTGCCGCCGGCCAGGATCAGCGCCCGCAAGCTCCGCTCCTTCCACAGAGTCGTTGGTTTCGTGTCGCGGCTCGCATAAGGCGGGGGAGTATACCCGCCGCTTTCCAATCTTGAAATCCATTGCCCCGGTTTTTCCCTTTCACGGCACTATGGCCAGGGGCAAACCCTTCCCTGCGCTGCAAACTCGAACAATTTTTTCGGAGGATGAAAAGAAATGCTTAAGAAGAGACTTGTCATCGTGGCTCTTGTTCTCGCCTTTTCTGCCACCCTCGCGCCGGCGCCTTCCCAGGCCGCTCCCTGGGGATGGGCCGGCTCCCGCACGTCCATGGCGGACGGCCTCGTCGTGAAGATCGAGCGCTGGCTGCGCCTCCTCCTGAACGGTACCGAGCGGCCGGCCCGCCAGGAGCCGGCGCAGCAGAAGAACGGTTGCGGGATCGATCCCAACGGCTCGCCTCTGTGCGGACCCGGTCCCGGGCCCAGTCAGGCGACGGCGCCCGCCGATCCTTCGGAGCAGGGCTAGCGTCAGGGCGGGCGGACCCGTCGGCGGCATGCGCCGGGGCGTGCCGCCCGCTACTCCTCCCCCAGCTCCATCCCCATGATGTGGAAGCCGGAGTCCACGTAGACGGTCTCGCCCGTGATCCCGCTGGCCATCGGCGAGAGGAGGAAGAGGCCGAGGTTGCCCACCTCCTCGTGGGTGACGTTGCGCCCGAGGGGCGCGATGCCGCCGACCTTGTTGTACATCTTCATGAAGCCCGGGATGGAACGGGCCGCCACCGTGCGCACCGGGCCGGCCGACACCGCGTTGACCCGCACGCCCTTCTTGCCCAGCTCGTAGGCGAGATAGCGGACGCTGGCCTCGAGGGCGCTCTTGGCGATGCCCATGACGTTGTACTTGGGCACCACCTTCTCGGCGGCGTAGTAGGTGAGGGTGACGAGCGCGCCGCCCTCGTTGAGGAGCGGCTCGGCCTCGCGGGCGACGGCGACCAGCGAGTAGGCGGAGATGTCGAGCGCCGTCTTCCAGTCCTCGCGGGTCGTCTCGATGAAGCGCCCGTCCATGGCCGCCCGAGGGGCGAAGCCGATGGAGTGGACGACGAAGTCCAGGCTGCCCCAGGCCTCCCGGAGGCCGCCGAAGGTCGCCGCGAGATCCGTGTCGATGGTGACGTCGCACTGGGAGAGCCGCGTCCCCGGCCAGTCGCGGGTGAGCTTCTCCAGGTCTTCCTTGAGCCGCTCCCCCTGGTAGCTGAAGGCCAGCTCCGCGCCCGCCGCGTGCAGCCGCTCGGCGATCGCCCAGCCAAGGCTGCGCGAGTTGGCGACGCCCATCACGAGTCCACGCTTGCCCTGCAGGTCGATTTCGATCATGGGCCGGTATCTTATCCCGTCCCGGGGCAAGATCGGCGGGTGCTGGTGTCAGCGAAAAGAATCAACGCCGATCTTCGAGGATCATGTCGGAGGCCAGCTTGCCTCGGTTCGGAAGAGCAGGGCCTTGAAACGCGGTCCCCGTTGTCCGGTTGGGTAGTGCCACCAAACCACGGGCCGCCATCTCGGCCAGGCGAGCCTGCTCGTTGGTGCTCACGGTAGGCATGGCCTTCCCCCTTTGTCAGATTGCCCATTATAGATCGCCCATACATGCCGCGGCTCCTTCGGAGCCGGCCCTCATAACCCCCTACCCCCTTCTCTCCCATCCTCCCCCCGGGCCGCCGGGAGAGAAGGGGAAAAAAGAAACAACCGTCTAAATCTTTCAGACAAACTTCTCCCTCTTCTCCCGGCGGCCGGGAGGGAGGCTGGGAGAAGAGGGCCGGGGTGATGAGGGCGCCCACGGGGCGACGCCTCTTATCGCAGCCCACGGGCGTCATGTGGATTCGGGTTGATGGAGAAGCATCCAAGACGTGCCGAACCTGTCGCGTAGCATCGCGAAACGGTTGGCGAAGGGTGTCTTTTCCATCTTCATGAAGATCTCGCCACCGTCCGCAAGCAGGGCATAGAGCCGCTCCGCGTCCTCCTCACGATCTGGAGAGAGGGTGAGGTAGGCGCTTCGCATCGGTTCGGCCTGCGGAATGTCCGCACCCATGAGCACCGTCGTGCCGATCTCGATGCGGGCGTGAAGGACTTTCTCTTGCCAGTCGGCCGGCAGGCTCGGATTGGACTGCTCCCCATGCCGGACCATCCAAGTGATCCTGCCGCCCAGGTGTTGCTCGTAGAAGCGGAACGCCTGCTCGCAGTGCCCGGGATAGTTGACGTAGATGTCGAGTCTCATTGAATCACTCCCTCCAGGGCGATGAGCGTGAACCGCGAAGCGGCTTTCGGCTTGAATGAATTGTTAGCTGCCGCCCGTTGGGCTGAGCGGCGAGCCACTTCCGCGGAGCCTGTAGATGTAGGCGTCTACGGCTGTGCCGTCCGTGAGCTTCACCGTGGTCAGGACGCGCTCATAGCCTTCACCCTCAAACTCATCGAGACGGGCCCAGTGCTCAGCCAGGCTCTCCGAGCTGAAGAGAAAACCTTTGACTTCGCCGCCATGTTTGACTTCACCGCCATGTCTGACTTCACCGCCATGCTCATCCAAAACGATTCCCGGGTAGCCCACCGCCGCACCCCAGCCTTCTTGAAGCAACGTGCCAATAACGGTCGCCGGCTCCCACTCTCCCGGGACATCCGCCAGGACGTGTTCGTTGGGCCGCCCCGGGGCCAGCGTTCCGTAAACGAAAAGTCGGTGAGTCATCGATCTCCAAAGGCAGCTAAACGTTTCGTCCTCAAGCGAGCGGTCCGCTTCACCCAGGATCTGCGATGCACCGATGATTCTACCCTACCTCCCCGAAGGCAGCGCCCTCGTCGAGGTCACCTGCCGGACGATCCACAGCCGTTTCCTCCTTCGCCCCAGCCCGGCGAGCGGGCTCCCTTCTGCGGGTAGAGGCCTCAGCGCAGGACGAGCACGAGCTCGGCGACGTCTTTGCCGGCGGCCTCGACGCTCTCCTCGCGCTCGAGGCTGAAGCCGCACTTCTCCAGGACGCGGATCGAGCCGACGTTGTGCTTGGCCACGTGCGCGTGGAGGGGGCGCTCGGTCACGAGGTGTAGGAAAGCGGCGAGCGCCTGGGTCGCGACACCCTTGCCCCAATGCTCCCTGCCGATCCAGTAGCCGACGAGGCGGACACCGTCCTGGGGCCAGTTCCCGATGTTGCCCGCGACCTGGCCGTCGACGAGGATCGTCTGGTTGACCGCCGCCGGGTTGCCGAGGATGTTTGTCGCCCAATGGGCGTCGAAGGCTGCGCGGTCGCGGGAGGGGAAGGCGGCCATGCGCGTGGCGTCGGCGTCGAGTTGTTGCTCGTAGAAGATGGGGAGGTCGTTGGGCTCGATGTTGCGGAGTCGTACTTCGTTG
>DATFNZ010000202.1:0-51055 GCA_035266085.1 Thermoanaerobaculia bacterium
GAGGTCGTAGTGCCGGGCCACGAATTTGATGATCGCGGCGGCGGCGGGCCTCTTCCCCTCCTCGGGGAGGATGTCCTTGAGCGTCTCTCGCGTCAGGGCGGGCGACAGGGGCTTGCCGGTCAGCGAAGAGTAGGCGATGACGCGGGTCAGCAAGCCCTCGAGCTCGCGGATGTTGGACTTGACCTGCTGGGCGATGAACTCCGCGACCTCGTCCGGGAGCTGGACGTTCTCGACCGAAGCCTTGCGCTGGAGGATCGCCACCTTGGTCTCCAGGTCCGGCGGCTGGATGTCGGCGATCAGCCCCCACTCGAAACGGCTGCGCAGCCGCTCCTCCAGCGTCGGGATGTTCCGCGGCGAGGAGTCGGAGGAGAGGATGATCTGCTTCTGGCTGGTGTAGAGCGTGTTGAAGGTATGGAAGAACTCCTCCTGGGTGCGCTCCTTGTTGGCCAGGAACTGCACGTCGTCGAGCATCAGCACGTCGATCGTGCGGTAGCGCTCGCGGAAGGCCGGCATGCGGTCGAAGCGGATCGAGTTGATGAGCTCGTTGACGAACTGCTCGGCCACCAGATAAAGGACGCGGAGCTGCGGCCGGTTGCGCAGGATCTCGTGGCCGATGGCATGCAGCAGGTGCGTCTTGCCCAAGCCCACCCCGCCATAGAGGAACAGCGGGTTGTAGCTGTGCGACGGGTTCTCCGCCACCGCCTTGGCCGCGGCATGGGCGAATTCGTTGGACTTGCCGACCACGAAGTTGTCGAACATGTACTTCCGATTGAAGTGCGAAGACGCGATCGGCGGCTCGTCCGAGGCGACCACGGCGTCTTCGAGGGAAAAGAGGACCTCGAAGCCGTGCCCGCCCAGACCCGCCACGGCGCGGTCGACCGTCGGCCGGTAGCTCTCTTCGAGCGTGTGGAGGAAACGGGAGTTCGGAGCCACCAGCACGAGCCGGTCGCCGTCCTCGTTGCCAACCTTCAGGGGACGGAACCAGGTGGCGAACTCATCGGGGTCGAGTTGCCGCTGCAATTGCCTTTGAAGGAGAGACCACAGGGATTGAGACATGAGACCTCTGAATCGATAGTCGATTTCCACAAGATTTCCACAGGTTGTGGAAATCCCTGATCTGGGAGGAATGCGCCCGAAAGAGGCTTAGGTGACGACGACAGGGACCATGATAACACAGCCGAACGGCACCGCAAGTCCTCCGCTGCGGAGATCCGGCCCGTAGATGTGTAAGCTCAATGTAGTCAAGAGTTTATGGTCCTTTTTCGAGTCAAAACGGCCGCGCCAGCCGCGCCGCTTCCGGGGGTAATTGAAGCAGGCGAGGGGGGTTGATTTCAAGAGTCTTGACAACGTCCGCAAGAGCTGCTGGGAGGCGTGGCTCACGCTCTTCCACGAACAGGTCGAGCCACGACGGCGGCGCCGGATGGAAGTCGACGGCGACCGTCTCGCCGGCGCCGATTCCGGCCTCCTTGCGGGCCAGCTCGATGGCCCGGTCGAGGCCGCCGAGCTCGTCCACGAGACCGATCTTCTTGGCGGCCGCGCCGGTCCAGACGCGGCCGCTGGCGATCCCTTCGACGGCCTGCCGGTTCATCTTGCGGCCGGCCGCGACGTGGCCGACGAAGGTCGAGTAGGTGCGCTCCATGAGCTGCTGCACGCGGGCGTCCTGCTCCGGGGTGTAGGGCTGGAGAGAGGAGTAGATGTCGGCGTTGGCCCCCCGCTTGAGGCCGTCGTGGCCCATGCCCAGGATCTCCTCCTCGAAGCCGCGGGTGACGAACTTGCCGCCGAAGACGCCGATCGAGCCCGTGAGGGTCGCCGGCTCGGCGACGATGCGGGTGGCCTTGGCGGCGATGTAGTAGCCCCCCGAGGCGGCCGTGTCGCCCATCGAGACGATGACCGGCTTCTTCTCTTTCAGCTTCTCGACCTCGCGCAGGATGAAGTCCGAGGCGAGGGGCGAGCCGCCGGGGCTGTCGATGCGCAGGACGACGGCGGCGACGGAGCCGTCCTCGGCCATGTCGCGCAGCAGGGAGGCCATGTCGTCCGAGCCGAGGAAAGTCTCTTCGGTCCAGGGCGCCGTGCCGCCGGAGCCGCGCACGATGGTGCCGAGGGCGAAGACGACGGCGACGTGCTTCACGGCCAGGGCCCTCGCGGGCCGGTAGTCCTCGATGTCGAGGTAGCCCGGCTCGCTCCCCATCCTCTTCTTTATATGGTCGCGGAGCTCGTCAGGGTAGTAGAGCTGGTCGACCAGGCCGCGCTCGAGGGCCTCCCGGGCATCGAAGGGCGCCCCGTCGATCAGGCCGCGGACCTCGGCGCCGGTCTTGTGGCGCGCCTCGGCGATGGCGGTGACGATCTGGGAGAAGTAGCCGTCGAGCACCGCGGCCATGGCCTCCCGGGAATCCGGGGTGTACTGGTTCTCGGTGTAGGTCTCGACGGCGCTCTTGTAGCGGCCCACCCGATTGAACTCGGGCAGGACCTTGAGCTTGTCGAGGGTGCCGCGGAGGAAGCGGCTCTCGGCGTAGAGGCCGAGCAGATTGAAGTCGCCGGCCGGCGCGAGATGGATGTGCTCGCAGGCGGTGGCGAGGTAGTACTCCAGGGTGCCGTTGGACCCCTCCCCGGCCGTCTCCATGTAGCACTCGACCCACTTGCCGGCGCGCCGCAGGGCCATCATCTGCCGGCGCAGCTCCTGGGCCTTCGCCATTCCGAAGTCGGCGCCCTGGATGTACACCACCAGACCCCGTACGCCGGCGTCCCGCACGGCGGCGCGGAAGGCCGGATAGAGCTCGGCGATGCTGCCGGGCGAGGCGCCGCCGCTCCAGGGGAACCGTGGCGCCTCCTGCTCCAGCACGGCGCCTTCGAGGCGCCAGACGAGCACCGTGGCGCCGTCGCCCGCGCCGCTGCCGCCTTTCCCGCCCCCCAGAACGATGCCGCCGACGGTCGCGAGGACCGCGGTGGCGGTGAGGAACAGGAAGATCAAGAGCAGCTTTCTCATGGCCGGATCCTACCGCTCCTGCCGCCAGTGCTCGGCCCAGGCCTCGATCTCCCGGGGCGAGAGGCGGGCGACGTGGCAGATGGCGTCCCCCGGATGGACCAGGGGGAGCTGCGTCAGCCCGAGCACGACGCCGGCGTGGGGAGCTTTCAGTTGGCTGCGCCCGCGCCCGAAGGGATTGGTGTTGAGCGACACCGACTCCCCCCGGCGCAGCGGCTGCCCGAGGGCCACCTTGAGCTCCAGGATGCCGCCGGTGTTGGCGCGGATCCAGTGGGTGCGGTCGATCCGCAGGCTCAAGGGCGGCGACACGGGCTCGCCCGGCATCATCTTCAGATGGCGGAGCACGTTGAGCACGCCGGCCATCCCCACCTCGATGAACGGCCGCTCCAGCCGGCGGGCGCTCCCCGCCTCGTAGACGATGGTGGGCACGCCCGCGGCCACGGCCATGCGGCGCAGCGACCCCTCGGGTCCGGCGCCGTCCAACATCAGGGGGCAGCCGAAGGCGCCCGCCAGCTCGGCCACCCCGGGGTTGCCCAGGTCGGCGCGGATCTGGGGGTAGTTCGTGCGCTCGCCGCCCGCCGTGTGCAGGTCGATGCCGAAGTCGCTCTGGCGGATGACCTCGCGGAACAGGGTGTCGGCCAGGCGGGCGGTCAGGGAGCCGCAGCGGCTGCCGGGGAAGCTGCGGTTGAGGTCGCGGCGGTCCGGGAGGCGGCGGTCCTGGTTCAGGAAGCCGGGGACGTTGACCACCGGCACGGCGATCAGCGTCCCCTTCAAGGGGCTGAAGTCGGTGTCGTTGAGCAGGCCGCGCAGGATGCCGACGCCGTTGAGCTCGTCGCCATGGACCGTGGCGGTGACGAAGAGCGTGGGGCCGGGGGCGCCGCGGACGACCGTCACCGGCACGGTGACCGGCTCGGCGGTGTAGAACTCGGCGACCTTGAGCCGCAGCTCCGCCGTCTCGCCCAGGGCGACCGGGGTGCCGGCGAAGGCGAGGGGCTCGCGAGACATGGCCGGAGTCTAACCCCGCCCCTGTGTGCGGGGGTGGCCTTTGGGAGCGTGCTCGAGGACGAAGTCGATCATGGCGCCCGCCACGTCGACGCCGGTGGCGCCCTCGATCCCTTCCAGGCCGGGGGAGCTGTTGACCTCGAGGACCATGGGCCCCTCGCTGGACGGGATCATGTCCACGCCCGCGATGTTCAAGCCGAGCACCTCGGCCGCGTGCACGGCCGTCGCGGCCCAGGCCGGGTCGAGGTCCACCCCCAGGGCGGTGCCGCCGCGGTGGAGATTGCTGCGGAACTCCCCCTCGCCCGCCTGGCGCGACATCGCCGCCACCACCTTGCCGCCGACGACGATGGCGCGGTAGTCCGTCCCCTGCGCCTCCTCGATGAAGGCCTGGATGAGGATGTTCTGCCCCAGTGAATTCATGGCGTCGAGCACCGACTCCGCCGATTTGACCGACTCGGCCAGAATGACACCCATCCCCTGCGTCCCCTCGAGGAGCTTCAGGATGACGGGGGCGCCCCCGACCTTGCGGATCGCCGGGCGGACGTCCTCGCGGCGGCGGGCGAAGGCCGTGGGCGGGATGCCGATGTCGTAGCGCGACAGGAGCTGGAGGCTGCGCAGCTTGTCGCGGCTGCGCGAAATGGCCTGGCTCTCGTTGGCGGGGAAGACCCCCATCATCTCGAACTGGCGCAGGACGGCGAGGCCGTAGAAGGTGATCGAGGCGCCGATCCTGGGCACCACGCCGTCGACCCCGGCCACCCGCTCGCCGTTGTGGAACACCTCCGGCTTCTTCTTCGACACCTTGACGACGCAGTGCAGCGGATCGAGCACCGCCACGTCCGCGCCGCGCTGGCGGCAGGCCTCGATGAGGCGCGAGGTCGAGTACAGCGTCGCCTTGCGCGACAGGATGGCGATCTTCATCCGCGGGGTTCGCTCCTTCGGCGGTGCCATTTGCGGAACAGGTACTTGCCCGAGACGTCCACGCGGAAGTCCCCCTCCAGGGCCTTGCGACCGAGGATCATACGAAAGAGCATGCCGGAACGGTCCGTCAGGGTCACCAGGACCCGTTTGCGCACGGGCCCGAGCACGATCTCGGTCTCGACGACGGGCCGCACCTCCGGATGGCCGCCCGAGTCGACCACGCGGGTCCGCCGCAGCACCCGCGCCTGGGTGCGGACCTGCACGCCGGGCCGCCGGCGGTCGGGGCTGATGGTGAGCTCCACCAGCTCGGTGCCGTCCGCCAGGACCTCCAGGACCTCGATGGCGTCCACGTGGAGCGTCGAGGTGCGGGCGCCGGTGTCCACCTTGGCTTTAAGGCGGAAGATCCCCAGCTCCGGAAGGTCGAGATACTCCTTCCAGCCGATGGTGCGGGGTTCAAGGGAGCCGGCGTCCGTCACCAGAGGAAGACCCTATGTAGAAATGTCAAAATCCAAGGTGCGCATTTGTACGAATGAAAGGGTATGGGCCGGTCAGCTCCTCCGGCGGAGGCGGCCTCATGCCGTTCAAACAAGCGTTTCAGTAGCTTTCGAGCCTTCACGGCGAACCAGGCATGGCGTTTGCAGTGAAGAAGAGGCACTTACTAGTCGTTAACGAGGGGGAGTGTTCCAACCAGCCAACGATATCCATCCTATCTGAGATCTTGACGATCTCGTCCTTGAAAAATCCCGCCTTTTTCCCCTGAGCAGGGGTAGATCCAGCCAACCAGCCAACCAAGAAGCAGGGAACCTCCCCCCTGAGCCCCCCTCGCGAAAGCGGCGGGGGCCTTTTCTTTTCCGGCCGGACGGCCAAGACGGGAATGCCCGTTCCGGTGTTCGCGTTTGAAAAAAGAGCCGGACGTGAGGGAAAAGGGACTTCGATCTCGTTGCCCTCTCACCGGTTCCCCCAGGGGAGCTCCTTGAAATCAGCCCGAGATCGCCCGGCGAGGCCGGGAATCAGAAATCGGGCACGGCTGTTGCAAATGATAGGAGACAGGACATACTGAGGGGGAGGTTCCAGACCTACCAACCAAGTCCCACCTGTTTTCGAGATCGTAAGTGATCTCACCCTCTTTTGAACCCGCCAAACTCCCCTAAACACAGGGGTACAGCCACAATAGCCAACCCGGAGAGATGGGGCCTCCCCCCTAACCCTCCTCCCGAAAGGGAGGAGGGGAGCCTCCGGCTTCAACGAGCCGGAGGCTTTTTCTTTAGCTCATCGCTATTTAACTCTGCCAATTTGGCCGCGACGCGCGGTTAGAATGACGCGATGCGGCGCCCCGATGGCCTACTCTCCTGGTTCGACCAGCACCGCCGGGACCTGCCCTGGCGCCGGACGAGCGATCCGTACAAGATCTGGCTCTCGGAAGTCATGCTCCAGCAGACCCGGGTGGAGACGGTGCTCCCCTTTTACAACCGGTTTGTCGAAAAGTTTCCCACCGTAGAGGATCTGGCGCTCGCCGGCCTCGAAGAGGTGCTGGCCTCGTGGTCCGGGCTCGGCTACTACCGGCGAGCCCGCCAGCTCCACGCGGCCGCCCGGCAGATCGCGGCCGCCGGAGAGTTTCCCTCCACCGTCGAAGGGCTGCTCGCCCTGCCCGGCATCGGGGCCTACACGGCGGCGGCGGTGGCGAGCATCGCCTTCGGGGTGGCGGCGCCGGTGATGGATGGCAACGTCGAGCGGGTGCTCTCCCGCTGCCTGGCCCTCGGCGAGGACCTGCGCTCGAGCGGCGCGCGCAGGAAGCTGCTGGCCTCGGCTGCCAAGCTCCTCGATCCCGACCGGCCCGGCGACAGCAACCAGGCGCTCATGGAGCTGGGAGCCACCCTCTGCTCGCCGCGGCGCCCGAAGTGCCTCCTCTGCCCGCTCCGCTCCGGCTGCCGCGCCGCGCGGGAGGGAGATCCCGAGAGCTACCCCGTGCCGAAGGCGAAACGGCAGGGCGAGCGGCACCGGCTGCTGGTGGCGGTCGTGGAGGCCGGCGGGGGGGTGCTCCTGTTCCGCCGGCCGGAAGACAGCAGCCTCCTGGCCGGCACCTGGGAGCTGCCCTGGGTGACGCTGGAGGTGGACGGCGTCGTGGAAGCGGCCGATCCCGAGGCGGCCCTGGCCTCCCGCTACGGCGGGCGCTGGACGTTGGGCGGCCGGTGCGCCGGCGTGCGGCACGGCATCACCTACCGGGACCTCGAGGTCGACGTGCACCGGGCGGAGCTCGCCTGGGGCGGCGAGGTGCGCCAAGGTATGGCGGCCGGCTGGTTCGACGAGTCCGGGCGCGCCGGGCTGCCGCTGTCGTCGCTGGTGGGGAAGGTGCTGAAGGCTGCTGGGGAGGCAATTACTGGGGAGGAGGCACCGGCCAGGAGATCCCGGAGCCGCCGGCGATGATGAACCAGCCGATGATCTTGTCGTCCAGCTCGCGCAGCCGGCTCGCCACCAGGTTGCAGAGGATCGTCAGCAGCCGGATCGACGAGATCTTGTTGATGTCCAGGATCCCTTCCAGCACCTCGCGGGAGATCACCAGCACCACGGCGCCCCCCTCGTGGGCCTTGGCGTCGGCCGAGCGCGGCGCGTTGTCGATCAGCGCCATCTCGCCGAAGTAGCCGCCGCGCTCCAGGAAGGCGAGGGCCTCCTCGCCGGCGCCGGGGATGAACTTGCTGATCATCACCCGCCCCTCGAGCACGACGTACATCTCGTTGCCCATCTCCCCTTCGCGGAAGATCACCTGCAGGGGGCCGTACTTCCGCTCCTTGGACAGGGAGGAGAGGAAGTTGATCTCCAGGCTGGAGAGCTTCTGCTCCTGGAAGAGCTTGCGTTTCGACGCGAGGTCGACGCGGAACTCCGCGGCGGGCTCGCGGTCGGAGGCCGGCTCGAAGCTCGGCGGCTTGCCGGTCTCGGAGAAGAACTGGGTGAGGTTGCCGTTGGTCTGCCGGAGCTTCGACGACAGGCTCTTCCAGAACGCCCAGTAGAGGGCCAGCTTGAAGCGCTGGTCGCTCTCCATGAGGGTGGAGAGCGACTCGAAATTGAGGGCGATCAGCTCGGTGTCCGAAGTGGTCACGGCGTCGCCCGAGCGGGGGACGCGGTCGACGAAGGACGTCTCGCCGAACAGGGTGCCGGTCTCCAGGGCCGCCAGGCTGAAGTGGCCGTAGGGCGTCTTGCGCTGGATGCGCACGCCGCCGCTCTCGATCAGGTAGGCGTCGAACGTCTCCTCGCCCTCCCGGACCACGTAGGCTCCGGCGGGGAATCGGTTGTGCGTCGCGCACTGCGCGAGCAGGGCGAGCTGCTCGTCCGAGAAGTGGGAGAACACGTCCCACCGGCGAAGAAGATTCTCGATCCCCAAGATTTGGCTATTGTAGCGGAGGTCGCGTCTCCGCGCCCGGGTGTCGTGTTTCCGCGCCCGGGTCCACGGCGCCGGCGAGGAGGCTCTCGGGGGCGGAGGCCTGTCCTTCCCGCCGCGCCCATCCTGCCCGCTCCTCCTCGCCGAAGGCCCGCCAGAGCGTCGCGGCCTGCAGGAACCACTCGGCGAACAGCGGCTCGCCGCCACCGAGATCGGAGCGGAGCTTGTTCTCGAGCGGCGCCTCGACCTCATTGAACAGGCGGTGGGCGGCGGCGGAGTCGCCGCGGCGCAGCGCCAGCCAGGCGCGGTGGAGGGTGAGCGACTCCAGGAGGTCCGATCGCAGCGGCTCCACCTTCGCGAAGGCCGTCTCCGCCGCCGCGAGGTCGCCGGCGTAGGCCGCCACCAGGCCGCGCTCGAGCCAGGCCTCGCCGTCGCCGGGGTCGCGGGCGAGGATGCGGTCGAGGAGGGACCGGGCGCGGTCGAGATCGAGGAGGTGCTTGGCGGCCACGGCGCCGGCGTAGAGCTCGTCGCGGCCTGCCCGCGGATCGGTGCGGGCGGCCTCCAGGGCGGCGGCGAAGTGCCCCTGTCCCAGGGCCCGCAGGGCGGGGCTCCCCGAGGGCTGCCGCAGGGTGGTCCAGAGCCCGAGGGCCCCGGCGGCGAGGAGCAGCAGGAGGAGGATGACGAGCAGGCTTTCGAAGGACATGGCTGAACCAATCTCTTAGAGGGAGGGGAGAGCGAGCTGTGCCGGGCGCAGCCGCTCCCAGACGGTCCGCTCCACGGTGTCGAGCCATCCGGGCCGCGCGGCGGGATCGAGATGGAGGGCCGCCAGGTCGCGCTCGGCCAGCTCGCGGGTCAGGCGTTCCTCGACGGCGTACTGGAACCCCGGATCGGCCGAGCGGACGCCGTCCGGGCTCGGCTGGTCGACGATGGGGACGTGAATCAGCAGGTCGTACCCCCGGAGCCAGAACTCGACGAGCCGCTCGGGGCCTTCCTGGCGTCCCGCGGCGAGCAGCAGGTAGACATAGTTGTCGAGCACGCTACGGTCGCACACCACCACCGGATACCTGGCCTGGGCCACCAGCTCCTCGGCGATCTGGCTGTGCAGGATCCACGACTGCGCCGCGACCGAAGTCTCCTCGTTGATCGGCAGGGGGCACCGCCGCGCCACCTCATGCACCACCTCGACCGCCACGTCCCGCCGCTTGAGCCGCGCCGCCAAGCCATAGCAGAGGGTGGTCTTGCCCACGCCGTGGCTGCCGATGAAGGCGATCTTGAAGCGGGAGGTGGGGGGCATGGGGGGATTGTACGAGACAGTCTCCCCTTGTTGCCCTCCACCTCCGCCAGACGGTCAGTAGGCGCTCGAGGGAACGGCCCGTAGCGCCACACAGACCACCTTCTCAGCATCGAAGGTGTAGAGGACCAGGAACGATCCCGAATCCGTATGGAACGGGCGCGAAAGGAACCCTGGCCTTCCGGGAACCGCCATCCCCATTTCAGGGATACGGGCGACGGCGTGAGTGAAACCACTCCAAGCCTCCGCAGCTCGGGGAATACTGGCGAGGATCGAATCCAGCTCGGCCCTGAACCGGGGTTGCTGAACGACCCTACGCGGTTTTTCTCTCGTCAAGGTAGTCCTGGATCACTTCGTGAGCCCAGGCAAGCTCGTCGGGCGTCAAGGGGCGTGGTTTCCCCACAAAGGCCGTTTCGTAGGGAATCTCCTCGCCAAGCGATGCCGCCTGCCACCCAACGAAATCATGGGAAAGATCGCTGACCTCCGCAGCGTTGAGATCCCAGAGCTCGTTGATGACCGCCCGTGCGATGTCGAGCTCTTCTGGCGCGAAGACGGACAGGTCGGAGTCACGGCGGGGAATCAGCTTCTTCAGGGGAAGGCCGAAGTACTCCCGGTCCTCCCATTTGCAGAGCCCTGCCTTCTCCATCTCGGAGATCACGGGCACGGCGCCCTTGGGGGCAGGGCCTCTTTCCAGCTTTTGGTATTTCTGTCCGGAGATGGGTTGACCCAACTTCCGGTACGCCTCGAAATCAGCGTAGAAGAGAATCTTGTTGAGCTTCGTCGCTCCACAATTTTCGTCGTTCTCCGATTCTTGGGCGACGAAGAGGATCAGCTCACGGAATTTTCGGTCGCTATTGGCCATATCCGCTCCGGTTGGCGAAATGTAAGCGTAATATAGCCGAGATCCCGGAAGAGGCAACTGATTTCCTAGATCCGGGAAGATCCGGACCCGCACAGCACCCCTTCCAGGATCCCAACCGCCCCCTCCAACTGCTCCTCCCCTACCGCCAAGGGCGGTACGATCTGCCCCACCCGGCCTTCCGGCCCGCCAGCGAGGAGGAGCACCCCTCGCGACCACGCCTCCAGCATCCATTTCTTCGCCTGCTCTCCGGTGCGGAGCTGCACCCCCCAGAGCAGGCCCCTGCCTCGGACTTCTTCAATGGCGGGAAACCGATCCGGCCAGGTGGCGAGGCGCTCGCCGAGATCCTCGCCGAGGCGGGCGGCCCTCGCGGGGAGGTCCTCTTCCTGGAGGACGTCCAGCACGGCCAAGGCGGCGGCGCAGGCCAGGGGATTGGCGAGGAAGGTGGCGGTGTGGCGCGCTTCGCCCTTGGTCTCCCAGCAGCGGAAGAGTTGGCGGCGGGCGATCACGGCGGCGATGGGGAGGCCGCCGCCCAGAGCCTTGCCGCAGCAGAGGATGTCCGGGCGGACTCCCTCGTGCTCGACTGCGAAGAGGCGGCCCGTGCGGCCGAAACCGGTGAAGACCTCGTCGGCGATCGACAAGGCTCTGTGGCGGCGGCAGAGGTCGGACAGACCCGCGAGCCAGCCGGCCGGCGGGATCAGCACGCCCTCGCGGCCCACGATGGGCTCGACGATCACCGCCCCAACGCCGCCTCGAGAGAGGACCTCTTCGATCCTCTCCAGTCCGGCTCCGAAGGGGAGGCGGTGGACGTGCCCGTGGAGGTGGGCCGCGAAAGGGGCGCGGAACTCGTCGCGCGAGGTCACGGCGAGGGCGCCGAGGGTCATGCCGTGGTAGGAAGGCTCGAAGGCGAGGATCCCCGGCCGTCCGGTGGCGCCGAGGGCCGTCTTGAGGGCGATCTCGACCGCCTCGGCGCCGGAGATGGCGAAGAAGACCTGGGGATCGTCCACCGGCGCGATCTCGACCAGCCGCCGGGCCAGCTCGACCCGCAACGGGTGGGCGTGGACGTCGCCGAGCGCGTGCAGCAGGCGGCCGGCCTGCTCGCGCACCGCTTCGACCACCCGCGGATGGCGGTGCCCGACGGCCGCGACGCCGAAGCCGGAGGTGAGGTCGATATAGATGTTGCCGTCGACGTCCCGGACGTTGGCGCCCCTCGCCTCCTGCCAGAGGATCGCGGGCTCACCGCCAAACAGGGTGTTGACGCCGGGCGCCTCCAGATCCCCCAGGGCCTCCGACAGCTCCCGGGAGCGCGGCCCGGGAGGCGGGACGACGATCTCCGGGAGGAGGTCGCCGAAGGTCACATCTCCCGCCGGCCGGCGAGCGAGCGGCCCAGCGTCACCTCGTCGGTGTACTCGATGTCGCCGCCGACGGGCATGCCGAAGGCCAGGCGGGTGACCCGCACGCCCCGGGCCTTGAGGAGACGGGCCAAATAGAGCGCCGTCGCCTCCCCCTCGACGTTCGGATTGGTGGCCAGGATGACTTCCTCGACCCCCTCGAGACGCTCGAGGAGGCCGGGGATCGCCAGGCGGTCGGGGCCGATCCCCCGGTGGGGAGAGAGGGCGCCCATCAGGACGTGGTAGAGGCCGTGGTACTCGCCCGTGCGCTCCACGGGCTCGAGGTTGAACGGCTCCTCGACGACGCAGATGCGGACGCGGTCGCGCCGCGGGTCGGTGCAGTAACGGCAGGGGTCCACGGCCGTGATGGCGTTGCAGACCGAGCAGTGGAAGAGCTTCTCCTTCACCTCGACGATGGCCTGCGCCAGCGCCTCGGCTTCGGCGGCGGGCACCTTGAGGAGAAAATGGGCGAGACGGGTCGCGGTCTTGGGACCGATGCCCGGGAGCCGTGACAGCTCGCCGATGAGCCGGGCCAAAGGATCAGACATCGATCGGTCGTCGACTCCAGCCAGGGGCTAGAACAGGCCCGGCATGCTCGCCGCCATCGAGCCCATCTTCCCCTGCATGGTCTCCTCGATCTTGCGGCCGGCTTCGTTGACCGCGGCGACGATCAGGTCTTCCAGCATCGACGGGTCGTTGGGGTCCATGGCTTCGGGGTCGATCTTGCAGCCGACGAGCTGCTTGTGGCCGCTCATCCGGACGGTGACCATCCCGCCGCCGACGCTCGACTCGACCACCAGCTCGTTGAGCTCGCGCTGGAGGCGCTCCTGCATCTCCTGGGCCTGCTTCATCAGTTGCCGCATGCTGCTCATATCTGTCAATCCTCCGTGTAGCTTCCGTGCTGCTCTTCGACCGTTTCGATCCGGCCTTTGAAGATCTCGAGGACGGCCTGGACGGCCGGGATCTGCTCGACTTCCTGGACCTGCGCCGGCTTGGCCTCCGTGGTGGTGGCGGCCTTGGGCGCGGTGCGGCTCTCCAGGATATCAAGATGGGTCCCCGGACCCCACACCGCGGCCGCGGCTTCCTCCAGGGTCGGGCGGTTGGCTTCCAGCCGCGACTTCAGATAATTGTCGCCGTGCGGGCAGAGGACCGCTATCCGGCCGTCCTCGAAGCGGAGGTCTTCGGCCGCTCCCAGAAGCCCGCCGACGTTCTGCTTGCGCTTGCCGGCTTCCTCCCGGAAGGCCGCGATCGGATCGCTGGGCCGGCTCGGCGCCGCCGCCGGTACCGCCGCAGATACCGCTGGCGGCGCGGGCCGGGGGGGCGGCGGGGCCGGCGCCGGCTCGGGAGCGCGGCTCCGCTGCGGCGGCGCCGCGGCCGGCGGCCTCGACGCCGGGGCCGCAGACATCGCGCCGCCGCCGGCCAGGATCTCCTCGACGCGGGTGAGCTTCGGCAGCTCGGCCCCGCGCAGCCAGGCGATCTCGACCGCCAGGGCTCCCGAGTCGCTGCGCCTCACGATGGGCTCGCTGGTCAGCAGCAGGCTGAGGAGGCGGAGCAGGTTCTCGTAGCCGCTCGCCTTCGCCATGGCGGCCAGCACCTGCGCCTCCTCGCCCGGGAGGTCCACCTGCTCGGGCGTGCCGCCCATGGCGAGGTGCAGCGCGTCGCGGCAGAAGGCGAGGAACTGGCCGTAGACGTGGCGCGGGTCCCAGCCCTCGTCCTCCACCCGTTGCACGGCGGCGCGCACGGCCGGCGGATCGCCCGCCAGAATCCCCTCGAGCAGCCGCTGGAACAGGGCGGTGTCGAGCCCGCCCAGGAGCCGGACGGCGTCCTCGTCGGAGATGGCGCCCGAGCCGAAGGTGGCGAGCTGGTCGAGCAGCGCCACCGAGTCGCGCACGCTCCCCTCGCCGGCGCGGGCGATCAGCCGCAGGGCCGTGTCGCTCGTCCGGATCGACTCCGCCGCGCAGATCGCCCGCAGGTGCTCGGCGAGCTCCAGCGACGGCACGCGCCGGAAGTGGAACTCCTGGCAGCGGGAGAGGATCGTCGCCGGCACGGCGTCGATCTCGGTGGTGGCGAAGATGAAGACCAGGTGCGGCGGCGGCTCCTCGACGATCTTCAGCAGGGCGTCGAAGGCCTGGCGGGACAGGCGGTGGATCTCGTCGAGAACCACGACCTTGTAGCGGTCGCGGGCCGGGCCGTACTTCAGGCTCTCGGTGAGCTCGCGGACCTGCTCGACCTTCGAGTAGGTGGCGGCGTCGACCTCGATGACGTCGAGGTTCGAGCCGCGGGTGATGTCGACGCAGGACTGGCACTCGTTGCAGGGATCGGCCGCCGGGCCGCGCTCACAGTTGAGCGCCTTGGCCAGCACGCGCGCCGCCGTCGTCTTGCCGACGCCGCGGATGCCCGAGAACAGGTAGGCCTGGGCGATGCGCCCCTCCTGGAGGGCGTTGCGTAAAGCGGTGACGATCGGCCCTTGGCCGACGAGGCTGGAGAAGTTCTGAGGGCGCCATTTGCGCGCGAGGACCTGGTACGCCATGGGTGGTGGTGAGACAGTGGTCAACGAAGGGTTCCGGTGAATCTGCGGCACTCGACCGGATACCTTATCGCTGCTCCCTTCCGGGCCTGACGAGGTTCGGTAACGGCCGATGCACAGGACCCGAACCCTTCGTTGGCCACTGCGTGGCCCCATGCTACGACCTGGGGGCGGGGAAGTAAAGAACGGGGCGCCGGCGGGCGCTTCGTCGTCAGACCCTCCATAACGGTCTCCGGCGGATCGGTATTCCCGGCATCCCTGCCGATGATACATCGCCGGAGGGCATGACGGAGCCGCCCGGCGGCCCGCCTTTCCAATCCCGCGGAACGTTCCGCGCGGGGCGGAGCGTTCCGCGGGAGCTTTGCGGGATTCCCCTTCTCGGTTAAGATACGCGTTCCTCGCGGCGGGGCATGCCATGGAGAGACCGGAAGACGAGGTCTGGATGATGGAAGCCCTGGCCGAGGCGAGGCGCGCCGGCGAGATCGGCGAGGTGCCGGTCGGGGCGGTGGTGGTCCGGGAGGGTGGGGTGGTGGGCAGAGGCCACAACCGCCGCGAGATCGACGGCGACCCTCTGGCGCACGCCGAGCTCCTGGCGATCCGGGAGGCGGCGGCCGGGACGGACGACGGGTGGCGGCTCGCGGGTTGCACGATGTACGTGACCCTGGAACCCTGCGCGATGTGCGCCGGAGCCCTCGTCAACAGCCGCGTCGGGCGGCTGGTCTACGGGGCGCCCGATCCGAAGGCCGGCTACTGCGGCACCCTGGGGAATCTGGTCCAGGACCCGCGGCTGAACCACCGGCTGGAGGTGACGGCGGGGGTGTTGGCAGGCGAGAGCGCCGCGCTGCTGCGCGGTTTTTTCGCGTCGCTGCGGCGGAAGCCTTGAGCGGTGAGCTCTTGGGAATAGCCGGCGAGCTCTTTGGAACGGTTCTTTGGAAAGATCGGGAGAGATGTCCGAGTGGCTTAAGGAGCACGCTTGGAAAGCGTGTGTAGGGGAAACTCTACCGTGGGTTCGAATCCCACTCTCTCCGCCACCGATCTCACGACAAGATAACTGGAGAGGTGCCAGAGCGGTCGAATGGGGCGGTCTCGAAAACCGTTGACCGGGCAACCGGTCCGTGGGTTCGAATCCCACCCTCTCCGCCATTCGCTTTCGCTGGAGAACGCGGCGTTTCTTGACGCCGCCCCTAGCGGTGAACTACTTTACGGGTTTCGTTCGACGCAGCGGGCGGTTCCATGGGGGCCGGCGGTCCCGCGACTCATGACTTCGACTTCGAAGAAGGCGGCCACACGTGAAACGGACTTTTCAGCCCAACAACCGCCGGCGCAAGCGGACGCACGGCTTCCTGGTGCGGATGCGCACCAAGAACGGCCGCGCGGTGATCGCCCGGCGGCGCCAAAAGGGACGCAAGCGCCTGAGCGTCTGATGCCGGACTCCTCTCCCGGCGCGGCGGGCGAGCGCCTGCTCTCCGAGGAGAAGGTGCGGCGGCGGACGGACTACCTCAGGTGCTACCGGACGGGACGCCGGCGGCATGGACCGCTGGCCATCGTCTACTTCTCTCCGAACCAGCTCGCTCATCCGCGCATCGGCATCACCGCCAGCCGCAAGGTCGGCAAGGCGGTGACCCGCCAGCGGCTCAAGCGCAGGATCCGGGAGATCTACCGGCGATGGCAGGACCGCAGCCAACTGCCCGCCCTCGACCTGGTGATCCATTTGAAGCCCGAGGCCGGCAAGAGCGACTTTCCAGCCTTGAAGGCTGAGCTTCTGCGGCTCTTCTCGAGCCTGCGGGAGCGGCGCGAGCGTTCGGAGCGCCCGGCATGACGCGCCTCCTGGTCTTTCTGCTCGAAGCCTACAAGCGGCGCATCTCTCCCCTGCTGCCGCGCGCCTGCCGCTTCTCCCCGACCTGCTCGGAGTATGCCCGGCTCGCGCTCCTCAAGCACGGCCTGTGGCGCGGCAGCCTGCTCGCGACCGGCCGCCTCCTGCGCTGCCAACCCTTCCATCCGGGCGGGATCGACCTGCCGTAATACGCGGCCGCCGTCTCCTCCCCGTAGAACGCACGACGAAGAAGAGAAAAGGACTCAGCCCTCTTGGATACTCGCCGGTTGCTCGTAGCTTTCCTGCTTTCCCTGGTCGTCATCCTCGCCTGGTACACGCTTTTCCCACCGTCCGTGCCGGAGAAGGCACCCGCGGTCGAGGAGAGCCCGGCGCCCGCTTCCCAGGCCGCAGCCCCGGAAACCCCGGCGCCGGCGGCTCCCGGCGCTCCTGGCGCCCCTGCGTCTCTCGCCGGCCCGGCTGCCGCCGTTGCCGTACCGCCTGCCGCCGCCGCCGCCGAGGAGCGGGTCGTGCTCCAGAACGGCCGCACCCGCGCCGTGTTCACCAACCGGGGAGCGCAGCTCCTCTCGATGGAGGTCGCCGAGAGGGCGGACCCGAAGAGCGGCACCCTGGACCTGGTGCGGAAGCGGGCGGGCGGGCTTTACCCCTACGCGCTGACGACCGGCCCCGGCGTCGCGCCGCACCCTCTCGACGGCGCGCTGTTCCTGGCCGAGAAGGGCGCCGACGGCCGCTCCGTCCTGTTCCGCTACAGCGGCCCTCTCGGCGCCGCCGAGAAGCGCTTCCACTTCAACGAGAAGGGGATGCTGGCCGTGGAGATCCACCTGCCCGGCCGCAAGGACTGGGGAGTGCTCCTGGGGCCCGGCATCCGCAATCCGACCCCGGGGGAGATGAAGAGCCGCTTCGAGCGGCGGCGGGCGGTCTACAAGTCGGGGGACAAGGTGGAGATCCTCGACTCCCAGGGAGCCCTGGAACCCGTCGATCTGCCGGGCGGGGGGCTGCGCTGGCTCGGCCTCGAGGACACCTACTTCCTCTCCGCGCAGATTCCCGAGGCGGGCGCGGGCCTCGGCGGCGCCCTGCTCACACCGATGATCGCGCAGCCCGGGGCCGGTGGCGTGACGTTCATCCCGGTGCCGCCCAAGGACCAGTTGACCAAGGAGCAGAAGGATCTCCCCCGGGAGCACTTCCTGGTGCTGCGGCCGGAGGGGGACCGCCTGTCCCTGGTGTCTTACTGGGGCAGCAAGGATTTCGAGCATCTGAAGTCGCTCGGCTACGGGCTCGAGGGCACCGTGGAGCTGGGCTACTTCGGCTTCCTGGCGCGGCCCCTCCTCGCCGGACTGCACTGGATCCACGACCACATCGTGCCCAACTACGGCTGGGCCATCATCCTGATGACGATCCTCATCAAGCTGGTGCTCCTGCCGGTCACCCACCGCAGCACGATGTCGATGCGCAAGATGCAGGAGCTGAACCCGAAGGTGCAGGCGATCCGCGACCGCTACCGGACGAAGCTCCGCGACAAGCAGGGCAAGCCGAACCTCGAGATGCAGCGCAAGATGAACGAGGAGGTGATGGGCGTCTACAAGACGGCGGGGGTGAATCCCGCCGGCGGCTGCTTCCCGCTGCTGCTGCAGATGCCCATCCTGTTCGCCTTCTACAGCCTGCTCTCGACCGCCGTCGACTTGCGGGGGGCGCCGTGGCTCCTGTGGATCAAGGACCTCGCCGTCGCCGACCCCTATTACGTGCTGCCGATCGTGATGGGCCTGACGCAGTTCCTGCAGGTCCGGATGGGCCCCCAGGCGGGCGATCCGATGCAGCGGCGGATGTTCCAGTTGATGCCGATCTTCATGACGTTCCTCTTCCTGGGCTTCCCGAGCGGCCTGGTGCTCTACTGGCTCACCAACAACGTCTTGACCATCCTGCAACTCCAGGTTTACAACCGTATGAAGGAGAAGGAGGCGTGATGGCCGCGGACCCGGAATTCCCGAACGAGACGACTGCGATGAACGACCCCAAGAGACGCTTCTTCTCCGGGGACACCCTGCACCAGGCGGTCATCCAGGCCGCCAACTACTTCAACCTCGATCCCAGCTACGTGGCTTATCAGAGCCTCGAGAAGCGGACGGGTAATCTGAAGGGCCGCCGCAAGGTGGTGATCGAGGTGGACCCGGACAACCCGCGCCGGGATTCGCCCGTGCCTCTGCCGGTGACGCCGGGAGGGCGGGTCCTGCCGCCGCCGCCGCCGTCGTCGTACCGGCGGGAGACGACCGCGCAGCCAGCCGCGCCCGTCGCGGAGCGCCCGGCTTCTCCCCCCGGCGCCCCCCCGGCGACGCCCCGGCAGCCGCTGGAGCGGCGTCCGGAGCGGGGAGACCCGGACACCAGGGGCAACCGGAGCGACCGAGGTCCGCGAAGCGATCGGGGAGGCCGGGGCGCCGAAGGCCCGCGCCGAGAGAGCCGGGAGCGGCCCCGGCGGCGGCGCGAGGAGGCGCGGATCACCCGTCCGGCGCGCGACGCCGAGGCTCCCCCGCCCCCTTCCTTAGATGCCGACGGCGGCCTGGTGACCCTGCCGGAGACGCCGCGGCGGGTCTCGGACCGCTTTCCGGCGGCCACCGGCCCGGTCGCCGAGGCGGCGGTGAAGGCGGCGGAGCTGCTGGTGCGCATCGCCGGCCTCGACCTCGTGCCGCACGTCTTCCAGGGCGAGGAGCGGCTGGAGCTGGACCTCGTGGGGGACGACGTCGACTGGTGCTTCGCGGACGACGGCGAGCTGGTGAACGCCATCGAGCACCTGCTGCCGCGGATGATCCGCAGCCTCTCCGGCGAGGCCATGCCCGTGCGGGTGGACTGCGACAACTTCCAGGAGATCCGCGAGGAGCGGCTGCGCAGCCTGGCACAGCGCATCGCCGAGGAAGTCCGCCGCCGCGGCCGGCCGAGCGTGCTCGAGCCGATGAACCCGGGCGACCGGCGGATCATCCACGTCACCCTGGCGGACGATCCCGGGGTCGTGACCGAGAGCGAAGGGGACGGGTACTTCAAGCGCGTGACGATCCGGCCCGCGTAGGCTGCTTCACCAGACAAGGGCAGGACGAGGGCGGCCGGTTGGCCGCCCTTTCTGTTTCCGGGCGTGTTTCACGTGAAACATGACGCTCGGCCTCTCGCCCCAAGCGTTTCACGTGAAACGTTCTTCCCGTTGCTAAGATCCGGGGCATGGCCTTCGACATCCCCTCCATCCCCCGCGCCGAATTCGCGGCGGCGATCGAGCGGCTGTCTCCCGAGCCTCTGGGAGAGCGCGCCGTCGACGCCCTCTTCGTGCACTATGAGGAGCTCGCGCGGTGGAACCGGCGGACGAACCTGATCGGCCCGGGGACGGCGGGAGAGATCCTGGAGCGCCACTTCGGCGAGTCGCTGGCGGCGCTGCCGCTTCTGTCCGCGAAGGCCCGGACGGGACTGGATCTGGGGTCCGGCGCGGGGTTCCCGGGGCTGGTGCTGGCCGCCGCTCGGCCCGGGCTCGAAATGACCCTCGCCGAGGCGCGCGAGCGCAAGTGGGCGTTCCTCCTCGCAGTTGCCCGCCGGGCGTCTTTGCCCTGCCGGTGCCTCAATGTTAGAGTCGAGCTTCCGTTGCCCGCCGGTCTGCCGGAGAGCATCGACGTGGTCACCTCGCGAGCTCTCCGCCTCGATTCCGAGACCTGGGGAGCGCTCGCGAACCGCCTCGGCGCGGAGGGGCGCATCCTCCTCTGGGCGGGCGAAACCGATCCCGATCTGCCGCCGGACCTCGTCCCCTGCGGCAGCGTCAAGCTGGCGGGGAGCGAGCGGCGGCGCATCCTGGCGCTGCGCCGCGCGGTACCCGGCGTCTGAGGCCCATCTGGAGATTCAGGACCAAGAATGATCCTCGCTATCGCGAATCAGAAGGGCGGCGTGGGCAAGACCACCACCGCCATCAACCTGGGGGCCGGCCTCGGCGCCCTGGAGCGCCGCGTCCTGCTGGTCGACTGCGATCCGCAGGGCAACGCCACCCGCGGCCTCGGCGGCCAGGCCTCCTCCCCGCACCTGTACCACGCCCTCTCCGGCGAGGTGCCGCTCGAGGAGGCGATCCGGCCTTCGGGCTTCCCCAACCTCGACCTCGTGCCGTCCCAGCGGGATCTCGTGGGCGTCGAGGTGGAGTTCGTCGGGCAAACGGGGTGGGAGCAGAAGCTGAAGGACGTCCTCGCCCAGGTCGACGGCCGCTACGACACCATCCTGCTCGACTGTCCGCCGTCGCTCGGGCACCTCACGGTGAGCGCGTTGACGGCGGCCGACGGCATCCTCGTCCCCCTCCAATGCGAGTACTTCGCCCTCGAAGGGATCAGCGAGCTGCTGGCGACCGTGCGCCGCATCCAGGGCAGCCTCAATCCCGGGCTCGCCATCGCCGGCATCCTGCTCACCATGTACGACGACCGCACCAACCTGTCCAAAGACGTGGCCGAGGAGATCCGCGCCCACTTCGCCGACAAGGTCTACGAGACGGTCGTGCCGCGCAACATCCGGCTGGCCGAGGCGCCCAGCCACGGGCTGCCGATCTTCCAGTACGACATCAAATCGCGCGGCGCCGAGGCCTACCTGGCGCTGGCGCGGGAGTTCCTGCGGAGGGCGGCTTGAACGCCAGGAAGCGCGGCCTGGGCCGCGGCCTCGACGCGTTGATTGAGAACGTCCAGAAAGTCGAAAAAGTTGAGGAGAAGCCGGCCGACGAATCCGTCCGCACTCTCCCCATCGACAGCCTGCGGCCGAACCGCTTCCAGCCCCGCACCTGGTTCGACGAGCCGGCGATCGAGGAGTTGGCGGAGTCCATTCGCGCCCAGGGGGTCATCCAGCCCCTGGTGGTGGCCCCGGAAGGGGATGGCTACACCATCATTGCGGGTGAGCGGCGCTGGCGGGCGGCGCGGCGGGCCGGGCTCGAGTCCGTGCCAGTCGTGGTGCGCCAGGTGGCGGACGACCGCGAGCTGCTGGAGCTGGCCCTGGTCGAGAACCTCCAGCGCAGCGACCTGAACGCCGTCGAAGAGGCCGACGCCTACGCCGCTCTGCAGGAGAAGTTCGGCCTCTCCCAGGAAGCCGTGGCCGCCCGGGTGGGCAAGGCGCGCACGACGGTCACCAATTCGCTGCGCCTCCTGCGCCTGCCGGAGGAGGTGCTGGACCTGCTGCGCGAGGGCAAGCTCACCGCCGGGCAGGCGCGGCCGCTGCTGGCGTTGAACGATCACGAGAAGCAGATCCTCCTCGCCGACCGCGCCGTGCGCGAGGGGCTCTCCGCCCGCGACCTCGAGCGGCTCACGGCCGCGCCGCAGCCGAAACCGAAGAAGCCGGACCGTCCCGTCGAGGTCCATACCGTTGCCGCGGAGGAGAAGCTCACCCGCCGCCTGCAGACCCGGGTCGAGATCCGGAGGCAGGGCAAAGGGGGGCAGCTCCGGATCCACTTCCACTCGGAAGAGGAGCTGATGCGGCTTTACGACGTCTTGAACGAGCGGGGAGACAATCGATGATCTTCAAGTCGGACGGCAAGCAGAGCGACTTGAACGGCTTCCTGGACAGCGGCAGCCATCTGGAGGGCGAGCTGCGTTTCGAGGCGTCGTTTCGGGTCGACGGCAAGCTCACCGGCACGGTGCGGTCGGAAGGCGACCTGATCGTGGGCGAATCGGGAGAGGTCGAGGGCGAGCTCCTGGTCGGACAGGTTTTCGTTTCCGGCACGGTCCGGGGCACGATCCGAGCCTCACGCAGGGTGCAGATTGCCCCGAACGGAAAAATTTTTGCCGAAATTGACACGCCGTCGCTGATCATCGAGGATGGCGCCACCTTCGAGGGGCGCTGCGCCATGAGCCGCGACGGCGCGCGTCATGCGGCGGGCCCCAAGCTGGTAGCCCAGAAGGCGTAGGGAACAAAGGACTGCAAGGACCGCAAAGACTTCAAGGACAGCAAGGCTTGTTCTTCTTGTCGTCCTTGCAGTCCTTGCAGTCCTTGTCGTCCCTGCAGTCTTTTTTGCTGCCGCCCTTCAACCGCCCGGCCGCCCCGCTCGCGCCAGCCCTTCATAGGAGGGAAAGAAGGTCACCGGGTTGCTGGCCAGGAAGCCCTTGTCGAAGGCGTCGGTGAGGATCTGGCCGTCGAGGTCCCGGGCCACCGGGAATCCCAGCCCGTAGAGCAGCGTGGGGGCGAGGTCGACCAGGCGCGCGCCGGTCAGGAGCGCGCCGGGGCGCACCCCTTCGCCGTAAAGGATCAGGGCGCCGTCCGGCGCCTCCAGGAACTCTCCCCCGAGGGCCGTTCCCGGCGCCATCTGCCCCCAGATCCTCCGCCATCCCCCCTGGGGGTCCACGCCGTAGGCCGAGACCACGGCCAGCAGGCGGGGGCCTTCCCCGCGCGCCCAGATCTCCGCGAGCAGCGCGTCGATTTCCATGTAGTAGGAGGCCAGCCGCTCCGCGGCCACGCGGGCGGCGGCGCCGCCGTGCTCACCCTCGAACTGCACGGCGCTGAAGCCGCCGAACGTGCGGCGGGAGACCTCGCGCAGACCGGGGAGCAGGAGGAATACGGCCTCGGCCTGGGGGTTCTGGCCGGCCAGGGAGAGGGTCAGGGACTGGCGCCAGAGGTCGGCGGTGAGCGCGTCCAGGAGCCACTCCGGGACGCGCTGGCCGAAGCGGCCACGCAACGCCGGCTCCAGCTCCCGCGGATCGGGCCGGACCAGCCGCGCCCGCGGGACGAGGTCCGGCGGCCAGGCGTCTTCCCGGCCGGCCCCCTGGCCGAAGAAGCGGTCGGCGAGAGCGAAGGTGTCCTCCCCCGAGCCCGGAGCGGCTTCCGGCCATCCCACCACGCCGGCGGGGACGCCGAGCCGCGGCAGAACCTCCCAGAGGGTCAGCGCCTCCCGGCCTTGGGCGGGCGGCAGGGCCTCGCGTCCCAGCATGCCCCAGTGGCGGAAGGAAATGCCGGTGGGGAGCAGACGCATCTCGGCTCCCCGGGCCAGAAAGTCGGCCGGATAGGGGCGCCGGCCGAGGATGCCGTGCTTGAACGGGTACTTGCCGGTCGCGAGCGTCGTCCATACGGCGTCGCGCCGCGTCGGCGACAGGGATTCGAGGCGCCCGTAGGCGCCCTCCTGCAGGAGCTTCGAGAGGAACGGCAGCCGGCCCTGCCCGGCCAGGGGGAGGATGGCGTCGAGCGTCGCCGAGTCGATGCCGATCACCCACAGCTTCGGGCGCCGGCCCGCCTCGACGGCCGCCGGGCGGGGCGATGGGGCGGGCCGGGTCCGGAACGCTTCCCGCCGCTCCACCATGGCGTAGACCGAGAGCACGGCGATGGCGGTGAAGGCCATGCGGCTGCGGATGCCGTAGGGCCGCCGGCTGAGCGAGTGCAGCAGGGCCGTGTAGAACGAGATCAGCGCGCCCAGGGAGAGCCAAAGGGCCGTCTTAATCAGGCGGTCGTTGATGCCGGGAGGCAGGAAGTAGGCGAAGTACGAGGCGTGCGTCCAGTCGAGCAGGGCCGAGGCGGCCAGGGCGAGCGTCAGGGCCCAGGGGAGGACCCGCCGGGCGCGCCGCGGCCGCCCCCAGGTGAACGGCAGGTGGAGCGCCAGGCTCGCCAGGCCGATCATCGTGCCGTAGATCACGACGCCGCGCAGCACCGGGCCGGCGGCGAAGGGGAGGCCCGGGTTGAGGAAGAAGATCAGCCCGGCGAGATGGATGCCCGTGAGGGCCCCGGGAGCGAACCCGCCCCCGAGGACCGCGAGCCAGCCCCGCGTCAGACGATGAAGATCGGACGATCCAGCTTCTGTCGGAAGTGCCACTGATAGGTGTAGCCGGGGAACTCTACGGGGACCGTGTAGTCGATCTCCATGTAGATGCGGTCCCCATTCCTCTCAATGATGATGTTCTCCTTCTGCAGCGGCACCCGCAACTGGCCGGCACGGGTCAGGAGCCGCTTCTTGAGCTCTTCCGGCGGCAGTTGCGCCGCCGAGAACTTGGCGAGCTCATCCATGTAGTCGTACAGCTCCGTGCTCTGCAGCTTCACCGGCACCGCTTTCACGGCAATCAGGATCGCGAGGCCAAGCGCGAGCAACCAAAGGATACAGCCGAGATTCCCCTCGCCCCGTTCGGATCTACGTGGCATGGCTCCCTCCGTGCAAAATTCGTTGGAGCTCAAGATTATCGCACGATGCGAAAGGTTCTATCCCATCGGGTGCGTGGGAAGAAGTTGAGGGCCACGCGGCCGATCTGCCGGAACTTCTCGCCGTACCCCGACCACTCGATGGGCTCGCCGTCGCTCTCGAACGACCAGTACACCAGGAAGGCCCGTCCCTTGAGGTAGCTCTCGGGCACCACGCCCCAGGAGCGCGAGTCGTTGGAGTTGTCGCGGTTGTCGCCCATGCAGAAGTAGCTCTCCAGGGGGACCGTCTTGGGGCCGAAGTTCTCGCGCCGCCGGGGGGAGAACAGGAAACCGCCGCCGGCATCGTCATCCTCGGCGTAGTAGGTGAACGAGGAGTCGTGGGCCAGCCGGTCGTTGATGTAGAGGTCCCTGCCGATCATCTTCAGGGTGTCGCCCGGCAGCCCCATGCAGCGCTTGATGAAGTCGCGGGTGGGGTCGCCGGGGTACTTGAACACCACGACGTCGCCGCGGCGCACCTTGCGGATGGGCAGCAGCTTCTCCTCGAGGGTGGACGCCCGGGGGCCGTAGATGAACTTGTTGACCAGGATGTGGTCGCCGATCAGCAGGTTCTGCTCCATCGAGCCCGACGGGATCTTGAACGCCTGCACCAGCCACGTGCGGGCGAAGGTCGCGAAGATGACCGCGATCAGCAGGGCCTCCAGGTACTCCCGGAGAAGCGATTTCTCGGCGTGCATGGAGACGGCTTAGCGGATCAGGCGGAAGGTTCTTTCCCATCGCGACTTGGAGAAGAAGCCGACCGCCGTCTCGCCCAGGTCCCGGAGCTTCGCCCCCAGGCCCTCCCACTGTCCGGTCGAGGTCTTGCCTCCGTAGGACCAGTAGATGAAGAGGGCGCGCCCCTTCACCAGGTGGGCGGGCAACGGCCCCCAGAACCGCGAGTCATAGGAGTTGTCGCGGTTGTCTCCCATGCAGAAGTAGTGGCCCGCCGGCACGTCGTAGGGGCCGTAGTTGTCCCGCAGCCGCATGCGCGGGTCGGCGAAGGCGCCGAGCCCGGGGTCGGGGTTCTTGTGCACGGCATAGCTGGCGTCGTTCACCGGCTTGCCGTTGATGTGGAGCTGCGCGTCGATCACCTCGACCCTGTCGCCGCCCACGGCCATGCAGCGCTTGACCAGGTCGAGCGTCGGGTTCTCCGGCGAGCGGAAGACCACGATGTCGCCGCGCTCCACGGAGCGGAACGGCAGCAGGCTCTCTTCCGCCCCGGTGGCCCGGGGGCCATAGATGAACCGGTTGACGAAGAGGTGGTCTCCGATCAGGAGGGTGTCCTCCATGGAGCCGCTCGGGATGTAGAAGGTCTGGATGACGAACGTGTTGGTGAACAGCAGGAAGATCGCGGCGATGATCAACGCTTCCAGGTATTCGCGCCAAATCGATCTCTCTTCCACCATGGCGCGGGTACTGTACTTGAAAGGGCCCCGCCCCGCAAAAGATTGCGCAGGGCGCCAAATCCTTTGACACGGCGCTCGAGGCCGCGCCCGCCCAGGCGGCGGGCCGCTCCGCGCCTCGCCCACCTCCTTTCCCCGCCAAATCCTTTGACACGCCGCCCGCCGGCGTGACCGCGCCCGATTCTTATTTATCAATAGTTTAGCCGTGCCAGGTGCCCTGGCAGGGCCCTTGATATCTCCTCCCGCCGTCAACGCGGAGAGGAGGTGGCGACGAGAGATACGGCGGACTGAAACAGCACGGAAAGGGAAACGCGGCAAATCGCAACCGAGCACCAACAAGACTGACTCGATATCAACGACTCGATACCAACGAAAGGAACGTAATCATGATGAAGCAAGCCCATCGCGCCGTCGCCGCTGTCCTCCTGGCCCTCCTCGTCGCCGCCCTGCCCGGGCTCGCCGCCGAGGGCAAGCCCGACGGAGGAGGCAAGAAGGTCAACGTCAACAGTGCGGACGTCATCCAGCTCGCCCTCCTGCCCCGGGTAGGGCCGAGCGTCGCCCAGCGCATCGTCGAGTACCGCAAACAGAACGGTCCGTTCAAGAAGGCCGAGGACCTGATGCTGGTGCAGGGGATCGGCGAGAAGACCTACCAGCTCCTCAAGCCCTATCTCGCGATCGCCGGCGAGACGACGCTCAAGGAGAAGGTGCGCTCGAGCCGCTCCGGCTCCGGCAAGGACTCCCGCTGAGACGGCCCGGGCCGGGCGGGGCCCGCGGGTCCCGCCCGGCCCGGAGCCCCTGAGGCTCGCATGAACCAGAAAGGATTCAACCTCTTGGAGCTCATCGTGACCCTGTCGGTCATGGGATTCGTCCTCACCGTCGGCGCCCCGCCGCTGCTGCGGATCTCGGGCGACCTGCGGCTGCACCTCGCCACCCAGGAGCTGGTGGGGGTGCTGCGGGTGGCCCGGTCGTACGCGCTGCGGCACGACGCCAACGTGGCGGTGAAGTTCCGCACCGGCCGCAACGGAGTGATCACCTTCGCCCTCTACCGCGACGGCGACGGCGACGGCGTGCTCACCCGCGACATCGATGCCGGCACCGACCCCCAGGTGTCGCCGCCGCGGCCTCTGGCGCACCTCGGGCGCGGCTTCGGCTTCGGCTTTCCGCCGGGGCCGCCGCCCCGGGACCCGAGCACCGGGCGGCCGATGGACCGGCTGGACGATCCGATCCGTTTCAACCAGTCGGACCTGGCTTCCTTCGGACCGCTCGGCACTTCGACCCCCGGCTCTCTGTACATCACGGACAGCGTCAAGCGCCTCGCGCTGGTGCGGGTCGCCAACCGCACGGGCCGGGTGCGCGTGCTCACCTACAATGCCAGGGAGCGGGTCTGGCGCAATTGAATTGACTCGCTCCGAAGGAGTGCAGTAACGTGGCCGGCATGCGCGCGATCGTCGTCGTCACCACCGTCGGAACCGAAGAGCAGGCCTACCTCATCGCGCGTGAGATCGTGGCGCGGCGCCAGGCCGCGTGTGTGAACATCCTCCCCGGAATTCGCTCGATCTACCGCTGGAAGGGGAAGATCTGCAAGGACGGGGAGCTGCTGCTGCTCATCAAGACGCTGGAGGAGGAGTTCGAGGCGGTCGTGGCCACCATCCGCGAGCTGCACAGCTACGAGCTGCCCGAGATCCTCTCCTTCAGCGTCACCCGCGGCGAGCAGGGCTTCCTCGACTGGATCGCGGGCAGCGTCGACAAGGACGCGGATTTCGCGGACGACGACGAGGACGACGAAGAGGAAGGGGAGATGGCCTACGCCGCCGTCGATCCGGACGACGACTAGGCCATCCTTCTATCGGTCTCTCCCCTTCTACACTCCCGCCAGCGCCTGATCCAGGTCCGCCAGGAGGTCCTCGACATCCTCGATGCCCACCGAGATGCGCACCATGCCCTCGGTCAGCCCCAGCAGGGCGCGGCGGTCGCGGGGGATGGAGGCGTGGGTCATGGTGGCGGGGTGGGAGATCAGGCTCTCGACACCGCCCAGGCTCTCGGCGAGGCTCATCACGCGCATGCGGTCCAGCATCGCCTTGGCGGCTTCGAAGCTGCCCATCTCGATCGTGATCATCGAGCCGAAACCGGAGGCCTGGCGCTTCTGGATCTCGTGGCCGGGGAAGTCCGGCAGCCCCGGATAGAGGACCCTCTGCACCTTGGGGTGGCCGGCCAGGAGCTCGACGATCCGGCGGGTGTTCTGCTCGTGGCGTTCCATGCGCACGGCGAGGGTCTTGATGCCGCGCATCACCAGGAAGCTGTCGAAGGGGGAGAGGATCGCGCCGGCCGACTTCGAGACCAGCGCGAACCACTCGGAGTCCTCGGCGCTGGTGGAGATCAGCGCGCCGCCGATCGAATCGCTGTGGCCGTTCAGGAACTTGGTCGTCGAGTGGACCACGAAGTCCGCCCCGAGGTCGAGGGGCCGCTGGAAATAGGGGGAGAGGAACGTGTTGTCCACCGCCACCCGCGCCCCGTGGGCGTGGGCCAGCGCCGAGGCGGCCGCGATGTCGGTGATGTCCATCATCGGGTTGGTGGGCGTCTCGAGATAGACCATCTTCGTCTCGGGCCGGAGCGCCGCCTCGACGGCGGCGAGGTCCGTGGTGTCGACCCAGGAGAAGGAGAGGCCGTAGCGCTCCAGGATGCGGGTGAAATAGCGGTAGGTGCCGCCGTAGACGTTGCGCGAGACCACCACGTGGTCGCCGGCCTTGACGATCGTCATCAGGGCCGCGATGGCCGCCATGCCGGAGGCGAAGGCGTGGCCGGCGTGGCCGCGCTCGAGCATCGCCACCTGCTCCTCGAGCGCTTCGCGGGTGGGGTTCTGGACGCGGGCGTACTCGTACTGCACCTCTTCGCCCAGCCGGTCCTGCACATAGGTGGAGGTCTGGTAGATAGGCACCGACACCGAGCCGGTGCGCGGGTCCGGCTTCTGGCCGGCGTGGACGGCACGGGTGGAAAAGCCGAGATCTCTGGGATCGCCTTTCAAATTTTCATTCCTCGAAGGGAGCTTGTTTTGGGAAAACCAGCGAACGCCGGACATTCTATCAGCGGTCGCCAAAGGAGAAGATAAAATGCGCCCCATGAGCCACCTCGAACCCTCGCCGGCCGCACCCGAGCCGTTCTCGCCCATGCGCTGGGAGGGGCCGGGGCTGCGGCTCCTCGACCAGACCCGCCTTCCCGTCGAGGAGGTCTGGACCGACTGTGAAACCCCCGAGCACGTGGCGGACGCCATCCGGCGCCTGGCCGTGCGCGGCGCTCCCGCGATCGGGGTGGCCGCGGCCTACGGCCTGGTCCTGGGCCTGCGGACCGTGCGCGATCCGGCACGGCTCGCCGGCCGCTTCGACGAGGTCTCGAGCCTGCTCGGCGGCACCCGGCCGACGGCGGTCAACCTGCGCTGGGCCTTGGAGCGGGGGCGCAAGGTGTTCGAGCAGAACGTGGAGCGCGGACCCGAGGGGGTGGCGGCGGCCCTGCTCGACTGGGCCGCCGAGCTGCACGCGGAGGACGTGCGGGTCAACCGGCGGATCGGCGAGCATGGCGCCACGCTCTTCGCGCCGGGCGTCAGGGTGCTCACTCATTGCAACACCGGCTCCCTGGCCACGGCCGGCTATGGCACGGCCCTGGGGGTGATCACGTCCGCTTGGCGGGACGGCAAGGTGGGGCAGGTGTGGGTGGACGAGACGCGGCCGCTGCTCCAGGGGGCGCGCCTCACCGCCTGGGAGCTCAAGATGCTGGGCATCCCCTTCCGGCTGGTGACCGACAACAGCGCCGGCGCCCTGATGGCGCAAGGGCTGGTGGACCGCATCGTGGTGGGCGCCGACCGCATCGCCGCCAACGGCGACACCGCCAACAAGATCGGCACCTACACGGTCGCCGTCCTGGCGCACCGCCACAAGGTCCCCTTCTACGTGGCGGCGCCGCTCTCGACCATCGACCGCGCGACCCTGACCGGCGCCCAGATCCCCATCGAGGAGCGCCTGGCGTCCGAGGTCACCGAGGTCTTCGGCACCCAGGTGGCACCCGACGACACCCAGGCGCTCAACTTCGCCTTCGACGTCACGCCGGCCGAGCTGATCACGGCCATCATCACCGAGGAGGGGGTTCTCGAGCCGCCGTACGAGCGCAGCATCGCCGCGGCGTTCGCACGCCAGTCAACAACAAATTTTGAAGATTGAATCGAGAGAGCTTGGTTTGGTGGAGGTGGTGGGAGTCGAACCCACGTCCGAGAAACACGTATCAGGAGCCTCTACGTGTGTATCCCTCTATCCTAAGTCTCGCCGCCGCGCTCTGGGAGAAGGCCAACCTGGCGCGGTAGCCAGCCTCGCTTTATATCAGGACGTGCCACGAGGCAAACACGTCCATTGATCCGCTTTAGCGTCGTTCCGGTGGGCGCCGCGAATCAAGGCCCACCATCGGAACGTCACGAGCCCTTTTTAGGCCGCGAGGGCGAAGTTATCGTTCGCAGGTATTTCTTCCAGTGTTACGAGCGGAAGCTCGACACGCCACCCCTGCTCCGCTTAGTTCCCCGTCGAAACCGGTACACCCCCAAGTTGCCAAAGAACCGTACTGCTTGCAGGAGTATAAACCAGAAAGGGGGACCGGTCATTCCCCGGCGTCTTCCTCGTCCTCCCCGGCATCCTCCGTCGCCGCCACCGCGACGAGGAACTCGTCGGGCCCGCTGGTGCGCAGGCGCGAGACGACCAGGAACCAGCCGCCCAGGGCGAGGAGGGCGCCGAACGGGGCCACCGGCAGCAGCTCGGGGAAGAAGGGCCAGGCCAGCGTGAGCAGGGCGCCGGCGACCGCCACGAGCAGGATCATCACCGCCGCGGTCTGGACGTAGTAGATCGACGTCTCCGGCCGGAAGACCACCCGCGAGCCCTCGGCCGCGGGCCGGATCTCCACCGCGCCCGTGACGAGCCCCCGGCGGATCCCCGCGACGACCGGCAGGTTGAGCCGCCCGCCGGAGCCGTCGCGCTGGAACTCGGCGCCCCAGTCCTCCGCCGTCCGGCTGACGGCCGACAGCGCTTTTTCCGGGGAGAGTTCCAGCTCGATGGCGTGCTCTGCCAGGGTTCCCGTCACGGTTGTTCCCGCCACGACGATCAGGCAGCCTCTTCGACGATGATCTCGTCGAGGAAGGACTCGACCGTGGCGAGGAAGGTCTCGACGTCGGGGAGCTGGTTGATGGCCTGCCGGAGCTTGCGGCCGTTGGGCAGGCCGTGGGTGTACCAGCCGGTGAACTTGCGCAGCTTGTGGAGGGCGAACGTGGAGTGCTCCCGCTCGGCCACCATGCGGAAGTGCTCGAGGATCAGGTCGCGCCGGTTGGCGACGGTCGGCTCGCTGACCCGGCTGCCGTCCATGCGGGCGGCGATCTGCCGGAAGATCCAGGGGTTGCGGGTGGAGCCGCGCCCCACCATGACGCCGTCGCAGCCGGTCTCGGCCATCATGCGCAAGGCGTCCTCGGGCTCCCGCACGTCGCCGTTGCCGATCACCGGGATCGACAGCGTCGCCTTGAGCTGGGCGAGATGGCTCCAGTCGGCTTCGCCCGAGAACATCTGCCGCGCGGTGCGCGCGTGCATGGCGACGGCCGCGACGCCGTTGGCCTCGCAGATCTTCCCCAGCTCCAAGTAGTTGCGCCGGGGGTCGTCGAGCCCCAGGCGGAACTTGACAGTCAGAGGGATGGAGATCGAGTCCCGTACGGTGCGGATGATCGACTCGGCGAGCTTGAGGTCGCCCATCAGGGCGGCGCCGGCGCACCCCTTGAGCACCTTGTTGGCCGGGCAGCCCATGTTGATGTCGCAGATGTCGGCCCCCAGCTCCTCGACGACCAGCGCGGCCTCGCGCATCGTGGCGGCGTCCGAGCCGTAGATCTGGATGGCGAGCGGGCGCTCCTCGGCGCTGAAGTACATCATCTCGCGGGTGCGCTTGTTGCCCTGGACGATGGCCTTCGAGGAGATGAACTCCATGGAGACGACCCCCACGCCGCCGACCCGCCGGATGAGCAGGCGGAAGTCGCGGTCCGTCACACCGGCCATGGGCGCGAGCCAGAGAGGAGGATCGATGCGGAGAGGGCCGATTTGAACCATAGGCGGGGATTTTAACCCGGAGCGGGGATGGGGCATTCCATGCCACTCGGTTGTCGTTCCATCCCGCGACCAAGTTGCGGGTTGACAAGATCTGAGGGCTTCCATATCGTTGAGGCAATCTGGGAGAGACGCCTAGCGACTCGTGGGGTCCATAAGGCTCCCCTGGATTTCCTTGTCGGTCCTGATGGGGAGCCGTAGACTGGAGGCATGGTGCGGACTCAGATCGCTTTGGATGAGGACATGTACAAGGAAGCGCAGGACGAGGCTCGCCGGCAGGGGATCTCGTTCGCGGAGTTCTGTCGGCGGGCGCTGGCGCTTGTCTTGAAGCGGGAGACAGAAAAAGAGGAAATGCCCTGGATGCGTTTCGCCGGTTCGATTGATACGGGCGATCCGGATCTGAGCATTTCTGTTGACGAGATCGTCTACGGCAAGAAGCGCTCGTGACAGGAGAAGTCTTTATCGACTCTGGCGTTTTCGTCGCTTTCCTCAACCGCTCCGACCAGTTCCATCAAGCCGCTCGATCCCTCTTCACTCAGCCGTCGCTCCGCTGCAGTACTTCTGCACTGGTAGTCTCCGAGACCTACAGCTTGCTGCTTCACCGCTCAGGCGAGGAAGAGGTTCGCAATTTTCGCTTCTTTCTCCAGAGGCTCCGGAATCTCGTCCTGCTACCCGCTGATGCTCTCCACCAGGAGAAGGTTTGGAACAAGCTCGATCACCTTCGTGGATACAGCCTGACCTATGTAGACGCATCGAGTCTGGTCTGGATTGGGGAGCGCCGCATAAAGACTGTCTGGGGAACGGACCACCACCTGGCCCTCGAAGGTACAGCCGTAGTTCCTGGCCCGCCTCTGCGATAGCCGGCGCGGTCCCTACGTCCCCTCCCGTACCGTACTCCCCAACCACAACGACAGCAGCGCCGCGATCACGGCCCACTGGAGGCCGCCGGCGACCAGGCTCCAGGTCAGCAGCGGCACTCCGTCGAGGTGAACGTAGGCGAGGCAGACGGGGAAGTCGATCCAGGCAATGACGTTCCCCCGGCCGAGGAGGCCCCAGGTGCGCCAGACCAGGAGGACGGTGACGGTGTGGAGGAGAAAGCCGACGATCAGGGCCGAGACGGCGGCGCGGCGCGAGGGTGGGCGGATCATGGGTTCCTTCCATCCGCGGCGAGGCGGAATCCGTAGTCGCTGTAGCGCATGACGGGCGGGATCGCCGAGCGGGCGGCGCACCGGCTGACCTTGATCTGGTGGCGCCACGAGCCGCCGCGGGACGAGCGCCGGACGCCGGCCTCCGGACCCCGGGGATCGTCGACGGGCGAGACCTCGTAATAGCGGGGGTCGTACCAGTCCGAGCACCACTCGTGGACGTTCTCCCCCAGGCCGAGAAAGCCGAGGGGGTGGAGCGACGGGTAGGCGTCCACGGGCTCGGGGCCGCCGAGCCAGCGCCGCTCGTAGGCGGGCAGCGACTCGGGCGGCTCGTCCCCCCAGGGGTAGAGCACGTCGCGGCCGGCCCGCGCCGCGTGCTCCCACTCGGCCTCCGTGGGGAGCCGGACGGCGACGCCCTCCCGCTCGGCCGTCCAGGCGCAGAAGGCCAGGGCGTCTTCCCAGGAAGGGCCGACGGCCGGCATCCGGGGATCGCCGAACGCCGGCTCGCCCCAGAACGGCGGCGCCGGATGGCCGGTCTGGCCGAGGAAGGCCTGGTACTCCTCCCGGGTCACCGGCGTCCGGGCCAGCCGGAAGGCGGAGACCCGCACCCCGTGGCGCGGGTTCTCGTTGTCGCGCGGCCCGCCGCCCATCCAGAACAGACCCTCGGGAACGTCGATCCACTCGCGGAGCATGGCTCCTAGCATACCGCCGCGCCGCACCCCCCGGGCAGGGACAGCGGGGATATGATCCCTTCATGGCCTGGTACAAGGACTGGTTCGGCGAGGAGTACCTGGAGCTCTACTCGCACCGCGGCGAGTCCGAGGCCGGGGAGCACGTCGACTTCGTCGAGCGCTACCTCGGAGACCGCGGAGAGCCGCGGCCCCGGGCGGTGCTGGACCTGGCCTGCGGCGCCGGGCGCCATACGGCGGCGCTGCGCCAGCGGGGCTACCGGACGCTGGGCCTCGACCTCTCGCTGACCCTGCTCGCCCGGATGCTGGCGCGGGGCCTGCCGCGGGTCTCCGGGGACATGCGGCTCCTGCCGTTCACGGCCTGTTGCTTCGACTGGGTGCTGAACTTCTTCACCTCGTTCGGCTATTTCGAGCGCGAGCGGGAGAACTTCCTGGTGCTGGAGGAGATCGCGCGCGTCCTCTCTCCGGGCGGGCGGTTCCTGATTGACCTGATGAACCCCGGGCCGGCGCTGGCCAGCCTGGAGCCCCGCGACTCGCAGGAGCTGGACGGCGGCGGCCGGGCCGAGAGCGAACGTTGGTACGATCCCGCGAGTCACAGGATCAACAAGCGCATCGTGGTGAGCGTGCCCGGCGAGCCCGCCCGAACGTTTTTCGAGAGTGTGCGTATCTATCAGCCGGAGGAGGTGGTCATCGGCCTGCGCTGGGCGGGCCTCGAGGTCTCCTCGCTCTTCGGCAATTTCCACGGAGACCCCTACGAGCGTGACAGCGAACGCCTCATCATCATCGGTTTCAAGCCGGCCTGAGCTGAAGGTCGACCTCGCCGCGGCCGGCCTGCTGGCCCCGCTGCCCTCGGCCTGGCTCGCCGGCCGCGATCTCGACCTGCTCGATCCCCTGCGCTTCCTGCCGGCGGGGAAGCTGCCGCAGGTCGCCAAGCCGCCGGCCGGCAGCGGCCGCCGCGAGCTGGCGGAGGCGCTCGCCGTGGCCAACCGCGCCTATGGCAACGAGAACGCCGACCGGCTCGCCAAACGCCTGGCGGACCCGGCGACCCGCGTCGTCGTCACCGGCCAGCAGCCCGGGCTCCTCGGCGGCCCGCTCTACTGCCTGGCCAAGATGGTGGCCGTCTCCCGCTGGGCGGCGGCGCTGGAGGCGGCCGGCGAGCCGGCGGTGGCCGTCTACTGGGTGGCGACGGAGGACCACGACTGGGCCGAGGTCTCCTCGACGGTCGTCCTCGGGTCCGACGGGCCGCGGACCTTCGATCTCGGCCCGGACCCCGAGCCGCTCGCGCCGGTGGGCATGCGCACGCTGGGACCCGCCGTCGAGGACGTGCTGCGCGGCATCGCCGAGGCCGTGCCCGGCGACCGCTACGCCGAGTGGCTGCGCACGATGGCGGGCTGGTACCGGCCGGACGCCCGGTTCGGCGAGGCCTTCAGCCGGCTGATGGCCCACCTGCTCGGTCCCCATTGCCCCTTGCTGCTCGATTCCATGCACCCCGCGCTCAAGACGGCGCAGCGGCCGTTCCTGCGGCGGATCGTGGAGCGGCGCCGCGAGCTGGAGGACGCCCTCACCCGGCGGGACGGCGAGGTCAAGGCGCGGGGCTACTCGCTGCAGGTGAGCCCGCAGCGGGGCCTGAGCCCGCTGTTCCTGCTCCGCCACGGCGAGCGGCGGCGCATCGAGTGGCGCGGCGGCGACCTGGAGGGCGGCCGGTTCGGGCTGCGCGGCCGCGAGGAGGACTGCGGCACGGTCGACGATCTGCTGCGGATCGTCGACGAGAACCCGTCGGTGGTCTCCCCCGGCGTGCTGGCCCGGCCGGCCGTTCAGGACGCGGTGCTCGGCACCACGCTCCAGGTGCTGGGGCCGGGCGAGCTGTCGTACATGGCGCAGGCCTCCGCCACGCACGCCGTGCTGGAGATCGAGCCGCCCTGGGTGGCCCTGCGGCCCCAGACGCTGGCGCTGGAGACCAAGCAGATCGAGCGGCTGGAGGAGCTCGGGCTACCCTTGGCGACTCTCCTCGGCGACCGGTCCGGCCTGGAGCGCTGGCTGGCCGAGCGGGAGGGGGGCGACCTGGTCGGCCCGGTGCGGCAGCGCCTGGAGGCGGTGCTCGACGGGCTGCGGGAGCCCGCGCTGGCCGCCGATCCCAATCTCGAGCGGCCGTTCGAGAAGACGCGCGAGCAGATCCTGCGCGCCCTCGACCTCTTCGGCGAGAAGGCGGTCTCTGCCGGGGCGCGCAAGAACGAGGTGGTGAACCGCCGCGTCCAGCAGCTCCGGGAGGCCTGCCTGCCCCTGGGGAAGCAGCAGGAGAGGATCGTCTCCTCGGCGCACTTCCCGGGCAAGTACGGCCCGGACTTCGTGGCCGCTTATTGGGAGCAGATGGAGCTCGACTCCGCGCATCTGCAGGTGATCGCGCTGTGACTTCCGCCCCTATGAATCCCGAAGGAGGGATGTGATGAAGCTCGACGTTCTCGGCATCGGCGCCCATCCGGACGACCTGGAGCTGGGCTGCGGCGGCACCCTCGCCCTGCTGGCCCGCCAGGGGCGGAAGGTGGGCGTCCTGCACCTGACCCGCGGCGAGCTGGGGACCAGGGGGACGGCGGCGGAGCGGCAGGCGGAGGCCGAGCGGGCGGCGGCGGCCCTGGGCGCCGCGGATCTCGACTTCCTCGACTGCGGCGACGGCGGCCTGCGCAACGGCCCGGCCGAGGAGGAGGCGCTGATCGCGCTCCTCCGCCGGTGGCGGCCCGATCTGATCCTGGGACCCACGCCCCGCGACCGCCACCCCGACCACGCCCGCGCCCACGTACTGGTCGAAGCCGCCAGCTTCTACGCCGGCCTCGCCAACCGCGCCCCCCACCTGGGGTCATCCGGGCCGCCGCACCGGCCGGCCGCCGTCTTCTCCTACATGCAGCACGACCTCTTCGAGCCGAGCTTCATCGTCGACGTGACTTCCACCTGGGAGGCCAAGCTGGAATCGCTGAGCGCCTACGGCAGCCAGCTCCATCAGCCGGGCCGGGAGGAGAAGGGGGGCGGGCCGGTCACCAAGGTCTCGACGCCGGACTTCCGGTTCGCCGTCGAGGGGCGGGCCCGGCACTTCGGCCTGCTGATCGGCGCCACGTTCGGCGAGCCGTTCTGGAGCCGGCTGCCGCTGGCCGTGCCGGATCCGATGGCCATCCTGCCCGGAGGGGTGCGGTGAGGATCGGCATCAGTTGCTATCCCACCTACGGCGGGTCGGGGATCGTCGCCACCGAGCTCGCCATGGCGCTCGCCCAGCGGGGGGACGAGGTCCACGTCATCAGCTACGCCCTGCCTTCCCGGCTGTCCCTCCTCAACTCGCGGATCTTCTTCCACGAGGTGGTGACGCCGACCTACCCGCTGTTCGACAACTACCCGCCCTACTCGCTGGCGCTCTCCACCAAGATGGTCGAGGTCGCCCGCCACGCGCCGCTCGACGTGCTGCACGTCCACTACGCCATCCCCAACGCCGTCTCGGCCGTCATGGCGCGGCAGATCGTCGCGCCGCAGCCGCTGCCCGTGGTGACCACCCTCCACGGCACCGACGTGACCCTGGTGGGCAACGATCCCAACTACCTCGAGACCACCCGCTGGGGGATCCTGCAGAGCGACGCCGTGACCGCGGTCTCCGAGTCGCTGCGCCGCACGACCGTCGAGCAGCTCGGCATCCACAACGAGATCGACGTCGTCCCCAACTTCATCGACCCGACCCGCTTCGAGCAGGCCCGGAGCGGTCCGGGGGCCCGGCGCTGGGGAAAGCCGGGCGAGCGCCTGCTCCTCCACATCTCGAACTTCCGCCCCGTCAAGCGGGTGCTCGACGTCATCGGGACCTTCGAGCGCGTGCTGCGCAAGGTGCCCAGCCGGCTGATCCTGGTCGGCGACGGTCCCGACCGCGGCAAGGTCGAGCAGTACTGCCGCGAGCACCGCATCTGCGGCTCCATCACCTTCATCGGCAGCCTGCCCCTGATCGAGGAGGTGCTGGTAGGAGCGGACGTCTTCCTGCTCCCCTCGGAGAGCGAGTCCTTCGGTCTGGCCGCCCTGGAGGCGATGTCGTGCGAGGTGCCGGTGGTGACGACGCTGGCCGGCGGTCTTCCCGAGGTGGTGGTGGACGGCGAGACCGGCTTCCTCTGTCCGGTGGGCGACGTGGACGGCATGGCGGCGGCGGCCGTGCGGCTGCTCACCGACGAGGGGCTGCGGCGGCGCATGGGCGATGCGGGGCGGCGCCGTGCCGTCGAGGTCTTCAGCCAGAGTGCCGTCGTGCAGCGCTACCGGACCATCTATGAACGGGTGACGGGCCTGCCCTGAGAGCTGGTCCTGGGACGGTGATGGCCTCCTACGCCGCCCCCGGGGCCGAGTCCCGGGCCGAGATCCGCGAGAAGGGCTCGCGCTTCCTGGCGGTGATCGGGCCGGCGGCGGACGAGGCGGCGGCCAAGGCCGCCCTCGCCGCTCTGCAGCGCGAGTTTCCCGACGCCACACACCACTGCTGGGCCTGGAGGCTGGGCTCGCCGCCGCGGGAGCGCAGCGCCGACGCCGGGGAGCCGGCGGGCACCGCGGGGGTGCCGATCCTCCAGGTGCTGCGCGGCGCCGGGCTGTCGGACGTGCACGCCGTGGTGGTCCGCTGGTTCGGCGGCACCAAGCTGGGCAAGGGCGGGCTCGCCCGCGCCTACGCGGCGGCGGCCCGGGAGGCCGTTCAGGGGCTGCCGGTCGTCCTGCGGGTGCCGCTGGCGCGGCTCGCCGTCGAGGTCCCCTACGAGAAGGTGGGAGCCGTCAAGCGCCTCCTCCGTCCGCCGGAGGTGGAGCTCGAGAGCGAGGAATACGGCGCGGCGGCGCGGCTGGTGCTCACCGTCCACGAGGCGCGGCTCGAAGCCTTGCGGGAGACGCTGGCGGACCTTGGGATCGAATCCCCTAAGCCAATGAAATGACAGCGTCTTTGGGGGATTTCGGAGCGGCGGCCCGTCCTTGTCCGGGAACCCGGGCTTGTATAGACTGATATCTACGATCTCCATGACCGGTCCCCATGAAAGGAGAGGCCTGCGATGAGTGAACCGTACGTCCCGCCTCCGCCGTCCTACACGCCACCCCCTCCACCGACCGGGACGCCGCCGCCGGGAGCCGTCAGCCCGAACCGGAATCTGATGATCGTCCTCTCGTACCTCTGGATACTCGCCGTGGTCCCTCTGGTCGTGGAAAAGAACGATCCCGAGGTGCAATGGCATGCCAAGCACGGTTTGGTGCTCCTGGTAGCGGAGATCGCCGCCTGGATGATCATCGGGATCGTCAGCCACCTGGTGCCGTTCCTGGGATGCGTCCTGTGGCTCGCCGGGCCCATCTTCTTCGTCATCCGCATCATCTGCATCCTGAAGGGGATCAACGGTCAGCGCTTCATCATCCCCGGACTCAGCGAATACGCCAGCCGCTTCTAGCGTCTCCGGCGAGAGGAGGGTGATTCCCCTCCTCTCGCCGTTCTCTGGAGGGAGAGAGCCACGATGACCGTAGCGAATCCGGGACCCCCGCAGTCCACCAGCACGCAGGCGATCGCGTCCATCGTTCTTGGCATCCTCAGCCTGTTCTGCTGTCCGCTCCTGGCGCCGATCGCCTGGTACATCGGCAACCAGGAGCTGAAGGCGATCCAGGAGGGGCGCTCTCCCGCTTCCGGAGAGGGCATCGCCAAGGCCGGAAAGATCCTCGGCATCATCGGCACCCTCTGGATGGTCCTGGTGGGGCTCTGGATCTTCTTCATGGGCGGCATGGTCGTCCTCCAAGGCCTGATGAACCAGTAGGGAGCCGACGTGGCGGGCCGTCAGACGGGGCTCTGGGCGTTGGCGGGGCTCGTCGGCCTCGCCGGGCTCGCCATCCTCCACTTCTGGGTGCCTTCCGGCGATGCCGCCGGCGCGATCTGCCTGAGCCGGCGGATCTTCCATCTTCCCTGTCCGGGGTGCGGCATGACCCGCGCCTTCGCCCATCTGGCCAAGGGCGAATGGTCCACAGCCGTGGCCGATCACCCGCTGGCACCCCTGGTGGCCGTGGAAATGATCGCGGGTTGGGCCCTCTGGGGCGTGGCGCTGGTGACCAGGCGCTCCGTCCGCCTGCCGGTCCGGATCGAAGCCCTGCTCCTCGCCAACGCCGCCCTGCTCTGCGCCCTCTGGCTGGGACGGGCCGCGACCGGCACGCTGCCCTGGTAAGCCATGGACGTCATCCCACCGGTGACCCGCCGGCGCCGGCTCAAGGCGTGGATCGCCGCCCTCGGGCTCCTGCTCGTTCTGGGCCTGGACCTGGCGCGGGCGCCCCGGGATCAGCTCTCGGCCCGCTGCCTCCTGGGCGCGATCCATCTCTACCAGGCGACGCTCTCCCCCGTCCTGGGGAAGACCGGGGTCCGCTGCCGCTTCCAGCCCACCTGTAGCCACTACGGCGAGGGGGCGATCCGCAAGTACGGCGCCTGGAAGGGGAGCTGGCTGGCCGTCTGGCGGATCCTGCGCTGCGGACCCTGGACGCCGGCCGGCACGGTGGACCCGCCGTAGGCAAGGACTGCAGGGACTGCAAAGACCTCAAGGACTGCAAGGACGAGCCAGCTCATGTCCTTGCAGTCCCTGCAGTCTTTGCAGTCCTTGGACCCCCACGCCGGTTGACAAACCCGCTTCCCCCGCCCATGCTCCCCGCCGAGCGGAGGACAAGCCCATGGACCCGGACAAGATCGACTACTCGGCTTTTCTCCAGCAGGCGTTGCGGGACGTCGTGCGCCGCGTGCTGGAGCAGGTGGCCGAGCACGGGCTGCCGGGGGATCATCACTTCTTCATCGGCTTCCGGACGGCGTTCCCCGGGGTCGAGGTGCCGCGCTTCCTGCGCGATCAGTATCCCGAGGAGGTCACGATCATCCTCCAGCACCAGTTCTGGGGTCTGGACGTCACGCCCGACGCCTTCTCCGTCCTCCTGACGTTCGGCGGCTCCCGCCAGCGGCTGCTGGTGCCCTTCGCGGCGCTGACCACCTTCGCCGATCCGTCCGCCGATTTCGGCCTGAGCTTCGTCGCCGAGCCTGCCCCGGCTCCGGCGGCTCCGGAGCCCGTGGCCGAGGCTGAGGAGCCGGCGGCCGGTCCGGAGCGGTCGGGCGACGTCATCCGGTTCGACCCCTCGCGGCGGCGCTGAGCCGTCCCGGCGAAATTCTCCAGGGGCCTTGCGCCGTTCTGGTAGAGGACGGCATAAGAATCGAGGTCCGAATCATGCGACACAGTCAAGCCAAGACCCTTCCGACGGCCCTCCTTTGTGCGGCGGCGCTGTTCACTTTTGCCTGCAACGGCGGCGAGGACCGCGCCGGCGAGGTTTCGAACGATCGCGAAACGGCTCCCCAGACGGCGCAGACCGAGCCGCCCGCGCCGCCGCTCAACGATCTGCGGGCCGAGCCGCAGTCGGTGGACGTCACCGAGGAGAGCGCCGACGTGGCAGCCCGGGAGCGCGAGCTCGCGGCCCGCGAGGCGGAGCTCGACGCCCGCGAGCGCCGGCTGCGCGAGCCGCCGGAGACGCCCAGGCCCGCACCCCCCAGCCGCCGGATGGAGGAGCGCCGCGCCGAGGTAGCTCCCAAGCCGCGCCCCGCTCCCGCTCCGGCCCCGAAGCCGGCTCGCGAGGAGCGCCGGGCCGAGGCGCCCGCGGCCTCCCAGCCGGAGGAGTCCGAGGAGATCGCCGAAGCACCTGAAGAGCAGCCTGCCGCCGAGCAGCCTGCCGAAGAGCCGGCCGAGGAGCTCATCACGACCGCCACCCTGCCGGCCGGCACGCAGTTCGACGTCGAGTTCACCCGGGCCCTGGCGAGCAACACCGCCGCTCCGGGAGACACTTTCCGGGTCCGCGTCGCCCATGACGTGATGGAGGACGGCGAGGTTGCCATCCCCGGCGGCTCGGAGATCCTGGGCGAGGTCACGGAAGCGGTGCCGCTCCGCAAGGTGGGTGGTCAGGCGAAGCTCGCCCTGCGGTTCACCGACCTGGTGCTGCCGTCCGGCGCCACGGTGCCGATCGACGCCTCGTTCGTGCAGCAGGGGCGCAACGAGACCGGCCGGGACGCCGCGACCATCGGCGGCGCCGCGGCGGGCGGCGCCATCCTGGGCCGTATCCTCAACAAGGGGAACCGCTCCAAGGGCTCCGTCATCGGCGCCATCATCGGCGCGGCGGCCGGCACGGCCATCGCCGCCAGGAGGGCCGGCGAGGAGGTCGTGATCCCGGAGGGCTCGGTGGTGAGCCTCAGGCTGGACGACTCGGTCGAGGTCAGGGTCCGGGGACGGCGCTGAGGGATTCCTCTCTTCCATGACTGAACCCACGGCCACTCTTCCGACCCTTCCCCGCCGGCCCTCTCGCCAGGGGCTCTACGGCGGTCTCGTCTCGTCCCGGCAAGCCAAGAAGCCGGTGGACGAGCCTGCCAGGAAATCTGAAAAGAAGAAGCTGAAGCCCCGCGTCGTGCTGGACGACGCGATCGATCTGGTGCGGGCGCGCAAGGGCCGGCTGCTGCTGGGGCTCCTGCTGATGCTGGTCAACCGGCTCTCGGGGCTGGTCCTGCCGGGCACCACCAAGTTCCTGCTCGACGACGTCATCGGCAAGGGCAACCGGCAGCTCCTGATGCCGATCATCCTGGCCGCCGGAGCGGCGACGCTCCTCCAGGCCGTCACCTCGTTCTCCCTGTCGCAGATCCTCGGCAAGGCGGCCCAGCGCTCCATCACGGAGATGCGCCGCGCGGTGCAGCGGCACGTCTCGCGCCTCACCGTGAGCTACTTCGAGCAGACCAAGGCGGGCGCCCTCCTCTCCCGCGTGATGAACGACGCCGAGGGCATCCGCAACCTCGTGGGCACCGGTCTGGTCGAGGTCGTGGGCGGCATGGTGACGGCGGTGCTGGCGTTCGGCCTTCTCCTCTACATCAACGTCAGGCTGACGCTGATCGCGCTCGCCGTGCTGTCGCTCTTCGGCTTCGTCATGATGTACGCCTTCCGGACCCTGCGGCCCCTGTTCCGGGAGCGCTCCAAGATCAACGCCGAGCTCTCCGGCCGGCTCACCGAGTCGTTCTCGGGGGTGCGGGTGGTCAAGGCCTACCGGGCGGAGAACCGCGAGGCCCTGGTCTTCACCAAGGGAGCGCACCGGCTGTACCGCAACGTCGCCAGCACCATGACCGGCTTCTCGGCGATCGGCGCCGCCTCGACGCTCCTCCTGGGCGGGATCGGCGTCGCCATCATGGGCATCGGAGCCCGGGAGGTCCTGTCGGGGGAGATGACGGTGGGCGACTTCTTCGCGTTCACCATGTACCTCGCCATGCTGGTCGGCCCGGTGGTGCAGATCGTCAACATCGGCAGCCAGTTCACCGAGGCGTTCGCGGGCCTGGAGCGCATCCGCGAGCTGCGCAATGAGGTCACGGAGGACGAGGGCGAGACGGCCCGCAAGCCCCTGCCCGAGGTGGACGGCAAGGTCGAGCTCCGCGACGTCTGGTTCGAGTACCAGGCCGAGACTCCCGTGCTCAAGGGCATCTCGTTCACGGCCTTGCCGGGGACCTCGACGGCGCTGGTGGGGCCTTCCGGGTCGGGCAAGAGCACGCTGATCGGCCTGGTGGCGGCCTTCCACCGCCCGACCTCGGGCCAGATCCTGGTGGACGGGCACAACCTCTCGGAGGTGCGGCTCGGCGACTACCGCTCGCACCTCGGGGTCGTCTTCCAGGACAACTTCCTGTTCGACGGCACGGTGCTGGAGAACATCGCCTACGCCCGCCCCCACGCTTCGGAGGAGGACGTGATCCACGCCGCCCGCATCGCCCGCTGCGACGACTTCGTGGCCCGTCTCCCCGACGGCTACGAGACGATTGTCGGCGAGCGCGGCGTCAAGCTTTCGGGCGGCGAGCGCCAGCGGGTGGCGATCGCCCGGGCCATCCTGGCGGACCCCCGCATCCTCATCCTCGACGAGGCCACCTCCTCGCTCGACAGCGAGAGCGAGGCCCTGATCCAGGAAGGCCTGGCGGAGCTGATGAAGGGGCGCACGACCTTCGTCATCGCCCACCGCCTCTCGACCATCCGCAACGCGGACACGATCATGGTGCTGGAGGGCGGCCAAGTCGTCGAGCGCGGCCGCCACCAGGAGCTGCTGGCGCTGGGCGGCCGCTATCACGCCCTCTACACTCGGCAGTACAACCTGGAGTCCAACCTCTTCCGCAACCCCGGGGAGGCGGTCCAGGTGGTCGACGAGAACGAGACGGCGCCGCAGGCGTCGGGCGACGCGGCCGTGGGACGCCTGCCCCTGCTGCCCGTCTGACCGGGCCGGGCAAACCCCACTCGATCAGCGGATCAGCCGCTCGAAGCCCTGCTTCCGCTTGAGCTGCAAGGGTTTGTCGCGGCTGCCGACCTGCGACTCGTGGCCGGAGAGGTCGGTCGCCAGGGCGTAGACGTCGACCGTGCCGTTCTGGTGGAAGCTCGGGTCGATCGCCACGGTGTAGTAGCCCGACCGGGTCTTTTCGAGCGGCAGCTCGCGGAACTTGCCGCCCTCGGGGCGGGCCAGCACCTTGACGTCCTTGACCTGGTAGTCGTCGGTGGCGCGGAAGCTCAGCTCCGCCACGGCGCCGCGCGAGTAGTCGAGGAGAAAGCCGTCGCGCAGCACGAGCTGGGGCGGCTGCTGGTCGAGACGGGCGAGGAGGCTTTCCAGCCGCGCCCGGGCTTCGCCGAAGCGGGCCGCGAGGTGGGGCGTCGGCTCGACGCCGCTCAGCGCCTCCAGCCCCTCGGAAGGCTTCTTCCGGCGCTCCAGGGCGGGCAGCGCGGCGAGCAGCGCCTCCTGCTCCGTCTGGCGGCGCTGGTAGGTCTCATAGCGGGCGATCCGCTCCTTGAGGCCTGACCGCTCGGGCCAGGTCCGCTGGATGGGGCTGAGCCTGGCCAGGGCCTCGGGGTAGTGCGCCTCGCCGACCAGGGCCTCGGCCTGATCCTCCAGAACCTTGGCCGACTTGCCCCGCAGATCGTCGGGGTCGCTCGCCTTGGGCAGCAGGGCCGTCAGGGCGGCGAAGTGATCGAGCACCTGGAGGTGGTTGCCTTGGGCCGCGGCGGTCCGGGCCTGGGCGTAGGCCCCGACGGCGTTCCGCGCCCGGTCGAGGTCGGCGCGAATCTGCGGGCTCAGGTCCGAATCCTGACCCGCCCCGGCTTCGACGGCGAGGCTGAGCACCTCTAGGTCCCCCGTCTTGAGGCCGCTCGCGAGGTTGGCTGGCAGCCGCTCCAGGGCGGTCAGGGCGAGCGTCTGCTCCAGCACGCTGAGCTCGCGGCAACCCGCCGCGGAGAGGAGGCCCTGCTCGCCGAGGGAGATCGTGCGCAGCACCCGGCGGGCCTTCAGATCCTCGCCCTGGGCCAGAAGGAGCTTCGCTTCCGCCAGGCGCTCCACGGGCGGCTGGCTGGGCGGCTTCGGGAGGGCTACGGGAGCCGGCCCCGGCGCGGCCGCGGCCGCCGGCTTCGGCTGGCGCAGGAGCCAGAACGCCGCGACGGCGACGAGCACCAGGAGGCCCGCGAGGCCTGCCAGCACCGCCGGCCGGCGCAGAAGGGACGCCAGTCCGCCGCTGGCGGCGGGAGGGGGCTGGCCCTCCTGACCCTCCTGGGCGGGCGGCGCCTTCTTCTGGAAGGGGACGACCTTCGCCGTCCTGCCCGTGCCGGAGGCGGGCGGCCCCGCCGGCCGGGGTGGCGGCGCCGGCACGGAGAGGAGCGCGTTGAGGATGTCGTCGTCCACCGACGAGAGGACGTCGCCTTCCTCCAGGGGAGCGCCCACGGCAGGCAAGGGATCGGGATCTGGTGCGGGCGCGGGCGGCTGGAAGGGGGCCGCAACCGCCACCGCTACCGCCGCTGCCATCGCCGGAGCCGCGGGCGTCGCGGCGGCTCCCAAGGCCAGCCGCAGAGCCTCGCGCATCGCTTGCAGGGTCGGGCGCTCGTCCGGGCGCTGCCGCAGCGATTGCTCGAGGGCGTGCCGCAGGGGGTCGTCGCTCTCCAGCTCGAAGCTCACCGCGAGCGGCAGTTGGACCACGGGCGAATCCCCGAACCCGACCGTCGCCCCCAGGGAGTGGCAGGCGGTGAGGGCGAGAGAGAAAACGTCGGCTCGCCAGTCCGCCGGCGCTCCGGCGGTCAGCTCGGGCGCCCGGAAGCGGGCGTTCTCCGCGCCCAGGCCGGCGGCGGCGTCGGCTCCGCGGGGCCGGAAGACGGCGGTGCCGAGCCCCAGCAGCTTGACCTGCTCGATGACCTGATCGCCCTGCTCGCCGGTGCCCGCAGGGACGATGAACAGGTTGTCCGGAGAGATGTTGTGATGGGCGAGCCCGCGGCCGGCCAGCGCCTCCACGCCGTCCAGGGCCTGGCCGATCAGCGACAGCACGCGGGCCGGCGTGGCGCCCGGTGTCCCGGCCAGCGCGTCCAGGCCCTTGCCTTCCAGCAGCTCGAGCACGAGGAAGGCGCTGCCGTCCGTGGTGAAGCCCGAGTCGAGGACGGCCGGCAGGTTGGGATTCCCCAGCCCCTGCGTCCCCAGTCCGGACAACCCGGCGGCCAGCTTCTCGAACGCCGGACCGGCGGCGTCGACGCCCGGTGAAGGGCCGACGCTGATGAGCTTGACGGCGACCGTCCGCCCCGACTGGCTGTCGGTGGCGCGCAGGACGGTCCCGAAGCGGTTGGACTTCAGGATCTTCTGAAGCTGATAACGATCGGTGAGCTCGCGGAACTGCATCCCTCGATCCTCCCGGGACCGGTGCAACCCCTAAACCTGTATGACTTCGATGCCGACTCGGTTAGTATAGATGATGCTCAATGCAAATCGAGCCCACATCATGAAGCAACGCCTGAAGCTCCTTTCCCCGTTCCTCCTGCTCGTCGCCGTCCTCCTGGCAGCCGCCCGCGGCGCGTCCGCCGCCGAGGCTTCTCCCTTCGGCATCAACGTCCACGCTCCCCAGGGCGCCGAGCTCGCGGCCCAGCTCGACAAGGTGCGGGCCGCCGGCATCGGCTGGGTGCGGATCGACTTCATCTGGGCCTGGGTGGAGCCCGTCCGGGGGAAGTACGACTGGCGCGCCTACGACGCCATCGCCAACGCCGCCGCCGCCCGCGGGCTGAAGGTGTTCGCCACCATCGCCTACACCCCGGCCTGGGCCACCGACGGCCCGGCGATCACCGGCGTGCCCCGCAACCCGGACGACTGGCGGCGGTTCTGCTTCCGGGCCGCCAAGCGCTACCGGCGCACCATCCAGCACTGGGGGATGTGGAACGAGCCCAACCTGCCCCGCTTCTGGTCGGGCAGCCGCCAGCAGTACGTCGACGTCATCCTGAAGACCGGCGCCGACGCGATCCACACCGGCAACCCCGCCGCCAAGGTGGGCGGCCCGGACCTCGCCCACCTGACCACGGGCGACTCGGACTGGTACGACTGGCTCCGCCGGACCCTCCTCGAGGCCGGCGACCGGCTCGACTTCATCACCCATCACGTCTACGACACGGACGGCAACCGCGACGTCACCTCGAAGCTCGAGGCGAAGACCCTCTTCGGCAGCAGGCCCTCGCTCTGGGACGCCGTCCCGCCCTCCGTCAAGGAGGTGCTGCGCAACACCGGCTGGCTGGGCAGGAAGCCGTTCTGGCTCACCGAAACGGGCTGGGAGTCGGCCAGGGTCTCCGAAGACCGCCAGTCGGCGTACTACGGCGGGCTCCTCGACGACTGGTTCACCGGGCGGTCCGGGCGGGACTGGGTCGACAAGGTCTTCTTCTACGAGCTCCAGGACGCCCCGGCCTCGGCGGGCGGGCTCTCCTGGGGGATTCTGCGGTCGAACGGCACGCCCAAGCCGGCGTTCGAGGGCTACCAGGTCTTCATCAAGTCCCAGTTGTGATACCTTCCCCCGGATCTACTCGGCCGGTCCGGGCTTCTGTACCTGTATCCGGGGCCGCGGCCGCCGGGGAAACCTTGAGGGGTCCCTACCCTGTAAGCACGACGTAGCTCGGCCCGGCTCCCGCCGGGGCCGGTGAATCTCGGTTTGCGTTGTGAATTGTCCGTTTCCTGGCGATTTTGGAGGAACTATGTCGAAACCCACGCTTCTTGCCCGGCTGAGGAGGCTCCCGGCCTTCGGGCTGATGGCCCTCTGGGCGCTCCTGACCGCGACGCCCGCCTCGGCGAGCGAAGCCGATCTTCTGCTGCCCGACCTGGCGAGCCGGTCGTTCTTCGGCATCAACGGGCACAACCTGCTCCTCGGGGGCATCGTCGTCTGCGTGCTGGGGATGCTCTTCGGCCTCATCATGTACGTGCAGCTCAAGAACCTCCCCGTCCACCGCTCGATGCGCGAGATCTCCGAGCTGATCTTCGAGACCTGCAAGACCTACCTGGTCACCCAGGGCAAGTTCATCCTGATGCTCGAGCTCTTCATCGGCATCGTGATCTTCGTCTACTTCTACACGCTGCGCGGCTTCGACCTGGCCAAGGTGTTGACCATTCTCGCCTTCAGCCTGATCGGCATCGCCGGCAGCTACGGCGTCGCCTGGTTCGGCATCCGGGTCAACACCTTCGCCAACTCGCGCTCCGCCTTCGCCAGCCTCGGCGGCAAGCCGTTCCCGACCTATGCCATCCCGCTCAAGGCCGGCATCTCGATCGGCATGCTGCTGATCAGCGTCGAGCTGATCCTGATGCTCGCGATCCTCCTGTTCGTGCCGTCCGACTACGCCGGCCCCTGCTTCATCGGCTTCGCCATCGGCGAGTCGCTGGGCGCCGCGGCCCTGCGCATCGCGGGCGGCATCTTCACCAAGATCGCCGACATCGGCTCCGACCTGATGAAGATCGTCTTCAACATCAAGGAAGACGACGTGCGGAACCCCGGTGTGATCGCCGACTGCGTGGGCGACAACGCCGGCGACTCGGTCGGCCCGACGGCCGACGGCTTCGAGACCTACGGCGTCACCGGCGTGGCCCTGATCACGTTCATCCTGCTCGCCGTCACCACCGCGGCGGTGCAGGTCGACCTGCTGGTCTGGATCTTCGCCATGCGCATCATGATGATCATCACCAGCGGCGTCTCCTACCTGATCAACGAGACGGCCGCCAGGGCGCGCTACGCCAACGCCGAGACGATGAACTTCGAGGCGCCGCTGACCTCGCTGGTCTGGCTGACCTCGATCCTGTCGGTGATCGTCACCTACGTCGTGTCGTACCTGATGATCCCCAACCTCAACGGCGATCCCACCCTGTGGTGGAAGCTGTCGACGATCATCTCCTGCGGCACGCTCGCCGGCGCCCTGATCCCCGAGTTCGTCAAGGTCTTCACCTCGACCGAGTCGGCCCACGTCAAGGAGGTGGTGATCGCCTCCCGCGAGGGCGGCGCGTCGCTCAACATCCTCGCCGGCCTGATCGCCGGCAACTTCAGCGCCTACTGGATGGGCCTGACCATCGCCGCCCTGATGGGCATCGCCTACGGCGTCAGCACGCTGGGCCTCGGCGGCCTGATGATCGCCCCGGCGGTGTTCGCCTTCGGCCTGGTGGCCTTCGGCTTCCTCGGCATGGGCCCGGTGACCATCGCGGTCGACTCCTACGGTCCGGTCACCGACAACGCCCAGTCGGTCTTCGAGCTCTCCACCATCGAGACGCTCCCCGGCATCGAGCAGGAGATCAAGCGCGACTTCGGCTTCACGCCCGACTTCGACCGCGCCAAGCACCACCTGGAGGCCAACGACGGCGCCGGCAACACCTTCAAGGCGACGGCCAAGCCGGTGCTCATCGGCACCGCCGTGGTGGGCGCCACGACGCTGATCTTCTCGATCATCGTCGTGCTCACCAACCGCCTGACCCAGGACATCGACAAGCTCTCCCTGCTCCATCCGCCGTTCCTGCTCGGCCTGGTCACCGGCGGCGCCATCATCTATTGGTTCAGCGGCGCTTCCTGCCAGGCGGTGTCCACCGGCGCCTACCGCGCCGTCGAGTTCATCAAGAAGAACATCAAGCTGGACGCGGGCGCCCAGAAGGCCTCGATCGAGGACAGCAAGCGGGTGGTGGCCATCTGCACCACCTACGCCCAGAAGGGCATGTTCAACATCTTCCTGACGGTGTTCTTCAGCACGCTGGCCTTCGCCTGCCTGGAGCCGTTCTTCTTCATCGGCTACCTGATCTCGATCGCCATCTTCGGCCTCTACCAGGCCATCTTCATGGCCAACGCCGGCGGCGCCTGGGACAACGCCAAGAAGATCGTCGAGGTGGAGCTGAAGGAGAAGGGCACGCCGCTGCACGCGGCCACGGTCGTGGGCGACACGGTGGGCGATCCGTTCAAGGACACCTCCTCGGTGGCCATGAACCCGATCATCAAGTTCACCACCCTGTTCGGCCTGCTGGCGGTGGAGCTCGCCGTCGAGATGGACCCGACCCTGCGCGTGGGTCTGGCCGCCGTCTTCTTCGTGATCTCCGCGGTCTTCGTCTGGCGGTCGTTCTACGGCATGCGGATCCCGGTCGAAGCCACCCGCTGATCCACGGTTCAAAGGGGCGCTACTTCCGGGTGGCGCCCCGCTTTCCCTTCTTCTTCCCCTTCGCTTCCTTGGCCGCCCGAGCCCGGATCGCCGCCTCCAGCGACCGGCCCGCCCACTCCAGGAACACGTCCGAGTCCTCAAAGACGTCGTCCGGCACGGTGTAGTAGGGCATCGTCGAGGTCATCTTGTCGGGGAAAGGCCGGAACGGTCCGATCCCCCGAGCCTCGAAGTCCGGCCGGTTCTCCTCGTCCGCCCGCAGCAGCAGGACGTCGTCCACCACGAGGCCGATGATCACGCCGTCGAGATAGATCCCGTAGCCGCCGAACATGAACCGGTAGGAAGGGGCTCCGAGTGGGGCCAGCCGGTCCATGAGGTAGTCGCAGAATTCGTTTTGTTTGGGCATGGGTTCCTTGTGCATCATCACGGCGGAACGGCGTGATGGTTGAAGGAATTGGTCGGCGAGCGCTTCCTCCGCCGCGGACACGCCGACGTGGGAGGCCTCCGAGACCTCTTCGTGACCCGTCTGGGGTCGTCTCCGTGGCGGGGAAAACGCCGGATCCCACCACCACCTCCTGAGGTGACAGTCCCTCCCGACCGGGAAGGCTGTTTCAGTGTACGCCTTCTACTGGCGACGGTCTGTCTCTACGGACGACGGTTTGCCTCTGCTGGCGACGCTCTGCCGCTATTGGCGACGGGCTGCCGCTACTGGCGACGAGCTGCCGCTACTGGCGACGGGCTGCCGCTACTAGCGACGAGCTGCCGCTACTAGCGACGAGCTGCCGCTACTGGCGACGGGCTGCCGCTACTAGTACGACGTGCCCGAAGTTCGTTCCGGGTATCCGGGACTTGTGACGTCGGGAGGTGTTGTTGGGATCCCACGTTTTTCCCGCCTCGGAGACGCCCCGACGTTGTCGATTCCGAAGCGGTAGGGGTGACTCGTCTGGGA
>DATFNZ010000203.1:0-24439 GCA_035266085.1 Thermoanaerobaculia bacterium
TGGAGGCGCGAGCGCCACGCCTCGCCACCTGGGGCCAGCTCGGCCGCCCGGCAGGCCAGCTCGGCCAGCTCCAGGGCACGGTCCGCCCGGTCCGACGCGGCTTCCGCGCTGGCGTGGCAGAGGCGCTCCGCCAAAGCCCACGTCTGATACTCGCGGGCTCTTTCGACGAGCAGCCGCCGCTTCGCGGCGGTCTCCTTCCGGAGCTGTGCCCAGAGACGTGCCGCCTCCCGGCGGGCCTTGCGGGCCCGGCGGGCGCGCACCCCCTGGACCAGGTGCAGCTCGGTCACGTCCCCGGAAGCCACTCCTACGCGGGCGGCGGTCTTCCTGATCTCCCGCAGCTCTCCAGGCGTGGGGTCCACGGGTGAGCGGGGACCGTCCGCCCCACCGGCGGCCCCTTTGAGGGCCAGGAGGACGAGGTCGATAGCCTCGGGACCGTATTCCATGGCGGCGGCCAGAGCCTCCAGCCGCTCGCGGGAGGGGGGCCGCTCCCCGGTCTCGTAGAGGGAGATCATCTGCGCGGAGGTGCCGGTGGCCTGGGCGAGATCCTGCCCGGTCCTGCCCCGGGCTTTGCGCAGGATGGTGAGGACGAGGCTTTCTGGCGGGGGCGGCGCTTTCGGTTTGCGGTCTCTCATCTACTATTCATGTATCCGCTGCCCCCATTCTCGTGACATCGAGAGGCGCTTTTTCTTCGCCCGGGCTCACGGATCAGGAAAATCAAGCCTGTATTCCAATGCAATGGGATGTTCTGCCGAGGAGGGATTCAGGCCGCCAGGGGCTGGGGAGAATCCCGTTCCCTCTTCCACCCGGATAACCACGCATCAATCCGCGCCGCCGAGCGGATTGGAGAGACCCTGCAAGGACGCATCCAGCATTTGGGGCGGGAGATGCTGTGCTATGGCATAGACAGGGAGAGCTACATGCGGCAGCACGGGCTAACTCAGAGACTGGCGAGTTGAGCCTGCCGACTGCCCATCGGAGACATCCGGCGCTCTCATCTGAGCGCAACGAGCGACAATCGAGCGCACCCTACAGCCAGTAGCCTCGCGCCAGCTCGCGGTACGCCTCGATCTGAGCGTGCTGCCACGCCTCGTCCTTCCCCAGCTCTTCGGCCAGCAGGCCGGCCACGGCGGGGGCGATCTCGGCGCTGGCGCGGGCGTCGAGGAGGAGGGCGCGGGTGCGCCGGGCCAGGACGTCCTCGACGGAACGGGCCATCTCGTGGCGGGCGGCCCAGACGACTTCACAGACGCGGTAGGGGAGGTTGAAGTGGAGGGGCTCGTCCCAGCCGGGGCGCTCGGCGGCGAGGCGCGCCAGGGCGGGAGCGTCCGCGCCATAGCCGGCCTCCGCCGCTTCGGAGTGGACGTCTTCGGTCCAGCCGTGCAAGCGGAGGCTCGCGGTGGGGGAGGGGCGCTCGTCGAGGCCGGCGACCATGGCGGCCTGATCGATGGCGTCCTCGCCCATCTTGCGGTAGGTGGTCCACTTGCCGCCGGTGATGGTGACCAGCCCGGAAGGGGAGACCAGGAGCGTGTGGTCGCGGGAGAGGGCGGCGGTCCGCGATGCGGCCCGGCCGCCGCGCACCAGGGGCCGAAGGCCGGCGAAGCAGGAGAGGACGTCCTCGGGACGCGGATCCTGCGTCAGGTAGCGCGCGGCGTGGTGGAGGAGGAACTCGACCTCGCCCGGCAGGGGGCGCGGCTCGAGGGAGCGCTCGGCGACGGGGGTGTCGGTGGTGCCCACCACCACCCGGCCGTGCCAGGGGACGGCGAAGAGCACGCGGCCGTCGTCCGTGTGGGGGACGAGGATGGCGCTGTCGCCCGGCTGGAAACGGCGGTCGAGCACGAGGTGAATCCCCTGGCTCGGCGTCAGGAGGAGCGGGCTCTCGGGGTCGTCCATCCGGCGCAGGTCGTCGGAGAAGACGCCCGTCGCGTTCACCACCACCCGGGCCCGGACTTCCCCTTCGGCGCCGGTCTCCTCGTCGCGCACCGCCGCGCCGCGCACCAGGCCTTCCTCTTTGCGGAGCCCCAGGGCCCGGACGTAATTCACGGCGACGCCGCCGAGGTCCACGAGGGTGCGGGCGAGGGTGACGGCCAGGCGGGCATCGTCGAACTGGGCATCCTGGTAGACGACGCCGCCCCGCAGGCCCTTGGGCTCGAGGGTGGGGATGCGCTCGAGCGTCTCCTCGCGGGAGAGCAGGCGGGAGGGATTGAGGCCCATGCGGCCGGCCAGCAGGTCGTAGAGCTTCAGCCCGGCGCCGTAGAACGGGCCTTCCCACCAGTCGTAGCGCGGCACCACGAAGTCGAGGTTGCGCACCAGGTGGGGGGCGTTGCGCAGCAGCCGTCCGCGCTCGCGGAGGGCCTCGAGCACCAGCGAGACGTTCCCCCGCTGGAGGTAGCGCACGCCGCCGTGGACCAGCTTGGTGCTGCGGCTGGAGGTCCCCTTGGCGAAGTCGCTTCCCTCGATCAGCGCCGTGCGGTAGCCGCGCGCCGCGGCCTCGACGGCGGCGCCGAGACCGGTGGCGCCGCCGCCTACCACGAGGACGTCCCAGGTTTCGCCGGGAGACAGGAGTTGGGCGAGCAGGACGTCACGGTTCAAGGCGGCGGCCCCCGCCCGGGCGATTGCCCAGGAGCTCCGCGGCCCCTCCGGGGCCGGCCCTCACTCCCCCAACCCCCTCTCTCCCGTCCTCCCTCCCTTGCCGCCGGGAGAGAGGGGGCTTGAAGAGATCTCGCCTCTGTCGTTGTCTTCCGACAAACCTCTCCTTCTTCTCCCGGCGGTCGGGAGGGAGGATGGGAGAAGAGGGCCGGGGTGATGAGGGCTCCCACGGAGCGACCACCTCGATCTGGCCCGGACGGGGGAGCGGCGCCATCATCCCGCCTCTTCCCAGGCCTTCGCCCGCTCGACCGCCCGGTTCCAGCGGGCGCGCAGCTCGGCGGCGCGGGCCGGATCCAGGGCCGGCTCGAAGGTCCGCTCGATCTGCCAGCGGGCGGAGATCTCGTCCGTGCTCTGCCACACGCCGGTGGCGAGGCCGGCGAGGTAGGCGGCGCCGAGGGCCGTGGTCTCCTGCACCCGTGGGCGGACGACGGGCACGCCCGCGAGGTCGGCCTGGAGCTGCATCAGCAGGTCGTTGGCCGTGGCGCCGCCGTCCACCCGCAGCTCCGCGACCGGCACGCCGGAGTCCGCCTCCATGGCCGAGAGGACGTCCGCCACTTGATAGGCGATCGCCTCCAGGGCTGCCCGGGCGAGGTGGGCGGCGGTGGTGCCGCGGGTGATCCCCACCAGCGCGCCGCGGGCATAGGGGTCCCAGTGGGGAGCGCCGAGGCCGGTGAAGGCCGGCACCAGGACGATGCCGCCGGAGTCGGGCACGCTGGCGGCCAGCGCCTCGATCTCCGAGGAGGAGCGGATGAGCCCCAGGCCGTCCCGCAGCCACTGGACCACGGCGCCGGCCACGAACACGCTCCCCTCCAGGGCGTAGGCGGTGCGCTCAGCCGTCCGCCAGGCCGGGGTGGTGAGCAGCTCATGACGGGAGCGGATGGGCCGGTCGCCCGTGTTCATCAGCAGGAAGCAGCCGGTGCCGTAGGTGTTCTTCACCATGCCGGGCGAGAGGCACGCCTGTCCGAAGAGGGCGGCCTGCTGGTCGCCGGCCACCCCGGCGATGGGCACGCGGGCGCCGAGCAGGCCGGGGACGGTCTCGCCGTAGACCTCGCTGGAGGAGCGGACCTCGGGCAGGACCTCGCGCGGGATGCGCAGGGCGGCCAGCAGCTCCTCGCTCCAGTCGCCGGTCTGGAGATCGCAGAGGAGCGTCCGGGAGGCGTTGGTGATGTCCGTCGCGTGCAGTCCTCCGTCCTTGCCGCCGGTCAGGTTCCAGATCAGCCAGGAGTCGACGGTGCCGAAGGCGAGGCGCTCCGTCTGATGACGGGCGCCGGGGGTGTGGTCGAGGATCCAGGCGAGCTTGGTGCCGGAAAAGTAGGGGTCCAGCACGAGGCCGGTCCGTTCGCGAAAGAGCGGCTCGAGCCCCTCGTGCTTCAGCCGGTCGCAGTCGTCGGCCGTCCGCCGGTCCTGCCAGACGATGGCGTTGCCGACGGGCGATCCGGTAACGCGGTCCCAGACGACGGTGGTCTCCCGCTGGTTGGCGATGCCCAGGGCCGCGAGCTCCGAGGCGGGGAGGTCCGCCTTCGCGAGCGCCTCCCGGGCCACCGCGAGCTGCGACTCCCAGATCTCCAGCGGATCGTGCTCCACCCAGCCGGGGTGCGGAAAGATCTGCTCGAATTCACGCTGGGCCATCGCCACGACGGCGCCGGACTCGTCGAAGACGATGGCCCGGGAGCTGGTGGTCCCCTGGTCGAGGGCGAGGACGTGGGGCATAGGGGGAAAGATAGCAGTACCATACGCACGCCATGCACGAGATCCGAGTCCACAGGAAGGTCGAGTACGTCGACACCGACATGAGCGGCATCGTCCATTTCTCCCGCTTCCTGATCTACATGGAGAACGCCGAGCACGCGTTCCTCGATGCCCTGGGGGTGGGCGTCGAGTGGCGGGAGGAGGACGGCCGAGTGATCTCGTGGCCGCGGGTGTCCGTCGCCTGCGACTACCTCTCGCCGGCCCGCTTCGGCGATGACTTGGAGATTCACCTCCAGGTGGAGCGCAAGGGGACGAAGTCGATCACTTACCGCCTCCAGGTCAGCCGCGGCGGGACGCTCCTAGCGAGGGGCAAGAGCACCTGCGCCTGCTGCGTGATCAACGATCCGGAAGGGGTGAAGGCGATCCCGATCCCGGGGTGGGTCGCGGAGCGGATCGAGGTGGCGGGGGGGGTAAAGCTGACCCTATACTAGTTCCTGAATGGAGGGTCCAGGATGAAGATCAAAGTCGTGGTTCACGATGCGGAAGAGGGTGGGTACTGGGCGGAGGTTCCCGCCATCCCGGGCTGTGCGACCCAAGGGGAAACTTTCGAAGAGCTGCTTCGGAACCTTTACGAAGCCGTTGAAGGATGCCTTTCCGTGGATCTGGAGCCCTTTGAGGAGACCGGAAGGGACAGGATCTTCGAAATCGCCGTATGAGGGCGCTCACGGGAAAGGAGCTGTGCAGGCTGCTGGAGCATCGCGGCTGGTCCATTCTGAGAGTAGCCGGAAGCCATCACATCTACGGGAAGCCTGGAAGTCGGGTACGGCTTTCCGTTCCGGTTCATGGAAGCCACGCCTTGAAGATCGGTCTTCTCAAGCACCTCCTCAAGCAAGCAGAAATTTCGGAGTCCGAGATTTGAACATCAGGCCGGCCGTATGAAGCGCTCCGCCCGAGAGAGATCCCAGCCCTTAGGAAGCGCTTCCGGCTCCGCCCGGAGCAATTCGAGCTCCTCGGGAGTGACTTCGGCGATGACCGTCATGAAAGGGATCTCCGGAGTGGGGGAGAAGGCAAAAGGCTCGAGGCTTGCGGTGGGTATCGTGGCGGCGTTCACCTCCAGGAGCCTGATTGGCTCCTGGGAGTCTTCGCCTTCCGTCACGATCCGGTAGACTTCCCGAAGCTCGGGTTCGACCGCGAAGTGCCAGTCAATCAAGCACCGGGCCGCAGCGTCCTTCGTCACTCCTCTTCCCCCACCATCCCCTCGAACCGCGCCTTGTTCGTGGCCTTCATGTAGCCCTCGTGGGGGGTGATGCGCTGCTGCTCGACGAGGGCCATCAGGGCGTCGTCCATCAGTTGCATGCCCTGGGAGCGGCCGCTCTGGATGATCGAGGTGATCATGGGGGTGTTGCCCTCGCGGATGATGTTGGGCAGGCCGGGGGTCTTCAGGAGGATCTCGTTGACGGCGCAGCGTCCCTGGCCGTCGGCGGTGCGGAGCAGGAGCTGGGAGACGATGCCGGCGACCGATTCGGCCAAGGTGGTGCGGACCTGCGCCTGCTCGTCGGCGGGGAAGGCGTCGATCAGCCGGTCGATGGTGTTGGCCGCGCCGTTGGTATGGAGGGTGCCGAAGACCAGGGCGCCCATCTCGGCGGCGGTGACGGCGAGGGAGATGGTCTCCAGGTCGCGCATTTCACCCACCAGGATCACGTCGGCGTCCTGGCGGATGGCGGCGCGCAGGGCGGCGCCGAAGCTCTCGGTGTCGGTGCCCACCTCCCGCTGGGAGAAGACGGAGAGCTTGTTCTGGTGCACGAACTCGACCGGGTCCTCGATGGTCACGATGTGCTTCTGGTAGGTGGTGTTGATGCGGTCGATGATGGCGGCCAGCGTCGTGGACTTGCCCGAGCCGGTGGGGCCGGTGACCAGTACGAGGCCCTGCTGGAGATGGGCGAGGCCCTCGATGGCGATGGGCAGCTTCAGCTTTTCGAGCGGCACGATCTTCTCGGGGATGATGCGGAAGACGGCGCCGCAGCCGTTCTCCTGGCGCAGGAAGTTGGCGCGGAAACGGGCGAAGCCCTCGAGGCCGTAGGCGAAGTCGAGGTCGCCGCAGCCCATGTAGTCGTTCCACTGGGACTCGCTGGCGATCTCGCGCAGGAGCGACAGCAGCTCGTCGTGCGACAGCCTGGACCATCCGGCGACGGGCTCGAGCGCGCCGTGGACGCGGATGCGCGGCTCGAGGCCGGCCGCCAGGTGGAGGTCGGACCCGTGGTTCTCCTTCAGATAATGGAAGAGCTCGTCGATGCGGGCCATGGCGTCTCGCTTGTCTCCAGCTTCAGGTCCCGATCCGCTGCGGGTCCTCGGAGTGGAGCAGGGCCTCCTCGCGGGTGATGACCTTGGATTTGACCAGCTCCGTGAGGGAGGCGTCGAGCAGGCACATGCCGCGCGACGCGCCGGTCTGGAGCACGGAGCGGATCTGGAAGGTCTTGTTGTCGCGGATCAGGTTGGCGACGGCCTTGTTGGACACCAGGATCTCGAGCGCCGGCACGCGGCCCTGGCCGTCCGCCCGCGCCACCAGCCGCTGCGAGACGACGACCCGCAGCGATTCGGAGACCATGGTGCGGATCTGGTCCTGCTGGTTCGGCGGGAAGACGCCGAGGATGCGGTTGACGGTGCGGATGGCGTTGTTGGTGTGCAGGGTCGCGAGCACGAGGTGGCCGGTCTCGGCCGCCGTCAGGGCCAGGGAGATGGTCTCCAGGTCGCGCAGCTCGCCGATGGCGATGATGTCCGGGTCCTCGCGCAGGGCGGCCCGCAGGGCGCGGGCGAAGGAGCCGGTGTGGGGGCCCACCTGGCGCTGGTTGACGACGCACCCCTTGGAGGGGTGGATGTACTCGATGGGGTCCTCGATGGTGATGATGTGGTCGTGCCGCTCCTGGTTGATGATGTTGACCAGGGCGGCGAGGGTCGAGGACTTGCCGCAGCCCGCCGGGCCGGTGAGCAGCACCATGCCCTGGTGGAAGTTGGCGAAGCGGGCGAGCGAGGCCGGCAGGCCGAGCTGCTCCAGGGTCGGCGGCTGCGGCGGGATCGCCCGGAAGACGGCGTCCATGCCGCGCTGCTGCCGGTAGGCGTTGCTGCGGAAGCGGCCGACGCCGTCCAGGGTGTAGGCGAAGTCCACCTGCCCCTGCTCGCGCAGGGCGGTTTCCTGCTCGGGCGACAGGATCTCCAGGATCAGGCGCTCGGCCGACTGCGCGTCGAGGATCATGGAGTCGAGCTCGTCGAGGCGGCCGTGGGTGCGCAGCTTGATCGACGAGCCGCTGTGCAGGTGGAGGTCGCTGGCGCCGGCGCGCAGCGTATGAGCCAGAAGGCGGTCGAGGGCGCCGGGCTCGCCGAGCCTGAAGGCGGCCCGCCTCTGGGCGGCCTGCGCCTCCTGTTTGGCGACGTAGTCCCGCTGGACGGCGAGGATCTGCTCGACCTGGCGCGGATTGAGGAAACCCTTCTCGATAAGGATGTCGGCGAGCCGCTGGGGGCTCTCCTCCCTTGCCTGGAGACGGGCGGCATCCTGGAGCTGCTCGCGCGTGACGAGCTTGTAGTGAAGGGCGAGCCGCCCGAACAGAAGGTCGTCTGAAACCGGAGCCATTTGTGAGGAGGGTAGTCAAGGCCGGGCCGGCGCGTCAACTGACGGATTCCTTGATCCGTCCCCATGAGAAGCGGCGGCGGCACCTATGGAGCCAGGGGGTAGGCTAGAATCCCGCCTGTCGTACAGGCCAGTCCACTGCAAATTCCGGCGGAGATCCGCCGTGGGAGGTCATGATGACGGACCAGGTTGCAACCCGACGTGCCGTCGAGCCTGGCGAGGAGAGCGGGGGCCGAGGACTGATCGTGGCCCTGGCTCTGCTCGCGTTGGCGCTGCTGCTGGCGATCGTCCAATCTGGAGCACCCGCGCCGAAGGGGGCCGATGCTCCGGCGGCGGAGTTCTCCGCCGGCAGGGCGCGCGAGATCCTGAGCGACCTCGTCGGCGACGGCGTGCCTCACCCGACCGGTTCGCCGGCCAACGCGAAGGTGCGCGAGAAGATCCTGTCCCGCCTGCGCGGCCTCGGCTACGTGCCGGAGGTCCAGGAAGCCTTCTCCTGCACCCAGCCCGGCGACTGCGCCCGGGTCTCGAACGTGCTGGCTCGCCTCCCGGGCCGGGAGCCCGGCAAGTCCGTGCTGCTGATGGCCCACTACGACTCGGTGGCCGCGGGGCCCGGTGCCAGCGACGATGTGTCGGGCGTCGCCGCCATCCTCGAGGTCGCGCGCATCCTCAAGGCAGGGCCGCCGCCGCGCCATGGCGTCCTGCTGCTGCTGGACGACGGCGAGGAGCTGGGGCTCCTGGGCGCCCGCGCCTTCATCGAGCAGAGCCCGGCCGCGGACGAGGTCGCGGCCGTGGTCAACCTCGAGGCCCGGGGCAGCTCGGGACCGAGCCTGATGTTCGAGACCAGCGGCTCGGACGCCTGGCTGGTCTCCCGGTACGCCGCCGGAGCCCCTCGGCCGTTCACCAGCTCCCTGTTCTCCGCCATCTACGACTTGATGCCGAACGACACCGACCTCACGGTGTTCAAGCAGCGGAACGTCCCGGGGCTGAACTTCGCCTTCATCGACGGGCCGAGCCATTACCACACGACGCTCGACAACCTGGAGAGCTCCTCGCCCGGCAGCCTCCAGCACCATGGCGACAACGCCCTGGCGGCGGTGCGCGGGATCGCCGAGGCCAACCTCGATGCGCCGCCGCAGGGCCGGGCGGTTTTCTTCGACCTGTTCCACGCCGTGGTGGTGCGGTGGCCGGCCGGATTCTCTCCGGTGCTGGGGCTCCTGGCGCTGCTCCTGACGATCGCCGCGGCGGTGATCGCCCGCCGGCGCGGCCTGGCGACCTGGAGCTCCGTCGTCCTCGGGCTGCTCGTCCCGCTGGCGGCGCTCATCCTCACCCTCATCCTGGTCCTCGGGCTGCTGAGGCTGCTCACCGGCGCCTTCCCATCGCCCTGGGTGGCCCGGCCGCTGCCGGCCACCGCCGTCTTCTGGCTGATCTCGCTCGCCGCGTCCCTGTTTGTCGCGGGCCTGCTCGGCCGGCGGTCGAGCCCCGCGGGGCTCTGGGCGGGAGTCTGGATCTTCTGGTCCCTGGCGGGATTGCTGCTCGGGTTCTTCATGCCCGGAGCCAGCTATCTCTTCCTGGTGCCGGCCCTGATCGCGGGTCTGTGCGGCCTGGCCCTGGGCGGCCGGGCGGGCGGCTCGACGATCCCGTCCATATTGCCGGTCTTCGTGGCGGCGCTGCTCTGGTTCCCCACCCTCCGCGCTCTCTATCTGGGGTTGGGGCTGCAGGGCCTGGGGGTGACGGGGCTGCTGCTCTCGTTCATCTTCAGCGCTCTGGCTCCGCTGGTGCGTCCGTCCGGCTCCCTCGGGCGCCGCTGGGTGCCTATCGCGGCCGGCGCGGCGGCGGTGCTGTGCGTGGTGCTGGCGATGGTTTCTCCGCCCTTCTCTCCGCAGTCCCCCCGGCCGCTGGTGATGCAGCTCTACAAGAACGCCGACTCCGGCGAAGCCCGCTGGGTCGTGCGCGCCGGCATGGCTCTGCCGCCCGCGATGCGCAAGGTCGCGGACTTCGGCCAGCAGCCGGGGCCTGCCTATCCATGGTCGCCGCCGCGGTCGCGGTCCTTCGTCGCACCCGCTCCGGCATTGGACGCGCCGGCGCCCGAGCTGGCGGTGCTCGAAGACTCGGTCGCCGACGGCAAGCGGCACCTTCGCCTGCGTCTCACCTCGCCGCGGGGAGCGGCGAACGGGACGCTCGTCATACCGGCGGAAGCGAGGGTCGAATCCGTCAAGATCGAGGGCCAGACGGTCTCCATGGACCGGCGCCAGGTGGGCCCGGGGGGGATGGGCTGGCGGCAGTTCACCAACCATACCTTGTCGCCCGCGGGCGCCGAGTACGAAATCGTCCTCGGGGCCACCCAGCCGCTGGACTGGCACGTGTTCGATCGCTCCTTGGGGCTGCCGCCCTCCGGCCAGGCCATGGCCGCGGCGCGGCCCAAGGATGCGGTGCCGTTCCAGGACGGCGACGGCACGGTCGTGAGCCGGAAGGTGAAGATCTGAGCACCTATCGACTCACCCTGGAATACGAAGGCACCCGCTACCACGGCTGGCAGGAGCAGAAGAACGCGCGCTCGGTGGCGGGCGAGCTGCGCCGGGCGGTGGAGGACGCGGGAGCGAAAGTGCGCGAGCTGGGCGGCTCGGGGCGGACGGACGCGGGCGTCCATGCCTTGGCGCAATCCGCCCACCTGCGGCTGGCGGGCACGGTGGATCCCGAGCCCTTCCGGCGCGCCGTCAACGAGAGTCTGCCGGCGGACATTCACGTCCTCTCCCTGACGCCGGCATCGGACCGCTTCCACTCCCGGCACGACGCCGTCCTGCGCTCCTACGTCTACCAGATCTCCCGCCGCAGGACGGCCGTGGCGAAGCGCTGGGTCTGGTGGGTGAAACGCCCGCTCGACGAGAGGCGCATGGCCGAATCGGCCTCCCTGCTGGTGGGCAAGCACGATTACCGTCTCTTCTGCGAGAAGCCGTCCGAGCAGCCGAGCACGCTGGTGGTCGTCGAGGGAGTCGAGGTGAAGACCGCCGGAGCGCTCATCCTGGTCCGCCTCAGCGCCTCGCACTTCCTCTGGAAGATGGTCCGCCGCGTCGTCGGCACCCTGGTGCAGGTCGGCGCCGGGGATCTGGACCCGCGGGCGTTCGAGGATCTGCTGGCTGCGAAAACGCCGAAGTCGGGCAAGGGGCTGCCCGCGGAATGGACGGCGCCGCCGTCGGGCCTGTTCCTCGAGAAAGTTCTCTATCCAGGAGATTCACCGCTGGGACCGGTCGAGCCCGTCGTTCCCGTCAGCAGCGAACGGTGAGATTGGGGGACAGGGTCCGCCGCCGCCGCGATATCCTTCCCCTGCCATGAGTTTGCTTCACACAGCCCACGTCCCTGCCGGAGACGGTCCGTTTCCGGCCATCATCGCCCTCCATGGCTGGGGGGCCAGCGCTCACGATCTTCTCGGACTAGCGCCCGTGCTGCACGGCGGCGAGGCCCTGGTGCTCTGCCCCGAAGGCCCCGTGGCCGTGCCCTTCGGCGGTGGCCAGTATGGCCATGGCTGGTTTCCCTTGCGCCCGGGACAGCCCACCGACGTCGAGGCCTTCCGGCGCGCGGCCGACCTCCTGCGCGACTTCGTCCGCCAGGCTCTGGTGCGGTATCCGATCGACCCGGAGAGGATCGTCCTGGCCGGCTTCAGCCAGGGCGGCATGATGGCCTACGACCTCGGGCTCCGCGAACCGGCCCGCTTCGCCGGCGTGATCGCCCTGTCCACCTGGTTCCCTCCGCAACTCGCAGAGGACGTGCCCAAGCTGCCGGAGCACGAAGGCTTTCCCGTCCTCGTCCTCCACGGCACCCGGGACGACCGGATCGAGGTGGAGCGCGCCCGCGAGTCGCGCGAGGCCCTGCGTCCCTATGGGGTCGCCCTGACCTACCGCGAGTTAGACATGGGACACGAGATCCGGCCGGACGCCCTCAAGGTGGTCCTGCAGTGGCTGGACGACAAGGCGCTGAAGAAGGGGTGAAGAAGCAGGGCGCGGCCGGCCGCGGCCGGCCGCGCCCATTTCGCTTACCAGCGGTCAGGGTTCAGGCCGTTGCCAGGGCCGGCTCGGCTACTCGGGGGTCCGCCGTGCCGAACATCACCGCCCGCAGGCGGTCGAAGAAGGCGATCCAGAGAGACCACATCTCCTCGGCGTTGGTGACGATGGCGTTCACCTCCTCGGCGGAGAAATCGGGCTCGATGGCCTCGTTGACCTGGGCGACATGGTCGGGCTCCTGCAGGATGTGGATATCCACCCACGGCAGGTCCTGCACGCCGCTGACGCGGCGGACGGCGTTGCCGATGCCGGCGACCATGGCGAGGTCGGCGACCTCGGTGCCGTAGACGAAGCCGAGGGCGCTCAGCCGGTCGGCCGAGGCCTCCTGGTAGCGCTGCACCAGCCGGCGGGTCTCCTCGAACGGCGCCGCCTCGGCGACGGTGGCCTCGTCGAAGCCGGCGTCCTTCATCGTCGAGACGTAGATCCGCTCGTGGGCCCGCGCGGGATCTCCCTCGCCGAGCTCCTGGTAGAGGATCTTCGAAATCGCCGTCTTCATCTCCAGCATCGGCACCTGGTCGATGGTGCGGGAGAGGAAATGGGGAAAGTAGTGAAGGGGGTGCCACCACTGGCCGAGAAAGATGCCGACCTTCTCCCGGTCCAGACCCTCGGCGGAGCGCACTTCCTTGAAAAATGGATGATGAATCAGCCCCTGGCGGAGCGGGTTTTCTTCCAACCTCTCTGTAATTCCGGTGCCGAGCATGAGCTCTCCTTTCGTTACCTCTAGCCGGTGGGGCCTGCCGGTTTCACAATATTAAAACTGTGTTCAAACGCCTTATAGTCCAGCCTCTATAACGGTGTCTCCTGTCTTACCAGACGGGACAGCGGGGCAATCCCCTCACCGTGTCTCGTGAGGAGGAAGAATCTGCACCTTATTTACGGTTGTCAAAGTTTGCCGCGATTGCGCCATGGTCCCGCCTTCGCCAATGAATAATTAATGATGAATCAAGGCAGTCTGAAGCTCGCGAAGTCTTTCCCCACCCTTGCGGGGCTTCTGCGCGCACGCGCCGCGGAGCGGCCGGAGCAGGTGGCGTTCACCTTCCTCGCGGACGGCGAAGCCGAGGGCGGGAGCCTGACTTACGGGGATCTCGACCGGCGGGCCGCGGCGATCGCGTCGGCGCTCGCCGAGTCGGTGTCGCCGGGCGAGCGGGCGCTGCTGCTCTACCCGCCGGGGCTCGACTTCATCGCCGCCTTCTTCGGCTGCCTTTACGCGGGGATCGTGGCCGTCCCCGCCTATCCGCCGCGCCCGAACGACCGGTCGCAGTCGCGCCTGCGGGCCATCGCCAAGGACGCCACGCCCCGTGCGGCGCTGACCACCGGGGCGATCCTGGCCGGCGCCGTCGAGCCCCGCGGGCTGCTGGCAGTGGCGCCGGAGCTGACCGGGCTGCGGTGGCTGCCGACCGACGGCTCGAGCGCCTCCCCGGCGGCGATCCTCGCCGAGCCGGCCCCGGAGTCGGTGGCCTTCCTGCAGTACACCTCGGGCTCGACGGCCACGCCCAAGGGGGTGATGATCACCCACGCGAACCTCCTCCATAACGAGGAGACGATCGGCGCCGCGTTCGGCATGGACGAGGAGTCGGTCGTGGTCGGCTGGCTGCCGCTCTACCACGACATGGGGTTGATCGGAAACGTGCTGCAGCCGCTGCACGCGGGGGCGCGGTGCGTGCTGATGTCGCCCGTCGCCTTCCTGCAGCGGCCGCTGCGGTGGCTGGAGGCGATCGGCCGCTACCGGGGTACGGTGAGCGGCGGCCCCAACTTCGCCTACGAGCTCTGCCTGCGCAAGGCATCCCCCGAGGCGCTCGCCGGGCTCGACCTGTCGAGCTGGCGGGTGGCCTTCAACGGCGCCGAGCCCGTGCGCGCTTCGACGCTGGAGCGCTTCGCCGCGGCCTTCGCGCCGTGCGGCTTCCGGCGCGAGGCGCTCTACCCCTGCTACGGTCTGGCCGAGGCGACGCTGTTCGTCACCGGCGGCGTGCCCGGCGAGGCGCCGCGCGCCGATTTATCGACGGGCCGGGTGAGCTGCGGCCAGACGTGGATGGGGCAGCGGCTGGTGGTGGCAGATCCGGAGACGGGCATGGAAGTCCTGCCGGGGAGCGAGGGGGAGGTCTGGATCGCGGGACCGAGCGTCGCCCGCGGCTACTGGCAGAACGAGGAGGCCACGGAGCGCGACTTCAACGCCTTCCTGATGACCGCCAGTGGTGGCGTCGAGGGCCCCTTCCTGCGGACGGGAGACCTCGGGTTCCTGGCCGGCGGCGAGCTTTACGTCACAGGGCGACTGAAGGACCTGATCATCCTGCGGGGGCGCAATCTCTATCCCCAGGACGTCGAGCTGACGGCCGAGCGCGCCCATCCGGAGCTGCGCCCGGGGGGCGGAGCGGCCTTCTCCGTAGAGATCGAAGGGGAGGAGCGGCTGGTGGTGGTCCACGAGGTCGAGCGCCGGCGGCGGAACGGGGTCGAGAAGATCGCCGAGGCCGTGCGCCAGGCCGTGGCCGCGGAGCACGAGGTGCAGGTCTACGAGGTGGTGCTGATCCGTCAGGGTGCGCTGCCGAAGACGTCGAGCGGCAAGGTGCAGCGGCGGCTGTGCCGCGATCTGTATCTGCGCGGCGAGCTGACGGTCGAGGGGCGCAGTGCCCTGGCGCGGGTCGCTCAGGAAGTCGCGGTTTCGCCTACGGGCGATCTGACGCGAGAGGGGTTGACAGCGTACCTTCGGGAGAAGGCGGCCGCCGTGCTGGGCTTGCCGGCGTCGGCCATCTCCGGGCAGCCGCTCACGGCGCTGGGGCTCGACTCGCTGACGGCCGTCGAGCTCAAGGGGAGTCTCGAGGCGGCCCTGGGGGTGTCCGTGCCGCTCGCCGACCTGCTCCAGGGGATCGGGGTGGAGGAGCTGGCAGAGCGCCTCGTGACGGGTCTGGCGATCGAACCGGTGGATATTCAGGCTCCGCGTGCCTTGTCGCTGGAAGGCGACCAGCCGCTGTCCGCTGGCCAGCGGGGGCTCTGGTTTCTCCAGCAACTGGCCCCCGATGGCGGGGCCTACAACATCGCCGCCGCGGCTCGCGCCGAGGGGCTCGACCCGGCTGCCTTCGCGCGCGCCGTCGCTGCCCTCGCCCACCGTCACGAAGCTCTGCGGACGGTCTTCCCCGTGGTCGCCGACGAGCCCGTCCAGAGGGTGCTGCCGGTCCTGCCGCCCGACATTGAGGCTGAGGACGCCTCAGACTGGAGCGAAGGGGCTCTCGCCCGCCGCCTGGGGGAGGAGGCCTGGAAACCGTTCGACCTCGCGGCGGGTCCCCTCCTGCGGGTGCGCCTCTTCGCGCGCTCCGGAGGCGACACCGTCGTGCTGCTCGCCCTGCACCACCTGGTAGCGGACTTCGCCTCGCTGGCGGTCCTGGCACGCGAGCTGCCGGCCCTCTACCGGCAGGAGCCGCTGGCCCCGCCGGGCCTGCGCTACTCGGATTTCGTGCGCTGGCAGGAAGAGATGCTGGCCGGCCCGCGCGGCGAGCGGCTTTGGGGCTACTGGCGGCAACGGCTGGCGGGCGTCACCGACCTCGACCTGCCGGCCGATCGTTCCCGGCCGCCCGTGCAGACCTACCGCGGTGCTGCCCGGGCGGCGGCCATCCCGCCCCCGCTCGCCGACGCCCTGCGGGAGATGGGCGGACGGCGGGACGCCACGCTGTTCATGACCCTGCTGGCCGTCTTCCAGGCCCAACTCGCCCGCTATACGGGCCAGGAGGACTTCGCCGTGGGGGCTCCCGTGGCGGGCCGGGCATTCCCCGAGCTCGCCGGGCTCGTGGGCTACCTCGTCAACGTGCTCGCCCTGCGCGCCGACCTCTCCGAGGAGCCGAGCTTTGAGGGGTTGCTGGCGCGGACGCGGCGCTCGGCGCTGGACGGGATGGAGCATGGTGACCTGCCTTTTCCGCGCATCGCCGAAGGGCTGCGGCCGGTGCGGGACCCTTCCCGCTCGCCCGTCCTCCAGGTGATGCTGGTGCTCCAGCAGGGGCGGCCGCAGGATCTGCCGGGGCTCGCCGCCTTCTCGCTGGGAGAAGCGGGCGCGCGGCTGGAGCTCGCCGGTCTGCTGCTGGAATCGGTGCGCCTGGAGGAGAGGCGGGCCCAGCTCGATCTCACGCTGCGGCTGGCCGGCGACGGCCGGGGAGGCCTGGGCGTGTCGCTGGAGCACAACGCCGACCTCTTCGACGGCGGCACGGCCGAGCGCATGCTCGGTCACTTCCTGTCGCTCCTCGTGGCGGTGGCCGAGACGCCGGAAGCTCCCGTCTGGCACCTCCCCCTGATGGCGCCGGCGGAGCGCCGGCAGGTGGTGGAGGAGTGGAACGCGACGGCACAGGCTCATCCCCAAGGCCTCCTGCACCAGCTCTTCGAAGCTCAGGCGGCGCGCGCGCCGGAGGCGGAGGCTCTGGTCGCGGGGGACCTGCGGCTGACCTATGGGGAGCTCAACCGCCGGGCCAACCAGCTCGCTCACCACCTGCGGCGGATGGGTGTGGCCCCGGACGAACGGGTGGGCCTCTGCCTGAACCGGTCCGAGCGGATGATCACGAGCCTCTTCGGCGTGCTGAAGGCGGGGGGCGCGTACGTGCCGCTGGACCCGGCCTACCCGCGCGCGAGGCTGGCGCTGATGCTGGAGGACTCGGCGGCCCGCGTGGTGATCGGCGAGGCGGCGACGGCATGGATGGCCGGGGAGGGAGGTGCCCGCTGGCTCTCTCTCGACGGCGAGGCGGCAGGGATCACCGCGGAGAGCCCGGAAAACCCCGAGCCGGCAGCAGATCCCGGCAATCTCGCCTACCTGATCTACACCTCGGGATCGACGGGGAGGCCCAAGGCCGTGGCGGTATCGCACCGGAGCCCCGTCGCGCTGATGCACTGGTCACGTGAGGTCTTCCCGCCGGAGGATCTGGCGGGCGTCCTCGCCGCGACGTCGATCGGGTTCGACGTCTCCGTCTTCGAGATCTTCGCTCCCCTTTCCTGGGGCGGCCGGATCTTCCTCGCCGGCAACCTGCTGGAGCTCCCGGCCCTGCCGGCCGCCCGCGAGGTGACGCTGGTCGCCGGCGTGCCCTCGGTGGTGGCCGAGCTGGTGCGCGGCGGGCGGTTCCCGGATTGGCTCCGAACGGTCAACCTCGGCGGCGAGGCGGTGCCGCCGGCGTTGGTTGCGGAGCTCGCCGGAGCGGCCCCCGGAGCGCGGATCCTCGACCTCTACGGGCCGTCCGAGGATACGGTCTATTCGACTTTCTCCCGTCTGGAGCCGGGGCGCGGGGTGGCGATCGGCGTGCCGGTGGCGGGCGGCCGCGTTTACGTTCTGGATGCCCGCGGGGAGCCCGTGCCGGCGGGCGTGCCGGGGGAGCTTTTCCTGGCGGGCGAAGGGCTGGCGCGCGGCTATCTCGGCCGGCCGGACCTGACGGCCGAGAGGTTCGTCCCCGATCCCTTCGCGGCGGCGCCCGGCTCCCGCCTGTATCGCACGGGCGACCTCGGGCGCTGGCTCCCCGCGGGCACTCTCGAGTATCTCGGCCGCCTCGACCACCAGGTGAAGGTGCGCGGCTTCCGCGTCGAGCTGGGGGAGATCGAGGCGGCGCTCGCCCGCCATCCGCGGGTGCGCGAGGCCGCCGTGACGGCGCAGGAGGACGGCGACCGGGGGGCGCGGCTGGTGGCCTACATCGTGCCCGCGGACGTGCCGGAGCTGCGCGGCTTCCTGCGGGAGATCCTGCCCGAGTACATGGTCCCCTCGGCGTTCGTGGGGCTCGACGCCCTGCCGCTGTCGGCCAACGGCAAGGTGGACCGGCGGGCGCTGCCCGACCCCGGCCGGACGGGTACTCCGGGGCCGGCCGCGGACTTCCGCACTCTGGAGGAGGAGAGGCTCGCGCGGATGGCCGCCGAGGTGCTGGGGATCGAGAGGGTGGGGCCGCACGACGACTTCTTCGCGCTCGGCGGCCACTCCCTGCTCGCCACGCGGCTCCTGGCCCGGGTGTCGCGCGAGCTCGGCGTCGACCTGCCGGTCAGCGCCGTCTTCCTGCACCCCACGATCGCGGCCCTGGCGGAGCGGATCGCTGCCGGCGATGCCGCGCCGGCTCCGTCGGCTTCCCCGCAGCCAGCGGCTCGTCTCCCGGTAGCCCGGCCCCCGGTGCCCGCCGCGGAGCTGCCGCGCACGCCGGTCGAACGGGAGCTGGCGGCCATCTGGAGCGAGGTGCTCGGCGTCGACCCGATCGGCATCCACGACGACTTCTTCGAGCTCGGCGGCCACTCCCTGCTGGTCCACCGGGTGGCGATGCGGGTTGCCGAGCGGATGGACGTCGACCTTGCTCTGGGGCTCTTCTTCGAGGCCCCCACGCTGGCGGACCAGGCGCTGCGGATCGCCGAGGAAGGGATGCCGCGCGGGGGCGCGGATGAGCTCCCCGCCGCACCGGCCGAGGCGCCGCCCCTCTCGCTCGCCCAGCAACGGCTCTGGCTGCTCGACCGGATCGAGCCCGGCGGCTCGGGCTACAACGTGCCGGTCGCGGTACGGCTGGAGGGGAGCCTGGAGACCGGCCCCCTGGTGCGGGCGCTGGCGGAGATCGTCCGCCGTCACGAGCCGCTGCGCACCGTCTATGCCCTGGCCGGCGAGGAGCCGGTGCAGGCGGTGCTGCCACCGCCGGGGGAGGCCGGCCTCCCCTTCGCGCGGCTGGACCTTTCCGGGCTGCCCGCGCCGGCGCGGCAGCGGGCGTCGCGGAGCGCGCTGCGCGACGCGGGGCTCCAGCCGTTCGACCTCGCGCGGGGGCCCATAGCCCGCTTCCTCCTGGTGGAGCTCGGCGACCGGGAGCGCGTCCTGCTGGCGGCCATCCACCACATCGCGACCGACGGCTGGTCGGCGTCGGTCTTCTTCCGCGAGCTGGCGGCCCTCTACGGCGATTTCGCCGCCGGGCGGCCGGCGTCGCTGCCCGAGCTTCCCCTGCGCTACGCCGACTGGGCCGTCTGGCAGCGCCGCACCCTGGAGAGCGGCGTGCTCGACGAGCAGCTCGGCTATTGGCGGCGCCAGCTCGCGGACCTGCCGATGCTGGAGCTGCCCACCGACCGCCCGCGCGCCGTCAGGGCCGGCGACCGCGGGGCCGTGCGGCCGGTGGAGATCCCGGCGGAGCTGATCGCCGGCTGCCGGGTCCCCGGCCAGAGCGGGATCACGCCGTTCACCGTGCTGCTGGGGGGCTACCTCGCCCTCCTCGCCCGCCTGAGCGGCCAGGACGACCTCGCGGTGGGGATCCCCGCCGCCGGCCGCCACGGGCTCCACACCGAGGACCTGATCGGCTTCTTCGTCAACACTCTGGTGGTGCGCTCCGGCACCGGCGACGATCCGGGTTTCGCGGCGCTGCTGGGCAGGGTGCGCGACGTCCTGCTCGCCGCCCAGGCGCACCAGGACGTCCCACTGGAACGGCTGGTCGAGGAGCTCCAGCCGGAGCGCCTCCCCGGCGTCTCGCCTCTCTTCCAGGTGATGTTCGCCTACCTGGCGAACCCGCTGGCGCCCGTGCGCATGCCGGGGCTCGCCGCCGAGCTGCTCGACGGCGAGGTGGAGGTGGCGAAGTACGACCTGACGCTGTCGGTCTACGACGATGGCGGGGCCCTGAGGGCCTGGCTGGAGTACCGCACCGCGCTGCTCGATCCCGCCACGGCCGACCGCTGGATGGGGCATCTGCGGACGCTGCTCGCAGGGGCGGCGGCCGAGCCCTCGCGGCCCCTCTCCGGGCTGCCGCTCCTCTCGCCGGCCGAGCGCCGGCAGCTCCTGGAAGCCGCCGACGGCCCGGAGCTGGAAGCCGGCGCCGCGGGCCTCCTCCACGAGCTCTTCGAGCGGTCGGCCGCGGCGGCGCCCGGCGCTCCCGCCCTGGTGATGGCGGACGGCGGCGGCCTCACTTACGGAGAGCTGAACGCTCGAGCCAACCGCCTGGCCCGTTTCCTGGCGGCGCTGGGGGCCGGCCCCGAGGTGGTTGTGGCCATCTGCCTCGACCGCTCGCCGGACCTGATCGTGGCCCTGCTGGCGGCTCTCAAGGCCGGCAGCGTCTACGTGCCGCTCGATCCCTCCTACCCGCCCGAGCGCCTGGAGCACATGCTGACCGACTCCGGCGCCCGGGTGCTGGTGTCGCGCGCCGACCTGCCGTTCCGGCCCGCGGGGGGAGGGGACCTGCGCCTGGTGCTGCTCGACGCCGACGGCGAGGCCATCGCGGCTCAGGCTGAGCACGATCCGGGGGCGGCGATCGATCCGGCGAACCTTGCCTACGTGATCTACACCTCGGGCTCGACGGGCCGGCCCAAGGGGGTGGAGATCCCCCACGGCGCCGCCGCCCGGCATTGCGAGGCGGCGCGGCGGTTCTACGGCTTCACGCCGGACGACCGGGTGCTCCAGTGCGCCTCGATGAGCTTCGACAGCTCGGTCGAGACGATCTTCGCGACCTTCGCCGCCGGCGCCACCCTGGTCTTCCGCGGCGAGGAGGTATGGGGGGGCGAGGAGCTGGCCGCGCGCATCGCGGCCCTCGGCGTCACCGCGGTCGACCTGCCGACGCCGCTCTTCCACGCCTGGGCCCTGGACCCGGAGGCGCTCGCCGTCGTGCCGCCGCGGCTGCGGCTGGTGCAGACCGGCGGCGAGGAGATGCTCGCCGAGGCGGCCCGCCTGTGGGGGCGCTCGGCGTTCGGCGGCGTCCGCCTGAACAACGGCTACGGCCCCACGGAGACGGTGGTCACCGCCAGTCAGCACCCGGTGGACCCTGCCGGCTCGCCGGTCGGCCTCGGCCGGCCGATGGCGGAGCGCTCGCTGCACGTGCTCGACCCGAACGGCGCTCCGCAGCCGATCGGGGTGGCGGGGGAGATCCACCTGGGGGGGCTGATGGCGCGTGGCTACCGGGGCCGTCCCGACCTGACGGCGGCCAGCTTCGTCCCCGATCCGTTCGCCGAGCGGCCGGGGGCGCGCCTCTACCGTTCCGGCGACCTCGCCCGCCGCCGGCCGGACGGCGACCTGTCGTTCCTCGGCCGCCGCGACGGGCAGGTCAAGATCCGCGGCTTCCGGGTCGAGACCGGCGAGGTGGAATCAGCCCTGCTGGCCCACCCCGGGGTGCGGGAGGCCGTGGTGCAGGCGCCTACGATCGGCGGCGAGCGGCGTCTCGCCGCCTGGATCGTGCCGGCCGGCGCGGGCGATCTGCCGGCGGATCTATCCGCCTTCCTGCGCGACCGCCTGCCGGCCTACATGGTGCCGGCCTGTTTCACCGCCGTCGCGGCCCTGCCGCTCACCCCCAGCGGCAAGGTGGACCGGCGGTCGCTGCCCGCGCCCGCCGTGAGCGAGGAGGGGGAGGGGCGCGCGCTCGGCCCCCTGGAGGAGCTGCTGGCCGGGCTCTGGCGCCAGTTGCTGGGCGTCGGGCGGGTGAGGGCCGAGGACAGCTTCTTCGAGCTCGGGGGGCACTCGCTTGTCGCCACCCGGCTGGTGTCCCGCGTGCGCTCGCTGTTCGGCGTCGAGATGCCGTTGGCGGCGGTGTTCGAGGAGCCGACCCTCGAAGGGCTGGCCCGCCGCCTCGCCGTGGCCCTGGGTGAGCCAGGCGTGCCGCCGGCGCCGCCGGTCCGGGCCGTGCCGCGCGACCCCGCGGGGGATCCGCTTTCGTTCGCGCAGCAGCGGCTGTGGTTCCTCCATGGGCTCGACCCCGAGAGCTCCGCCTACAACGTCCCCGGCGCTCTGCGGCTGCGCGGGCGTCTCGACCCCCCGGCGCTCGGGGCGGCCCTGACGGAGATCGTCCGGCGTCACGGGGCCCTGCGAACCGTCTTCCATGAAGGCCCGGATGGACCGGTCCAAGTGGTGCTGCCGCCGCTCGCCGCAATTTGCCCGGTCGATTGGCCGGTGCTCGACCTGCGGGGTCTGCCGGAGCCCGCGCGGCGCGCAGAGGCAACCCGGATCCTGGAGGCCGGGGGGCGCAGGCCGTTCGACCTCGAGGCCGGCCCCCTGCTGCGCGCGGAGCTGATCCGCCTGGAGGGGGACGAGCACCTTCTCGCCGTGATGATGCACCACATCGTCTCCGACGCCTGGTCTCTGGGCGTCACCTTCCGCGAGCTCTCCGAGCTCTACGGCGCCTTCTCGGCGGGCCGGCCGTCGCCCCTGCCCGAGCTGGCCGTCCAGTACGCGGACTTCGCCCGCTGGCAGCGGTCATGGCTCTCCGGCGAGGTTCTGGCCCGCGAGCTGGACCACTGGCGGCGGGTGCTCGACGGTACGCCCGAAGCCCTGGAGCTGCCCACCGACCGGCCGCGCCCGGCGGCGGTGCCGGTGGCGGGGCACCTCCCGTTCGCGTTGCCGGCCGGCTTGGCGGCGGAGCTCGCCGGGCTCGCCCAGCGGCAGGGATGGACCCTCTTCATGGTCCTCCTCGCCGCCTTCGACGCTCTCCTGGCGCGCTGGAGCGGGCAGCGGGACATCGTCGCCGGCGCCCCGATCGCCAACCGCAACCGCCAGGAGATCGAGGGCCTGATCGGCTTCTTCACCAACACCCTGGCGCTGCGCCTCGACCTCTCGGGAGATCCGCCCTTCGACGAGGCCGTGCGCCGCGTCCGCGCCGCGACCCTCGAGGCCCACGCCCACCAGGACCTGCCGTTCGAGCGGCTGGTGGAGGAGCTGGCGCCCGAGCGCGACCTCTCGCGCACCCCGCTCTTCCAGGTCATGCTGGTGCTGCAGCACGATCCGGCGACAGGCCTCGCCCTGCCCGGCCTCGACGCCGAGATGGTCGACGTCAGGCTCGGCGAGGCCAAGTTCGACCTCACCCTCTTCCTGGCGGAGACCGGCGGCGGCCTCGCGGGGCATCTCGAATTCAACCGCGGGCTCTTCGACCCGGCGACAGGCGAGCGCCTGCTGGGGCACTTCCGGACCCTGATCGAGGGAGCGGTCGCCAATCCGGCGGCCCGCCTCTCCGCGCTGCCGCTGCTCACTCGCGCCGAACGGGAGGAGCTGGCCGCCTGGAGCGCGCCGCTCAACCCTCATCCCAGGCCCCGCTGCGTCCACGAGGTGGTGGCCGGGCAGGCGGCGCTCACGCCGGACGCCGAAGCGGTGGTCTTCGGCCCTGAGCGGCTCACCTATCGCGAGCTGGTCGAGCGCTCCCGTCGGCTCGCCGTCCGGCTGCGCGCCGCCGGGGTAGGGCCCGACGTGCCGGTCGGCCTCTACCTCGACCGCTCGCTCGACATGATGGTGGCCGTGCTCGGCACCCTGATGGCGGGCGGCGCCTACGTGCCGCTCGACCGCAGCTATCCCCGCGAGCGGCTGCGGCTGATGCTGGAGGACGCCGGGGCGCCGGTGGTGCTGACCCACGGCCCGCTCGCCGGCTCGGTTCCGGAGGGCGCGGCGACGATTATTCACGTGGACGAGCTGCACGTGGACGAACTGCGCTTGGACGAGCTGTCCGCGGACGGTCCCGCTGATGAGATCGATTCGGGAGCTCGTCCCGGCCACCTGGTCTACGTCACCTACACTTCGGGCTCGACGGGCCGGCCGAAGGGGGTGGCGCTGACCCACGAGGCGATCGCGGCGATGCTCGCCTGGCAGCTCCGCACCTCGGCGGCGGGAGCGGGCCGGACGCTGCAGTACACCTCGCTCTCCTTCGACGTCTCCTGCCAGGAGATCTTCGCCACCTGGTGCGCGGGGGGTACGCTGGTGCTCGTCTCCGAGGAGGTGCGGCGCGATCCGGCGGCCCTGGTCCGGTTGCTGGCCGAGGAACGGGTGGAGCGCCTGTTCCAGCCTTTCGTGGCCCTCCAGCAGCTCGCCATGGCGGCGGCGGACGGCCCCCTGCCGGCCAGCCTGCGCGAGGTGCTGAGCGCCGGCGAGCAGCTCCACGTCACGCCGCAGGTGGCGGCGATGTTCGCCCGCCTGCCCGGGGCGAGCCTGTACAACCACTACGGCCCCTCCGAGACGCACGCCGTGACCTGGCTCGCCCTGCACGGCGATCCCGCGCTCTGGCCCGAGAGCCCGACGATCGGCCGGGCGGTCGATCACGCCCGGGTCTTCCTGCTCGATCCCGACCTGCGGCCGGTGCCGGTAGGGGTGCCGGGGGAGATCTGGGCCGGCGGCGTGGCGCTGGCGCGCGGCTACATGCGGGCGGAGCTCACGGCCGAGCGCTTCCTGCCCGACTCGCTCGACTGGGCTCCCGGGTGGCAGCCGGGAGGGCGGCTGTACCGCACGGGCGACCTGGGGCGCCGCCGGCCGGACGGCGAGCTGGAGTACCTCGGCCGCCGCGACGCCCAGGTCAAGGTGCGCGGGCACCGCATCGAGACGGCCGAGGTCGAGCTGGCCCTGGCGCGCCACCCGGCCGTCCTGCAGGCGGCGGTGGCGGTGCGCGGCGACTCCGCGGGCGCCCGGCGGCTAATTGCCTACGTCGTGTTCCGGGAGGACGCGCCGGTCCCCTCGCCGGGGGAGCTGCGGGCCTTCCTGGCCGAGAGCCTGTCCGATCCCATGGTGCCCACG
>DATFNZ010000204.1:0-28992 GCA_035266085.1 Thermoanaerobaculia bacterium
TCCCAGACGAGTCACCCCTACCGCTTCGGAATCGACAACGTCGGGGCGTCTCCGAGGCGGGAAAAACGTGGGATCCCAACAACACCTCCCGACGTCACAAGTCCCGGATACCCGGAACGAACTTCGGGCACGTCGTACTAGCCGCCCGTTTTCGCGGAGGAAGGTCATTGTCTCTCCAGTTGGTCATCTGCGGTATGCACCGCTCGGGCACCTCTCTTGTCGCCAGCGTGCTGCGCGAAGCCGGGCTGGATATCGGCCTGAAGCTGGACAGCCGCCTGAAGGAGGACGTCGTTCCGGGGCTGGGGCAGCCCCGCGGCCACTTCGAGGACCGCGATTTCCACGGCCTCCACGAGGCGATCCTCGCCGCTTCCGGCCGGACCTGCTTCACGGCCGGCGAGGCGGACGTCGACGGGGTCGCTCCCCTTTTCGAGCAGCAGGCTGGGGAGCTGGTCGCAACGCGGGCGGACCGGCCCTTCTGGGGATGGAAGGACCCGCGGACCTGCCTCTTCCTGGATCTCTGGGACCGCCTCCTGCCACAGGCCCGTTATCTCTTCCTCTACCGGCATCCCGTCGACGTCGCGCTCTCCCTCTGGCGGCGCAACACCGACCCCGAGCTGGTCCAGGACCCCTGGCTTGCCTTTCGGGCGTGGGAGCTCTACAACCGGCGGCTGCTGGCGTTGCGCGACCGCTATCCGGAGCGCTGCTTCGTGGCCCACGCGCCGGCCCTCACCGCCGACTTCCCGGGGTTTGTCCAGCGTCTGGGGGCCAAGCTCGATCTGCCGCTCCACGGCGGCGACTTCCACGCTCTCTACGACTCGGAGGAGCTGGCGCCCTCCTGCCAGCCGCCCCGGCCCGCCTGGGAGGAGCGGATCCCGGAGGCGCTGGCGCTCTACGCCAGGCTGGAGGAGATCGCCGATGTGCCGTCCGCCGGGGAGCCCGCCGCCGCCGGCCGCCAGCGGTCGCTGCTGCAGGGGAGCGAGACCCTTCTTTACGCGCTTCTCAAGGCCCAGGGAGGCGACCTCGAGTTGAAGCGCGAGCTCCTGGATCTGCGTCTTCAGGAGGAGAAGCAGCGGCTGCGGCTGGAAGAGACCTCGCAGGTCCTGCAGGAGATCGAGCGCTCGCGAAGCTACGCCCTCGTCCGGGCCTGGTGGTGGTTGCGCGGCCGGCGGCCGGCGGGCTCCCGGACGAGCCGGTAGGCTTGGAGCGCGCTCCTGTACACTGCTCCCTCGAAGACGAGGAGGAGACCCCATGAGATCTCACACCCGCATTCGCAGACTCGCGACATTCACCCTCGCAATGGCGCTCTTGGCGTCGCCCACGCTGGCCCGCACGGCCAAGCCCGTGCTCCATGCCCGCCACTGGCTGGCCATCACGGGCAAGCCCCTGGCGGCCACGGCCGGAGCCATGATGTTCCAGAAGGGCGGCAACGCGGTGGACGCGACCGCCGCCATGCTGGCCGCCACGTGCACCATGTGGGACACCCTCAGTTGGGGCGGCGAGACCCAGGCCCTGATCTGGAACCCCAAGACGGGCAAGGTCATCGCCATCAATGCCCTGGGGGTCGCTCCCACGGGCGCGACGCCCGACTTCTACCATGGTAAGAACATGGCCTATCCCCCCGAGTACGGCCCCCTGGCGGCGGTGACGCCGGGCACCCCCGGCGGGCTCCTGGTGATGCTCGCCGAGTACGGCAAGCTGAGCCTCGCCGACGTCCTCGGGCCGGCCCTGCAGATGGCCGACGGCTTCCCCATCGAGGCGCAGCTCGCCGACACCATCGAGCGCCAGAAGGCTCATATCAAGGAGTGGCCGGCCTCGCGCGCCACGTTCCTCACCCATGCCGGCGAGGCCCGGGAGGCGCCCCGCGCCGGCGAGGTGTTCCGCCAGCCCGACCTCCTCGCCACCCTGCGCAAGCTGGTCGAGGCCGAGAAACAGGCCCTCGCCGCCGGCAAGAACCGCAAGGAGGCCATCCAGGCCGCCTACGACCGCTTCTACAAGGGCGACATCGCGGCGGAGCTCGCCCGCGGCACCCAGGAGCAGGGCGGGCTGATCACCAAGGAAGACCTGGCGCGCTGGCAGGTGCGCATCGAGGAGCCGGTCAAGACCACCTACAAGGGGATCGACGTCTACAAGCTCGACGCCTGGACGCAGGGGCCGGCCATGCTCCAGGCCCTCAACATCCTGGAGCCCATGGACCTCAAGGGCATGGGGCTCAACAGCTCCCGCTACATCCATACCGTCTATCAGGCCATGAGCCTCGCCTTCGCGGACCGCGACTTCTACTACGGCGACCCCGCCTTCCCACCCGCCGAGCCCCTCCTGGGCCTGCTGTCCAAGGACTACGCGGCGGCCCGGCGCAAGGAGATCAACGCCAGCCGCAACGATCCGGCCGTGAAGCCCGGCGATCCCTATCCGTTCCAGAGGCAGAAGAACCCCTACCTCGACCTGCTGGAGAAATGGGGGACGCCGTCGGAGAAGAAGTGGACGCAGCCGCAGAACTCCGCGCTGCCCCAGACTGCTTTCGACGACAGCTTCCGCGCCGGCACCACCTCGATCATCGCCGCCGACGAGGAGGGCTGGCTGGTGTCCGTGACGCCGAGCGGCGGCTGGGTCCCCGCCTTCATCGCCGGCAAGACGGGGATCGGCCTCTCCCAGCGCATGCAGAGCTTCGTGCTCGATCCGGCGCAGGGCCCGTTCAACGTCCTCGAGCCCGGCAAGCGGCCGCGGGTGACCCTCACGCCCAGCCTCGCCGTCAAGGACGGCAAGCCCTGGCTGGCCTTCGCCGTCCAGGGAGGCGACACCCAGGATCAGAACCTCCTCCAGTTCTTCCTCGACGTCGCGGAGTTCGGGATGAACCCCCAGGAAGCGGCGGAGGGCCCCAACATCACGAGCTACCAGATGCGCAGCTCCTTCGGCGGCCACGAATCGGAGCCCGGACGGGTCACCCTCCAGGCCAGCACCCCGCCCTGGGTGCAGGAGGAGCTGAAGAAGATGGGCTACAAGGTGGACGTCGTGGAGCGCAACTCCGGCCCCATCAACGCCATCCTGCTGGACCACGCGAACGGCACGATGTGGGGCGGCTCGAGCGACTACGGGGAGGACTACGGGATCGGGTGGTAAGGGCAAACTTCCCCTCTACAGGGAGGCCAGCTTTGCCACCAGCTTCTTCGGCGCGATCGCCCGATAGCTCTCGTCGAGCCACTCCTGGAGCATCTCGAGCGGGACCTCGTCTCCCAGGGCGAAGCGCGCCGTCACCCAGCCGCTCTTCCCCAGGCCGTACTCCGTGGGCGATGCGAAGGGCAGCATCAGGGCCGCCAGCCCCGAGGAGGGCAGCTTCACGGAGAGGCTCAGGCCAGCGTCGTTCAAGGCCAGGAAGAGGAACGTCTTGCCTTTCACCTTGATCGCCCGGTGCCCCCAGGGGAACTCCTCGGTGGTCTCGGGATAGGCGAGCGCGAGATCGCGCAGGGTGGCCTCGGCTTTTTCCATGGGCTCATTCTAGAGGAAGCAAACAGGACGGCGGGACGACCGGGTAGAATTGCCGGCGACGCGGCCTCCCCCTGCCGATGCGCTCCTTCATCATCATCTCCGGCCTTCCCGGAAGCGGGAAAACAACCCTCGGGCGCCAACTCGCGCACGCTTTCGGTCTTCCCATACTCGACAAGGACGAGATCCTGGAGGCACTGTTCGACGGCCTGGGCGCCGGTGACGCTGAGTGGCGGCATCGCTTGAGCCGGGCGGCCGACGAGGTGTTGCGCAGGCTGGCGGGTCAGACATCCGGGGCCGTATTGATCTCATTCTGGAGACATCCGCGGATCACGGGTGATTCGGGCACTCCCACCGGCTGGCTATCGTCTCTGCCTGGAAAGATCGTCGAAGTCCACTGTGTCTGTTCTCCCGAGATAGCAACCGAGCGCTTCGCGGAGCGCAAACGCCATGACGGGCATCTGGATCGAGACCGAGACAAGGATGAGATCGCTGCCGCCTTTGCTCGGCTGGCTGCCCATGGCCCGCTCGGCGTCGGGCCTCTCGTCAACGTCGATACATGCCGGGCCGTGGATCTGGAAAGCGTCTTGCGTCAGCTTGATCTGCACGGGCATCAATCCTGCAGAAAGGCCATCCACGAAAGTGGTGGATCCTCAAAGGAGCCCGTCATGACGGAAACTGCAACTTCACTCAGCGGTCAAACCCTCAGGTGGAAGTTCGAAGAGGGGCCCACGGCAGGAGGGACGTACGAGCATACTTTTGAACCCGACGGCAGCGTCGTGTTCAGCAAACTGGACGGCGACGCGAAAGGCAAGCCGACGCGCGAGAAGAAGTACGCCTCGTTCGAGGTCGGGCCGGGAATCCAGCTCGTATCCTATCTCGCGGAGTCGGGATACACCCTGACCGTCGCGTTGAATTTCGATACGAAACGGTTGTATGGATTCGCGTCCAACGACAAGGAGTGGTATCCGGTCTCCGGCACCCTGGAAGTCGTAAAGTAGAGGCTCTTCGTCGGGGCGGCTTGTGGAGCCGCCCCGAAAAACATCCACCATCTTCTAGGCTGGCAGTGTACTAGCAGTGACCCGGACCGAGGCTGCCTTCGTTGAAGCTGGTCAGCGTGGCCGTCAGCGAGCTGGTGGCCGACGGCGCCAGGGAGCCCGAGCCGACCGGCGGGATGACCAGGTTGCCGATCAGCGCGTCGGCGGCCGCGACCGCGGCGGCGACGCTCGAGTCATTCGCGCCGTTGGCGATGTTCAGCTTCGCGGCGATCAACTGGTGTGCCAGAGAGATCAGGCCATTTCCCTGGGCCGGAGTGTCGAAGATCGACTGCAATTGAAGATCGGTGTAGCTCACGTTGCCCAGCGTAAGCTCCGTGACCGGCCACTCATTGGTGTTGTTGCCCGTGGGCATCGGACCGTGCGTCTTCCAGTAGCCCTGCGTAAACGTGCAGCCGTCGACGACGATGCACTCGGACGTCCTGCACGTCAGGTTGGCCGAGAAGTCGCTGCGGAAGAGGGTGCTGTTGGCATGCGCGAAGGAGCGAAAGACGTAGTCCGTACTGCACTCGAGCGGAATGCTGGCGCAGTTGCTGGAGGCGCCGGGGTCGTCGAACAGGTTGTCCCCCGCCTGGACGGTCGTGCACGCGTTCCGCCCCAGGTTGTAGGCCGAGCCGTTGGCATTTCCTGAGAACGAAGCCTTGCACAGGCTCAGAGAGCTGGAGTCGGGCCAGGTGCCGTCATCGAGGGTGCCGGGCAGGCCGTCAGGCCCGAGGGCGAATTGATCCGCCGAGACCCATTGCAGCGAGAAGCCGGCTGGCGCGCCGGTGTTCGGCCCGGCGCAAGCCATGATGTTGATGGACGTCGCGCTCGTGGTGCCGCAGGTCATCGAAAGCTTGTCCATCTTGGACACCTTGCCCGCGAATGCGGGTACCGCAAGGAGCATGACCGCAAGAACGAGGATGATCGTCGATTTTTTACTATTCATTTCAATGCCCTCTTTGATCTGCCGAAGCGTGCATTGTTGCGGCATGGTTTACCACTAGCAGCTACCGGCACGATTGTTTGATTGCCGCATCATCACTCTATGCTCCCGCAGGGGCAGGGTTCAATCCACCGAAGGGAGTATCTTTCTAATCCCTTTGGTGTACGGGGCAGTCAAACTTGTCTATGGATAAATCGGTCAGACCAACCTTTTACCTCCGCATGGCGGAGCAGGGCCAGCCGTCCCTTCACGTGCATCTTTTGGAATATGTGCTGAAGGTGGGCTTTCGCCGTGGACTCGCTGATCGAAAGGCTATCCGCGACCTCCTTGTTGCGAAGGCCGCGGCAGACCAGGAGCAGGACCTCCTGCTCCCGGCGCGTCAGGAGGCCCGCGATCTCACGGCTGGCCGCCTCCCGGCGCATCAGCTCATCGAGAGCCTGCGCGGCCGATCGCCGCTCCAGCCAGTACCCCCCCCCACGGACCTTGCGCACACACTGGAGCAACGTGTCAGGCGGCATCTCCTTGAAGACCACGCCACGGACTCCCAATTGGATGGCGTCGCGGATCAGATCCTCTTCCGCACTCTCGGCGAGGAGTACGGCATGGGTGGGCGAGGCCTCGCTGGCCAGGAGCCGGAGCACCTCCAGTCCGTCGAGCAACGGCATGCGGGAGTCCAGGATCAGGACATCCGGCCGGTGCCGGCGGACGGCATCCAGAGCTTCCTGGCCATTCGCGCAACGGGCCAGGACCTCACAGTCCGGCGCCGTTTCGAACAGGCGCTCCAAGCCGCTCAGGATGAGCGGGTGATCATCGGCAAGCACGAGACGGATAGCCATAAAGAAAATCCCCTCCAGATGACATAGTATCGAAACATTCTTTCCCTAGGGGATCGCGCGGGACTGGACACCATCATGAGCTTCGCCATCCTCCCCGCCGCCGGCGCCTCCCGCCGGATGGGCCGGCCCAAGCTGCTGCTGCCGGTCGGCGGCAGGCCCATGGTGACGGCAGTCGTCGAGGCTCTGCGCGGCGGTGGAGTCCGGGAGGTCGTTGTCGTGACCGCTCCGAGCGACGAGGCGCTCCAGGCCTGGGCGCGGGAGGCCGGCGTCACCCTGGCCGTAAACCCGGACCCGGAGCGCGGCATGCTCTCCACGATCCGCGAGGGGATCGCCGCCCTGGGCGGAGCCGCCGAGTTGGCCCGGCGCGGCGAGATCCTCCTCGTCTCCCCCGCCGACCTCCCCAACCTCCGCGCCGAAACGGTCGCCGGGCTGCTCCGGAGGATGACGGAGACGGGAGCGCCCCTCGCCGTCCCCACCTTCCACGGCAAGCGGGGCCATCCCCTGGCCATCGCCCCCCGGCTGATCCCCGAGATCGACTCGCTGGATCCGAGCGTGGGACTGAGGCAGCTTCGGGACCGCCACGAGGCGGAGCTGCTGGAGGTCGAAGGGGAAGACGAAGGGGTGATCCAGGACGTCGACACGCCGGAGGATTACCGGCGCCTGCTCGAGCTTGGGTAAAAACCGAACGCTCGTTATACTCCCGCGATGTCCAGTCCCCAGGAAGCCCTCGTCGAAGGCGCCTCTCCGGCCCGGCAGGAGGTGCCGTCGTACTCGTGGTACGCGCTCCTCGTGCTCACCCTGGTCTACGTCCTGAACTTCCTCGACCGGTCGCTCATCTACATCCTGTTCACGCCGATCAAGGCGGAGATGGCGTTCAGCGACCTGCAACTGGCGCTCCTCGGGACGACCTCGTTCGTCATCTTCTACACGCTGCTCGGAGTCCCCTTCGGGCGTCTCGCCGACCGCGTGACGAGGAAGTACCTGATCGCCGGCGGGCTCGCGGTGTGGAGCCTGTTCTCCGGCCTGACCGGGTTCGCCGACAGCTTCTTGACCCTCTTCCTGTGCCGGGTCATGGTCGGGGTCGGCGAGGCGACGCTCGGTCCCGCGGCGCTGTCGCTGCTCTCCGACTACTTCCCGCCCCGCATGCGCGCGACGGTCCAGGGGGTCTACTCCTCGGGCGTCGCCCTCGGCAGCGGCGCCGCCTTCTTCCTCGGCGGCTGGATCGGGCAGAGCTACGGCTGGCGGTGGGCGTTCTACCTGCTGGGGTTCCCGGGGCTCGTGCTCGCCGCCTTCGTCTTCTTCCTGCGCGAGCCGCCGCGCGGGCGCACGGAGGTCGCGGCCGTCCGCTACGGACCCGAGCAGTGGAAGGTCCTGTTCCGCTCCGTTCCCCTGCGCTACCTGTACATCGGGTACGCGCTGTTCGGGCTCGCCTCCAACAACCTCGGGATCTGGGTGCCGACCTTCTTCGTGCGCGCCCATGGCATGAGCCTCGGGCTCATCGGCAAGGCGGCGGGAATCCTGGCGGTGACCGTCGGCTTGCCGGCTACCATCCTCGGCGGCTACGTGTCCGACCGCTTCCGCCGGCTGGGCCGGGGCGCCCGCATGGCGTTCAGCGCCGGCGCCGCACTCCTCTCGGTGCCGCTCTGGCTCGGGCTGCTGTTCAGCGACAGCATCGGCCTGCTGGTGTTCCTGAACGTCCTGCTGTTCGGGCTCGCCCTGATGTGGGTCGCGCCCGCGACCGCGGATCTGCACGAGATCGCCGGCCCCCATCTGCGCGGGCTCGGCATCGGCATCTTCTTCTCGGCCGTCAACATCGTCGCCTACGGCATCGGATCTCCCCTCATCGGCAAGCTCAACGACTCGTTGGGCGTCGGCACCCATCCCGAGCAGATGAGGCTCTCGCTCCTGATCTGCCCCGCCGCCTGCGTGCTCGCCGCGATCCTGCTCTGGCTCGGCAGCCGCGCCCGGGCCGCCGACGCCGACGTGTAATTCCTCCGAGGCCCTTCTCTCCCGCCGGACAAAGGGAGAGAATGCGTCCCCTCAGAGGATTCACGCATGGCCGACCTATCCCGTACCCCCATCGTCATCGCCCACCGCGGCGCCAGCGGCTACCGGCCCGAGCACACGCTCGCGGCCTATGAGCTGGCGGTCGAGATGGGCGCCGATTTCATCGAGCCCGACCTCGTCCTCACCAGGGACGGCGTGCTGATCGCCCGTCACGAGAACGAGATCTCGGAGACCACCGACGTGGCCGACCATCCGGAGCTCGCCTCCCGCCGGACGACCAAGAGCATCGACGGCGTCGAGGTCACGGGCTGGTTCACCGAGGACTTGACGTTCTCCGAAATCACCACTCTCCGGGCCCGGGAGCGCCTGCCGTTCCGCAACCAGGAATTCAACGGCCGCTTCCCGGTGGCGACGTTCGCCGAGGTGATGGACCTCGCCCGGCGCGCCAGCGCCAACCTGGGGCGGCCGATCGGCGTCTACCCCGAGACCAAGCACCCGACCTACTTCCGCTCGATCGGGCTGCCCCTGGAGGAGCCGTTGCTCCAGACGCTCGAGAGAGACGACGGGCGAACCCGGGTGTATATCCAGTCTTTCGAGACGGGTAACCTCCGGGAGCTGCGGCAACGGACCGACCTGCCCCTGATCCAGCTCCTGGACACGGAAGGCCAGCCCTGGGACCTTGCGCTCGCCGGCGACGGCCGGACCTACCGCGACCTCGCGACCCCCGCCGGCCTCGCGGAGATCGCCGGCTACGCGGACGGCATCGGCCCCAGCAAGCAGCTCCTCCTTCCCCCCGCCTCCCTCGTGGAGGACGCCCACCGCGCCGGCCTCCTCGTCCATCCGTGGACTTTCCGCGGGGATCCAGACGGCGGCGACGCGGAGGAGGAGTACCGCCAGTTCTTTTCCCTTGGGGTCGACGGCGTCTTCAGCGACTTCCCCGACGCCGCCGTCCGCGCCCGCGACTCCTGGAGACCTTGATGCCTCCCATGACCCCGACGATGGAAGAGCTTTCGACCGGCACCGGCCACGAGCGGGTGGTCTTCTGCCGCGATCCCGAGGCCGGCTACCGCGCCGTGATCGCCATCCACAGCACCGTGGCCGGCCCTGCCGTCGGCGGCACACGGCTCTGGACCTACCCGACCGAGGAGGACGCGGTCACGGATGCGCTGCGGCTGTCGCGCGGCATGACGTACAAGAGCTCCATGGCCGGCCTGCCGCTGGGCGGCGGCAAATCCGTCATCCTTTCGGACGGCCTCTCGGACGGCGAGGGCGCGGACCGCGAGGCGCTGTTCCGCGCCCATGGCCGTTTCGTCGAGCGCTTCGGCGGTCGGTACATGACGGGCGAGGACGTGGGCACGAGCCCCGCGGACATGGAGATCATCCGTAAGGAGACGGCCCACGTGGCGGGCATCGCCAGCGATCCATCGCCATGGACGGCCCACGGCGTCCTGCAGGCGATACGGGCCGCCGCCCTCCACCGCTGGGGCTCGGACGACCTCGCCGGACGGACGGTGGCCCTCCAGGGATGCGGTCACGTCGGCTTCCATCTCGCCCGGAAATTGCAGGAGTCGGGAGCGGCCCTGGTGGTGACGGACCTCGATCCCGAGCGGGTGCGGCAGGTCGTCGCGGCCACCGGCGCGCAGGCCGTCGAGCCGGACGAAATTCTCGACACGGAGGCGGACGTCTTCGCTCCCTGCGCTCTCGGCGCCATCCTGAGCTCCGCGACGATCCCCCGCCTGCGGGTGGAAATGGTGGCGGGCGCCGCCAACAACCAGCTTCGCGAGCCGGAAGACGGCGACCGGTTGCGGCAGCGGGGCATCCTCTACGTGCCGGACTACGTGGCGAACGCCGGCGGCGTCATCAGCGGTTGCGGCGAGGTCCTCGGCTGGAGCGAGGAGACGGTGAGGGGCCGGGTGGGACGGATCTACGACACCCTGCAGGAGGTGCTCCGCCTCGCCGGGGAGCAGGACGTGCCGCCCCACGTCGCGGCGGACCAACTGGCCGAGCGGCGACTGGCGGATTTACAGAGGGGAGGAGTCAGCCCATGGATCTGAAGGTCCAGCAGGACGAGAAGGATAGGAAGTTCTACGCCGACGTCGACGGCCAGGAGGCGGTCGTCGAATACGCCAAGACGGGCAACGTCTATGACCTCGCGCACACCCACGTGCCGGAGGAGCTGCGCGGCAAGGGAGTCGGCGAAAAGCTCGTGCGGGGAGCTCTGGACGAGATCCAGCGGCAGGGCGCCCAGTTCCTGCCGAGCTGCCCCTTCATACAGGCATTCCTGAAGAAGCACCCGGAGTACGAGCGGGGAATGGCGCGGGGGTGATGCCCCCGCGCCTGAACGAACCGCTTTCCTACTTCTGAAGCGACCGCAGATAAGCGGCCAAGGCCTCAACGTCCCGGGCCGACAGTTGGGACGTCTTGCCGTGGGTATCCTTGATCACCCGGATGTTGCTGGCCGCCAGAGCCGGATTGATCTGGCGCTGGCCGTTCGCCACCGTCACGAGCGGTGCCACGTTGCCGGTCCCCAGCCGGTCGACTTCCAGCCGCCCTTCGGGATAGGCGCTGTCCGGCGGTGAGACGCGGACCGGACGGTCGAGGCTGACGTAGAGCGGCCCCATGCCATCCCCGGCGAGGCCGCCGCGGCTGTCGCCGAAAGTGATGGGCACCTCCGTCGGCAGCACGATACGCGGACCGCCGAGGAAGTCGCCGGCCACGGCCCGCTGGTGGTCGGCGCGCACGACGCGGAAGTTGAAGCCGCGCTCGCCCGGCTGGAGCAGCGGCGAGTCGGGCGCCAGCAGGATCTCCCGGATGCTGTGGGCGCCGCCGTGGTGGAGCCAGCGCGGCACGCTGTCCCAGAAGGCCCGCAGGTGCTTGGTGTTGCGGCTGCTGACGTTCTGACGGCCACCCTCGTCCTGAGGCGGACCGAACTTCTGGAAGAAATAGTCGTTGCCCAAGCGGGTGAACGGCCCCTCGTTGTCGACGGTGGTCTCGGCCACCACGCCCGGCTCATGGATGTTGAAGTCCTGGAAGGTGTCGTCCACCTCGCCGTTGGTGACCTTGTTGCCGTTGTGGTGGCAGCTCGCGCAGCCGCTGCCGCCCTGGGAGACTTCGGCGGTGAACAGGAACCTGCCCCGCGACACCAGATCGGCCTCGGCCGCCGAGGGGAACTGGGTCAGGGGGTTGGGCATCAGGCGGGTCTCGTTCTGGCTCCACAGGATCTGCAGGTAGGCCATGTCGTAGTAGCCCACCTTGAAAGCCTTGCCGGAGAGGTCGGGCCGTCTGAGCGCCCGCGAATTCTCCTCGGTCTTGCGCAGCACGTAGTCCTCGCGGGCGTGCTGGCGGTCCGCCAGCGACGCCTGGGGGAACAGGGCGGTCGGCTTCTCCGCCACCACCAACTCGCCGTTGCAGGCGGAGGCATAGGCCATCAGATCGTTGTTGAGCCCCTCATACCACTCCGGCCAGTTGTCGGAGATGTCCTTGTTCTGCGGGCAGACCTTGACGCCGCCCACGGCGTTGGCCCCGACGTTCCACTGGCCGCCGTCGGACCGGCTCTGCCAGTGGCAGTGGCCGCAGGACTTCTGGCCGTCGTCGGAGTAGGCGGTGGTGAAGAGCCAGCGCAGCCCCTGCTCCTCGGCCGTGGCGAAGAGGTTGGCGCCGTTGCCTCCCTTGACCGGGTCCGGCGTGACGTTGGTGACGCCGACCGGCACGTATCCCCGCCGGGTGAGCCGGCCCGCGGAATCGACCTCCAGGAACGAGACGTCCTCCGTCTGCAGGTTGGCCACGTAGACATTGCGGCCGTCCGGCGAGACGGCGATCCCCTGGGGCGTGATGCCGCCGGTGTACTCCGTCCCCACGAAGGCAAGGATCTTCGAGGGATCGGCCGGATTCTGGCTGATGCGGAAGACCTCCACCTTGTCGGAGTGCATCTGGGAAACGAAGAGCAGGTCCCCGCGGATGAAGACCTGCTCGGCGCCGCTGCCGCGGATGATCTTCTGGCCCGCCGCGTGGTCGCCCAGGTCCGAGACCTGCCCCGGAATGGCGAGCAGCGACCGGTCGCGCTCGAAGTCCACGTAGCGGTAGACGAAGCGGTTGGTGGCCGTGTCGAAAATGTTGATCTCGGTGCCGATGTCGTCGAAGGTGGTGGCCCGGGTGGCATCGGTCATCACCGGCGTGTAGCCCAGCGGCGAGCCGTCGTTGCGGACGGCCGTGCCGTTCACCTTCTTGGGCAGACCATGGCCGGTCTCCCGCTCGTTGAGCACGGTGTTCGTCTCGTGCCCGGAGACGATCCCCCACCGCCCGGCGATCTTGACGTCGGTGGCGAGGCCGCCCACGGGGACGGTTTGGACCAGACGGTTGGCATCCCCGGCAACGTCGATCACGGCGAGGGTATGGCCGAGGGTGTTCGCGACGTAGAGGGTGCGGCCGTCGGCCGACAGGGCGAGGTCGCGAGGATTGGAGCGGTCCAGGTCGTTCGAGCCCGTGGGGATCTCCGCCATCTGGGTGAAGAACGGCCCGGGATCGACGCGGAAGGCGCGCACCTGGTCCTTGAAGCGATCGGTAATGTAAAGCCGGGTGCCCTCCGTGTTGAAGACCAGATCCTCGCCGTAGAAACCGGTCCACAGCTCGCCGATCACCCGGTCCGTCGCGGTGTCGACGACGCTGGCGAAGTTGGCGTACTCGTTGAGGACCACGAGGTAGGGAACGGGATAGATCCGCGGGTTCGCGGGAGACACCGCGAGACCCGTGGGGCGCGTGGCCCGCGTCTCTCCGGCCGGACGCAGGTCCACCCAGGTGAGCACGGAACGGCTGGCGGTGTCCACGGCGGCGACCCGCCAGTCGGGATAGCCCTCGCGGCCGGGGAGGCTGACGTAGAGCTTGCGGCCGTCCCGCGTCAAGGCGAGCGACGTCGGCCAGCTCCGGAAGGGCTGCGGTACGAACGGCCAGTGCTGGTTGCCGCTCTTGACCTCGGGGTCGTTGGGGTTGATCCGGGTGCCCGGATCGGGACGCCCATCGATGTAGCCGGCACCGAAGAGGATCTTGGTGAAACGCTGCAGGCCGGCGCGAACGCCCGCGGGCTCGGCGCCCACCAGGTTCTTGACCGGATCGCTGGTGGCTCCCGTGAGGATCCGGCCTCGCGAGTCGGTTTTGACCGCCGTCGAGAAGAACCGGAGGTGGAAGGGAGACTCGGGCAGGGCGGGATCGAGCACCAGCCGCTCGAAGGGTGCCGAGAGGGTGCTGGGCCCCTGGGCCCCGACCTCATGGGCGAGCGCGCCCACCAGGAGGAGGACGCAGGCCGAGAGGATCAGGAAGCCGGGGGAACGCAATCGCCGGAAGCGGTGGGAATCGAGGGACGAGAGGTGACGCGCGGGGGTCTTGGGTATCGGTTCCATCAGCTCCTCCTGGTTGGCCCGGCGCCGCGAGACGGCGCCGGGATGGCTTACAGAGGAGTTGGACAGTGAAAAGCTGCAGGAGGAACAACTAATCGTGGGGCGATCTACTCCGGATTTGATCGACTCCGTATTTGATCGACTCCGTATTACTGGGGCATGGCGCAGGTCGAGAAGCTGAAGGCGTAAGCCCGCACGCCCGGCCGTGGAAAGCGCAGCACCAGGTGGCGGCGGCGGAACCGCGGAGAGTCGATCAGGCGCACCATGCGCGCGCGCTCCCAGACGGCGAAGGTGCGGCCGTCGCGTTCCACCACGTCGGCTCCCCTCTCCGCCACCGGGATGGGCTCGCCGTCCATCAAGATCTCCAACTCACCTTCCGGCTCCAGGACGAGGTTGACGCCGGACGCCTCGCACACCAGGTCCAGCTCCGCGCCCGGCTCACGGGCTTCGAGGTATTCGGCCTCGTGGAACCAGAGCCCACGGGCGGTGAACATTCCCGGCGGCGCCGGCCCTTCTTCCCGCTCGCGATGGCGCACCTCCTCGCCGGGCCGGTAGCCCTCTGGAGCCAGGAGCTTGCCGCGGTGGAATCCCAGATGGGTCTCGCGGGTCGCCGGATAGCACACGGCGCCAGGCCGGTCTTCCTCCCGCACGGGCTCCAGGAGCTCAGGGAAGGGCGCGGTGTCCCCCGCCTCGCGGAGCAGGCGCTGGATCCACTCCTCCGTCTCGCCGTAAGCCCCTTCCCCGGAATGCTCGTAGCGGAGGTAGCCGCGGGCGTCGATCAGGTACTTGGCCGGCCAATAGTGATTGGCGAAGCGTAGCCAGGTGCCGCGGGCCTGATCGAGAAGCACGGGATAAGGCAAGCCCTCATCCCGCACGGCGCCCGCCACGACTTCGGGATCGTCCGTGAACTCGAACTCAGGGGTGTGGACGCCGACGATGATGAGCCCGCGTCCGGCGTAGCGCTCATGCCAGGCCTTGAGGTAGGGCAGCGTGCGCACGCAGTTGACGCAGGTGGACTCCCAGAAGTCGACCAGCACCACCGCGCCGCGGGCAAACTTGATGGAGACCTCGGGCCCCTGGATCCAGGAACCCGGAGCCAGCTCAGGGGCACGCAGGGGAACGGTGATCGGAGGCAAGTCAGCTTCGAGCCAGGAGGCGTTCGATACACTCAACCAGAAAAGGGACATCCGAGCAAGGTGGCCTCATCCCGCTGCATAGATGGTTTCCGCCGTTCCGAGAATCGCCTCCCGCCGGATCCAGTTCATGCTTCTCTCGATCGCGCGGCGGCTCACGAGGTCGACCTCACGGCCAAGCATGGCCTCCAACTCCTGTTGCGCCCTGACGTGATCCAGCAGGCTCCAGTCGGCGTCGGGCTCGAACGTGACCAGTACATCCATGTCGCTTTGCGGACCAAAATCCTCCCGCAGCACGGAGCCGAAGAGCGCAAGCTCACGGATCTTCCACTGCCGGCAGAAGCGAGAGAGAACCTCCTTGGGCAATGATTTCAGTATCAGATCTCGAATCATGAGCCCACCTCATGCTGGTGAAACCGGGCCGGGCCCGGAGACGAATCCGGGCCCGGCGGAGGATCCTACTGGAAGGAGACCGTCAGGTTGTAGTTGTTGCGCGTGTCGGAGTCGAGGAAGACCTGCCAGTAGATGACGGCCGGCCGGCTTCCCGAGTTCTGGAGGCTCACCGACTCGGAGTCGGACGAGCTGGTCGAAACGGCGATCGGGTCGCCGTCGTTGCAGTTCACGAAGGCCGCCAGATCGACGTCGCCGTTGGCGTTGGCGAATTCCGTCGTGATGGTGACCGTCTTGCGGGCCGGCACGGTGATCCTGTACCAATCGGTGTCGCCCACCTTGACGATCCGGCCGTTGAGCCGCCCGGCCTTGACGTTGCGGGCCTTCTTGCAGGTGTCGTTCTGCTCGGAGTTGTCGTCCGACCCGGCCTTCAGGAAGTTCTTGATCCTGGGATAGGTCGTCGAGAACGCGCCATAGCAGTCGAAGCTCTCGTTGCCGCAGGCCGAGGGACCGCCGAGGAGCTGGCCGAAGAGCTGCTGGGTGTCCTCACGGAAGACGCCCGAGCCCGACGAGCCGGGCTCCGTGGGACCGTCGGTCCAGTTGATCCGCAGGAAGTTGGAGCCGCAAGCCGAGCTCTCGCCCTTGTTGGCGAAGCTGATGCGCTTGAAGTCGCCGGACGGATGATGGATCGACGCCGCGGCCGTGCCGTCACCGATCTTCGCCGAGGTCCAGCCGGACCAGAACAGGTCGTTGGGCAGCGCGCCCTCGACCATCAGCAGCGTGTAGTCGGACTGCTCGTTGGTGGACACCAGCGATGCGCCCCGGGACCGCGGCACGCTCTGGATCGACGGCGGGTTGCCGCCGCACGTGGCGGTCTGGTAGAGCCAGAAGAACTCGGCGCCCGCCGCTTCTCCGCCGCTCGAGAGGCAGTGGTTGGCGGTCAGCCAGTAAGGCGTGAAGTCCGCGCCCTTGGCGACGTTGAGGAGCTGGCCGGTGCAGAAGCCGCTGCCGCCGCCAGGCAGGGGGATGCCGATCCCCGAGACCGCCCGGGCCACGTCCGCCCACTCCGGGTGGCAGGTCACGTCGTTGTGGCAGGGACCGGCCACCTTCTCGCTCACCAGGCTCTTGGCGAGGTTCGCCACCGGGTCCAGGTAGAGGTGCTGCAGGCGGTCCACCGCGAAAGGCAGACCCTCGGCGACGGCGCCGGCCGGCGCGAGGTACTCGATGCGCACCCGGTCGCCGAACACCGTGCCCGTCCAGAACTCACCGCGCTTGGCGTTGGCCTCGGACGCCTCGTAGAACTCCACATAACGGTCGGGATCGAACCGCGAAAAGCCGCTCTTCGCGATGCCGCGGCTCGAGTCGCTCTCCGAGGGCCCGTAGACGGCCAGCTCGGAGCCGGCCGGGAGACGGACGCCCTTGAAGTGGAGCCGCACACCGAGGGCGTCGGTGGAGACCACCTCCGCCGCCCACAGCTTCTTGCCGTCCGGCAGGTTGTACCAGTTGCCGTCGCCGATGGCGACCTGGAGGTCGCGGCCGATGGCGTAGCGCAGGATCTTGACCCTCGCCTCCCGAGCGCCGAGAGCGTCCTCGCGGAGCAACGCCTCGGTATCCACCGCCTGAAGGCGGACCGACGGCACATTGGCGAGGTCGACGCCCATGGCTTCCGAGGGGGTGGGCCGCACCGGCTTGAGGGACTTCCGGAAGCTGGGTCCGGCGACGCCCATCGCCTCGGCGGGGGCGCCGTCGTCGTCGACGACCGGCGGCTTCGCCCAGCCATCGGAGCCGAATCCGAGGAACGCACCGAGACCGATAGTCAGCAGCAGCCGGGGCATCTGGCGGCGCCTGGGAGCGAAGAAAGTATCCATGCTGATCTCCTTTTCGAGGTGCTACAGGGCGCCGGTCGCCGGAAGCCGCTCGACCGGCGAGCGGAGGGAGGCGTAACGCTGCTGGCGCTACCTCTTAGGTCGAGCATTTTACCACGAGGCTATATGTCTTCGCTGGGTGGCGACGGGAGCCTCAACTCTCCCCGGCGCACGCGCGCTACGATAAATAGATGTTATTCTTATTCGCTATGAACCTCGGGCAGAATGGACTGCCGGGCTCAGACCATGGGAGAACGCAATGAAGAAGTGGGCCCTGCTGTGTCTCCTCGGCCTCTCCGTCCTCGTCCTCGCCGCTCCCGCTTCGGCGGCAACGGCCAACTTCCAAGGCTTTTGTGACGGCTACCCGTTGGACTGTGTCTTCGATCCCCAGCGGACCCCTTCAGGGCAGACGGGCACCGCCTGTCCCGGCTCCTCGGTCAAGAGGTATTTCTGGGACTTTGGGGACGGATCGTCGACCTTCAAAACCCCGCCTCCGCACCAGACGGGCCATACTTATTCCGGCGTCAGCATTTGGGACGTCTGTCTCACCGTCTTCTGCAACGACAACACGAGCGCGACTAAGTGCCACTGTGTATCCAATTCCGTCGGCCTCCCTTACTGCATCCTTGCCGGTGCCGGTTGGGGACCTCCGTGAGATGACCTCCACCGCCCGGAGGGGCTCTCTCCGGGCGGGGCGTTCTTTTGGGACTGGTGACGTATGAAAAAACGTCTGCTACTCCTTCTGTCGGCTCTCGCCCTCGCCATGGCGGCCGGGCCGGTACGCGGCGCGGTGGAGCCAATCCCCATCGAAGCGAGTCTCGCGGGCTCCGCGGAGGGGATCGCTCTGGAGCTCGTCTCGCTTGCCGGCCCTGAACGACGGCTCCCCTTCTCCCCTGGTCTGAAAGCGAACGCACCGGAGCCGGGCTTCTGGCGGGTGATCGCCCGTGCGCCGGGTTCCGCGCCGACGGCTCTCGATCTGCTTCCCCTGATCGAGCCCGCCACAATCCCGCCGCCACGCCTCGGACCCGCCCGCCGCATCGACGTGCGGATCACCGACTCCGCGGGCCGGCCTCTCGCCGCGACGCTCCTCGTCGAACCCGTCCAGCGGCAGGACGACGATCTCGTCTGGGCTCCGGCTCCCGTCGAAGGGCTCGCGGGACAGGACGGCTCCGCGCGCCTTGAAGCAGCCCCCTCCGTTTCCCTTTTCCTGATCGCCGCCGCACCGGGATTCGTCACCCAGCGGCTCAATATCGCTCCCCAGAACGCCGGCGAGATCGTGGTGCGCCTCGCACCCGGGGTGGTCCGGTCGCTGGAAGTGAAGGATGGCCAAGGCAGGCCCGTGCCGGACGTGACCGTCGCCACGACCGCCGGGCTGCGCCTAGGCAGGACGGACAAGGACGGCCGCCTTACGGTGACGATCTCCCGAAATGAAGACGCCGAGCTCAGGCTCACCGCTCCGGACTGCCGCTGGCTCCGGGCCAGCCTGAAGCGCGACTCCCCCGCTGCCCTCTCCTACACGCTGGAGCCGCCGCGGACGATGAAGGGACAGGTCGTCGACCGCCAGACCCGGCAGCCGATCGCCGGCGCCTGGGTATGGGTGGACGGGCTCCCGTCCTGCTCGGTCCGCACCGGCGCGGACGGGCGCTACTCCGCTGTTCTGACGGGGTTCGAAGAGCCCCGCCTGCGAGCCGCGGCGGCCGGTCATCTCCCCGAGACGATCGCCGCCGGAGGCGCTGCCACGGCCCCCCTGCTTGCCCTCGCCCCCGTCGAGACGCGCACGGCCACCGGCCGCGTGGTGGACCTGCAGGGCCGTCCCATCTCCGGGGCCGAGGTGCTTCTGATGCCGTCTTCGTCTCCTCTGGGCGGACCGGCGACGTCAGGGGTCAAGACGGATCCGCAGGGACACTTCCGGATCGACCGTCTGGGCAACGGCCCCTTCGATCTCCAGGCCCGGGCCCGCGGCTTCCTTCCCACTCGCGTGCGCCAGGTGGCCCTCCCGCCCGGCAAGGGGAACGCGGACCTCGGAGTGATCTCCCTCCAGGCCGGCAACCCGCTGCAAGGGCGCGTGATCGATCCCGAAGGCGATCCCGTGGCGGGCGCGAACGTTCAGGCCATGCCCTCCTCCGGTCTCTCTCCCGGTGACCTTCCTCCGGATGGACGGGAGGCGGTCACGGACGCCGACGGCGCCTTCTCCCTCACCGGCTTCCGGGATGGCGAGATCCTGACCCTCCGCGTCGCCCGCCGGGGATTCTCGACCCGGACGCTCACCCGTATCGAGACGCCCCTCGCCGAGCCGCTGTCCGTGGAGCTGAGGCCGGCGGCACGGATCGCAGGCACCGTCCTGGATGAAGCCGGCCATCCGGTAACGGCGGCCAAGCTGGTCCTCACCGAGGAGCCTCAGGAAGGCACCGGAGCGCCTCGCGGACGCCTCGCCGCCGCCGCGGAGGTGGACTCCGAAGGACGGTTCGAGCTGGTGGATCTGGCTCCGGGCCGCTTCCGCCTCTCCGCCCTGGCCTCGGGCTACCTGCCGGAGACGCGGAACGGTCTGGATCTGAAGGAAGGAAGAAAAATCGAGGGAGTCGACCTCCGCCTGCGCCAGGGTGCCGTGATCGAGGGCCAGGTTCTGGCTTCGGACGGCTCCCCCGCGGCCGGCGCGCGGGTTATGGTCCTCGATCAACCCGCGGAGACGGACCTCGGCCTCGCCGGCCGGCCCGAGACCTTCGCCGACAGCGAGGGCCGCTACCAGCTCGGCGGCCTCTCCGAAGGGGACCGCAAGGTGCTGGCGCAGCACCCGGGCTCCCGGCCCGCCAGCCGTCAGATTCGGGTCCAGGAAGGCCGGAACCAGCTCGATCTCCGGCTCGGAAAAGGGTTCGAAGTCGCCGGCCGGGTCTCCGGCCCCGACGGACCGGTCGGGGGCGCCAGCTTGCGCCTGTTGCCACAGGAGGGAAGCGAGGTCCCCGCTTCGGTGGCGAGCGGACCGGACGGCGCCTTCCGGTTCGATTCCGTGGCCGAGGGCCTCTACCGCGTCCAGACCGAAAAGCCCGGCTATGCCTCGGACCTTGACGAGGTCCGGATCGCCGGAGCCCCGGTGACAGGACTGGACATCCGTCTCGAGCGAGGCGGCGCCATCGTGGGACGGGTCCTCGGTCTCGCCTTCCAGGATCTGTCTGAGGTCCAGGTCGTCGCTACGTCCTTCGACCGGCCGGGTCAAGCCGGCCAGATCGACTATGAAGGCCGCTATCGGATCGAAGGTTTGGGCCCTGGTGATTGGAAGGTGATCGCCACCCTTCCATCCCAGGGACGGCAGGCCGGGGGACAAATATCCCTCGGCGACGGCCGGCCGGAGGCCCGGCTCGATCTCGAGTTCGCCGCGGGATTCGTCCTCTCCGGACGCGTCGAGCGCGGCGGCTCCCCTGTTGGCGGAGCGCTGATCCTGGTCGAAGCCGGCGACGGCAGCGGCGGCAACTCCGTCACCGGCGGGGATGGGCGGTTCCGCGTGACTGGCCTGCGAGCCGGCGCCTATGCCTTGACCGCCCTGGACCCCAGAAGCAATCTCCGCTCGGACCAGCGGCTGGAGATCGATGGCGACCAGTCGGTCGTCGTCTCTCTACCGGACCCTCCCAAGCCAGCCACGCCGGATCCGTAGGGGTGGCGGCTACGCCTGCCCGTAACTCGGCGCGCCGATTGGGACCCCGCTGGTGACGGGTGCCGACAGCTCCACCTCGATCCCGCCCGTCATCCCCGAGACCAGGTTGTAGATCGCGGACGAGATGATCCCGCCCACGAACCCGATACACCCGTAGAAGAGGGGAAGGATGATGATGGCGCCGACGCCGAACAGCGCCGCCGGGAAGGCGCCCTGGGTGTCCTGGGAGAGCGCGGAGCCGATGCCCAGCCCGACGAGCGACAGCAACGCGAAGATCGCACCCGCGATGAGTCCGATGAGCGCGTACAGCATACCCATGATTTTGCCGACCGAAAGGACGCCGAACCGCCGAATCGTCGTTGTCGCCATGGAACCCTCCCTTTTTTGTGGTTGAAACTCAGAAGATCATACTCCCTTCGCTTTTCGGGAGTCCCCGTACGCGATAGGATCGGCGCCAATCCATGATCGCGCCACCCTACGAGGCGCCCCGCCAGGGGCGCAGACGGCTCCTCCTCCTCGCGCTCCTCGGCCTGGTCGCGGCTTGGCTCGTCTGGGAGGCCGTCACCTGGCCTGATATCTCCGCTCTTGCCCACACCCACCCGAAAACCACGGCCTTCATCGACGACTACCAGGGCTGGGGACTCTTCGGCAAGAAGAAGGAGGTCGAGTGGAAGTGGGTCCCCTACTCGCGGATCTCCTCGAACCTGAAGCGGGCGGTCGTCGTCAGCGAGGACATCCGCTTCTTCTCCCATGACGGCTTCGACGACACGGAGATCAAGGCGGCGCTCCAGGATGCCTGGGAGGATAAGGAGCTGCCGCGCGGCGCCTCCACCATCACCCAGCAGCTCGCCAAGAACCTCTTCCTCTCCGCCTCCTACAACCCCCTGCGCAAGGTCAAGGAGGCCATCCTCACCCGCCAGCTCGAGAAAAAGCTCGAGAAGCGGCGCATCCTCGAGCTGTACCTGAACGTGGCCGAGCTCGGCCGCGGCATCTACGGCGCCGAGGCCGCCGCCCGCCACTACTACGGCAAATCCACGGCCAGCCTCACCGAACGCCAGGCCGCCGAGCTGGCCGCCAGCCTTCCCCGCCCCAAGACCTGGCACCCCGGCGTCAAGAGCCGCTCCTATCAGAGGAAGGTCCGCGCCATCCAGAGGCGTATGGCCAAGGCGCGCTGGCTGCGTAGAGAGATCTGAGCCGCCCTTTTCCCCCCTTTTCACGGCATTTCGTGGCAGTGGATTTGCACCGTCTTCTTAGGCGGAGGTGTAAACCATGGCTGAAGTGCTCGTGCAGTTCCAGGAGCCCCTGTCCGCGCCCGGAGGAGCGTTCTACACCGCTCAAGTCTGCGGCCGTCCCGCACCGGACGGAGCAGGCTGGGAAGGCTGGATCGAGTTCGTGCCGGACGACGGCTCGCCGGTGCTGCGTTCGCAGCGCGAAACCCGGCAGTCCGACCGCGACGCCCTCCTCTACTGGGCAACCGGCCTGACCCAGATCTATCTGGAAGGCTCCCTGGGAAGGACGCTCGAGCCGGCGCGCGGACCCCGGCCCGCCGTCCATGTGGAATCGGCCTACGACGGCCCGGCCTCGGATCCCTGGACCGCTCCGCCGCCGCCGACTCCTCAGGCCGTGCTCGATCCCTTCTCCGTCTACGTCAAGGGGGAGGAGCTCCTGCGGCAGGAGCTCAACGCGCTGAGCGACTGGCACCTGCGCAACATCATCCGCGCCTACGCACTGCTGGACGCGGACACGCCGGAGACCCAGCGGCTGACTCGGGCCGAGCTCGCCGAGCGGATCATCCTGGCGGTCCGGACCAGCATCGAGCAGCCGGCGAAGCCGGCCTGAAGCGCGGGCGGTTACAATGCCCCGGTCTACCGGAGGTCTGTCATGTCTGAAACGCAAGGTCCCTTCATAACCCTGCCCACCGAGGAAGAGCTGCGCTCGCGGATGACGCCCGGGGGCAAGCCGGGCTACAACTTCGGGTTCGTCTCCGGCATGGGCCGCCTGCTCGCCGCCCACCCGCGTATCGGCCCGGCCATGCGCGACTTCTTCTACGAGGTCATGTTCGCTCCGGGAGCGCTCAGCCGCGCCGAACGGGAGATGGTGGCCGCCGTGGCCTCGGCGGCGCAGTCCTGCGAGTTCTGAACGCACTCTCACGCAGAGTTTCTGCGTGCCGAGGAAGGCGATCCGAAGCTGGTCGACGCGATCAAGCAGCACCGCTGGCGCGAGCTCGACCTGACGCCGCGTGAACGGGCCCTCTGCACCGTCGCCGAGAAGCTGACCCTGACGCCCACCGAGATGACCGCCGCCGACTGGCAGCCCCTGCGGGACCTCGGGCTGGACGATCAGGGATTGCTGGAGACAGCCCACCTCATCAGCATCTTCAACTACTTCCCCCGCATGGCAGACGGCTTCGGGTTGAAGCCTGATCCCCGGATCATCGCGGCGGGGGAGACGGGCGTGCCGCTGCGGTGGGCGACGCCGCGGTGAGGCCGGCGGACCTCAAGGACTGCAAGGACGCCAAGGACCTCAAGGACCATCATGGGATCGGGTTTTCCCTGTCCTTGAAGTCCTTGCTGTCCTTGAAGTCCTTGCTTTTAGCGGCCACCCTCCTCACCACCGCCTGCCTCCCCCACCCGCCCGCCACACGTCCCGCGCCCGACTTCGCCGAGGCCGACCGCCTCCTCGAAACCTATCGGGAACGCCACGCCTTCCCGGGCGGCGTTCTCGCCGTGGGCTCCCGCGAAGCCCTGATCCACCTGCACCCCTTCGGCCGTCTCTCCTACGATGCGGACGCGCCGCCGGTCACCGCTCGCACCCTCTACGATCTCGCCAGCCTGACCAAGGTGGTGGCCACCACGACTCTGGCGATGATCCTCGTCGACGAGAGGAAGCTCGATCTGGACCGGCTCGTTCAGGCCTACCTCCCAGGTTTCCAGGGTCCCGGAAAAGAGTCGGTGACGGTGCGTCATCTGCTCACCCACTCCTCCGGACTCGACGCGACGGCCCCTCTCTTCCGCGAGATCCAGGGCCGCGCGGCCTACGTCGAGCGGATCCAGGCCATGGACCTCATCTATCCGGCCGGCAGCCGCTCCCTCTACAGCGACCTGGGAGTGATTCTCCTGGGCGAGGTGATCGAGAAGACCGCGGGCCAGCCGTTCGAGAAGCTCGCGCGGGAGAGAGTGATCGAGCCGCTGGGGATGCACGACACCATGTTCCGGCCGCCCGCCGACCTGCGCCCCCGCATTGCCCCCACCGAATTCGATCCCTGGCGCGGCCGTCTGATCCAAGGCGAGGTCCACGACGAGAACGCCTTCGCCATGGGCGGCGCCGCTCCCCACGCCGGCCTGTTCGGCACGGCCTCCGATCTGGCGCGCTTTGCTCAGATGCTCCTGAACGGCGGCGAGCTCGAAGGCCGGCGCATCGTCTCCCGCGAGACGATCGAGCTGTTCACCCGCCGGGCCGGCATCCCCGATTCCGACCGCGCCCTCGGCTGGGACACCAAGTCGGCCGAGGGCTCCTCCGCCGGCACGCTCTTCTCCCCCCGCTCCTTCGGCCACACCGGCTTCACCGGCACCTCGATCTGGATCGATCCGAAGCGCGAGCTGTTCGTCATCCTGCTCACCAACCGGGTGCATCCGACGCGGGAGAACAACCTGATTCGAGAGGTGCGTCCGGCGGTCGCCGACGCGGCGGTCCGCGGGCTGCCGGTCAGCGGATCTGAAGGTGCTCTCCTGCGGTCCTACGGATGGGCCACGCCGAAAGCGTCAGCGTCGTCATCTAGTTCGAGACAAAGTCGAAGGTGCCTTTGAGAACGATGCGCTCTTGCCTTCCTGTTCTCGAAGTCAGTACCCTATCCTGGAAAAGCATAACTCACCACCAAGGAGCCATCCGGGCTATGCGGCGGTGCGGGGGTTGCTGCCTGCAGGTTGACGCTGTATACAATGGTCGTATACTTCCGGAGGTGCGGTGACTGGAGAGACAGAGGGCACCGAGTTCGAGTGGGATGCTGGCAACGCGGAAAAAAACTGGCTCCGGCACCGAGTATCCCAGGCGGAATGCGAGCAGGTTTTTTTCAACCGCCCTTTAGTTGCCGCCGAGGACGTTCTGCATTCCAGCGACGAGCCTCGGTTCTTTGCTCTCGGGCAGTCTGATGCCGGCCGGCCTCTCTTCGTGGTCTACACGCTACGAGGAGAGAAGGTGCGGGTCATCTCGGCACGGGACATGACCCGCCGCGAGCGAAAGGAGTACGAGCATGTCAGAGCCCAAGAGCTTGCCGCCGATCCCGAAGTTTGAGTCCGAAGACGAGGAAAGGGAGTATTGGGCGGCGCACGACTCCACCGAGCACATCGATTGGAGTCAGGCGAAGCCGGTCACCTTCTCTCGGCTCAAGCCTTCGACGCGGACCATCTCCCTGCGTCTTCCGGAGGCTCTCATCGAGAATCTCAAGATGCTCGCCAACAAGCGCGATGTCCCCTATCAGTCTCTGCTGAAGATTTTTCTCGCGGAAAGGGTCGACGAAGAGCTACGGCACAGGCGCTGATCCCCGGGCAGATCAGCAGCCAGCGGGATAGAATCCCTTCATCAATGCCCACCAAGACCTTCGACGTCTTCCTGAGCTACAACCGCAAGGACGCGCCAGCGGTGCGCGAGCTCGGAAGAGAGCTGCGCGAGCGCAAGCTGAAGGTGTGGCTCGACGAGTGGGAGCTGATGCCTGGACGACTCTGGCAGGAGGAGCTGGAACGGGAGATCCAGACGGCTCGTTCAGCAGCCGTGATCATCGGCAAAGATGGGCTTGGATCTTGGGAAGCCCTAGAGATGAGGAGCCTTCTCGACCAAGCCAGGCAGCGGAGCCTTTGTGTAATCCCCGTGCTCTTGCCAGACGCCTCGCCTGACCTGATCTTGCCACTGTTTCTGGCTCAGTTCATGTGGGTCGACCTGCGGGCTGGATTGACGAAGGACGGGCTCAATCGGCTCCAGTGGGGTATCACCGGCGTTAAACCCGAATCCTCCGAGCCGCCTGAGGACCCCGCCCTGGAAACCTACCGCGCCTGGGCCCGCGAGCACTACCGGGGCCTGAACCTCATCGGCCTCGGCGGCGGTGACGTCCGCATGCGCTTCGAGGAGGTCTACGTCCCCCTGCGCATCGCTCGCCGGCCGGAGCGGATCGAGTTGGAGGGACCGGGAGGCAAGGAACACGAGAGATTTCTGAGGGAAGCCGCCGAGGATCTGAAAATCGAGGAGGTCTTCACGGCGCCTCATGCCGCCGGACGCCACGCTCTTATCCTCGGTCATCCGGGCTCAGGCAAATCCACGGCGCTGCTGAAGCTCCTTCACCAATGCCTCACCGCGGGTCCGCAGTCCTTGGGCCTCGCCGCCGGAACGGTCCCCGTCTTCCTGCGGCTGCGCCGGTTGACCCCCGCGGACCTGGATCGGAACCGCCCGCTCGCAACCCTCCTCGCCCGCGAGCTCGCCGAGGTCAGCGGTGGAGCTCTGCCGGCCGACCTCGTCGACGTTCTCTGGAATCACGGCCGCCTGCTCCTGCTGCTCGACGGCCTCGACGAGATCGCGGACGAGGCGCTGCGCTCCCGTGTCTGCCAGGACCTCGATTGGGAACTGGCCGGCGGCGACCGCCGGCAGGTCCGCTCGGCGATTTCCTGCCGCTTCGCGGGATATGGGGCCAAGGTCCAACTCGGCGATAGCTTTCTTCCTCTCGAAGTCCGTCCTCTCGATGCAGACCAGTGCCGCCATCTCGTCCGCCACTGGTTCCAGGAGGCGCCGCGGGCGCTGCCCGACTTCCCGTTGGCGAAGGCGCGGAAAGCGGCGGAGGGGCTGGTCGCGGCGCTCGACGGACCCGGCTATGGAACGCAGGCCTGGAAAGTCCTGATCGGCTCGCCTCTTCTCCTCACCCTCCTTTGCATCATCGTGCTCCGGGGCGGACAGATGCCCCGGCACCGCGTGGCGTTCTACGACGAGAGCCTGCGCGTTCTGCTCGGCCGCTGGGGCCCCGCCAAGCGGTCGGAAACCGAAGCCGCCCCCGAGCCGCCCCTTGACGTCGAGACGGCCCTCGCCGTGCTGCGTTTCCTCGCCTGGCAGCTTCATACACGGGGCAGCCGCGACGACCTATCGCGGCTCGAAGCTCTCGACCACATCGAGGACCGGCTGTCGGCGATGGGCAAAGAACCCAACGGCTTCGGAGTGCTCGCCTGGCTGCACCGCGAGGCGGGCATTCTCGCCGAATACGCACCCGGCGAGTACGGCTTCCTCCACCTTGGGCTCCAGGAGTATCTGACGGCCCTGGAGATCGCAAGCCAAGGAGAGACCCTGCTGGATGACCTCGCGGCGCATTGGGACGAGGAATGGTGGCACGAGGTGATCCTCCTGCTCGCCGGCCTGCCCGGCCGCCGCCTCTTCGCGCCGCTGATGCAACGCCTGCTCGGCTCCCCCGCGTTGCTCGCCCGGGAGGATCTCCTCCGGGCCTGCCTGGAAGAAACGGCCGAAGTTGACCTCGAACCTTTTCTGGCAGGGCTCAACCCGTCCGACCCACCGGAACGGCAGGCCGCCGTGCTGCGTCTTCTCCGTGGCCGCTCGGACCCACGTCTCCTCCCTCCAGCCCTCGGTCTCCAGGGAAGCCCGGACCCGGATGTCAAGGCCCTGGCGGAGCAGCTCGTCGCCGAGTTGAGCGGTGCGCGTTCCGCGGCTTCGCAAGCGACTATCGATCTCCTGCTGATCTACCATCCGGGTGACCTGGACGGTGCGTCCGGCCTCGCCCGGCATCTGGAGCGGGCCGGGATGCGAATCGCCTTGGTCACCCAAGAGCCGCTTTCGGAGGTGCTGATCGAGGGCACACGCGCCGTCGCTGTCCTGGCGGGACCCGCCGGTCAGCCTCCCTGGGAACTCCCGGAGCTCGCACGCTATCTGCGCCTTTTCGTACGTCGCCGCCGGTTGATCTTGCCGGTCCGACTGCCAGGGAGCGGAGACGCTCCGTCACTGCCCCGGGATCTGCCGGACGTCTCCTGGATCGACTTGCGTGCGGGCTTGTCTTCGGCTTGCGTGACCACGATCCGGCACGCGCTGGCCGGCGAGGCTGGGGCCGCGCCTGGGGCGAAGATCTCGCCCGAGCCTGACAAAGCCTTCACCGAGCCGCTCACCGGCATCCGCTTCCTCTGGATTCCCGGTGGACGGTTCCAGATGGGAGGCAACGCCTATCCCGACGAGCAGCCGGTTCACTGGGTAAGGATCTCTCCCTTTTGGCTCGGTGAAACGCCGGTGACCAACCGGCAGTACGCAGTATTTCTGAAAGCGGAGAAGCATAACGAACCGGATTACTGGCGCGATAAGCGGTATTCCTCTCCGGAACAGCCCGTGGTAGGCGTCAGTTGGAACGACGCCCAGGCTTTCTGTACCTGGCTCTCGAAGACGTCTGGTTGGCAGGTGATGCTTCCCGGCGAGGCGCAGTGGGAATTCGCAGCACGAGGGACTGACGGGAGAGAGTACCCTTGGGGGAACGAACCGCCAGACGAAACCCGGGCCTGCTTCAATCTGGATTTCCAAAAGGGCCAGCCAGCGCCCGCAGGTTGCTTTCCCGCCGGTCGAGGTCCCTTCGGTTCCCTTGACCAAGCCGGCAATGTGTGGGAGTGGTGCCGCGATTCTTGGGATGCAACCGCCTACAAAAAGACGGTACACGCGCACGAAAGTCTGAACCCCATTGTCGAGGTGGCTTACATGGAGGACCGCGTCTTGAGGGGCGGCGGCTGGTACTTCCCCGCTGAGAGTCTGCGAGCTGCCTACCGTCTGAGGGACCCTGCCTGGAACCGGACCGTCGTCCTCGGCTTTCGTGTCGCCGCCGCGCCCCAGAGCACCTTGAGCCCTTGAACTTGCTGTTGGGGTCCAGGGGCGAAGCCCCTGGTCTTCAGCGATCTCACCCTGTCCCCTCACCTCCTGAGGAAGGACCAGCTTTCCGGGCCAAAGGCCTGGGTTCCCTTAGCCCAGCCCATCGGGCTGGGTTCGCGGGATCGGCCGTGGGCGTTCTCGGACGCCGCGTCGCCCACCCGCCCCCCAGGGCGTTGCCCTGGGCTGAGGGATCACGGCCCGTTGGGCCTCCTCCACCACGGTGCGATCCACATCGGGCCTGAGAGGCTGTGAAGAAATCTCGCCTGGGGGTTTTCAAGGTCACGTGCTCATGAGATACTTTTCTCATGAGCGATACTTTGTTTCCTATCCCCACGCCGGAAGCGGAATCGAAGCCTGAGCCACGGGCGGTGAAAGGGA
>DATFNZ010000205.1:0-11374 GCA_035266085.1 Thermoanaerobaculia bacterium
CAGCGCTCCAGCAGAGAACCCTCTCTCTGCTGGAAGTCATCCTCCCGGTGTAGCCAGCAGCGCGCAAGCGCGAGAAGCCTTAACATCATTATTTGCTATAATTTAAGGCTTCACCGTTGGAAGAACTTCGGCTTAAAGTTCATCCGCCGACCGGAACGGATGGCCCGCCGGAGTCAAAAGTTGGCTCGCCGGCCAGAACGGGCCGTCCGCCGGTAGGAACGGATGGCCCGCCGGGGTCAAAAGTTGGCCCGCCGGCCGGAATGAGTCTCCCGCCGGGTGGAACGAGAATCAAAAAGGGCCGCCCCTGCCCAGGGACGGCCCTTTTCATTCTCGAGGAATCTGATGCTTACTGCAGGGGGGTCAGGAGCGCGCTCGGCGCACCGTTCGCCGTGTTTCCGGAGTTCTTGTTGTTGCCGAAGCTGGCAGTGACCCCGCCGAGCGCGTTGGTGATACCGCTGGCGTTGCCGGTGATCGTCACGTTGTCCATGCGGACCATCGCATTCGTGCCTTCGGCCCTCAAACCGGAGCCCAGGTTGAAGGTGGCCACCGAGTCGACGACGGTGATCTCGGCGCCGGCTCCAGTCAACGAGAGGGCGCGGAAACCACTATTGGTGTTGCGCGACATGACGCTGTTCATAACCGTCGCCTTGCCGCGGTCCTGCACCTCGATGCCGAACGCGCTACGCTCGACGCGCACGTTGTCTATCGTCGCCAGAGCCGAGCCGGCCGCCCCAGGCCTGATCAGGATGCCGCCACCCGTTCCGAAGTTGGCGTTGCGGATCGACACGTTGCGCAGGAACAGCAGGCTGTTGCCGGAAGGCTGGAAGTCGATGCCAAAGAGGGTGACGCGGTTGATGTCGACGTTCTCCACCGTCAGCGAAAGGCCGGCGATGAAGCGGATGCCGTTGAGGCCGGTCCCGAAGCCCTCGATGCTGACCCCCTTGATGATCACCGCGTCGGCCGCGCCCGCGTTGACGATGAACCCGTTGGTGCCGGAGGACAGGACGCCGGCGAAATTCTCGTCGGCCTGGACGGTAATGGCCTTGGTGATCGTGAGGACGCCGTAGGCCCCGTTGTCGAGGACGTTGATGACGCCGCCCGCGGCGGTCTTCGAGATGGCGCCCGCGAACGTCTTGCAGGGCGCCGTGCGGCTGCAGGGGTTGACGTCGTCGCCGACTCCGGACACCCAGGTCCGCGACGCCTGAGCGTGCGCGGCCGAGCCGAAGGCCAGCACCATGATCGCGGCCATTAAAATACGAGACCCAGCAGTCTTCAAACGCATAGACTCCTCCTCTTTCTGTGTATTCGCTGTCGAATAGGCGTAAAGAGTTATTGTCCCATCCAGGCGGGAGGGTGTCAATCCACGAAATCGAAAAGGATTTTACGATCGACTGTCGGCGGCCGCCGGGCGGCGGCCGCCAAGTCCTTCAGCTTTCTGGACTTCAGATCTTCACGCGCAGAAACGCCATCCAGGAGACGGGAGTGTCGCCATAGACCGTTTTTAGATCTTCCGGCACGAGGGCAACGCTGCCCAGAAGGCCGATGCCGCCACGCCAGCGGTCCCCCAGGATGGCATCGTAGATGTAGCCGAGGGAGATCTTGCCGACGGTGAACGCCTCGCCTTCGCTGCCTTCCTGGCCATGATCATCGTCCGGCACCTCGCCCTCGTGCCCATGGCCAAATAGCTCGTCGTTCTCCAGCCGTTCGGCCCGGCCGAACAGGGTGTGCCGGCGGCAGGTCGCCGCGGATTCGAGGAGCAAGGCGTCCGTCGCCGTGCCGTCGCGATCGTTCCGGCCCCAGGCAAGGGTGGTTTGCCAGTTGCCGTTGGCGAGTGGACGGTTGTAGGCCGCCGAGGCCGTCGTGCGGTCGAGGTCGGTCTCCGGCTCCAGTTGCTCGGGTCCCTTGAGATGGCCGCGGCTGACCTGGAAGGACCAGTCCGGCGACGGGTTCCACGAGGCCCGGAGGGACCAGGAGTCCATCTTGGGACTCTCGATCCCATCGCGGTTCTCGTCCGGCTCGCGGCCGGTGAAGACCGAGCCTTCCAGCTTGACGTTATTTCGGATCCACCCCAGGGTGGCGACGCCGTAGGTGATGTGGGTCGAGTCGAGCCAGTGGTGTGAGAGCGGAGCCTCGGGGTTCTCCATACCCGAGAAGCGGTGCATGAAGGTCGCCGGCCCCAGCGCCGGCTCACCCGGCAGGCCGAGGTAGACGAAGGCCGAATCCTTCTCCCCCAGGGGCAGGCTGTAGCTCGCGGAGAGCTCCATGAACAGGTCGTGCGGGTGCTGGCGGTCGACCAGAGGGTCCACGCCGTTGGCGGTCTCGCCGGTCTGGAAGAGGAGTGGATAACCTTCCTTGCCAATGGTCAGAGGCTCGGCCGACAGCATCGTCCGCAGTCCCAGCCTGCCGGGTCCGAGAGGACGGGAGGCCATGCCCATCAGCATGTTCTCGCTGAAGGTCTTCTGGTCGCCCCGAGGGCCGTCCTGGTCGTCGTAGATCAGGGTCGCGAAACCGTGGACCATCAGGTCCCAAGGCCCGCGGTTGGTGTGGATCCCCATATGGGGGGCCGAATCGGGCTGCCAAGCCGTGCCCGAGGCCTCGCGCGACATGCCGTAAGGTCCGAGCAGGCCCGGCATCTCGTGCATGTCATGCATGGAGTGGTCCTCCTGCTTGCCCTGCATGTCGTGCATCGAGTGGTCTTCCGGCTTGGGCTCGGGCTCCTGCGGCTGATGATGCTCGTGCTGCGCCAGAGCAGGTCCGGCGAGCAGGAAGGAGAGCGCCAAAGCGCCCAGGATCTGCGGTGTCTTTCGTTCCATGGCTCCAAATCCCCAGAAAAAGTCCGGTCTGCACGCCGGCGGACGGGCTCCGCGGCGCGCGGTCACGAGGAGAGGGGGGATTCAGGCCAGGGGAACGTGGTCGATCGAGAGGACGAACAGAGAGACGGGGCGGCTCAGGACGGGCGCCGACAGCTCCTGGAACGAGCGGAAAGCCGGCACGGCGGACGCGAAGCCGAGCACGGCCGAGCCCTGGCACGCCTGGTCACACAGGATGTGGCCGCCCTTTACGGGATCGCAGCAGTCGTGGTCCTTCTCCTGAGCCGGCGCCTTCGCCGCGGGTGGCTGGGCGTGGCAGGAGGCGTGCTCTTCCATGGCCGGCGCCATGGCGGGGACCGGTCCTTCCGCGGCGTGGCACGGATGGGGCCCGGCGCTCAGCCCGAGGGCGATGGCGAGCAGCAGGAAGAGTACGATGGGCGTCCGTTTCATGGCGTTCGGCCGCCAGCGGCGGCATCCAAGTCCAACAGGGTAGCACTGAAAGGGCCGGCGGCAAGGACCGCCGGCCCGGATGGGACATGAAGACCCAACGCGAAGATCAGTGGACGAACGTGATCACGGGCTCCTCGTCGATCTCTCTGCAGGTCCTCTCCAGGAGCTGGCAGAGGTCGACCCGGCGGCGGTCGATGTCACTGAAGGTGTGGCTGCGGCCGCAGCGGTCGACAACGGGGCCCGACCCCGTCAGGAAGGCCGAGAGAGCCGAAGGTACGCCCGCGTTGCGCGGCTCGACGTGCTTGAAGAAGGTGGCGGTCTCCTCGCCGTGGCAGCCGCTGCAGGTGTCGAGCGAGAAGGCATGCCGGGCTTCCGGATCGGTGATCGAGGTGCAGCTCGGGGGCGGGCCATCCCAGCCCAGATCGAGGCTATGCGGAGAGGCGCCGCCGCGGAAGGGGTTGCCGGCCCAGCTCAACGGCACGACGTGAGTGTGGGACAGGATGGCCGGCGTATTGGAATTGACGAAGGTGGAAATGGCCGCCGTCTGCTGCAGGCTGCGGGCCGGCGTCTGCGCCACCGTAACGTTGAGGAGCGGCACGGGAGCGGCCAGGCTGCGCGGATCGAGCTGGGACTCCCGCAGCTCCCAGGGGCGGTCGAGGTGGAAGTCGTTCGTGCGTACCTGGTTGATGGCGCTGCGGTTCGGCTTCCGGGGGGAAGCTCCGATGGTGGCGAACCGGTCGGTGATCTGCTGCAAGGCCGCGTTGTAGCTCGGCCCGAACGACAGGCTGCCCAGGGAATGCCAAGCCCGCGCCCAGTTGAGGATGGCGACGCAATCCTCAGCGTCGAGCCCGTACTCGAAGATGACCAGATACTGGGTTGGGTTGCCGAACTGGTCCAGCAGGTTGTAGATGAAGCGGCCCTCGCCAGCGGTGGTTGCGCCGGGCACGTAGCCGCTCTGGCCGCGAAGGTCGAGCCGCGCCACGATCGCCAGCAGCCGGAATGGCGCCTTGGTCATGTCGAGGACCTTGGTGCCGCCGCTCGCCGTGCGCCAGGGATCGATGATCTCCGTCTGCACCGCGGTACGCGACGGCACGGGATCGCCATTGATGATCAGGTTGACGTTCCACTGGTTCAGCCAGTTGGTGGTGTAGGCCGAGAGCGCGGCCGGAGCGTTGGTGCCGGCGACCGCCGCCATGTTGGCGGCGAAGGTCCAGGCGCCCTGGGTGGCGGGAAGCGGTCCCGGGGGAGTGATGCACGGGCCCCAGGTGGTGCGGAGGCAGTCGTCCACCACCGAGACGTTGGTGATGAAGAGCTCCTTGTCGGGGACCACTGGGCACGTGGACCGGATAGGCAGCAGCGAAGTCTCGCGGCTGGTCCTCACCTGGGTCTGCTGGTCGGCCGTGCCGAGGTCCGACCGGGTCTGGCTGGACGACGTCGTGCTCGAGGCGGCGTAGCCGAGCAGCGAGCCTCCGAGGGCGAGCACGAACAGGACGGCGACGAGCTTGCGGTTGAGATGGGAACGAAGGCGGCTCATTCCTCCTCCTTTCGAGGGGTGCCGGGAACGGCGTTAGTACTAAAAGACTAGGTGCTAGCCCCAAGGAAAACGAGACATCACAAATATTCTGTAATCCCTCTGTCACACCACACTCGCGGCTCTCAATGCCGCCGGGGCGTGGTACGCTCCGTCGCCGCGTGTTCCTCCTGACGAAGCCCACCCAGAAACGGATCGAGCGGTTCCTGGTCCTCCAGCGGAACCGCACGTTCTCCTACCGCGAGGTCGGCCACTCGCGGAAGGGTGGACCGCCGGGCTATCAGATGGACCACAACCGCGTGCAGCTCGGCGAGGGCCGGGCATCCTTCGCGCGGGCCGTGGAGGCCCTGCGGAACTGGAAGATGTTCGACCTGGGCTGGATCTCGGTGTACCCCGACACCGCGCCGATCGAGCCCGGCACCACGGTCGCGGTGCGCTGCCGGCACTTTGGGTTCTGGTCGCTGAACGCCTGCCGGATCGTCTACACGATCGACGACGAGGGGCCCATCGTGCGCTTCGGGTTCGCCTACGGAACGCTGCCCGACCACGCCGAGCAGGGTGAGGAGCGGTTCACCGTCGAATGGCACCACGGCGACGGCTCCGTGTGGTACGACATCTCCGCCTTCTCCCGGCCGAGCCATCCGCTGGCCAGGCTCGCCAGGCCTCTCGCCCGCCACCTGCAGACGCGCTTCGTCAGGGACTCCAAGCGGGCGATGGCCCAGGCCGCGGCCGCCCAGTGGCCCGCTCCCGTGCGAGGGCTCCGGTGACCGGAGAACTTTAATGCAGTCTTACGGGCGGCGCCGCCAACGATCGGGGTCCCGCGAAAGGTGTGTTATGGCGGAGATCCGGATACGAGGACCGCGCACACGGAAAAACAGTCCGTAGGGAAAACGCTTCATCAGAGCTCGGCGGAAATCCCGATGGACAAGAGGAAACCGAAGCGGATTCTCGACAACGCTCGCGAGCGTCTGTTCCAGGATCTCGAGAAAGGCAGCGCCGAGCCCCTGGGATTGCTGCTCATACCACTGGGCCGCCCTCAATGCCTCCTCCTCGGCCCGCGGGCTGACCGACAGGAGGAAAGGAGTCATAGAGCTTCGAGAATTCTCTGCTTGACCTCGGGCCAGGGAGAGCCGGCGTCCGGAGCCGCTTCCTCCTCGGCAAGACGTTCGTCCAGGAGGCGCCTCTGCCAGTCTGGAAGGGCTGGCTGGGGCTCGGTCTCCAGGCGTTCCCAGATGGCTTCGGCCAGCTCGAGTTGCTCTTCGACGGGTAGTTGGAGGACCTCCCGCTGAATTTGGGTCTTCGTCATATCTCCCACCTTACGTGAACGGCGCGCCTGCGACAAGCACGCAAGAGCAGCCTACGCCTCCGCCGGCACCGCTCCCGCCCCCCGCTCTCCCCGCAGCTTCACCAGCGCCGTCACCGCCAGGTAGAGGGCGAGGGCGATCAGCAGGGCCGCCGCGACGGCGTTGAGCAGCTCGACGTCGAAGCCGTGGGAGGCCTGGAGGTTGGCCCAGGTCAGCTTGCTCAGGGCCCAGAGGGTGATCGTCAGCACGAAGATCATCGGGTAGAGCGTGAAGCCGATCCGCTTGCGGGCCTTGTGGAGCCAGACGGTGATCGACAGCAGGGTGAGCGCCGCCAGGAGCTGGTTCGAGGCGCCGAAGAGGGTCCAGAACTTCTGCCACATCCCCTCGCCGGCGAAGGAGAGGAGCAGCGCCGGCGCGATCACCGTCACCAGCGTCCCTGCCCACGCTCCCGGCCGGCCGCGCCAGCCGAGCAGCTCCTGAATGAGATAGCGGCCGAGGCGGGTCGAGACGTCGATGGTGTCGAAGACGAAGGTCGAGAACGCCATGGCGCCGAAGGTCATGGCGAAGGGGAGGTTCTCCTTGCCGATCAGCAGGGTCAGGAACTCGCCGATGCCGTTGCCGTAGATCGTGCCGGGCCCCAAGCCCTGCAGCTTGTCGGAGGTGACGATCATCACCGTCACCAGGGCGATCAGGGCCACGAACCCCTCGGCCAGCATGGCGCCGTAGCCCACCGGCTGGAGGTGCGACTCGCGGTCCACCTGCTTCGAGGTGGTGCCCGAGCAGACCAGGCCGTGGAAGCCCGAGCAGGCGCCGCAGGCGATGGTGACGAAGAGGAAGGGGAACAGGGTCCCCGTCATGCCTCCCACGTCCCAGCTCTTGAAGGCCGGCTGCTCGATGTGGTACCCGCCGAAGAAGATGCCGATCACCCCCAGGGCGAGCGCGGCGTAGAGCACGAAGCCGCCCAGATAGCCGCGCGGCTGGAGCAGCGCCCAGACGGGCACCACGGAGGCCAGGGCGCAGTAGATCAGGATCAGCATCCCCCAGGTCGTGGCGTCGAACACCAGGAGGGTCGAGACGTAGGTGCCCACCCAGGCGGAGGCGAAGGCCGCGGGCACGAAGATCACCGTCACCAGCCACAGGGGCGGGTTCCAGGCCTTCTGGACGAACCCGAGGACCAGCGAGATCAGGAGGTAGAGGACGCTCGCCGCCGCCACGGCGCCGCCGGGATGGAAGCTGTGGGCGCCGGCCTGCAGCTCCTCGGTGCCGACGACGAAGCTGCGGGCCGTGATGTCCGCGAAGGCCGTGATGACGTAGACGAGGGCGATCCAGATGAAAGCCATCATGGCGAGGCCGGCTTTGCGGCCCAGGTGCTCGCCGGTGATCTCGGCGATCGAGGTGGCGCCGTGCCGCACGGAGGCCGTGAGGCTCGAGAAGTCATGGACGGCGCCGATCAGCACCACGCCGAGGCCGATCCAGAGGAGGCACGGCAGCCAGCCGAACGCCTGGCAGGCGATGATCGGGCCGGCGATCGGGCCGGCGGCGGCGATCGCCGAGAAGTGCTGGGCGAAGAGATAGAACGGCCGGGTGGGGACGAAGTCGACGCCGTCGTTGAGCTCGTGCGCCGGCGTCGTCCGGCTGTCGTCGATGGCGAACTGGCGCGCCACCCAGCCGCCGTAGAGGCGGTAGGCCGTGACGAGCAACACCGCGAAGCCGAGGGCCAGCAGGGCCAGGTTCATCGCGCAGTCCTCCAGGCCCCGTCTAGGAGGCCGTGCGCCGGTTGCCGGTCTCGATCGTCATGCCGATGATCCCCAGAATCAGGCCCACCCCGATCAGCGCCAGGCCGAACAGGGCCCGGTCGTGATCGGCCGACGCCGCGTTGCCCGCCTCGGCGAGAAGCTGGGTGAGCCCCGCGTTGTGCGGAATCGTGAACAGCCCGACGGCTGTCAGCAGGAACCCGACGGAGGCCAGCTTGAGCGGCCCCGAGGTGCGGGTAGGCCGGCCCATCTTCTGGCCGATCACGCTGCGGCTGTAGCCATAGGCGCTGTAGATGGCGAACCCGAGCACCAGCCAGCCGATGAACCGCCACCAGGAGGCGGGCGGCAGGTAGAACATCAGGAAGATGCACGAAGCGGCGCCCAGCAGCGGCAGCAGGTACGGCCCGAACGGCACCCGGAAGGGCCGCGGCCGGTCCGGGTTCGTGTAGCGGAGAATGGGGATGCCGACGCACACCAGCACGAACGCGAAGAGGGTGCCGATGTTCGTCAGGTCCACCATCTCGTCGATGCTGGCGAAGGCCGCCACCCCGCCCACCAGGACGCCGGTGAGGATGGTGGTGACGTGCGGCGTGCGGTACTTCGGGTGGACGCGGGCGAAGGACTGGGGGAGCAGCCCGTCGCGGGCCATGGAGAAGAAGATGCGCGGCTGGCCGAGCTGGAAGACCAGCAGCACCGCCGTATGGGCGATCACGGAGCCCAGGGCGACGATGATCGTCGCCCAGTTCTGCCCCGGCGCCACGTGGTCGAGGGCCATGGTGAGGGGCTCGGCCTGCTCGGTCGAGAGCTTGCTGACCAGCGTTCCGTAAGGGAGCATGCCGGTGAAGACTGCCGCCACGCCGACGTAGAGCAGAGTGCAGATGATCAGCGAGGCGATGATGCCGATCGGCAGGTTGCGGCCGGGATTGCGGGTCTCCTCCGCCACCGTCGAGACGGCGTCGAAGCCGATGTAGGCGAAGAAGACCACGGCCGCGCCGGTGAAGGTCCCCTTCCAGCCGTTGGGCTGGAACGGGTGCCAGTTGGCGGCCATCTGCGACGGGGCGACGTACTTCAGCGCCACCACCACGAAGAAGAGGAGGACCAGGATCTTGATGATCACCATGCCGGCGTTGAAGCGGGCCGACTCGCGGATGCCGGCCACCAGGACCATGGTGATGAGGGCGACGATGAGGACCGCCAGCAGGTTGAAGACGATCGGCACGCCGAAGAGATGGGGCGCGTTCTCGTAGAGGCCGGGGATCTTGGCCGCCGTCCGGTAGTCGGTGGCGAGCCATTGCGGGAAGTTGATGCCGAGGTTCTCGAGCAGCGTCCGGAAGTAGTTGGCCCAACTGATGGCCACCGCCACGTTGCCCACGGCGTACTCGATGATGAGGTCCCAGCCGATGATCCAGGCGATCAGCTCGCCGAGGGTGGCGTAGGAGTAGGTGTAAGCCGAACCGGAGATGGGCACCAGGGCGGCGAACTCGGCATAGCAGAGGGCGGTGAACGCGCAGACGGCCGCCGTGATGACGAAGGAGAGCATCAGCGACGGGCCGGCGCCCGGGCGGACGGCGTCGCCGGCCGCGGCGGTGCCGATGGTGGCGAAGATGCCGGCGCCGACGATGGCGCCGATGCCCAGGAGCGTGACCTGGAGCGCTCCCAGGTCGCGGCGCAGCGAGTTCTTGCCCTCGGCCGCCGCCATGATGTCGTCCAGCTTCTTGGTCTGGAAGATGCCTCGGAGCAAGCAGGGCCTCCCCTTCTATGGGTTGAAATGTGCGCGGCGGAGTGTGACACGGCGAGAGGGAGGGGCGCAACGGCGGGGAATCTCAATCAGCGCCCGCCTCCTTTCCGCCCCAGTCCAGCGGCTTGCCGCCCGGATTTGGCATCCGCGGTCTTTTTCCTCTAGGATTCCGGCCCGCCTCATGGCAAGAAAAAAACTGCCTCTCCACACCAAGATCCTGATCGGCGGCCTCCTGGGAGTCGCCGGGGGAATCCTCGCCCGCTTCGCGCTGGGCGCCGACAGCCCGGGCCTCGCCGCCTTCATCAAGTACGTCACCCTGCCGGTCGGGCAGATCTTCCTGCGCCTGCTGTTCATGCTGGTGATCCCGCTGATCTTCTCGGCGCTGGTGCTGGGGGTGGCGGGCATCGGCGATCCGCGGGCCCTCGGCCGCATCGGCCTCAAGTCGCTGCTCTACACGGTGGCGGTATCGGCCATCGCCGTGCTCATCGGCGTCACCCTGGTCAACGTGCTGCGGCCCGGGGAGGGGCTCTCTCCCGAGCTCAAGGCGCGGCTCGCCGCCAGCGCCCTGCAGAAGACCACGGCGCCGGCAGCACCTGGGGGACCCGCGGCCCCGGCTCCCGCTCCCGCCGCGGCTCCAGCGGTAGCGGACAAGAGCCCCGTCGACCTGCTGGTCGAGATCGTGCCGCGCAACCCGGTCAAGGCGGCCGCCGACGGCGATTTCCTGGCGATCATGTTCTTCTCGCTGATGGTGGGCCTCGGCCTCGCCCTCACCCGCACGCCGGCAGCCCTGCGCTTCCAGGAGGCCGTCGAGGGGCTGCTCGACGTCAGCATGCGGCTGATCGACATCGTGATCGGCTTCGCCCCCCTGGGGGTGGCCGCCCTGCTCTTCAACCTCACCGCCCAGCTCGGCTACGAGGTGCTCGGGCAGCTCGCCCGCTACGTCGGCGTGGTGCTGCTGGCCCTCGGCATCCACCAGTTCGTCGTCTACTCGCTGGCCGTGAAGTTCCTGGGCGGCATGAGCCCGCTCACCTTCTTCCGCGGCATCCAGGAGGCGATGGTCACCGCCTTCTCGACCTCTTCGAGCAACGCCACCCTGCCGACCGCCCTGCGGGTGGCCGAGGAGGAGCTGCGGCTGCCGGCGAACGTCAGCCGCTTCGTGCTGACCATCGGCGCGACCATGAACCAGAACGGCACCGCCCTGTTCGAAGGCGTGACCGTGCTGTTCCTCGCCCAGTTCTACGGCGTGCCGCTCAGCCTGACCCAGCAGCTCACGGTGGTCGTCATCTGCATCCTGGGCGGCATCGGCACGGCCGGGGTGCCGTCGGGATCGATCCCGGTGGTTGCGATGATCCTCGGGCTGGTGGGGATTCCGGCCGAGGGAATCGGCCTGATCCTGGGCGTCGACCGTTTCCTCGACATGTGCCGTACGGTGCTCAACGTCACGGGTGATCTGGCCGCTGCGGTGGTCGTCTCGCGCGGGGAGGGAGAGGTCCCTCCGCCGATCCTGACGGCCGACGCCTAGCAGGAATCCGGGGCGCCGGCAGGCGGCTCGCCCCGGGAAATAGCTGAAGCCGGTACAACTGTTGCATTGGCACCGCGTGAGGGGGGTGCCCGAGGGAACCTGAAAACCCTCCTCGAACCTCCCTGAAACCGGGCCGAAGTCTTCCGGGAACTCTTTTGGAGTTTCCCCCTTCTAAGTGGTGGAGAGGTGACTATGCAGAGAATTTTGATCCTTCCCGTCGCAGCCCTTCTGGTGCTGCCGGCCGTTGGCTGCGGCAAGGTCCAGG
>DATFNZ010000206.1:0-17145 GCA_035266085.1 Thermoanaerobaculia bacterium
CAACCACTTTCACTTGCTCCTCGACGTCGACGACGCCCGCCAGCTCTCGAACTTCATGCGCTTCTTGAATTCCAATCTGGCCCGCGAGCTGGGGCGGCTCGTCGGCTGGCGCGACAAGATCTGGGCCCGGAGGTATCAGGCAATCGTGGTCAGCGGTGAAGAGTCCGCCCAGATCGACCGGCTGCGCTACGGTCTCGCGCACGGCGTCAAAGAGGGACTGGTCGAAAAAGCCTCCGAGTGGCCGGGCGTCCACTGCGTGCGCGCCCTGGTGGACGGAGAAGCCGTGGAAGGCACCTGGTTCGATCGCACCCAGGAGTACGCCGCCCGCCGCCGGGGCGAGGACTTCGATCGCCTGCGCTACTCCACGACCGAGGTTCTGGCCCTCTCTCCCCTGCCCTGCTGGAAGAACCTTCCCGAGGAGACCCGAAGGAAGCTCATCGCCGAGTTGGTCGTCGAGATCGAGACCGAAGCCGCAGCAAGGCGGGAGCAGTCAGGCAGCCAAGTCCTCGGAGTCTCCGCCGTGCTCGCCCAGCAGCCGCTCGATCATCCTCAGCGCTCGAAGAAGTCTCCGGCGCCGTTGTTCCACGCCGCGACCAAGGCGGTGCGTCAGGAGCTCTACGAAGCCTACGGTTGGTTCGTGGCCGCCTACCGCGAGGCCGCCGAGAAGCTCCGAGCGGGGGATCGGACGGTCAGCTTCCCTCTGGGAAGCTTCCCGCCCGCCCTGCCGTTCGAAGCCGGATAGGCGCCGGCCGCGGCAGCCGCCTTCAGACGTTGATCTTTCTCGCGGACCTGAGGATCCGCCCTGGGGGAGGTGTGCTCAGTCGGCCGATTTCAGGCGAAAACCCGGCAGGGAAGGCCCAGGGAAGGCCAGTGGAGGAAGGCCGGTCCACCGGATTTCTGGGTGAATCGGGAGGCAAATCGGGCGCTGGGAGGGGCCCAGCAGGCAGTCGGAGGCCGCGTCGCCCGGCCCGCCTCCGGCTGGACGGGTGGGCTTTCCTCTATTCGACAGGCACCTCCCTCCGTTGTGCGTCAGGAGTTCTACGAAGCCTACGGTTGGTTCGTGGCCGCCTACCGCGAGGCCGCCGAGAAGCTCCGAGCGGGGGATCGGACGGTCAGCTTCCCTCTGGGGAGCTTCCCGCCCGCCCTGCCGTTCGCGGCCGGATAGGCACCGGCCGCGGCGGCCGCCTTCAGACGTTGCTCTTTCTCGCGGACCTGAGGCTCCGTGTGGGAGCGGTGTGCCCAGTCGCCCGATTTCAGGCTCAACTCAACACGGCAGGCCAAGGGATACGGGCCGATCCCGCTCCATTTCTCGGCGAATCAGACCCAGACATGACCTTGCCAGGGGTCAAGGACGCGGCGTGAGCCGCGCCAACCGCCCCTGGATGGCGGTCCAGGAACAAGGGCTCTCCTCCGGTCACCTGGCACCTGTCTGGCACCTGTCTGTCTGGGGACCGGGTGGCGCAGAGCGCTGTCGTGCTTCTCCTTGAACCGATCTTCGAGGCTGACTTCGAGGATAACATCCATGCCTACCGGCCGCAGCGCAGTGCCCCATGACGCACTGGCTGAGGTTCGGAAGCGGTTGTATGGAGGCCAGGAGCACGTCGTCGATGCCGACGTGACGCAGTACTTCGACACCATCCCCCACGCCGAGCTGTTGCAGAGCGTGGCCCGGAGGGTGGCCGACGGAAAGATTCTCCGCTTGCTCAAGCTGTGGCTGAAGTCGCCGGTTGAGGAGAGGGATGAGGGTGGAAACCGGCGGATGACAGGCGGCAAGAAGAGCAAGAGGGGGACTCCCCAAGGCGGCGTCGTTTCACCTCTGCTGGCCAACATCTACATCAACCGCCTTCTGCGCCATTGGAGGAAGACGGGAGCGTCCGAACGGCTGGGACAGATCATCTCCTATGCCGATGACTTCGTCATCGTCTGCGCGAGCCGCCGTCAAGCGGAAGAGAGCTTGGCGCTGGTGTCGCACTGGCTGAAGAAGCTCGGTCTGGCGATCCATCCCACCAAAACGCGCCTCTGTCACGCCCGAGAAGAGCCTTTCGACTTCCTGGGCTATACCTTCGGTCCGGTACGGCACTGGCGAACCGGGAAACGACTTTTGTTAGCCCGGCCTTCAACGAAAGCTCAGAAGAGGCTCAAGGGAAAGATCAACGCTCTGCTGTTCCGGGGAAATCCTACCCCTTGGCCCGAGCTACTGACCCGGCTTAACCGGCTTCTGTCGGGATGGGCCGAGTACTTCAGCTTCGGCTCTACAGTCCAAGCCGATGAGGCTGTCGGCTGGCATGTGAGGGATCGGGTCCGGCGGTTCCTCTGCCGGCGGCACAAAGTCCGCGTCAGCGGAACCAGCCGTTTCGGCTACGCCGAGATCCACGGGAAGATAGGAGTGGTTGACCTCCACCAAACGCGCCTGCACCGGAGGCCCGCGCATGCCCTCTCGTGAAGCCCGTCCGAGAGCCGGATGCGGGAGATCCGCACGTCCGGTTCGATGAGCGGCGGTGGGAAACGGAGCTACGGCCGAGACTGAGGCACCGGCAACCAGGCGAAAGCCGCCGGCAACAGCGACTCCCTCGACCTAAAGACACCGCGCCCGCCGCCGACTCTACCCTTTGCTGCTGGCACAAAATCCGCGTCAGCGGAACCAGCCGTTTCGGCTACGCCGAGATCCACGGGAAGATAGGAGTGGTGGATCTCCACCAAACGCGCCTGCACCGAAGGCCCGCGCATGTCCTCTCGTGAAGCCCGTCCAAGAGCCGGATGCGGGAGATCCGCACGTCCGGTTCGATGAGAGGCGGTGGGAAACGGAGCTACGGCCGAGACTGAGGCACCGGCATCAAGGCGAAGCCGCCGGCAACAGCAACTCCCTCGACCTAAAGACACCGCGCCCGCCGCCGACTCTACCCTTTACTCGGTGCACCTCTTCCTAGGGATAATCATTTATTTATTAAACAAGACTAATTGATCACCATCCTCTTTTCTCGGATCGTCAGGAGAACCGGTCGTGAACCTGACTTCACCACTCGGCTGCCGATAATTGCTTATGAACCTATGATGCGCGAGTTCATCGGCATCTTTCAGGGACTCAGCCACCACCTTGGCGATATCTGCGCTTTCAATAATACCCCTGCCTCGGCGAACAGCATAGAGTTCTATTCCACGCACTACACCTAACAAAGTTTCTTCGCTCAATGAGAGATCTCTAGTTACTCTATGAAGAGATCGCAAGAGCTTAGCTTGATCAAAGGGTTCGCTTGGTCGTGCCCCCTTCTTTTTAACTCTGATCTCTCCGACGCTGAGAGTCTCAAGTGTAGAGAATCTGTCGTGGCAGCGGTCACATTCGCGCCTGCGCCGCACAGCGCTCTTCCCCGGGCGACTATCGACTACCCGGGAACTACCTCCGCAGAAAGGGCAATCCATCCTACCTCCTAGCCTGGAGCCTATCGATTTTTGACCTTGTAGAACTGGAGGCCAGATTTCAAACCCACACCTGCCACACTGAGATACCTGAGCCTGATTCAGGTCTCAACTTAATCTCTCCGCTCCAGGAGTCATTCAGAACTTATTCTCCGACCGACTAACCCTTCAAAGTTCACAAGCATGGCCCAACATAGAGCAGTCCTAACGTGGCGCCTTGCTCTGTAGCAGATCCCGAGCCGCCCACTTTGCCCTTACCAAGACGTTCCTCTCCGCTAACTGTCGTCGCACCTCAGGGTGAATGAAGACTCGACAGCTTAGAGCTCCCTTCTCGAAAAAGGCTCGCGCACTTCTAAATTCATCTGAGACTTCGGACAATCTGCGACCACTCTGTGCTCCGCCTCCAATTACTAACACGTCCCCAATATCATGACGCTGTGCCGCGGGAAAATCTACCAAAACATCCGAGTTACGAATGTTGTCTACGTACTGCCCAAGAATCTTGGCAATGTCGACCGCAACAGTCAGCCACTCTGAGCAACTCCTTCCCATCAAGTAACTACGGATCTTTTGGGAATCGCCATCAGTATCAGAACTTGCAAACTCCAAAAATTCCTTATAGATTCCTCGCCTCCCATCCAATATTAGCAGCGCAGGATTCTCTATTTCTTTATAAGCCCCGTAATGTTCCTCAAATTTTGAATTAAGCCACTTGATTGCCTCAACCGGACAAACTGAATAGGCAGCCTCAAAATATTGCTCAAAAGTTAAACATCGCTCCTGCAGAAGCAACTGCGGCGCAAAGCGCAACATAGCCATAATAGCCCTGTTGGTCTTATGCCAATACAACCGCTGAAACATCCAGCGCCTAGCAGTCGATATGGCCTCTGCAGTGCAAATACCCTTTTCTCGAATGGCAATCGCCCCCAACTTGGCAGTGCGCTTCCGCTCTGTGGCAGGGTCTTCTTCAACGACTGAACACGTTAAACTTGACAGCAAAGAGTCCACATCGACAGCCTTGCCGTATGCGGAACCAGAAAAATAGCTGTCGTAATGGAGATAGGCCACCTTGTCGACATCCAGCGGCCCACTAATAATGCTCTGGAGTATTTCAACTCCTTCGTCTGAGTCTGGCGAATTGCCAAGAATTCTATCCAAATAAGAGAAAACTTCGATTCCAAATTCCTTCTCTATAAAATCAGACAAAGATACAATGCGACTGCTGCGAAGAATTGACCTGCAGTCAGCCAAGTACTTCCGCACAACTGAATCTACGAACCCTGAGTTCCTCAGAATTGCACAGGTCACATCTTCGTCGCGAAGTATCCCAGAAAACGGACCAGAGGTTTCGGCTCTAAAGGCGAAATCCTCAAACACATGGGCAAGAGGATAATGACCGAGGTCATGCAGCAGGCCAGCAAGAAGCGTGGCTTCGAGTTTGTGTTTCTCTCCACAATAGGCACGAAATACTGGATCCCCCAGTAAATTACCGATGTAACTTCTGCAGAGGCGATACGTGTCTACGCTGTGCAGAAGTCGAGTGTGGGTGGCACCTATGGCGAGGAGGCTCACCAGATCAAGTTGAGGAAGGGATCTAAGCCGTTGAACGCAAGGATGATTGACAATCGCGGTGAGCCTCTCGGTGAGAGGCAGAGACTCTGCTGGAAGAGAAAGGGAGGTCTTAGCATTTGTGCCGAGCGAGAGTTCCGGCACGCCGAGAGGGGAAACATAGCCCTCCGTCATAGAGGCCAATTCGGCTGCGACCTCGCTGGCTGATTTATACTTGGCATCTACACATTTTTTGGCGACCCTCCGCAGAACCACTATTCCTTCACCAAGGGCTCTCTGGAGTGCCTGCTGGACTCGCGGGGGCCACTCGTAGTCGTTTTTTGCAGCCGGAAGATTCTCGTTCAAGAAGAGATGGAGCATTGAGCCAAACGTCAAAAGATCTAGAATATGTCTATTTTCGGCTAGCTTACTTGCGGGGACCGACTTTAGCACTAAGTCCTGCCATTCCCGGGTTAGACGATTCTTGGTGGTAATATATGTGGTGAACTCGGGGCGAGGCTCATTAAATACGTGAGCGGCTCCTAAGTCTACCAAAACAGCTTCGGGCCGGTTAGTCTTTCTAACAACTATATTTGCCTCCTTTACATCTGAATGCATAGCATTTTTTTCATGCATGTATTGAAGTGCGGACAGAACGTCGACAAGGAGATTTACGACAATTTCGCTTGCCTGCCTTTCTGGTAACCCAGAAAGATCTTCCGCTATATAGTCCTGAAGCCTTTTTCCCTGAACGTACTCCATGACGATAAAGGGAACAGGAATTTCAGTATTTTTTAGTGTGACAACCTTGCTCAGAGGCAGACTCCCAAATGAGATAAGTTTTACAAGATGAGAATGAGTCAGTTGAGATAGTTGCTTTTTTTCTTTTTCAAAAGAAATAAGAAAATTATCCCAGGACTGTTGTTCGAGAATGCGTCTCTCCGGCAAGAGAATCTTAACTGCCCTCTCGATCATTTCTCCCTGCATTACCTTAAATACCACTCCCGTCGCACCTCGATTTATGGCTTCAGCTAATTCATTGGCGGGAGAATCAGGGTCAGATGCATGCAAAATTCGAAGATCTGAGCCCTCGAAGAGAGGCTCACCTACTAGATAGTCAGGATAGGGCATCGTTCCGCTCCTTGCGCATAACTTAGAAATTTCCAGATACGCTATTTTACGCGCTTAGTTTAAGAGGTCAAAACTGGCACACTCTGCCCCTTCCAGTGTAGATATTACTAGCCATCCATCGCTCTGCATCGGGACCTATGACTCTGTCTCACCCAGTTGCCAAATCGACCCCTCCTACTCGCATATCGAGCGTTCCCGGCTACTGTGAAAGGGGCCCAATTCCCCATGCTGCCCTCGGATTGAGGCGCCTAAGCCGGAGAAGTGGGCCTACCCGAGATGCCGAGAGTCAGGTGCCCAGACTGTCAAATAACCCTCCGGCCAATCGCCGTCACCCCCTGACATTACACGGCACCACAATCGTTGGCAAATCCTCCTGCGGGTACTTCCGGATGACCAAGTTGCACCAAGCCTCCAAAATCAGCCGCTTGCCGGCGGAGAGCTCGCGGGTCACGGGCATGTAGAGCGTGCTCGCCACTTCCATGGATTCCGAGACCATCATCAAGAGCTGGTTGGCGGCTCCTTCCACCCGGATTCGGTTGCCCAGTGGCATGAACTGGTCCATTACGGGGTAGAGCATGTCGTAGGAATAGAGCACGTTGCCGTAGAGGAACTGCCAGAGACGGGTGGCGTCGTACTTCGGCTGGCCGGCGTAGGTGCCGGTGGCGTTCCAGCAGTCCACGAACTGGGGGACCAGGGCGTTGTCGAACGGCAGGACCCGGACGGCGGCGTAGGAGGCAGTCCCGATCGAGGGCGTCGCGTAGCTCGTGAAGCCGAAATTCACCTGGGCCGGGATGGACGGCGGAGTCCCCGTGTAGGGATAGAAAGCCACGATGGGGCAACCGGGCGCGGCGGCGGCGATGGTGAAAGTGGCGGTGCCGTTCGCGTCCACGGCCACGTCGTCGCCTTCCGGGAAGGTCAGGAAGGGAGCAGGCGGGGTCGCGTTGCAGGCGGCGCCCGCGCCTCCCGAGGGCGGCGGGGTGCCGAAGAGCACCCACATCCCGGATCCCAAGAGAAGAGGATAGGGATAGTACTGGGCGATCCGCAGCCGCGTGCCGTCCGGGGGCGCGCCGTTTCGATAGCTCACCTGAACGGTGATCTGCTGAGTCCGGCACTCGTCGACGTAGACGCCGCGGTTGTCCGTTTCGGCCATGAACGGCTGCTCCAGCGAAGCGATCGTCGTGCCGACCTGGAGGGCCAAGTTGCCGGAGGAGAGCCACTGGCTGACGTCCTGCCCCGTCACACCGTAGGCGAACGGGACATCCACGATGCCGCCGTGAGCCTCGTAGGCGGAATTCTCGTATTGATCGAAACCGAAGCTGCCGATCGGATTGAAGGAGCCATCCGGCATCTGCACGCCTACCGTGATCGTGCCGTAATCGAATTTCTGGCCGTCCACCGTGTACTCGGGGATGGCGTTGCCGAGGTCGAGCGACACGATGGAGCACGCCTCATTCACCTCGGCCCAGAGGACTCCGAAGGCAAGAGGCGGCGGAGCGCTCACCGCCGCGGTGCGGGAGCCGACTTCGGCGTGGCCCGAGAGCTTTACGGCCCCTGCCAGGGCGCGCAGCTTCGGCGCAGCGGCGGTGGCGGCCACGGATGGCACGGGCGTCACCGTGGCGTTCGGGATCAGCATGTGGCCTCCAGGCGCCGTCGCGAGCTCGCCCTGGTTCCATAGGCCGAGCGTGCCCGTCGTGCGGCTGTAGGCCGGGTTCGAGAAAACCTTTCCCTGCTGGTAGAGCTGATAGATCTCGTTGCAGGTGCGCGGCTGCTCGGGGGTGTCGTTGTAGATACCGTTTTGATAGTAGACGGTGTTGTAGGTGGCGAAACGGAGCATCAGCCCGGCGGCCCCTTGAGCCTGCATGGCTTCGAGCAGGGCGCTCAGCAGCGGCGAGCTGCCGCCGTTGCCGGATTGGATCGACTCCAGGGGCACGGTCGTCTGGAAGATCACGCCGATGGCGCCGGCGATGATCAGGTCGGAGCTGATGTTGCGCGGCACGAAGAAGGAGCGCGAGAACATGCGCTGGGCCGGCGGGCCGCCCACGAAGGTCTGGGCATCTCCGGCCTGGAGCGAGGCGAGATAGATCTGGCTGCAGAAGGGCGAGGCCGGGTTGATGTCGATCAGCCGCGCCGGCGAGGAACGGCCGCCGAAGGTGTTGCCGATCAGGCTGACCGGCTTCTGGAGAATCGGATCGCTCGTGGCGGCGGGCTGGCCGTAGGCGAGGTCGCCGCCCACGGTGAGCGTCACGTTCTGCTGGTATTGAACAAAGGAGCAGCCGTTGTCGCCGTAGTAGTTCCAGCGGCTCGGCATGTGCACGGTCGGGTTGTTGTTGCAGCTATCGGAAGGACCGCCGTTCGGATCGGGGCAGGTGTCGGCCAGGGGCTTGATCACCCACGGCTTGAAGGTCTCCCGGAAGTTCTGCTGCGTGACCGGCGGGCTCTGCTGGCCGAGGAAATCCCAGTCGAGCACGGCGTCGGCGATGTCGTAGGCCGGCACGTAATCGTTGTTGTTCGTGGTGTTCGGGTTCCATTCGACGAAACCCTGGAAATAGATCCGAGGAAACGAAAGGACGCTCATGCCCGGGCTCTCCTCTCAGCGTGCGGCGGTCTGTGGGGTCTTGAGTCGCGAGGCGCGCTTCATCGACCAGACGAAGTCCAGGGGAACGTAACCCTTGGCGTGGAGGTCGGGAGGCGTGCCGACGTAGTAGCTGACGTTGCCGCCGCTGGTGTCGACGAAGTTGAAGTAGGCGCCGTTGGGCGTGATCGAGGCCGTGGAGTGGCAAGTGATGCACGACGACTGGGTCTGGAAGGCCGTCTCGATGGTGGAGTTGGCGAGCAGAGTCGGAGTCGTGGTTCCAGGCTGGTTGAAGGTGGTCTGGACGCCGTCCAACTGATAGTTCGCGAACACCGAGCCGAGGCCCTGGAGCTGCTGTTGACGGCTCTGGTTGGCCGCCTGTACCGGCGGCGCGATCGGCAGCTCGAGCTTCGCCTGGGTGAACTGATCGTTGTAAATGTTTTCGAACGTGATCCAGACCCAGGTGGGCAGGAGCTTGTTGATGATGTGCATGCCGGCGAGGGCGGCGGAGCCCGTCTGCCAGCCAGCAGGGCGGCCGTCGCGGTCGAAGATCTCGTAGCAGGCATTCGCGATGTAGTACTTCCCCTGGAGGGCGGAGAGCTTCGCCGGGTCCTGGCCGATCCAGATCCAGGAGGTCTTGAGCTCGAAGGAGTCCGGGGGGAAGTCGGCGGGCAGGCCCGCGGCGGCGGCGGCCTCCTGGCCGTTGACGTTGTAGAAGCCGCGGCTGACCAGGTAGTTGAAAGCCGGCTCGTTCATGAGGAGCTGGTAGCGGACGGGCTGGCCCCACTTGTCGTTGAGGGACAGACCGTCCACCTGGATGGAGGTGTCGAGGTCGTGGATGCCCGGTCCGCACGGCCCCTGCCCGCTGCCCCAGAGCGCCGGCGCCTGGCCGGTGGCGAGATAGATCGTGCTGGTCTGCCGGTAGGTGGTCTCCCAGACCTTGGGTCCGGGACCGGTGAGCGGCGAGCTCAACGCCAGGAACAGGTCCCAGGCGTAGCCGGCAGGGTCCTGCTCGAGCGCCGTGCGGGAGGCCTGCGGGTCCCCAGCCGTCTTGATGACGGAGGTAAGGGTTGCGGACGGCGGAGACGTGGCGGCGGCCAGGGCCACGGCGGCGAGGCCCAGAGCGAGAAGGGATAGGAGCGGTCGGCGGATCATCTCGATGGACCTCCAGAAACGGCGGACCGCCGGAGGCTATGCCCCGGCGAACGGCGATCGGTCACGGTTGTGATGAAGCAAACTCAGCAAGTTTAGCGGTCGGGATCGGTGGGATCAAGGCGGGTGGCACCTGCTATCGTAGGTTCTGGCAGGGGGAGAGACACCATGGACGCACCGTTCCGCCTGAGCGTGTTGGACCAGGCACCGATCTCGGAAGGCTCGACCGGCTCCGACGCGCTCCACAACTCTATCGACTTGGCGCGCCTCACCGACGAGCTCGGGTACCACCGCTACTGGGTGGCCGAGCACCACGGCACGCCGATGCTGGCCTGCGCGAGCCCCGAGGCGCTGATCGGCCCGATCGCCGCCGCCACCTCCCGCCTGAGGGTGGGCAGCGGCGGCGTCATGCTCCCCCACTACAGCCCGTTCAAGGTGGCGGAGACGTTCAGCCTGCTGAGCGGCCTCTACCCGGGACGGATCGACCTCGCCGTCGGCCGGGCGCCCGGCAGCGATTCCCTGACCGCGTTCGCCCTCCAGCGCGACCGCCGCCAGGTGGCGCCGAACGACTTTCCTGGACAGCTCGCCGAGCTGCTGGCCTACCTGGGAGGAACCCTGCCGGCCGACCATCCCTTCTCCCGGATCGCGGCCCTGCCCGGCGAGCCCCAGCGCCCCGCGCCTTGGCTGCTGGGCTCGTCGCCGCAGAGCGGGATCTGGGCGGCGGAGGTCGGGCTGCCCTATGCGTTCGCGGACTTCATCCAACCCGGGGGCGCCGCCATCGCCGCTCGCTACCGGGAAGATTTCCAGCCTTCCGAGTGGAGCCCGGAGCCGCGTGTGATCGCCGCCGTCTGGGCCGTCTGCGCCGACACGGACGGGGAAGCCGAGCGGCTGGCGGCGAGCTCCCGCATGGCGTTCGCCCTCCTGCACCGCGGACGCCTGGTGACCGTGCCGCCGGTCGAGACGGCCCTGCGCTTCCTGGCCGAAGAAGGAATCGATGCCGCCGCCAGCGGGCGCCGGTCGATCCTCGGCTCCCCCTCGACCGTCCGGAGGGCGATCGAGGAGGTGGCGCGGGAGTACGGCGCCGACGAGGTCATGATCGTCACCATCACCCACGAGCATGCCGCCCGGCGGCGCTCCTACGAGCTGATCGCCGAGGCGTTTTCGCTGCCGGGCAGGCGCTGACGGCGCGACCTCCAAGCGGGGTCCCCTTTACTCGACCTCGGCAGACAGGCTAGATTCCCGCCCATGGGACGCATTTTCGAGACCAGAAAGCACACGATGTTCGCCCGGTGGGACCGGATGGCGAAGCAGTTCGCCCGGATCGGCAAGGAGATCACCATCGCGGTGAAGGCCGGCGGACCGGATCCGGTGGGCAATCCGCTCCTGCGGCGGGTCGTCCAGAACGCCCGCGCGGTCAACATGCCGAAGGACAAGGTCGAGTCGGCGATCAAGCGGGCGGCGGGCAAGGAGGCGGAGGACTTCGAAGAGATCCTCTACGAGGGCTACGCCCCTCACGGCGTCGCCGTCCTGGTCGAGACCGCGACCAACAACCCGACCCGCACCGTCTCGAACCTGAGGACGCACTTCAACAAGGGCAACGGCAACCTCGCGAACAGCGGCAGCGTCGGCTTCCTGTTCAAGAGGATGGGCGTCTTCCGCCTGAATCCGGCGGGCATCCAGGAGGATGAGCTCGAGCTGGAGCTGATCGACCATGGGCTCGAGGAGATGGGCGAGAGCACGGGCGAGAAGGGCGAGCCGCAGCTCGTTCTCCGCTGCGCCTTCAACGACTTCGGCACCTTGCAGAAGGCGCTCGAGGATCGCGGCATCACGCCGCTCTCCGCCGAGTCGGAGTACCTGCCCCTGACGCCCGTCGAGCTGTCCGAGGATCAGGCCACGGAGGTGCTGACCCTGCTCGACCGGCTCGAGCAGGACGACGACGTGCAGAAGGTCTTCCACAGCCTGGGGTGACGAGCAGACGCCTCCATCCGACGGGTGGATTCGCCGTATCTGTTAGAATCCCACCACTTATGATCCGTGAGCTGTCTCCGGCGGACGTTCGCCGGTTCTACCACGAGGGCTTTCTGATCCTCGAAAACCTCTTCTCCCGTGAAGAGGTGGCGGCGATGGCCGAGGCCGCGGAACGGCTGCGGAGGGTAGGGCTCGAGCTTGCCGAGGCGCTGCCCGCGAGCGGCGACGATTCGGCGGAACAGTCGGGCGAGCAGAAAATCGAGCACGCCGGCAGCCAGTTCGTCCTCGGCGGCTCGAACGGGTCGCGCCGGCTGCAGCGGGTCGTCTGGGCGGGAGGGTGCGAGCCGGCGTTCCTCGCCTGCGGCCGCGACGCGCGGCTCACAGCGGTCGTCGGCCAGCTCCTCGGCTCCTCCTCGGCGGTTCAGATCCTCAACCAGCTCCACGCCAAGTACCCCAACGACGGCCTGGAGTTCGAGCCCCACCAGGACAGCGAGCACCGCCGCTACGGCACTCCCGAGTGGCGCGACATCGACGGGCGCGGCAGCTACGTTCAGGCCGTCGTGGCGATCGATGATTCGACGCCCGACAACGGGCCGCTGATCTTCTATCCGCGCAGCGGCCGGCGGGGGCACCTCGATCCTGCCGCGGTGCTGCGCCAATACCGCGATCAGCCCGGCGGCCAGCCCGGCGTCCCCGCGCTCCTGGCGGCGGGGAGCGCCGCCTTCTTCGGCCCCTACGTCGTCCACCGCAGCGCCGAGAACCGCGGAGCCGCCCCCCGGCGCATCGCGATCAACGGCTTCGCGCTGCCCGGGGCCAACTCCCGGCCCTACTTCGGCGCCGGCACCGGCGTGCCGGTCGAGCTCTTCCAGCGCGCCTGACGTGGCCAAGATCCTGGTTGTCGAGAGCGATTCCATGTTCGCCGCCGTGCTGGCGGACCGCCTTCACGTGTCTGGATATGAGGTGCGGCGGCTGGGAGACGGCGCGCGCGCCGCGGCCGTAGCTCTCGATCAGCAGATGGACCTGGTGGTGCTCGGGGAGTCTCCCAGCGCCGGGATCGGCGTGGTGGAAGCGCTGCGCGCCCATCCCTCGACGCGGGCCGTGCCCCTGATCATGCTCGGGGACAGCAACGCTCCCGCCGACCGCGTCGCCGCCCTGCGGGCCGGGGCGGACGACTATCTCGCCCGCCCCTGCGACCTCGAGGAGCTGCTGCTCCGGCTCGACCGACTGCTCCAACGCACCGCCGCCCTCCAGGTGCTCCAGGGCGACCTCGCGAACCATCCCCTGTGGGCCTTGCTCCAATACCTCGGACAGGTGCGCAAGAGCGGCTTCCTGAGGGTGAAGGGGCCAGGCGGCTCGGGATCGATCGAAATGCGGGAAGGCGAGGCCGTCGAGGCCCGCTGGGAGGGGCTGCGCGGACGGGAGGCGCTGCTCGCCCTGCTGTCGCTGGAGGATGGCGGCTTCCGGTTCGACCCCGCGCTGCCCGGAGCGGAGCCGCCGGCCTCGGCAGCCCGGGACCTGGGTCTTCACGAGCTGCTGATGGATTCCGCCTGGTTCAAGGACGAGCTCGGCAAGCGGCGGCACCACCTGCCGTCGACCGGACAGCCGCTCCAGGTCCTGAACCCCAACTACCCTGCCGTCGACCCGGATTTCCATGCCCTGCCTCTGCGGCGGATCTTCGAGCGCGTGCTCCAGCAGCCGGGGGTGCGCCTGTTCGATCTGATCGCCGACGAGGCGGAGGCCCCGGTCTCCACCCGGCTGGCCCTGGCCCTGCTGGTGGAGCATGGGGCGGTCGCCCCGCAGTCCATCGAGACGGACGCGGACCTCCAGAACACCCGCGAGATCTCGACGGCCCTCCTCTTCGAGGTGGCGGTGGAGGACCTGATCGAGAGCGCGGCCGAGGCGGGGTTGAGCGGCTCGGCCTTCCACTACCTGCTGCTGGTGGAGCCGGAGGTCTGGCCCGCCCTGCGCCGCCTGATCGAGCACGGTCCTGGTTTCCGCCACAACGAGGGGCTTCGCGCGCTGGTGGAGAACGTCGAATCACGGCGGTCCGGCAGCACCCTCTTCCCGGGCCGGCGGGGGAAGCTCTCGCTGCACGTCCACATCCTGAACGGCGGGGCCCAGACGCAGATCAACGCCGTCGTCCCCGGGTGCGCCGGGGTGCTCGTGTGGCTGCGGAGCACGGAGAGCCTAGAGGCCGTGCGCGCCGTGGTGGCCGGCCTGCAAGCCAGCGGGCCGCGCGGCTCGGTGGGCGTGCTGGTGGCCGGCAGCGAGGCCGCCCAGCGGCAGACCTCCGCCCTCGCCAAGGGCGCTTCCCGGTGGCGGAGCAGCTCGCACGAGCCGCAAAGCCTGCTGGGCGTGCTCCGGCTCCTGCACCCGCCCGGGTAGTTCTTTTAGGGGCGGCGGTGCCTCAGCCCTCGGGATCCGGACTCCCCGGCCGGGCCTCCGCGCCCCAGACGCCGGTGATCGGCGGATCGTCCATGGCCCCCAGTTGCTGGCCTTCCAACGGCATCGAGACGCCGAAGAGGTACTTGTCCTGCTCTGGCTGCCGGCACTGGAGGACCATGTCGATGCCGCCGCTGGTGTACGGGACCTTGAAGTCGCCATTGGGTAGGCCTTCCACAGGTCCCCGCTCCTCGCCGTTGATCTTCAGTACCAGGCTCAGGGAGGCGAACACGATTTCCATGACGGCCCCCGGCGGCACCTCCCGCGGGGCGCCGGTCGACTTCACGTCGTAAATGCCGGGCTTGGGGAGACTCCGCTCGGTGGTCTGCATCTCGACGGTGTCGTCCAGGGCTGTCTCGGCGCGGCTCATGTTCGGCTCCTTTCCAATCAGGGAAGAGTGGATGATCGTCAATTGGGTACTGCTTCGAGGGTACGGCGTATCTCACCGGAGCCGGCCCCGTCCGTCCAGTCTCCCTGGAGGATGAAGGCCGCCCAGTAGTAGGGCGCCCGCCAGCGCCGGTCGCTCCGGATGGCGAGCTGCGCTTCGCGCAGGGCGGTCGCGGGAGGCTTGCCTTCCAGGAGCAGGGCGCGGTAGAAGCGGCTCATCAGCTCCGCCGTCGCGCGGTCCTGAACCCGCCAGAGGCTGGCCACCACGCGGGCCGCGCCGGCGTAGAGGAAGCCGCGGGTCAGGCCCATCAGCCCCTCGCCCCGGACCTCCTGGCCCAGGGCCGTCTCGCAGCCGGAGAGCACCACCAGGTCCGCTCCGAGCTGGAGGTTGTAGATGTCGGCCAGGCTGAGGAATCCCTCCTTCGGCTTGCCGTCCTCCCCGACCCGCGACAGCATCAGGCCCGACAGCTCGGGCGTGCGGGCGTCGATCAGGCCGTGAGTCGCGAAGTGGACCAGCCGGTAGGGCGCCAGCCGGCCGTCCAGCACGGCCTCGCGGTCGGCCGCGAAATCGAGCTCCACCAGGGCCTCGCCCGCCGGCACCAGGGCCGAGATCCGCTCCGCCTCCAGGCGCGTCGAGGGCAGCCGCTGCAAGGCGGGAAAACCGGCCGGGTCGCCGCCCCGCTTCACGGGCCCTGGCGCCGCCGACGCGGTCCGGGACTTGCTGATCCGGGTGTCCGCCGCGTCGAAGACAGGGTCGGCCAGCACCGCCACGGTCTTGGCGGCCCGGGGGCGGCCGCCGAGGTCGCGCCTCTGGGCGGCCAGCACCGAGGCCGAGGGGAGCGTCACGATCTCCTGCCGGTCGATGAGGAGGTCGCCCGTCCCTGGGAGGGCTGCCGGCATCGGCAAAGCCGCGAAGGGAAGATAGTGAAGGGCACCGTCGGCCACGATCACCAGCCGTCTGCCGTTCAGCCGGTTCGCAACGGGGCCGAGCAGCAGGCGGCTGAGGGCGGCGGCCTCGGCCTGCCCCTGCTTCGCGGCTCCGGGGTCGAGCGTGTGCATCCAGGCATAGACCCGGCGGGCCGCCGCCTCGATGCCGGCCCGCGCCGGCAGCTCGAACGCGGCGATCGAGCCGGCCTCCACGGCCCACAGGTAGCTGCGCTCCTCGCCCAGCGAGTACTCGAGCAGGAGGGTCTTGGGATCGAGCAGCGCCTGGACGTCCGCGGCCCGCAGCGGCGCCGGCTGGGTGAGGGCCGCGTAGCGGGGGCTGCGGCGGCGGATCTCCGCCCGAACGCCGTCGAGCTCCGTGAGCAGGGCCTGCAATTCGCTCTCGTCGGCGGCGCGGGTGGCCGCGGCGCCGCTCAGCCGCTCGATCTGGCGCTCCGCCTTGGCGTTCAGACGCTCGGTGAGCGCCTTCTCGCGCTCGCGCAGCGCCGGATCGCCGCCCGTGCGGACGTCCGTCCGGGCCTCGCGCAGCAGGTCGAGGAGAGCCCGCGAGCGCGCCCGCTCGCTCACTTCCAGGGCCTCCCGGGCATGGCCGCGGCCCGGCTCCAGGCGGTCGAGGCGCATCAGCAGGTCGATCTCCAGCTCGAACGCCTGCCGGTACGCGCTCAGGAAGGAGGCCCGCAGGTCCGGGTTGGCGACCGTGATCCGCAGCGACTCGATGAGGGCCAGGGCCTTGCCGGCCTGCGCCCGGGCATCGGGGATCCGGCCCAGACGGGCGTCGAGCTGGGCCAGGGCCGTGAGCGTCTCCGCCTCGCCGGCCCGGTCGGCGGTGGTCAGCCGGAGGGCGAGAGCCTGGCCGAACGCCTCCCGGGCCTTGGGCAGGTCGCCGCGCGCGAGGAGAGCCTCGCCCAGCCGCTGCAGGGCCAGGGCCCGCGAGCGGCGCTCGCCCAGGCCGGCCAGGATGTCGGCGGCCTGCCGGAGCACCGCCATGGACTTGTCGAGGTCCCCCGCCAGGATCAGCTCCTTGCCCAGGAGCACCAGCGAATCCGCCTCGCCCCGGCGGTCGCCCAGCGAGCGCGCGAGGTCCCGGGCCTGCCGGAACAGATCCTGGGCCCGGGCCGCTTCTACGGGAGGATCGGGACGGTCAGAACGATCGGTACCCTCGGCGAGCCGCTGGTGCACCCGCCCGAGCTGGTTCAGGGTGACGGACTCCCCCCGCCGGTCGCCCACGGCGCGCCGCAGCTCGAGCGCCTGCTCGAAGGCGGCGCGGGCGCGCTGCATCTCCCCCAGGTCGTAGTAGGCGGAGCCCAGGTTGTTGAGGGTCCGCGCCTCCCACTGCCGGTCGCCGAGCTCGCGGAAGATCGCGAGGGCGCGGTTGTAGCGGGCGAGCGCGTCCCCCATCTCGCCCAGGCCGATGGCGGTCACTCCGAGGTTGTTGAGGACCTGGGCCTCGCCCAGCCGGTTGCCGGCGGCCACCATGCGGTCGAGGGCCTGGCCGTAGTTCTCCAGCGCCTGCCGCGGCTCGCCCAGGAGGTCGTAGACGCCGCCCAGGTTGATCAGCGATCTGGCCTCGCCGCCGGCCTCGCCCG
>DATFNZ010000207.1:0-26889 GCA_035266085.1 Thermoanaerobaculia bacterium
CGGGGCCGGTCCAGGGGGAGGTCCAGGACCTCGGGGATGCCCGCCAGGCGCTCCCGCCAGTAGTCGAGCTGGGTGGCCAGGGTCTCGCCGGAGAGCAGCGCGCGTTGCCAGCGGGCGTAGTCCGTGTACTGGATCCGCAGCTCGGGCAGCGGCGACGGCCGGCCGGCGATGGCCGCCCCGTAGAGGGCCGTGAGCTCCTGCACCAGCACCCCCATCGACCAGGCGTCGCAGACGATGTGGTGCAGGACGATCAGGAGGACGTGCTCCTCGTCTCCCAGCCGCAGCAGGGTCAGGCGCAGCAGCGGCCCCGCCACGAGGTCGAACGGCCGGCGGGACTCCACCGCGGCCATCGCGCGGGCCTCCGCCTCCCGACCGGCGAGGGCGCGCAGATCGAGCTGCGCTAGAGGCACTTCCAGGGACGGCTCGATCACCTGTACGGGCCGGCCGAGCTGCTCCGCGAAGCGGCTGCGCAGGGTCCCATGACGGCGCACGATGCCGTTGCAGGCCCCCCACAGGGCCGCGACGTCGAGCCGGCCGGTGAGACGGATGGCGGCCGGGACGTTGTAGACCGCGCCGCCGCCCTCCAACTGGTCGAGAAACCAGAGCCGCTCCTGGGCGAAGGAGAGCGGCAGCTCACCCTCGCGCGGCCCGGCGTCGACCGGCGGCAGCGCCGGCCCGGCCCGGCGGGTCCGGCGGGCCTCCTCCACGGCCAGTGCCAAGGCCGCCAGGGTGGGGCTCTCGAACAGTTGGCGCACGGGCAGGTCGATGCGGAACGTCTCGCGCAGCCGTGCCGCCACCTGGGTGGCGAGGAGGGAGTGGCCGCCCAGCTCGAAGAAATCGTCGTGGACGCCCACCCGGTCGAGGCCGAGGACCTCGCACCAGATCCCACCGAGCAGCTCCTCGGTCGGCGTGCCGGGAGCCGCGGCGCCCTGCCGGCGTTCCGGCACGGCCTCCGCGGCCAGAAGCTCCAGGGCCTCACGATCCACCTTGCCGCTGGGGGTCCCAGGCAGGCGCTCGAGCCGCGCGAAGGCCGCGGGCACCATGTACTCGGGCAGCCGCGCCTTGAGGAAGTCCCTGAGATCTCCAGCGTCGCCGGCATCTCCGGCATCGCCAGCATCGCCGGCGCTGCCCGTCCAGAAGGCCGCTAGGCGCCCGTCCGCCGCCACCACGGCGCATTCGCGCACGGCCGGGTGACGCGCCAGGACGGCCTCGACCTCCCCAGGCTCGATGCGGTATCCGCGCACCTTGACCTGCCGGTCGATGCGGCCCAGGAAGTCGAGCGAGCCGTCCGCCAGCCAACGCACGAGGTCGCCCGTGCGGTAGAGGCGATCGCCATCGCCGGATGGATCGGGGACGAACCGCTCGGCCGTCAAGTCCGGGCGGCCGAGATAGCCGCGGGCGAGGCCCGCACCGCCCACTCGCAGCTCGCCCGGCACGCCGAGACGAGCGAGGCCGCCGTCCGGGTCCACGACATGGACCCGGATGTTGGGCAGCGGCAGGCCGATGCGCGACGGCGGCGCATCGGCCGTGAAGGGAGAGGCCGTGGTGTCCACCGTGCACTCCGTGGGCCCGTAGACGTTCCAGAAGCGAGTGCGCGTCCGGACCAGGGCGCCGTCACGGAGCTCGGCGTCGACGGCCTCGCCGCCCACCAGAACGAGCGCGGGAGCCGCGTCCCCTTCGCCCAAGCCCGCCTGGAGGAGCGTCCGGAGCTGCGACGGCGTGCAGTCGAGCGCGCCGAGCCCGTGCTCGCGGACGTAGCCCACCAGCGCCGCGGGATCGAGACGCACGTCCTGGGTCAGGACGTGGAGGCAGTGGCCCCAGGCGAGCTGGACGATCTGCTTGACCGAGCCGTCGAAGGAGAACGAGGCGTTGACGCCCACCCGCAGCGGGCCCGTATCCTCCCCATACACCGTCTCGCGCAGGGCCCGCGCCAGGTTCACCAGGGAGCCGTGGCGCACCACGACCCCCTTGGGCCGGCCCGTCGAGCCCGAGGTGTAGATGACGTAGGCCGGGTGCTCCGGACCGGCGCCGCTCTCCGGCGCCTCGGCGCTCTCTCCAGCCTCCGCCACGTCCGCCGCCGTCAACGTCACCCGCGTCCCGGAGTCCTCCAGGAGCCAGGAGATCCGCTCGGCGGGATAGCCGGGATCGACGGGCACGTACGCGCCGCCGGCCTTGAGGATTCCCAGGATACCGACGATCGCCTCCGCCGAACGGTCGATCAGCAGAGCGACGGGCACCTCGGGCCCGACCCCCAGCGACCGCAGGCGCCAGGCCACGCCGTTGGCCCGCCGGTCGAGCTCGCCGAAGGTGAGGCTCCGCCCGTCGCAGACCACGGCTTCGGCCTCGGGGGCCCGGGCCGCCTGGATGGCGATCAGGTGGTGCAGGCAGTCCGGATCCCCGAAGGCCCGGGCCGTGGCGTTCCACTCGACGGCGACCTGGTGCCGCTCCGCCTCGGAGAGGGGGACGTCTCCCTCACGGCCCGCCGGCCGGAGGGGCGGCGCCGCGAAGCCGCGCTCCGCCGTCCGCAAAACCTCGATCTCCGCCGCCTGGGCCGCCACCGTGGGCGCCTCGAAGAGCTTGCGCAGCGGCAGCTCCACGCCGAGGAACTCGCGCACCCGCGATTGGACCTGGGTGGCGAGCAGAGAGTGGCCGCCGAGCGTGAAGAAGTCGTCCTCCACGCCGATGCGGCCGATGCCGTCGACGCGCAGCACCTCGGCCCAGATCCCCGCCAGGATGTGCTCGACGGCCGTGGAAGGGGGCACGTACGCCTCTGGCCGCGTCCGCGGCGTGGCCGGCTGGCGCGCGCGGGCCGTCCCGGTCTCGCCCGGCTCCCCGGCTTTCACCTGTCGGTCCAGCCACCCGGCCTCCGCCAGCAGGGGCAGCTCCCGGAAGGGCCTGCCGGGCTCCTCGACGGCCCGCTCCAGCAGGAGGCGGAAATCGCCCGCGATGCGCTCCGCCGTGGCCGCGTCGAACAGGTCCAGGTCGTAGGCGAGGACGGCCGCCAGCCCGTCGCCCTCCTCCCTGAGCACCAGCGACAGGTCGAACTTGGCCGTGCCGGAATCCATCTCCAGCGGCTCCAGCCGCAGGCCGGGCAGCTCCATCGGCGCTTGGGAAGCGTTCTGGAGCGTCAGCATCACCTGGAAGAGCGGCGTGTAGCGGAGGTCCCGGCGGGGTGCCAGCTCTTCGACCAGGCGCTCGAAGGGGACGTCCTGGTGGTCGTAGGCGCCCAGCGTGGTCTCGCGGGCGCGGCCCAGCAGCTCGACGAACGTGGGATCGCCGCCGAGGTCCGTGCGCAGGACCAGGGTGTTGACGAAGAAGCCGATCAGCGCCTCGGTCTCGACGCGGGTGCGGCCGGCGACGGGCGAGCCCACCGGCGCCTCGTCCTGCCCTGCATAACGCGAGAGCAGCGCCTGGAAGCCGGCCAGCAGGGTCATGAACAGCGTCGCCCCCGAGCGGCGGCCAAGGGCGCGCAGCCCCGCCGTGAGGCCGGCCGGCAGCGGCGCCGCCACGAGCCCGCCCCGCTGGCTGCGCACCGTGGGCCGGGGCCGGTCGAGCGGCAGGTCGAGGACGTCGGGGATGCCCGCCAGGCGCTCGCGCCAGTAGGCGAGCTGCTCCTCGATGACCTCGCCGGCGAGCATCTCGCGCTGCCAGCGGGCATAGTCCGCGTACTGCACGGGCAGCTCGGGAAGGGTTGCCTTCCCGTAGAGCGCCGCCAGCTCCCCGATCAGCACGCCCAGCGACCAGGCGTCGGAGACGATGTGGTGCATCACCAGCAGGAGGACGTGCTCCTCCTCGCCCGTCTTCAACAGCGTCAGGCGCAGGAGCGGTCCGGCCGCGAGGTCGAACGGACGCCGGGCTTCCTCAGCCGCCCACGCGAGCGCCTCCCCTGCCGGCATCTCGAGGTGGGCCAGGGGCGGATCGAACGGCGGATCGACCCTCGGCACGGGCCGTCCCCGCTCGTCGGCGAAGCGCGTGCGCAGCACCTCGTGCCGGCGCACGATCTCGCGCAGGGCCGCCTTCAGGGCGGCGACGTCGAGCCGGCCCGCCAGGCGCACGGCGGACGGCAGGTTGTAGACGGCCGAGCCCGGCTGGAGCCGGTCGAGGAACCACAGCCGCTCCTGGGCGAAGGAGAGCGGGGCGTCATCGCCGAAAGCCTCCTCGCGGGCCGCCCGGAGCAGGGGCGCCCCGGAGCCGCGTTCCCACTGCCGCAGGGCATCGATCTCGGCGGCCTGGGCCGCCAGGACCGGGGCCTCGAAGAGCTTGCGCAGGGGCAACTCGACGCCGAGGAAATCGCGCACCCGCGACTGGACCTGGGTGGCGAGCAGGGAATGGCCGCCCAGCGCGAAGAAATCGTCCTCCGCGCCGACGCCGCGGCCGACCCGATCGTGGCCGAGCACCTCCGCCCAGATCCCCGCCAGTATGTGCTCGACGGCGGTCGAGAGGGGGACGAAGCTCTCCGGCCGCGCCGCCGGCGCCGCCGCCTCGCGGACCAGGGCCCGCCGGTCCACCTTGCCGTTGGTCGTCAGCGGCAGCGCGGCGAGCTCGAAGAAGGCGGAGGGGATCATGTGGACGGGCAGCCCGCGGCCGAGGAAAGCCCGCAGCCCGGCCACGTCCGGCGCCGCTTCCCCTTCCCGTGCCACCAGGAAGCCCGCCAGCCGCCGGTCCGCTCCCTCGCCCACCACCACCACGGCCGCCTGCGCCACGGCCGGATGGCGCGCCAGGGCCGCCTCGATCTCGCCCGGCTCGATGCGGAAGCCGCGCACCTTCACCTGCTGATCGACCCGCCCCAGGAAAGCGAGGTCGCCGGAAGGCAGCCAGCGGACCCGGTCCCCCGTCCGGTAGAGGCGCGCTCCCGCCTCGCCGGAGAAGGGATCGGGCACGAACCGCTCGGCGGTGGCGTCCGGCCGGCCGAGGTACCCCCGCGCCAGCACGCCGCCCAGGGCCAGGTCGCCCGGCACGCCCAGGGGCGCCGGGATGCCATGGCGGTCGAGCACGTGGGCCGACCGGCCGGAGAGGGGACGGCCGATCGGCACGCTGGAGGCCGAAGCCTCCAAACCGGCCGCCGGAACCTCGTACAGAGTGGCCGTGACCACGGTCTCCGTCGGACCGAAACCGTTGAGCAGGCGGGCGGTCGCCCAGGGGGTGGACGGCCACCGGCGGACGATCTCCGGCGGCATCGCCTCGCCCCCGACGACGACCAGGCGCAACGACGGCACGCTCCCCTCCGCCTCCAGGACCCACTGCAGCAGGTGGGCGGGCGACAGGTTGAGGAAGGTCACCCCGGACTCCGCGAGCTTGCGCGCCGCGTCGCGCGGGCTCCAAAGCTCCTCGCCCGGGAGCACCAGCGCCGCTCCGGCGGCCAGCGTCGCCAGGATCTGCTCGACCGACGTATCGAAGCTCCAGGCCGCCGCCTGGAGGACCCGGTCTCCTGGGTTCAGCCCATACTCTTCCAGAGCGCTCCGGACGTGCCGTGCCGCCGCGTCGTGCCCGACGCCCACCCCCTTGGGGGTGCCGGTCGAACCAGAGGTGTAGATCACGTACGCCAGGCTCTCCGGCAGCGCTCCCCCGACGGCCCCGGCCTCCTTCAGGATCTCGATCGAATCCTCGGCGATCAGCACCCGTGCCCCGGAATCCTCGATCATCCACGCCCGGCGCTCCGGCGGATACGCGGGATCGATCGCGACCCACGCGCCGCCCGCCTTCAGGACACCCAGGATGGCCACGATGCCGTCGAGCGAGCGCGGCAGCGCGAGGCCCACCCGGACCTCGGGCCCCACGCCGAGCCCCCGAAGGTGCCGGGCCAGAGCGTTTGACCGGGCGTCGAGCTCTCCGTAGCTCAGGGTTTCGCCGCCTGCGATCACCGCCGGAGCGCCGGGAGCCAGGGCGGCCCGGGCCTCGAACAGCTCGTGGACGCAGAGCGGCTCCCCGACCGGGCCGGCGGCGCGGCTCAGCCCCTCGATCTGCCGCCACTCCGCCTCGCCGAGCAACGGCAGATCCCAGAACCGCCGTCCGGGCTCCTCGACGGCCCCCTCCAGCAGGTTGCGGAAGTGGCCGGCAAGCCGCTCCGCCGTCGCCGTGTCGAAGAGGTCGCGGTCGTACTCCAGCCAGGCCGCCAGCCCCTCGCCCTCCTCCATCACGGCCAGCGACAGGTCAAACTTGGCCGTACGGGAGTCCACCTCCAGCAGCTCCAGGCGCAGGCCGGGCAGCTCCAGCGGTGCCAGGGGGGCGTTCTGGAACGCCAGCATGACCTGGAAGAGCGGCGTGTGGCGAAGGTCCCGGCGGGGGGCCAGCTCCTCCACCAGGCGCTCGAACGGGACGTCCTGATGATCGTAGGCGCCCAGCGTAGTCTCGCGCGCACGGCCCAGCAGCTCCACGAACGTGGGATCGCCCCCGAGATCCGTGCGCAGGACCAGGGTGTTGACGAAGAAGCCGATCAGCTTCTCCGTCTCGACCCGGGTGCGGCCGGCGACCGGCGAGCCCACGGGCGCCTCGTCCTCGCCGACGTAGCGGGTGAGCAGCGCCTGGAACCCCGCCAGCAGGGTCATGAACAGGGTCGTCCCCGAGCTGCGGCCGAGGGCACGCAACGCTGCCGTGAGGCCGGCAGGCAGATGCGCCGGCACGAGGCCTCCCCGCTGGGTGCGCGCCGCCGTCCGGGGGCGGTCCGTGGGCAGGTCCAGGACTTCCGGGATACCCGCCAGCCGCTCCCGCCAATACCCGAGCTGCTCCTCGACCGCCGGCTGCTGCCGCTGCCAGCGGGCGTAATCCGCGTACTGCACGGGCAGCTCGGGAAGCGGCGCCCGAGCGTAGAGCGCCGCCAGCTCCTCGATCAGCACGCCCATCGACCAGGCGTCGGAGACGATGTGGTGCATCACCAGCAGGAGAACGTGCTCGTCCTCGGCAGTCCTCAGGAGCGTCAGGCGCAGGAGCGGGCCGGCCGCGAGGTCGAACGGGCGCCGGGACTCTTCCGCTGCCCACGCGAGCGCTTCCGGCTCGGGCATCTCCAGGAAGACCAGAGGCGGATCGAACGGCGGCTGGACGACTTGCACGGGCCGCCCTCCCTCCTCGGCGAAGCGGGTGCGCAGCGCCTCGTGGCGGCGCACGATCTCGCGGAAGGCGGCGGCCAGGGCTTCGGGATCGAGCCTGCCCGTGAGGCGCACGGCGGCGGGCACGTTGTAGAGGGGGCCGCCGCCCTCCAGCCGGTCGAGGAACCACAGCCGCTCCTGGGCGAAGGAGAGCGGCAGCGCTCCCTCGCGCGGGCCGGGCTCGATGGCAGGCGCCGCGGTGCTGCCCGCCCGCCGGGCGGCCGCGACCGCCTCGGCGAGGCCGGCCACCGTGGGGCTCTCGAACAGGCTGCGCAGGGGGAGCTCGACCCCGAACGCCTCGCGCACCCGCGCCACCACCTGGGTGGCGAGCAGGGAGTGGCCGCCGAGGCCGAAGAAGTCCTCGTGGGCACCGATCTGCCCAACGCCCAGCACCTCGCTCCAGATCCCCGCGATCAGCTCCTCGGAGGGGTTGCGCGGCGCCATGAAGCCTGTTCTCTCCGCCTCGGCCTCGGGCGCCAGCTTTGCCAGGGCCCGGCGGTCCACCTTGCCACTGGGGGTCTTCGGCAGGCCGTCGAGGCGGACGAAGGCGGCGGGCACCATGTACTCCGGCAGCCGCGCCTTGAGGGCCTCGCGCAGCCCTTCGGCCTCGCCGGTCCAGAAAGCCGTCAGGCGATCCCCATCGGGCACCACGGCGGCCTCGCGCACGCCGGGAAGGGCGGCCAGCGCGGCCTCGATCTCGCCCGGCTCGATGCGGAAGCCGCGCACCTTGACCTGCAGGTCGACGCGGCCCAGGAAGTCGAGCCCACCCTCCGGCCGCCAGCGCACGAGGTCGCCCGTGCGGTACAGCCGGTCTCCGTCGCCCCGCGGATCGGGGATGAAGCGCTCCGCCGTCAGGTCCGGCCGGCCGAGATAGCCGCGGGCGAGACCCGCGCCGCCCACGTGCAGCTCGCCCGGCACGCCCAGGGGTGCAAGAGCGCCCTCGCCGTCGAGCGCGTAAACCCGAACGTTGGCGAGCGGCCGGCCGATCCGCGAATCCTCAAAGAGGGCCGCGGTCGTATCGACCGTGCATTCCGTGGGCCCGTAGACGTTCCAGAAACGGGTCCGCGGGCGCGCCAGCGCAGCGGCGCGGAGCTCGGCGTCGACCGCCTCGCCGCCCACCAGGACGAGCGCGGGCGCCGCGCCTGCTGCGCCCAGACCGGCCTGGAGCAGCAGCCGGAGCTGCGACGGCGTGCAGTCGAGCGCGTCGAGCCCATGCTCGCGGACGTAGCCCACCAACGCCGCGGGATCGAGCCGCACGTCCTGGGTCAGGACATGGAGCGAGTGGCCCCAGGCGAGCTGGACGATCTGCTTGACCGAGCCGTCGAAGGAGAACGAGGCGTTGACGCCCACCCGCAACGGCTTCGTCTCGCCATAAACCGTCTCGCGCAGAGCCCGCGCCAGGTTCACCAGGGAGCCATGGCGCACCACCACCCCCTTGGGCCGGCCCGTCGAGCCCGAGGTGTAAATGACGTAGGCCGGATGATCGGGACCGGCGCCGCTCGCCGGCGCCTCCGCGCTCTCGCCGGCCGCCTCGACGTCCGCCGCCGTCAGGGTCACCCGCGCTCCGGAATCCTCCAGGAGCCAGGCGATCCGCTCGGCCGGATACCCGCGATCGACCGGCACGTACGCGCCGCCGGCCTTGAGGATGCCCAGGATGCCGACGATCGCCGCCACCGAGCGGTCGATCAACAGGGCGACCGGTACCTCGGGACCGACGCCCCGCGAGCGCAGGCGCCAGGCGACCCCGTTGGCCCGCCGGTTCAGCTCGCCGAAGGTCAGGCTTCGTCCGCCGCAGACCACGGCCTCGGCTTCCGGCTTCAGGTCACCCTGGGCGGCGATCAGGTCGTGCAGGCAGTCCCCAGCCCCGAAATCCCGCGCCGTGGCGTTCCATTCGACCGCCAACTGATGCCGCTCCGCCTCGGCGAGCAGGGACAGCTCGGAGAGGCGGCGGGACGGATCGGCCGTCTCCAGCAAGCTTTCCAGGTATCCGCCCCAGCGCCGCACCGTGACGGCGTCGAAGAGGTCGGAGGCATAGAGGAGGTAGCCTTCGAGCCCGCCGTCCGCGGATTCCTCCAGGGCCAGCGTGAGGTCGAACTTGCCGCTGCCGGGGAACACCGGCTCGACGCGGGCGGTGACGCCGGCCGCCAAGGCCAGCTCCCGCCGCGGCGCGTTCTGGAACGTGAACGAAGCCTGGAACAGGAGGTTGCGGGCGAGGTCCCGCTCGGGCGCCAGCTCCTCCACCAGCTTCTCGTAGGGGAGGTCCTGATGGGCGTACGCCTGCAGGGCCGTCTCGCGGACGCGCCCCAGCGCCTCGGCGAAGGTGGGGCTTCCCGACAGGTCCGTGCGCAGGACCAGGGTGTTCACCAGGAAGCCGACGACTCCCTCCAGCTCCGGCACGTTGCGGCTGGAGACGGGCGTGCCCACCAGCACCTCGTCCTGGCGCGCGATCCGCGCGAGCAGGGCCGTCCAGCCGGCGAGCAGGGTCATGAAGAGCGTCGCGCCCTCCCGCCGCGCCAGCTCGCGCAGCTCAGCCGCAACCGCCGCCGGCACGGCCAGGCGCTCGACGGCGCCGCGGAAGCTCTGCGCCGCCGGGCGCGGCCGGTCCGTGGACAGATCGAGGGGCGGCGGGCCGTCTCCCAGACGCTGCCGCCAGTAGGCGAGCTGGCTCTCCAGCCGCTCGCCCTGGAGCACCTCGCGCTGCCAGAGCGCCACGTCCGCGTACTGCAGCGCCGGCGCCGGCAGCGGCTCCGAGCGGTACAGCGCCGCTAGCTCGTCGAGGAAGATGCCGACCGAGCCGCCGTCGAACACGATGTGATGGAGGTTCAGCAGCAGCGTATGCCGTCCATCCCCAAGATCCATCAGACAGGCCCGCACCAGAGGACCGCGAGCCAGGTCGAAGGGGCGCCGCGCTGCCTCGGACGCCAGCCGCCGCGCCTCCTCCTGGGGTACGCCGCTCAGGTCGACGATGGGCAAGAAAACGGCCGCCACCGGCTCGATTCGCTGCACCGGCCGACCCGCCCGCTCGGGGAAGACGGTGCGCAGCGCCTCGTGCCGCCGCACCACTCCGCTCAAGGCCGCGGCGAGGGCCGCCACGTCGAGAGGCCCTTCGATGCGCACTTCGGCGGGGATGCTGTAGGCGGCGCTCCCCGGCTCCAGGCGATCGAGGAACCACAGCCGCTCCTGGGCATGGGAGAGCGGCAGATCCCTGCCGGCGTCAACATCCTCACGGCGCGGTGCCGGAGCGGCGAGCGGCTCCCCCTCCCGGCGGGCCGCAGCCAGCCAGGAGGAGAGCCCCGCGACCGTCGGCGCGTCGAACAGGACGCGCAACGGCACGTGCACGCCGAAGGTCCGCTCCACCCGCGCCGTCATCCGGGTCGCCAGCAGCGAGTGGCCGCCCAGCTCGAAGAAGTCGTCGAACACCCCGACCTCGCCGGCTCCCAGCACGGATTGCCAGATCCCCGCGAGCATCTCCTCCTCGGGCGTGCGCGGGGCCACCCGCTCGCCCTCGGCCTCCCCGGCGGGCGCCGGCAGCGCCCGGCGATCCACCTTGCCGTTGGGGGTCAGCGGCAGCTCGGGCAGCCTGACGAAGGCCGCCGGCACCATGTAGGCCGGCAGCTTGGCCTCGGCGTGCGCCCGCAGCTCGGGGATGGACGGCGCGGCGCCGTCCTTGCCTACCACCCAGGCCACCAGACGCCGGTCGCCCGGCGCCGGCTCCCACACCTGTGCCACCGCCGCGGCGAGCGCCGGGTGGGCCGTCAGCACGGCCTCGATCTCCCCCAGCTCGATGCGGAACCCCCGCACCTTCACCTGGTGGTCGATGCGGCCCAGGAAGTCGAGGACGCCGCCCGGCAGCCAGCGCGCCAGGTCGCCCGTGCGGTACAGCCGCGATCCCGCTTCCCCGAACGGGTTGGGCACGAACCGCTCGGCCGTCAGCGCCGGCCGGTTCCAGTAGCCGCGCGCCAGGCCGTCGCCGCCGATCAGCAGCTCCCCCAGCACGCCGACGGGCGCCGGCCGCAGGCCGCGGTCCACCACGTAGCCCGTGGTGTTGGCGATCGGCCGGCCGATGGGCACGCTCAGCGCCCCCGCCTCCACCCGCTCGACCCGATGGCAGACGGCGTAGGTCGTGCTCTCGGTCGGGCCGTAGCCGTTGATCATGGCCCCCGGCCGGCCCTTCTCCACGGCTTCCCGTACCCACCGCGGATCGAGCGCCTCGCCGCCCGCGAACAGCCAGCGCACGCCGCGGAAGCAGGCGGGGTCCTCCGCCGCCACCTGGTTGAACAGCGCCGTGGTGAGGAAGATCACGGAGATCCGCCGGTCCGCGATCGCCGCCGCCAGCCGGCGCGGCTCCAGCAGCAGCTCGCGCTCGATCCCCACCAGGCAGCCGCCGTGCAGCAGCGCGCCCCAGACCTCGAAGGTCGCGACGTCGAACGACACGTTGACGGCCTGGGCTACCCGGTCCGTGGGACCGAGCTCGATGTAGTCGGTGTCGAAGAGGAGCCGCGCGATGCCCCGCTGGGGGATGGCGACCCCCTTGGGCCGGCCGGTGGAGCCCGACGTGTACATGACGTAGGCGAGGTCGTCCGCGCTCGTCGCCACCGCCAGCTCGTCCCCGCTTCGGGCAACGATCCGCTGCGCGTCGCGGTCGAGCAGCTCGCGCGTCACCACCACGGCGGCCCCCGAGTCCGCCACCATCCAGTCCAGCCGGTCGGACGGATAGGAGGGATCGAGCGGCACGTACGCCCCGCCCGCCTTGATCACCGCCAGCAGCGTCACGATCAGGTCGACCGAGCGGTCGAGGAAGACGCCGACCCGCGACTCCCGGACGACGCCCAGGGCGCGCAGGTGCCGGGCCAGCCGGTTCGCCCGGGCGTCGAGCTCCCCGTAGGTGAGCCGGCCGTCGGCGAAATCCAGGGCGAGGGCCTCGGGCGCCCGCTCGACCTGCGCCCGGAACAGCTCCACCAGCGTGGCCTCGCGCGGATAAGCGCTGGTCGCGCCGTTCCAGGCCCTCAGGACCTGGTTCCGCTCCGCCTCGCCGAGCAGGGGCAGGTCCGACAAGGGCAGCTCCGGCGCCGCCAGGGCGCCCGCCAGCAGCGCCGCGTAGTGCCCCGCGAAGCGCCGGGCCGTGGCGCCGTCGAAGAGGTCGGAGCTGTGCTCGATCCAACCCGCCAGACCGTCCCGCCGCTCCTCGAGCTCCAGGGTGAGCTCGAACTTGGCCGTGCCGTTGTGGACGTCGAAGCGGCTGGCGGCGAGGCCCGGCAGGGCGGGCGCGGGCGGCGCGTTGCGCAGCGTGAAGACGACCTGGACGAGCGGGCTGCGCGCCCGGCTGCGGTCCGTGGCCAGGGCTTCGACCAGCTTCTCGAAGGGGAGGTCCTGGTGGGCGTAGGCGGCGAGCGTCGCCGGTCGCGTGCGGGCGAGCAGCTCGCGGAAGTGGGGATCGCCCGCGAGGTCGGCGCGCAGCACCAGGGTGTTAACGAAGCAGCCGATCAGGTCCTCGACCTCGGCCCGGCCGCGGTTGGCCGCCGGCGAGCCCACCAGCAGGTCCTCCCGGCCCGTGTAGCGGCCGAGCAGGGCCTGCAGGGCGGCCAGGAGCACCATGAACGGGGTGACCCCCTCGCGCCGGGCGAGGGCGGCGGCGGCCGCCGCCGCGTCCGCCGGCAGCGCGAAGGCCTTCCGGCCGCCGCGGTGAGACAGGACGGCCGGCCGTGCATGGTCCGCCGGCAGGTCCAGCTCCGTGGGCGCGCCGTCCAGCCGCCGGCGGGCGGCGGCGAGCCGCGCCGCCAGGGCCTCGCCCGCCAGCCACTGCCGCTCCCACAGGGCGAAGTCGCCGTACTGCAGGGCCGGCTCGGGCAGCGGCGAAGGGCGGCCCGCCGCCAAGGCCCCGTAGAGCGCCTCCAGCTCGCGCAGGAAGATCTCCATGGACAGGCCGTCGGAGGCGGCGTGGTGCATCGACACCAGCAGGACGTGCTCCTCGCCGCCCAGGCGCAGCAGCGCCGTGCGCAGGAGGGGGCCGCGCGCGAGGTCGAAGGGCCGGCGGGCCTCCTCGCCGGCGATCCGCCAGGCTTCCCGCTGCCGTGCCCCGGCCGGCAGGGACCGCAGGTCGGTCACGGCGAGGCCGGGGGCCGCCGGCGGCAGCGCCCGCTGCACGGGTCCCGCCTCCCCCGCCTCCCCCGCCTGATAGCGCGAGCGCAGCGACTCGTGGCGGCGCGCCACCTCGGCGAGGGCGCCCCCCAGGGCCGGCACCGCCAGGGGTCCGGCAAGCTGCACGCCGCCGGAGATGTTATAGACGGCCGAGGCGCCCTCGAGCTGGTCGAGGAACCACAGCCGCTCCTGGGCGAAGGAGAGGGGCAGCCCCCGCTCGCGCGCCTCGGCCGGGGCCGGGCTCAGGGGCGGGGCCGCGGGGAGGGCACCTCTACGCGCCTCGATCTCCCTCGCCAGCGCGGCCGGCGTCGGGGCCTCGAAGAGCAGGACGAGCGGCACCTCCACCGACAAGATCCGCGAGATCCGCGAGGCCACCTGGGCGGCGAGCAGGGAGTGGCCGCCGAGGGCGAAGAAGTCGTCGAACGCCCCCACCCGCTCCACCCCGAGCGCTTCGGCCCAGATGCCGGCCACCAGCTCCTCCGCGGGCGTGCGCGGCGCCGTCCACTCCCCCGCGAGCTCGGGCGACGGCGACGGCAGGGCGCGGCGGTCCACCTTGCCGTTGGGCGTCAGCGGCAGGGCGTCCATGGCCACCCACGACGCGGGGATCATGGCCTCGGTGAGCCGCTCGCGCAGGTGCTCGAGCAGCTCGCCCGGGAAGGCCGCCAACCCGCGCACCACCACCCAGGCCACCAGCCGCGGGCCGGTCCCGTCGTCGCGTTCGCGGACGTCCACCACGGCCTCGCGCACGCCCGGGTGGCCGGCGAGCGCCGCCTCGATCTCCCCCAGCTCGATGCGCTGGCCCCGCACCTTCACCTGGTGGTCGATGCGGCCCAGGAACTCGAGGTTCCCGGCCGGCGTCCAGCGCGCCAGGTCGCCCGACCGGTAGAGGCGGCATCCCCGGTCCTCCCCGAAGGGATCGGGGACGAAGCGCTCCGCCGTCAGCTCCGGCCGGTGGAGATAGCCGCGGGCGAGCCCCGCGCCGCCGATCGCCAGCTCTCCCGGCACGCCCAGGGGCACGGAGCGGAGATGCCGGTCGAGCACATAGACCTGGGTGTTGGCGATCGGCTTGCCGATCGGCGGCGATGCCACACCGGGCGCCACCGGCGCGCTGGTCGTCACGACCGTGCTCTCGGTGGGCCCGTAATGGTTGTAGAGCGTGAACGGCAGGCCCGGCCGCGGGCCGCGGCGCAGCCGGTCGCCGCCCGTGAGCAGCGCCCGCAGCGCGCTGCCCGCCGGCACCTCCTCGTCGAGCAGGGCCTCGGCCAGCGGCGTGGGCAGGAAGGCGATCGAGATCAGCTCTTCTGCCAGCCAGGACGCCAGACGCGCCGGCGACGAGCGAACCTTCTCCGCCGGCACGTGCAGGCTCGTCCCCGCCGCCAGGTAGGGCCAGATCTCCCACACCGAGGCGTCGAAACCCGGGCCCGCCACCTGCGAGGCCCGGTCCGCCGGCGTCAGGGCGTAGGTCCGCTGGTGCCAGTCGACCAGGTTGGCCAGCGAGGCGTGGGAGATCACCACGCCCTTCGGCCGGCCCGTCGAGCCCGAGGTGTAGATCACGTAAGCGGCCTGATCGGGCAGGAACGGCAGGCCGGGATCGGCGGCGCTCCCGACAAGATCGGCCGCATCCAGCCGCAGAACCCTCGCGTCTCGAGGTAGATCCGGAGCCAGACTCTTCTGGGTGAGCAGCACGCGGGCGGGGCCTCCCGCCCAGGCGTCCTCGAGCTGCCAGGCCAGCCGCTCCCGCGGGTGGGCCGGATCGAGCGGCACGTACGCGCCGCCTGCCTTGAGGGCGCCGAGCAGGGCCACGATCATGGCGGGCGAGCGCTCCAGCACGACGCCCACCCGCGTCTCGGGCTCGACGCCGTTGGCCAGCAGCCAGTGCGCCAGCCGGTTCGCCCGCTCGTTCAGCTCGCGGTAGGAGAGGCTCTCCTCGCCGTCCGCCACGGCCAGCGATTCCGGCGTCACCTGCGCCCACGCCTCCACGAGCTGATGGACGCCGATCTCCCGCGGGTAGGCGGCGGCGGTGCGGTTCCAGTCCGCCAGCACCTCCCGCTCCTCTTCCCGCGTCAGCAGCGGCAGCTCCGACAGGCGCCGCCCGGGATCCGCCAGGGCCCCGGCGAGCAGCGCCCGGTACTGGCCCGCCAGGCGGTCCAGGGTGGCCGCGTCGAAGCGGTCGGCGTCGAAGCGCAGCGAGCCGCCAAGACCTCTACCGGCCTCGGCCATCACCAGGGCGAGGGCGAACGGCGCGCCCGCCGGCGGCAGGGCGATCGACTCCAGGTCCAGCCCGCCCAGGTGCAGCCGGGCGCCCGCCTCGCCGAGGGCGAAGCCGCCGAGCTCCATGCCCGTGCCGCGCGCCTTCTCGAAGGCGAACATGACGTCGAACAGGGGCGGCCGGCCGGCGTCGCGCCGCGGCTGCAGCCGCTCGGCCAGCACGGGGAAGGGGAAGTCCTGGTGCTCGAAGGCGCCCACCACGGCGCGCCGGGTCTCGGCCAGGATGGCCGTGAACGCCGGATCGCCCGCCAGGAGGGTGCGCAGCGCCACGGGATTGACGAAGTAGCCCGCGACGTCGGCCACGGCGGACGAGCGGCCGGCCGTGGGCGAGCCGATCAGCAGGTCCTCCTTGCCGGTGTAGCGGGCGAGCACGGCCTGAAAGGCGGCCAGCAGCCCCATGTAGAGGGTGGCGCCGTGCCCGCGGGCCAGGTCCTGGAGGTCCGCCGCCAGGGCGGCCGGCAGATGGAAGCCGCGGGCGCCGCCGGCCCAGGTCTGGACGGCCGGACGCGGGCGGTCCGCCGGCACCTCCAGCCGCGGCGGCTCGGCGCCCTCAGGAGCCAGAGTTTGACGCCAGTACTCCCACAGACGCTCGCCCTCGGGCCCGGCCAGCCGCTCCTCCTGCCAGCGCGCCCAATCGGTATAGCGCAGCTCCAGGGCCGGCAGCACGGCCGCCGGCCGGCCGGCCTCGCGGGCGTAGAGCGCCCCGAGGTCGCGCGCCATCACCGCCAGCGACCAGAAGTCGGAGACGATGTGATGGATTGCGAGGTACAGCACGGCCTCCTCGGGTCCGGCGCGCAGCACGCCGACCCGCAGCAACGGCCCGGCCGCGAGGTCGAACGGCCGCCAGACCCCGGCGCGCATGCGCTCGCCGATCCGCCGCTCGCTCCAGCCGGCGGCCTCCGCGATCGACACCTCGGGCGCCAGGCCCTCGTGGACCCGCTGGAACGGCTCGCCGGACACCGGGTTCTCGTGGAAGGTCGTGCGCAGAGCCGGGTGGCGGTCCGCGAGGGCCGCCACGGCGCGGGCCAGGGCCGCGCCGTCGAGAGGCCCGCGCACCCGCGCCGCCCCCGCCAGGTGGTAGGCCAGGCTCTCCGGCGCCAGCCGGTGCAGGAACCAGAGCGACCGCTGACCGTGCGAGAGGGGGAAGTCGCCCGCCTCCTCACCGCTCGCCGCCACGCCGGGCCGCGGCGCCTCGGCAGCCGGCAGCCCCAAGCCCGCCAGCGCCTCGGCCGCGAGGTCACCCAGGCTGGCGCCCTCCAGCAGGGCCGCCAGCGACAGCGGCACGCCCAGGGCGGCCTCGGACCGGGCGCGCAGCTCGATGGCGGCCAGCGAGTCGAGGCCCAGGGCGGTCAGCGGCCGGCCGGCCTCGACGTGGGAGGTCGACACGCCCAGGGCCCGCGCCGCCTCGGCGCGCAGCCACGACTCCAGCGCCGGCCGGCGCTCGTCCGCCGCCAGCGCCAGCAGGGCCTGGCGGTCGAGGGCGGGAGCTTCGTCCTCCCCTGCCGGGGCCTCTTCGGCTTCCAGGGCGCTGCGGCCCACGACGGTCAGCTCGCCCGCGAGATAGCCGGCCCGGCAGGCGTGGCGCTGGATCTTGCCGCTCGACGTCTTCGGGATGGTGCCGGCCCGCACCAGGACCACCTCGTGGACCTGCACCTCGTGGGCCTCCGCCACCGCCCGCCGCACGGCTTCGGCGGCCTCGGGGGCCTCCGCCTCCAGACGGCGCTCCAGCTCCTGGACGATCACCAGCCGCTCCTCGCCGGCCGCGTCCACGGAGAAGGCCGCGCCGAAGCCCGGCCGCAGGGTGGGGTGGCTCTCCTCCGCCGTCAGCTCGAGGTCCTGGGGGTAGTGGTTGCGGCCGCGGAGGATGATCAGGTCTTTGAGGCGGCCGGTGACGAACAGCTCGCCGCCGTGCAGGAAGCCGAGGTCGCCGGTGCGCAGAAAAGGCCTGGAGCCCTCCCCCTCGATACGCGCCCGGAAGGTCCGCTCCGTCTCCTCCGGCCGCTCCCAGTAACCCTGGGCCACGCTGGGTCCGGCGACCCAGATCTCTCCCACGCGCTCGCCAGGACATCGGCGGCCGGTCTCGGGGTCGACGACGGCGATCTCCTGCTCCAGCCAGGCGCCGCCGCACCCCACCAGCCGCCGGCCGGCCGGATCGGCCGTGGCCGATCCGCGCTCCAGATCGGCCGCCCGGAACGCGCCCACGGCCGGCGCCAGGCCGGGAGTGCCGCCGCTGACGAACAGGGTGGCCTCGGCCAAGCCGTAGCAGGGATGGAACGCCGCGCGCCGGAAGCCCGCCGGGCCGAAGGCCTCGGCGAAGCGCTCCAGCGTCTCGGCCCGCACCGGCTCGGCGCCGTTGTAGGCCACTTGCCAGGAGGAGAGGTCGAGGCCGTGGCGCTCCGCGGCGGGGATGCGGCGCACGCACAGCTCGTAGGCAAAGTTCGGACCGCCGCTGGTGGTCGCCCGGTAGCGCGAGATCGCCCGCAGCCACCGCGACGGCCGCTGCAGGAATGCCACCGGCGACATCAGCACGCACGAGGCGCCGGCGTAGAGCGGCTGCAGGACGTTCCCGATCAGCCCCATGTCGTGGTAGAGCGGCAGCCAGCCCACGATCACCGAGCGCTCGGACTGATCGAAGGCCGCCTGGATCATCTCCTCGTTGTGGACGAGGTTGCCGTGGCTGACCATCACCCCCTTGGGCAGGGAGGTCGAGCCCGAGGTGTACTGCAGGAACGCCAGGGTGTCGCCGTCGATCTCGGGCTCCCGCCACTCCTCCGCGAGGTCCGCGGCGCCGGCGTCGAGGCCGTCCGTCGACAGCCAGCGCACGCCCGCGAGCTCCGGCAGCCGGCCAGCCAGCCCCTCGACCTGCCGGAGCAGGTCCGAGGTCGTCAGGGCGATGGCGGGCCGGGAATCGCCGGCGATCGAGCGCAGGCGCGGCAGCATGCGCGCCGAGCGCGGCGGATAGGCGGGCACGGCGACGGTGCCGGCGTACAGGCAGCCGAGGAAGGCGGCGACGAACTCGAGGCCCGGAGGGTAGAGCAGCAGCGCCCGCTCCCCCGCCAGCCCGAGCCGCTGGAGCTGCGCCGCCAGGGCGCGGGCGCGGGCGTCCAGCTCCCCGTAGGTGAGGCGCGCGCCCTCCTCCTCGCCCTCGGCGAGAAAGGTATAGGCAGGCCGCTCCGGATGCTCCATCGCGCGGTCGCGGAGCACCTGGATCAGCGACGGCTCGGGGGCCGCCTGACGCAGAGGATTACTCATGACTATGCCTTCGCCTTCCCTACCTGCGATTACACGAGACCTGGGAAGAATTAGAAAACGAACCTAGTTTTTACGATCCCCTATTGCGGATCGGCCTACCGTATAGCGAACCGTGCATCAGGTCAACGCCCCGCGGGGTGCTCTTCAGGGAGGCTCTCTCACAAGGTGCAGCGAGAAGGGGAAAAGAGGGCGGCCGGGGGCCACGCCGCCGGAACCTACCCCGGGGGGTGGGACGGCCCCACCCGATGAAGCGTTGTGCCCGGGCCCGAGATGAAGGCATGATGCCCGGTTAGGACAAGGCTGCCATGAGCGATCTCGACCGGACTTACCTTCAGACGCCAGAGCAATGGACACGCTTCCTGTCGGCGTTCGTCCACGAGCTGCGCACCCCCATCGCCAGCCTGCGCATGCTGGCCGATCTCCTGGCCGAGGCGCCGCGGGAGCACCTCGGCGCGGGGGAGAAGCGCTACGCCGAGAACATCCAGGAAGTCGTCCAGGACCTTCAAGGCCTGATCGGCGACGCGGCCGAGTTGGGGCGGCTGCTGGGAGGCCGGGTCGAGGTCCGGCCCGGCGACGTGGTCCTGGAGGACCTCGTGGATGGAGTCGAGGAGATGGTGCGCCCGCGGGCATGGGAGCGCGGGATCGCTCTCACCGACTCCCGCGATCCCGCCGTGCCCCGGCTCTTCCATACCGACCGGGAGCGCCTGCGGCAGGCCCTGGCCCTGCTCCTCGGCGCCGCCGTCAGCCACGCCAAGTCCGAGGTATTCTTCCGGCTCGACGCCGACGGCGGGGACCTCCGCGTCGTCATCTCCTCGGACGGTCCGCCCTTTCCGGAAGCGTCCCTCGAGACCCTCTTCCAGCCCTTCGAAGACGGCGTCCGCGCCGCCCGCCAGCGCGGCGGCCGCAGCCTGGCCCTGCCGCTGGCCAACGAGCTGGTGAAGACCCTCGGCGGCACGCTACGGCCGGGAAACCGCGGCGGCAGGCCGACCTTCGACCTGTCCCTTCCCGCCGCCTGACCGCCAGCGGATCAATCTCCCCCGTCGCCCTTCCTGTGCCCCGGCCACAGGGAGGCCAGGAGGTGGACGACGAGGGGTATCAGGGCGGCGATGAGGAGGCTCCGGACCTTGCCGGAGACGTCACGCTCCCGCCGGACCTCCGCCCTGACCTCTTCGAGGTCCCGGCGCAGAGCTCGCTCGGACCGTTCCGTCTGGAGCGCCAGGGCATCGAGGCTCTGCCGCAGGCGGGCCAGGGCGGCTTCCTGAGCATCCTGAGAGTCCCGCACCTGCCGCAGCGCGTTGCCGCCGCCGGGCTCCTCCCGGCGCAGCACGGCGCCGGGGAGCGGGCGGTCGCCCGGAGGCTCGGTGGCTTCCTCCGCCGCGCCGGGCTGCCCCAGGACCTCGGTCTTCGAGCGAGGCTCCGAGAGCGCGGCTTCTTCCCGCCGCTCCTCCTGCGGCCGCCGCTCGAAGATCTGGACGTAGAGCGCCATCGCCGTGGCGATCAGGGCGGCCGCGGCGAGAGCCACCTTCCAGGCCGGCTCCATCGATCGTTTCTGCATGCGCTGCTCCTAGGGGATGGGAGGAGAGGACGGCCGGCTCGCGGCGCGGATCGCTTCGACGACGTGGCGGATGTCGTAGCCGATGACGATGCCCGAGTTGGACCGGGTGTACAGGTCGTCGTAAGCCTTGGCCCCCGGGTCGTCGAGGCTCGTCCTCTTGAGCACCGGCAGCGCCTCGTTCCGGTAGCCGCGCACGACCCCCGCCACGCGGAAGCTGCGGCTCGGAGGGTGCCAGAACACGATCGGACCGCCGGAAAAACCGGGATTGTTCTGGCCGTCGAGGTAGAGGATGCCCGCCTCCGGGTCCCGGTCGTCCACCGCCGAGACGATTCCGCCCTTCAGGAAGGGGAGCTCGCCGAACCCGGGCGGAGCCGGCGCGGACGTCGAGGTCCCCAGGCCGTAGGGATAGCCGAGGAAATAGACCTGCTGGCCGAGCGTCAGACCGCCGGAGGACGGCTCGAGGGGGAAGGTGACGGTGACCGGCCTGCCCAGGTCGAGGGCGGCGGCGTCCACCACCTCCTTGGAGGGATAGATGGCGCGCGCCCGGGCCTTGCTCCACCGGCCCTCGACCCAGAGCTCGATCTCGCCCTCGCTGCCGAAGCCCTTCAGGAGGTGCCGGGCGGTGATCAGGTACTGCTTGCCGTCGACCTCGATCGTGAACGCCGAGCCCGTCGAGCTGGCCGTCCTGAGCCGCAGGACCCGATAGAGCACGTTCGACGTCGGCACCTGCGACCACGCGGCGGCAGCGGCAAGAAACCCCAGGAACAGAAACGATAGAGCCGAAGGCGCTCTCTTCCTCACGGGCGCGATGCTATCACCGGCCCTCGTCGCGAAAACCGGCTCCGGCTCCCCCTAGCCGCTCAGCAGCTCGCGCAGCAGCCGCAGCAGATCCTGGGTCGCGAAGGGCTTCTCCAGGAAGGCGTCGGCGAGGGTCCGGTCGGCTTCCCGGCTGGCCAGGGCGTCGTCGGTGTAGCCCGACATGAGGGTGACCTTCATCTCGGGGTAGACGCTGCTGAGCTCGCGGGCGAGGTCGACGCCGGTGCCGCCGGGCATCACCATGTCGCTCAGCAGGAGCTGGATGGCGTCGCCGTGCGCCGCCACGACCTCCAGGGCCGCCGCCGGGTTTTCGGCCACGAGCACCCGGTATCCCTGGCTCTCCAGCACCTGCCGCAGCAGCCCCCGGAACATGTCGTCGTCTTCCACCAGGAGGATCGTCTCGCTCCCCTTCTCCCGGCCGATCTCCCGACCAATGTCCGCGCCCGCCACAGACACCGTGGCCGCCCCGAGCTCGGGCGCGGCCTCCTCGTGCCTCGCGTCGCCGGCACGCGGCAGATAGATCCGGAAGACGGCGCCCTGGCCGGGGCGGCTCTCCACCTCGATCCCCCCTTTGCAGCGCCTGACGATGGAGTGCACCGTCGAGAGCCCCAGCCCGGTGCCCTTCCCCGGCTCCTTGGTGGTGAAGAAAGGCTCGAAGATCCGCTTGCGGACGTGCTCGTCCATGCCCGTGCCGGTGTCCGCCACCTGGAGCACGACGTACGGCCCCGGAGGGAGGCGGCCCCCCTCGACGGGGATCTCGTGATCCGCGTCGAGGTTGCGCAACGAAACGCTCAAGGAGCCGCCGGACGGCATGGCGTCGCAGGCGTTGCCGATCAGGTTGAGGAGGACCTGGTGCAGCTCGCCGGGATCGCCCCAGACCCGGCCGAGCCGCGGCTCGACCTCCCGGGTCAGGTGGACGTCCTCGCCGATCAGGCGGTCGAGCATGACCTCCACGTCCACGAACAGGGTCCCCAGGTCGACTTCCTGGGCCTTGATCTCCTGGCGCCGGCTGAACATGAGGAGCTGCCGCGTCAGTTGCGCGCCCCGCAGGGCCGCGCGGTGGATCTGCTCGACGGGCCGGCGGAGGGCCTCCTCCGGCGGCAGCGCGCTGAGCAGCATCTCGCTGTAGCCGCGGATCGTGCCGAGCAGGGTGTTGAAGTCGTGCGCCACGCCGCCGGCCAAGCGCCCGATGGCCTCCATCTTCTGGGATTGGCGGACCTCGGCTTCCAACTGGAGGCGCTCGGTGATGTCGCGCAGCGTGCCCAGGAAGAAGACCTCGCCGCCGTGGCGGACCTCGCTCACCGCGAGGTCGACGGGGAACGTCGAGCCGTCGCGGCGCCGGCCCTCGACCTGGCGGCCAATGCCGATGATCCGCGCCTCGCGGGTCTCCCGGTAGTTGGCGAGGTAGCCGTCGTGCTCCTCCCGCCACGGCGGCGGCATCAGCATCTTGACGTTGCGCCCCAGCAGCTCCTCGGGGGCATAGCCGAACATCTTCTGGATCGACGGGTTGACCGACAGGATGATCCCCAGGGGATCGATCACCACGATGCCGTCCACGGCGGCGTTCAGCACCGCCTCGAACCAGCGGGCGTCGCCTCCGGCGCCTCCCCGGAAAGCCGGTGGACGGCCCGCTCCGCCGCTCGGCTCGTCCTCGGTCGGTCTCATGCCGGCGCGGCTCAGGCGGCGCCGGAAGGCGCGACGATGCCGTGGCGCAAGGCGAACCCCACGACCTGGGCACGGTTGTGAAGGTGGAGCTTGTCGAGGATGTTGCGGACATGGAACTTGACGGTGTTCTCGCTCACGCCAAGCTGCTTCGCCAGCTTGCGGTTCGAGGTGACGCCGTTCACCAGCAGCTCGAGCACCTCCCGCTCGCGGTCCGTCAGCGCGTCCGGGTCGTGCGGCTCCGAGGCGGCCTTGGGCGGACGGGCGAACTCCTGGAGGAGCTTGCTGGCCAGGCGCGGCGTCAGGGCGGGCTCGCCCCGGCCGACCCCTTCGAGCAGCGAGAAGAGCTCGCGCGATTCGAGGTTCTTGAGCAGGTAGCCCTGGGCGCCCGACTTGATCGCCTCGAAGAGCTGGGCGTCGTCGTCCGAGCCGGTGAGGACGACGACCTTCACCTCGGGCATCTCGGCGCTGATCAGGCGGGTCGCCGCCAGCCCGTCGAGCCCGGGCATGGCAAGATCCATCAGGACGATGTCCGGACGCAGGGAGCGCGCGAGCTCGACGGCCTCACGCCCCTCGCGCGCCTCGCCGACGATCTCGAGGCCCCGCGACGCCAGCAGGCTGCGCAGGCTCTCCCGGAACAGGGTGTGGTCGTCGGCGATCAGGATTCTCATGCTCGTCTCTGGCCAGGTGGTGACATCCCTTTTTATAGCACGACAGCACGACGCCGGTCCCGTCTCAGTCCATCCTGCCGAACCAGCCGCGCCGCTCCATCCACTTGGCGAGCTCGAGGACCGGCACGACGGTGAACGCCAGCACGTTGACCAGCAGCCAGTCCCAGAACGGCAGCGCATAGGTGCCGAACAGCTCGTGCGCGGCCGGCAGGTAGACGACCACGGCCAGCAGCGCCAGCTCCCAGGCGACCGCCAGGTTCAGCCAGCGGTTCGCGAACGGATGGCGCAGGACGGAGTGGCGGTCGGAGCGGTAGTTGTAGGCCTTGTAGAACTGGATCAGCACGAGCAGGACGAAGGTCATGGTCATCGCCTCGCTGGCGGGGCGGTCGGAGCGCAGGGCCCACGTGAAGAGGCCGAGGTTGACCAGCGCCGACCAGATCCCGCCGATCAGCATGAGGGTGACGACCGGCCGGGTGAAGATGCCGCGGTGCGGGTCGCGCGGCGGGCGCTCCATCAGGTCGTCCTCCGGCGGGTCGACGGCCAGCGCCAGCGCCGGCAGGCCGTCGGTCGCCAGGTTGACGTAGAGGATCTGCACGGCCGACAGCGGCAGCGGCAGGCCGGCGAGCGAGGCGCCCGCCATCAGGCCGAGCTCGCCGACGTTCGAGGAGAGCAGGAACATCAGGTACTTCTTGATGTTGTCGAAGACCCCGCGCCCCTCCTCCACGGCCGCCACGATCGACGCGAAGTTGTCGTCCGTCAGGGTCATGTCGGCCGCCTCCCGGGTCACGTCCGTGCCGGTGACGCCCATGGCGATGCCGATGTCCGCCTGCTTCAGGGCCGGCGCGTCATTGACCCCGTCGCCCGTCATGGCCACCGAGTGCCCGCGCGCCTGGAGGGCGGCGACCACCCGCAGCTTGTGAGCGGGCGAGACGCGGGCGTAGACCTCGATCGCTTCGACCTCGCGCGCCAGCTCCCCGTCGTCCATGCGGTCGAGCTCGGCGCCGGTGACCGCGCGGCCGCTCCGCAGCACCCCCAGCTCACGGGCGATCGCCTGCGCCGTGATCGGATGGTCGCCCGTGATCATCAGCGGCTTGATGCCGGCCTGCCCGCAGGTGCGGATGGCCGCCTTCGCCTCCGGCCGCGGCGGATCGATCATGCCGGCGAGCCCCAGGAAGGTGAGGCCGCCCTCGGCGTCCCCTGGCTCCACACCGCGCTTCCGCGCCACGGCGAGCACCCGCAGCGCGGCCGCCGCCATGCCCTGCCCCTCGGCGGCGATGGCGTCGCGGCCGGCGTCGTCGAGCGGCTCTTCGCCGGCTTCCCCGAGCCGCCGTACGCAGGCCTGGAGGATCACCTCGGGAGCGCCCTTGGCGTAGGCGGTCACGCCTTCGGGCGTGCCGTGCAGGGTAGTCATCCGCTTGGTCTCGGAGGTGAACGGGATCTCGCCCACCCGGGGGTACCGCTGGTCGAGCTCGCGCTTGTCGAGCCCGGCTTTCGCCGCTGCCACGACCAGGGCCCCCTCCGTGGGATCGCCCTGGATCCGCCAGCCCGCCTCCCCTTCGCCATTGCCCTCGCCGTCAGCCTCCTCGCCGCGGGCGAGGTGGGCGTCCGAGGCCAGCACGGCGGCGCGCAGGAGCTCCAGCAGGGGCTCGGACGGCGCGGCTTCCCGTCCATCCAGCAGGAACGAGCCCTCGGGGGCATAGCCGGCGCCGGTGACCTCCCAGGTGCGGCCGGCGGCGTGGAGGCGGCGGACGGTCATCTCGTCCTTGGTCAGCGTGCCCGTCTTGTCCGAGCAGATCACCGACACGCTGCCGAGCGTCTCGACCGCCGGCAGCCGGCGGACCAGGACGTGCCGCCGCACCATGCGCTGCACGCCCAGCGCGAGCGAGATGGTGACCACGGCCGGCAGGGCTTCCGGCACCACGGCCACGGCGAGCGCGATGCCGGAGATCAGGATCTCCAGGAACGGCTGGCCCCGCATCAGGCCGAGCGCCATGACGAGCAGCACCACGGCGACGCCGGCGACGGCGAGGATGCGGCCCACCCGGTCGAGGTTCCGCTGCAGCGGCGTCCGTCCCTCCTCCACCCCCTCGAGCATGCTGGCGATACGGCCGAACTCGGTCTCCATGCCGGTGCCGGCCACCACCGCCCGGCCGCGGCCATAGGTGGCGGCCGTGCCGGCCCAGATCATGTTCGTGCGGTCGCCCAGCTCGAGGTCCTCCGCCAGCGGGCCGGAGGTCTTTTCGACCGCCGCGGACTCGCCCGTGAGGGCGGACTCCTCCACCTTCAGGTTCACCGATTCGACGAGTCGGGCGTCGGCCGGCACGCGGTCCCCCGCCTGGACGAGCAGCACGTCGCCCGGCACCAGCTCGCGCGCCGGCACCTCCCGCTCCTGGCCGCCGCGCACCACCGTGGCCGTGGGCGCGGCCATCTCGCGCAGGGCCTCGATGGCCCGCTCGGCGCGGAACTCCTGGACGAACCCGAGGATCACCGCCAGGATCACGATCGCGGCGATGACCACCGCCTCCAGCACGTCGCCGAGGGTGGCGGAGAGGACGACGGCCGCCAGCAGAACGAGGATGAGGGCGTTCTTGAGCTGGGCGAGCAGGATCGTCCACGGCGAGGTCCGCCGCGCCGCCTTGAGCTCGTTCGGCCCATGCTCCGCGAGCCGCCGCGCCGCCTCCTCTTCCGCCAGCCCACGAGCCGGGTCCGTGCCCAGCCGCTCGAGAACCTCGGGGATCGCCAGTGAATGCCAGCCGGTCGAGCTCATCGTCTCCGCACCTCCTCGCCTCGCCCTCCGTACTTTATGCCGCCCTGCAGGATGATCCTACCCCGCGGCTGCCGAGGGAAATAGAACCGTCCTCCCAGACACAAGAGCTTGAAGTCTCCTTGAATCCTTGTGAGGACGGATGATGAATTTTCCTTTGAGCTCCCGGTGGGCATGGCTGGCGCTGCTTCTTCTCGCTTCGGTCGTCGCGGCTCCTCCCCTCGGCGCCACCTGCTCGTGCACGGTCTCGGCGACGGTCTCGGCACCCGCCCTCCTCCAGGTCAGCGGCCAGGCCGCCGGCGCCTGCTCCTGGACCACCCGCATCGACCTCTCCGCCGCCGGTGGCACCACGTCCCGCGGCGAGTGCCTCGGCGCCACGACTTGCAACTACGCCAAGGACTACTCCTCCGCCTGCCTGCGCACCGGGCAGCATACGGCCAGCGCCAGTTGCGCCTGCGGCAAGCTCGTCACCCTGACCAACGGCACCACCGTCTGCGCGGCCGACGGCGGCAACGCCTCGACCACCTTCACCGTCAACACCACCCCCACGGTGGCGGTGTCGTACAGCGGCCCGGACGCGGAGGGCAGGGGCACGCTGTCCGTCCCGTTTGCCTTTCCGAATACCTCTCCGGCGAATACCAATTCCCGCTTCCTGGCCGTCAATGCCGTCGGCGGATTGGT
>DATFNZ010000208.1:0-113729 GCA_035266085.1 Thermoanaerobaculia bacterium
CATTCCACACCGGCGGGGCGGACCCGATGACATTCAAGGTGTCCGGGCCGAGCGCCGAGCACCTTCGCGGTCTCACGTCCGGACTTGGTGCCATGCTCACCGGTCGACGCACTTTCGACGTCGCCCATGGCTGGGGCGGAAATCACGCTTGGGGACCGGCATTCGTCCTTACCCACCACATCCCCGCCGGATGGCCGCGACCCAACTCGACTGTCCACTTCGTGACCGACGGCATCGAAAGCGCCGTGAGCCAGGCTAAAACCGCCGCCGCCGGGAAGTCCGTTGGGGTCCACGGCGCCGACACCATCCAGCAGTGCCTGAATGCTGGCCTCCTCGACGAAATCCACATCGACATCGCGGCGGTACTTCTTGGCTCCGGAGTTCGGCTCTTTGACTGCCTCGCCGGCACGCCAGCCGTCCTCGGCAACCCGACGGTGATCCCGGGCGTCGGCGTTACACACCTGCGCTACCCGGTACGCAAGGCGTAGTCCTACTCCACAGCCTTTCTCGCCCGGCTGTAAGCGTCGTCTCGGTCAGACCTTCATGCGCGAGGGCGCCAAAATAAGTGCCCGAATGGTACCATGGCATGAAAATCCGTCGGATAGCGGACTCATGGACTGAACATCTCAGCTTGGCCGGTCGGCGGGCCGGTTCAGCTTGGCTTGGCCCTGCCGCGAGGTGCAACGATGCAAGATTGGCGAGGGCTCTCGATCCGCCACAAGCTGATCCTCATCATCCTGGGGACCAGCCTGGTGGCGGCGCTCGTCGCCTGCGGCGCGCTGCTCATCTACGACTTGGTGGCGGCACGGCAGGCGATGGCTGGCGAGCTCGAATCGCTGGCGGCGATCCTGGGGAGCAACAGCAGGGCGGCGATCTCGTTTGGCGACCGTGAGGCGGCCGAGGAGGTATTGCGCGCGGTCGAGGCGCAGCCCCAGATCCATCGCGCGGTCCTATATCTGCCGCAAGGCGCCGTCTTCGCCGAGTTCTCGCGGCTGGCCGGCCCGCCTCCTCCCCTTCCGGCGCGGCGCGGCACCTGGTTCGAGCACCGCCTGCTGTTATGTGCGCTGCCGGTCCGCCTGGACCAGGAAACGGTCGGCACCATCCTCCTGCAAAGCGACCTGCTGCGCCTGCGCGAGAGGACCGTGCAGTATCTGCTGGTCGTCAGCGGGGTCCTCCTCGTCTCCCTCGCCGTGGCGCTGGTCCTGTCGAGCCGCCTGCAGCGGATCGTTTCCGTTCCTGTCTTGCGGCTGGTGGCCGTCGCGGACGCCGTCTCGGGCGGCGGCAACTACTCGCTGCGCGCCCGTGCCAGCGGCGGCGACGAGATCGGCAAGCTGGTGGCGAGCTTCAACCAGATGCTCGAACGTATCGAGCAGCGCACCACCGAGCTGGTGGCGGCCAAGGAGGGGGCCGAGCAGGCCGCTCGCGCCAAGGCCCAGTTCCTGGCCAACATGAGCCACGAAATCCGCACGCCGATGAACGCGGTCATCGGAATGACGAGCCTCCTGATGGGCACGCCTCTGGCGGGCGAGCAGCGCGACTTTGTCGACACCATCCGGCGCAGCGGCGAGTCGCTGCTGGCGGTCCTCAACGACATCCTGGATTTCTCGAAGGCGGAGGCCGAGGGCGTAGAGATCGAGGCTACGCCGTTCGCCGTGCGCGACTGCCTGGAAGGAGCGGTGGACCTGGTGGCGGCGGCGGCGGCCGGCCGGGGTATCGAGATCGGCTGTCTGGTGGGGAATGGCGTCCCGGCGGTGGTGATCGGCGATCCCACCCGCACGCGTCAGGTCCTGGTCAATCTCCTGAGCAATGCGGTCAAGTTCACCCCGCAAGGAGAGGTGTCCGCGACGGTGGAAGCCGGAGAGCGAGAGGGCGATCGGCTCGAGCTGCGATTCACCGTGCGCGACACGGGCATCGGCATCTCCGCCGAGCACCTGGAACGCCTGTTCAAGCCCTTTAGTCAGGCGGACACGTCGACGGCACGCCTGTACGGCGGCACCGGGCTCGGCCTTGCCATCTGCCGCCGCCTGACCGAGTGCATGGGGGGGCGCATCTGGGTAGACAGCCAACCCGGCCACGGCTCCGCGTTTCACTTCACCATCCGCTGCCGGGTCGACGACACGATCGCCAGGGCTGCCCCGGAGCCGCCGGAGCTGCAGGGACGGCACCTGCCGAGCTCCGGCACCGCCGGGCTTTTTCCCCTGCGCATCCTGGTGGCGGAGGACAACTCGGTCAACCTGAAGGTTGCCCTGCTCATGCTCGAGCGCCTGGGCTACCACGCCGGCGTGGCGGCCGACGGATTGGAAGTCCTCACCGCTCTGCGGGCTCAGAGCTACGACCTGGTGCTGATGGACGTCCACATGCCGGGCATGGATGGGCTGGAGGCGACGCGTCGCCTGCGCGCCGAATTGTCGGCCGAGCGGCAGCCTCGCATCGTGGCGATGACCGCCAGCGCGCTGCGCGGCGACCGCGAGGTCTGCCTGGCGGCCGGCATGGACGACTACCTGAGCAAGCCGATCCTGCTCGAAGACCTCCATGCAGCCATCCTGCGCGCCGGCCTGGCGGAGCGGCCGGCACCGGCGCCGCCCGCGGCGGAGCGGCAGGAGCCGGCCAGCCTCAACGCCGGGCAGCTCACGATCCTGGAGGAGACCCTCGGCAAGGAGGGCGTGCGCAGTCTCGTGAAGGCCTTCCTCGCCGATGCGCCGCAGCGCCTGGCGGCGATCCAGGCGGCGTTGGAGCGCGGGGACGGCCAGTCGTTGAGCTTCGGCGCCCACGCGCTCAAGGGCGGCAGCGCCCAGCTCGGTGCCTCGCGCCTGGCCGCCCTCAGCCAGGAGATCGAGCTGCGGGGCCGCGACGAAGCGCCCGGCGCGCTGCAGCCGCGCATCGCCGAGCTCGAGCGCGAGCTCGAGCGCGAGCTCGCCCGCCTCACGCCGATCCTGCGCGGTTTCTCTTGAGCGGAGATCTCAGTTGCCCACGATCTGGGAAATGTTCAGCAGCTCGGACCGCAGGTCGATGCCCGCCGCGCGGGCGGCACCGAGGTTGATCACCAGCGACGGCCGGTTCCGCCGTTCCGCGATGCCCACCATGGCACCTAGGGGCACGTATTCGGGCACACCGGTGAACGAGAGGACCCGGGCCTCGCGCGCGGCGCGCGCCAGCGCCGTGATGTCGACCGCGCGCAGCGGCGCCAGATACACGACGTCGGCGGCCGCGCGTTGGAGCGCGGCGGCAAAATCGGTCGATTCATCGAGCGGCAGCTCGACGAGCCGCAGTGGCAGATCGCCGACGTGCCCGGCCGCGTCGTTCTCGAGGGTCCTGATGAAAACGCTTTTGGCATCGCTGGAGAGGCGGAAGCGCGGCTGGTAGACCACGACCACGACGATCTCGGAGCCGGCGCGCTCCTTCAAGGCGCGGTCGAATGGCAGGAGCTTGAGCAGCAGGCCGGCCTGCAGGTCCGCCGGCACCGGCATTTCCTGACCGAGCGCCGCCGGGCCGACGAGAAGGAGGAGGGCAAGGGCGAGCCGCCCGCGAATCAGCGCGTTCATCTCCTCAAAAGTCGAACGTCAGGCGCAGCCGCGCGTCGCGGCCCTCCTGGGGCAGTCCGGCCTGCACGTGCTCGAGCCCGCCTGGCGTCTGGTAGTCCTCGTCGAAGGCGTTGCGCACGTGCAGGCCGAGATGGAGACGCTTGGACAGCTCGGCGGTCAGGTGCAGGTCGGTGACCACGAAAGATCCCAGCTCCGTCTCATAGACCGTGGTCCGTGAGCTCTCGTAGCGCACCTCCGCCGCCGCCGCGAAGCGCCCGGCAAACGGCACGGCGAGGCCGAGCCGGAAGATGTCTTCCGGCGAGTTGGTGAGCTGCCGGTCGGTGGCGTGATCCACGGTCGCCTGATGAGCCCAGGAGAGGTAGCCCCAGGTGCCGCCGGCCAGGTCCGCATCGAGCTGCAACTCCACCCCCTGCGCCGCGACGCGGTCGAGATTGCGGAACTGAAACGCACCTTCGCTCTCGACAGGGACCGCGCTGATCAGGTTGTTCATCGCATAGCGGTACACCGAGACACTGCCGATGAACGCATCGCCGATCTGTCGCTCGACCAACAGCTCGGAGGTCACGATCTCCTCGGGGGCGAGCTCGGGGTTCGGCAGGTGGTCGGAATTCGTGTAAAAAGCCTCGTAGTGGTTCGGGCGCCGGAACGCGCGGCCCCACAGGAGCTTGAGCGAGGTCTTCTCGTCCGGATGATAGACCAGCGCCAGGCGCGGCGAGGTGAAGCCGCCGAACGTCGAGTAGTCGTCGTAGCGCGCGCCCGCGGTGAGGGCCAGGTTGGGCGTCCACTGGAAAGCCTCCTGGGCGAACACGGAAAGCACACGGTAGGGCCGGTTGAGATCGGTAGCCGCCGGCTCGCCGGCAAAGCCCGCAAGATATCGGGCGGTCGCGTGGCCGGTGTAGGCCGCGCCCACCACGAGCCGGTTGGCGGCATTCGCGTCCCAGGTCACCTGGCTCTCGGCGCCGCCCCACCGCCCGTCGTTCTCGTCGATATAGGCGGTGCCGTAGGAGTAGCGGCCGGTATAGTAATAGTCGTGCACGAAGCCGCGCGCGCTCCAGGTGAGAGCGGGGCTGAGCTGCCAGGTCCGGGTGGCATCGACGAAGACCGTCTGGTCGCGCGTCCGCGGGTTGACCACCGGCACGAAGTCGGCAGCGAAGGAAGCGGTAGGGATCTCTTTGTCCCGCCAGGTGTACATCGCCTGGAGGTCCAAGCCTTTCCAGGCGAGACGGAAATGCCCGCCGGTGAACTCCTCGTCGTCCAGCCCTCGCGCGCCGCCGCCTTGAGTCTCCGGGCTGTCGTATTCCGGAAAGTAGAGGTCTTCGCCCGCGATCGAGCCCCAGGTGCCGGAGACCGCCAGGTGGGCGCCACCGAAGATGCCGCCGTACACCAGGGAGGCGGAGCGCCGGCCAAAGCTGCCTCCCTCGACCTGGGCACTGCCGCCGACCAAGGCATCGCCTGTCTTGGTCACCACGTTGATCACGCCGAACATCGCTCCCGAGCCATAGAGCGTCGAGCCCGGCCCGCGCACGATCTCGATCCGCTCGACCGCATCGAGGCTGAGAGCGAAGGTCGACCGGATGTCGAACCCATCATAGAAGTTGTCATTGAAAGCGTGGCCGTTGACCAGCAGCAGGATGCGGCTGTTGTAGTCGGTCGGCCGGCCGAAGCCCCGCGCCCCCAGATAGCCGTAGTTGCGGTCGTAGCTGGTGTAGAAGCCGCGCACATGATCGAGCACCTCGGCGAGCGTGGTGTAGCCGAATTGCCGGATCTCGCGCTCCGTGATGATAGTCACCGCCGCGGGCGCGTTGCGGACGGTCTGCTCGTACTTCGCAACGCTCGAAATCTTGACGTCGAGCATCTCGGCGAGGCTGGCCGGCTCCTCCTCCGCGCGGAGGGACGGGGCGGCCGGCGCCAGCACCGCCAGTGTCAGCGCCAAGGGAGAAACCCAGGTGCGCACGGATCGTGCCTCCTTTCCGCAGGGGCGCCGTGAACCACCCCCTATGGGCGGTGCAGCACGGAGACTGTCGGGCGCAGCAGCCACTCCCGCTGGGCCTGGAAAAACCGAATGCGTAGCGAGTATAGACCCGCTCGCCCACGGGGAAGAGGTTCCAGATAATTAGAGAGAGTCCTCGCCCTCGACGCCGATTGCGGAGTAGGGATGCCCTCCGGCGCGTCTCGGTCCAGACCCGGCACTCTTGAATGCAGAGAACGCGGTATTTTGTCGCGCTCCTTCAAGAAAGGGTGAAACTCATGAAGAAAGATTTGGCCTCCCGGAAGCTCCGGACCCTGAAGCTTAGCCGCGAGACCCTCGCCGTCCTCACCAGCAGCAAGCTGCAGGCCGTGGCCGGAGGGATCAGCCTACGTTGCGACGGGACGGCCGCCTGCACCGAGAGCTGCGGCCTCAATACCTGCGCTTATAGCTGCGGCGGCGCCTATTCCTGTCGTTGCTGAACGATCGCGGCGCTCTTCGAGGCCCCCGGCGTCGCCGGGGGCCCCCTCTACCTAGGCCGGCAAGAAGGCCGGCGCTTCCAGCGTCAACAACACGACTGGCATCCAGATCCGGACACTGTGCAGTGTTCCTCGCCGTCCGCACTGTGGCAGAGACAACAGGAGCAACTCCCTAACGCTTTGGCACCTTCCGGCGGGTAGCCTGCCGCGAAGTTCGAAGTCCCAGGTAGCCGTGTATCCGGGATCAGATCGCCATTAGTATCGACAACGGCAGGTCGAAACTGCTTGATGTCCGTGCCATTGCGGAAGCTCCACGGGATGTCTTGCCCGGGGAATGTGACTTTTCCTTTCAACTCCAGCTTACGGGAATTCCTGCCTTTCACGGGCAAGAAGGTCAAGCGTACGTTGGCGGCAAGAGGCGCATGGAAGCTCCCGCCGCGCTCTTGGGTGCGGTAGATCTGCATTTTCGTTATGGGCTGCTTGCCCGCGAGCGTAACGTACACGTGGAAGGCGCCACAGGAGGTCTTGATGGGTTCGATGCTAACCATCGACAAGGCCCGAAACCGAACGCGCGTCTCGGCAACGCCAAGAGGATCGAACATCGCTTCGTCCAGGCGCTCGACAATGGTATCCATCTCTTGGAGTTGCCCCGGAATCCCGGTCTCGATGGGGAGGCCCTTGAAGGCCACACGCTTGGTGAAGCGTGATGAGGACTCGCAGAAGAAACCGGCAGGAATAGGATTTTTTGCGAAGTCGTAGTTGGTCTTTCCGCCTCCAAGAGTACGGAAGACGTCGATCCCAGGCATGATTGCAGGATCGGCGACGGCCAGGTGAGACAAGCCTAGCAAGAGCACGACAGCGAACCCGACGGACTTTTTCACGTGAGCCTCCATTCGAAGCGGGACATTTAGCGGCAGGGCACCGCAGTCATCGCTTTATCACGATAACAGGCAATAGTAAAGTGTTGCGGGAGACCTTCCCGATCGTGGACTTCTGGATGTGGTCTTGACGGTACAATCCCCTCCGTGTCCGGCGAAAGACCTGCCGTCCCCCTCTGGCGCTGGGGCGATCCCGTGGCTCCCCTGCGCGCTCTCCTGGCGCGCGGCGGCGTCCTGGCGATCCCTACGGAGTCGAGCTATGGCTTGGGGGCCGACCCCCGGAACCTGGCGGGGGTGGAGGCGGTCTATCGGATCAAGGAGCGGGAGGCGGGCAAGGCGCTGCCGGTGGTGGTCTCGGGGCGCGGGCAGCTCGCCGATTTGGGGGTCGGCCCCGACCTTTATATAGTGAACCGCCTCTTCGAGCACTGGCCGGCGCCGCTGACCGCCGTCCTGCCGATCGCCCGGCCGTTGCCGGCCTCCGCCGGCGCGGCGAATCTGGCGGTGCGGGTGCCGGATCACGAGGGGCTGCGGGGCCTGCTGGCGGAGCTCGGGCATGGCCTGACGGCGACCAGCGCCAACCGCAGCGGCGAGGCGCCGATCCTGGATCCGGCCGAGGCCGCCGCGCTCCTGGGCGGGACGGAAGCGGTGGTGGTGGACGGCGGAATCCTGCCCGGCGGGCCGCCGTCGACGCTGGTGGCAATAGAAGAGGATGGGCTGGTGGTTCTACGGACAGGGAGTTACCCCAGCGAGCGGCTGTGGGAGACGTTCGCTCGATCGTCGAAGGGGGAGAGTCGGAATGATGCACCCAAGGTTTGACCGTCCGGTTCGGGCGGCCCTGCTCCTGACGGCCGCCTGGCTGTTCACGGCACCCGCGGCATTCGCCGCCTCCGCCCCTGCGGCGTCTGCCACCAACGCGGACATCCCGGCGGGCGCGCTGCCCACGATCCCGATCGCCGAGATCCAGCGGGGCCAGAAGGGTTACGGCCTGTCGGTCTTCGCCGGCACGGAGCCCGAGCGTTTCGACGTCGAGGTGATCGGCGTCATGCGCAACATCAGCCCGGACGTGAGCTACATCCTGGCCCGGCTCACGGGCAAGGACTTGGAGAAGAGCGGCGTCGCCGGCGGCATGAGCGGCAGCCCGGTGTTCATCGACGGCCGGCTGGCCGGCGCGGTGGCGTTCAGTTGGCCGTTCACCAACGAGGCGATCGCTGGCATCACGCCCATCGAGTCGATGCGCCAGCTCTCGGGCCTCAAGCCCCTGCCGGTCTTCCCGCCGCCGCCTCCCGTGCCGCTCTCGGACATCCTGGCCGGCCGCGTGCCCCAGGATCTGCTGGCCAGCCAGTTCGCGAAGCTCCAGCCCAGGTTCGTCAACGGCGCCACCTCCGCCGTCCAGTGGACGGCCTCGGGCTTCGGCGAGCGGTCGCAGGGCATGCTGCGCCAGGCGCTCGGCAGCCTCTCCTCCTCGGGCAAGGCGGCGCCCGGTTCGGTGTCCAACGCCCTCTCCCCGGGCAAGGCGGTCTCGGTGGTGCTGGTGGACGGCGACTTCCAGCTCGCGGCCAACGGCACGGTGACCGATCAGTACGGCGACCAGGTGCTCGCCTTCGGCCACCCCTTCCTGGGCCTCGGGCCGGTGCGGGTGCCGATGGCCACGGCGGAGGTGGTGACCGTCCTCTCCAGCCAGAACAGCTCGTTCAAGATCTCGAACGTCGGCCAGATCGTCGGCTCCTTCGAGCAGGACCGCAAGATGGGCATCCAGGGGCGGATCGGCGTGCCGGCGCCCATGGTGCCGATGGTGCTGCGGATCAAGGGCGAGCGGCCGCGCGAGTTCCGCATGCGGCTGGCGGAGCTGCCCGAGTTCATGCCTCTGCTGGTGGGCAGCTCGGTGCTGGCGGGCCTGGAGGCGGCCAGCTATACGACGGGCTCGCAGAGCCTCGACATGACGGCGCGCCTGCGCCTCCAGCGCTACGGCGACGTGGTGATTCGGCAGAGCTTCGACGGCGACAACGCCGGTCTCGACGCCTCGGCCTTCCTGCTCACGATCGTGGCCTACCTCTCCCAGAACACCCTGGAGAAGGTGAGCCTGGAGGACGTCGAGGTCGAGCTGGAGCAGACGCAGCAGCCGAGCTTCGCCGATCTGGTGGGCGCCAACGCCAGCCGCACGGTAGTGCGACCGGGCGACAGGGTGTCGCTGAACCTCGACCTGGTGCCCTACCGCGGCAGCCGCTTCCGCCACTCGCTGAGCCTCGACCTGCCGGAGGATCTGCCGGCCGGCCGCTACTCGCTGCTGGTGGGCGACGGCGCCAGCGTCGACGCCGCCCGCCTGGCCATGGAGCCGGCGGAGCCGGTCACTTTCCTTCAGGCCCTGGAGCTGCTGCGGTCCTTCCACTCCCGGCGGGACCTGCTGGTGCTGGGGGTCTACGGCGGCGCCGGCCTGTCGGTGGCCGGCGAGGTGATGCCGCGCCTCCCGGGCTCGGTGCGCTCCCTGTGGGGGGCCGCCGCCTCGGGCAGCGCGACGGCGCTGCGCTCCACCGTCGCCCAGGAGTTGCGCGAGGAGATGGACATGCCGGTGCAGGGGTTGGTGAGGATCGACCTCGAGGTGCGGCGCCGCGAGCCGCTGGCGGGCGCGGATGGGGGAGGCGAGCCGGTGGGAGAGGGTGACGTCGCACAGGCGTCCAACGAGAAAGGGAGCTCATGAGATCGAGGTTCGTTTCGAGGTTTGCTTCGAGAATTGCCGCGGGGCTGCTGCTCCTCGCGGCCGTGCCGGTTTCAGGCACTCAGGTGAAGAGCTTCCAGGCGCAGAGCCAGGCGGCCTTTTTGACCGGCACCCTGGAGGGCGTCAGCATCGATTCGCTCGGCCGCATCCAGCTCGCCCCCCGGGTCGAGCGGGTGGCTTCGCCCGCCGAGCCCTTCCTCCTGGCCGCCGCCGTCCATCCCGACGGCTGGGTGGTGGGCACCGGCAACGCCGGCAAGGTGCTCAAGATCGACCGCAAGGGGGCGATCACCGAGCTGTTCGCCGCCCCTGAGCCGGAGGTCTTCGCGGTCTGGGCGGATCCGGACGGCACGGTCTTCGCCGGCACCTCGCCGCGGGGCAAGGTCTATCGGATTTCTCCCGGGAAGAAGGGTGAAGTTTTCTTCGATCCCGGCGAGACCTACATCTGGGCCCTGGCCCGGTCCTCGGACGGCGGCCTGCTGGTAGGCACCGGCACGCAGGGCAAGCTGTTCCGCGTGGACGCCAAGGGCAAGGGCGAGGTCCTCTTCGACAGCGACGACACCCACGTCCGCGCCCTCGAGCCGCTGCCCGGGGGGGATGTGCTGGCGGGCACCTCCGGGGAGGGCCTGATCCTGCGCGTGAGCCGCGACGGCAAGGCCCGCACCCTCTACGACGCCCAGGGGCCCGAGGTGGTCTCCCTGACGGCGGGGCCGGACGGCCTCTTCTACGCCGCCGTGATCGCGTCCGAGGCGAGCCTGGTGGACCCGGCCAAGGACCCGACCGGGGCGGCGACCCCGCCGGCCGGCGCGGCGAAGCCGGCGGCTGGAGGGCAGCCCCAGGTCTCGGTCACCGTCGAGCAGGTCGATACGCCTCCCGCCCCCGGGCGGCGGACCGCGGCCTCAGCCACGCCGCGCAGCGAGGTGCTCTCCATCTCGCCGGCCGGCATCGTGGAGAGCCTCTGGAGCTTCGCGGACGACACGGTCTACGACCTGCTCTGGCACGACGGACGGCTGTGGGCGGCGACCGGCCTCGAGGGCAAGCTCTACCGCTGGGCCGATCAGCAGATGATCCTCGAGAAGGACGTCGACGAGCGGCAGATCGTGGCCGTGCTGCCGGGCGACGCGGGGCCGGTGTTCGCCACCACCAACGCCGCCGGCCTGTTCCGGGTGACGGCAGGCACCGAGCGGTCGGGCACCTATACCAGCCCGGCCCTCGACGCCGAGCAGGTGTCCCGCTTCGGCACCTTCTCCTGGCTGGGCGACGTTCCATCCCAGGGAGCCATCCGGTTCTCCTTCCGCAGCGGCATCAGCGCCGAGCCCGACCGCACCTGGTCCTCCTGGACCGAGCCGCGCGAGGGCAGTGAGATCCCGCTGGCCGGCCTGCCCGGCGGGCGCTTCGTCCAGTTCCGGGCCGAGCTGCGGGCGGGCGACGGCGTCTCGCCGCGGATCTACGAGACGGAGCTCACCTACCGGCAGGAGAACCTGAGCCCCAAGATCGTCGGCCTGACGGCGCTCGGACCGGGGCAGATCCTGGTGCCGGCCAACTTCAACCCCACGAACCAGGTCTACGAGCCGGCCCATCCGAACCGCCAGGGGATCTTCACCAGCCTGACGCCGGCCGAGGATGACGATGGCGGCGGCGGGCGCAGCAAGATCCTGTGGAAGCTCGGCTATCAGACGCTGCGCTGGTCCGCGACCGATCCCAATCAGGACGAAGTGGTTTACGATCTCTCCTTCCGCCCGGCGGCCTCGGATGGCGGCAAGGAAGGGGACTGGCTCCAGGTGGTGGACGAGCTCGAGGACGATCACTACAGCTTCGACGCCCTGTCGCTGCCCGACGGCATCTACCGCTTCCGCCTGCGCGCCTCCGACCTGCCGTCGAACGACCCCGAGAGCGCGCTGGCGGCCGAGCGGGTGAGCGATCCGGTGGTGATCGACCACACGCCGCCGAAGCGGGTCAAGACGGAGAAGGACAGGGACGGCGCGCTGCGGGTGACCGTACAGGACGCGGCGAGCCCGCTGCGGGAAGCGCTGTTCAGCCTCAACGCCGGGGAGTGGCAGCCGGTCCGGGCCGCCGACGGGCTGCTCGACGGGCGTACCGAGGTTCTTCTGATCCCGGCGATCCCAGCCGGCAAGCCGGGCGGCCTGGAGCTGCTGCGGGTCACCGACGCCGCTCAAAACGTCATCACCTTCGATCTCAGCCAGGAGCGATGAGCAAGCGGATCGCCGTCTACCCCGGGTCCTTCGACCCCATCCACAACGGTCACCTCGACATCATCGAGCGGTGTCGTCCGCTGTTCGACGAGGTGGTAGTGGCCGTCCTGCGCAACGAGACCAAGCAGCCGCTGTTCACCGTCGAGGAGCGGATGGAGTCCATCCGCGAGATGGTGGGCCCCGACTGCCGGGTCGAGAGCTTCTCCGGCCTGCTGGTCGACTTCATGGACCGGGTGGGCGCCCGCGCCGTGATCCGCGGCCTGCGCGCCGTCTCGGACTTCGAGTACGAGTTCCAGATGGCGCTGATGAACCGGCGCCTCAACCCGCGGGTCGAGACGGTCTTCCTGATGCCGAAGGAGGACTATACGTACCTCTCCAGCCGGCTGGTCAAGGAGGTCTTCGCCCTTGGCGGCAACATCACCGGCCTGGTCCCCGAGCCCGTGATCGCGCGGTTGCGCGATCGCCTCGGCCCTTCGGTAGTCCCTCCTCAGGGAACGAAATGAGCCTCGACCGCTTCCTGCTGCGCCTGCCGAAGGCCGAGCTCCACGTCCATCTCGAGGGCTCCATGCGTCCGGCGGTGCTGCTGGAGCTGGCCCGGAGAAACGGCATCGACCTGCCGGTGAAGGACGAGGCCGGGCTCAAGCGCTGGTTCCGCTTCACCGACTTCGAGCACTTCGTCCAGGTCTACCTCGCCTGCTCGCGGGCCCTGCGCAGACCCGAGGACTTCCAGCTCCTGACCCTCGACGTGCTCGCCGAGCAGGCCTACCAGAACGTCGTCTACACCGAGGCCCATTTCACCATCTCGACCCACCTCGCGAACGGCGCCAACGGCGGCGAGGTCCTGGCGGCCATGGCGGAAGCCATCGCCGAGGGGGAGAGGCGCTACGGGGTGACCTTGCGCCTGATCCCGGACATCGTGCGCAACGTCGGCGTCGAGCCGGCGGACCGTACTCTGGAGTGGGCGCTCGAGGGCCTGAAGCGGGGGATCGTGGTGGCGCTCGGGCTTTCGGGGAGCGAGCGGCTGTACCCCAACGAGCCCTTCCGGGAGCACTTCGCCGCCGCCAGGCGAGAGGGATTGCACCGGGTGGCTCATGCCGGCGAGCACGCGGGGCCGGAGTCGATCCGTTCCGTCCTGGAGGTCTGCGAGGCCGAGCGGATCGGCCACGGCGTGCGGGCCGTGGAGGACGCGTCCCTGGTGGAGGAGCTGAAGACGGCGCAGATCCCGCTGGAGGTCTGCCCCACCTCGAACGTCTGCCTGGGGGTGGTGCCCGATTACGCCAGCCATTCCTTCGACCGCCTCTACCGGGCGGGCGTGGCGCTCTCCGTGAGCTCGGACGATCCGGCTTTCTTCAACACCAATCTCACCCTCGAGTACCTGCGCCTGCACCAGACCTTCGGCTACACCCCCGCGGAGCTGGCCCGCCTCTCCCTGGACGCCCTGCGCCAGTCGTTCCTGCCGGAGGCCGACCGGGAAAGGCTGGAGGAGAGCTTCCGCGAGCAGTTCGATGCCCTAGGCCGCGAGCTGTTCGGCGCGCCCATCGAGGCGCCGGCCAACTGAGCTGATCCACCAAGTCACTCGTCCGGCAACGCCCAGAGCTCCAGGCCCATCGTCCGGGCCAGGTGGACGAGATGCTCCAGGCGGCGGAGGAAGCCCAGGAGCCCCTCCCAGCCGAATTCCTCGCCGAGGCGGATGTCCCCGGTCCCCTCGAGCCCCACCCAGCCGGGCGGTTCGGGCACCGCGCGCCGCTTGACGAGCTCCGCCATCTCCACGGCCTCCCGCGCCAGAGCCTCCCGGACCGCCTCCTCGATCGGCTTCTCCTCCGAGGAAAGCTCTCCGAAGCTCCGGAGGGTGGGGAAAGCGCTCAGCCCGGCGAGGTACTCCAGGAGCTCCTCGTCGAGGATCGCGTAGGACTCGGGGAGGAAGTTGCCCTCCGGGTCGGCCAGTTGGAGGGTCAGCGCCATGACGGGGGAGCTTATCCCGAGGGGCCCGAGGCCCGGAATTGACAAGGCGGCGCGGGAGTCATATGTTGACCATGGAAATACTTACGTAGATGTCAATGTCCTACCCGAGAGTAACGTCCGGCAGCTCGAAACGCGGCTCCGCGAATGCCTGAGTCTCCCCTGGTGGCAGAAGACGATCCCATCAAGCTCGTCGAGCTGATTCAGGCGGGGGTGGACGTTGAGGCCAACGCCTCGAAGCTTTTCAAAAGATTCCGTTCCAAGGTTCGTTCTTTTTTCCTCAACAAGCATTTCTCTCCTGAAGAGAGCGACGATCTCACCCAAGACGTCTTTCTTAGGGTCTTCAAAGGTATAGACGCCTTTCGACGTGAGTCGCGCTTTGAGAGGTGGCTCTGGGAGATCGCGGGGCATATCTACTTGAATGAGATCCGGAGACGGCGGACGGAGAAGAGGGATGCGCGGGAGCTGTCCCTGGATGCCAGAGTGGAGACCGAGGACGGGACGGGGTCGCCGCTGAATCTGCCGTCGCCCGACGCCAGTCCGGAAGACGTGGTGATCCAGAGCGAGCGGTCGAAGAATCTTCGCGCTGCGCTTAAAGGGCTGCCGGACCAGATGCGCCGGTGCTGTATCCTTCGCTATGAGAGGGGACTCAAATACAAGGAAATCGCTGACCTCATGAAGATCTCCATCGAGACCGTGAAGGCGCACCTTCACCAGGCCCGCAAGCGGCTCATCGACCTCTTGGGGGAAGACCCCGAGAAAGAGACAGATTCGTGACCGACGACGCCGACGCCGACGAGTTGGACAGGCGCCTCGCCCGTCTATTCGGGGAGGGCCGCCACCGGGAGGATCTCCCAGAGCATCCCAGCCCGGAGAAGCTGTCCGCCTACCAGGCGAACGAGCTGCCGCCCGAGGAGGAGGACGCGATTCAGGAGCACCTCGTCGAATGCAGCCTCTGCACGGAGCTGCTCCTGGACCTCCAGCGTTTCCTGGAGCCGGCGGAGGAGGAGCGGCCGGGTGTGGCTGACCTTGCCGCGGAGGCGGAGTGGCGGAAGGTCCGAAAGGAGATGGGGTGGGAGGGAGAGAAGAGGCAGGAAGCTCCGGCGGCGGATGTGTCGCGGTTGAGGAGAAGCCTCCGAGCGTTCCAGGCGATGGCGGCGGTGTTGCTGGTCGGAGTGTTGGGGTTGTCGGTGTATGCCTTGCGTCTGCGGGAGGAAGTGGGAACTTCTGAAGCTCTGGTGTCCTCCTCTCCGTTAAATGTCCTGGGAAAGCGGAGCGGTCCGGAGGAGGATGTCGAAACTCTGGAAGTCTCTCCAGGAGATGTTGTTGTTTTCACGCTGCATGATCTCCGTGAAGCCTCTGGAGAATTCCGGGTTGAGATCCATGACACCAGTGGCAAAACGGTTTGGAGCCTCTCCGGCTTGAGGAAGCGAGATAATTACCTCGCGTTCAAGGTGTCCTCCAAGGTCTTGAAATCCGGCCCCTATGTGATCGTCGCCGTTTCGGGCAGCCGTTCGGTGGGTGAGTACCCTGTGAAAATTGTCATTTCTCAATGAGCGGATAGCGAGCAACCATAGAGTTCCCTGATCCGATCTGGTTTTTGCGTTCGTTCTTCTGTAGAATAAAGCTCCACTCCTCGTTAGGGACCGACAGTACAAAGCCTTAGTGCGATGTATTAATGGGTCTGTGTGAGGTGGAGCTTGCCATGGCGAACTCTAAGACCCGGCTTATCATCAGTTTGATTTTCTTGGGTGGATGTCTGGGGCTCAGCCTTCTTATTCTGCAGGGTTGGACCCGCCCTCTACGTTTGAGGCCCACTCGTCCCGTGCCGGCCTCTTCTAGCGCAATCACAAAGAGCGAAAAGCCAATAAGGGATGTGCCTGTCCCTCCGTCGCGGGAAATCCGGCAGCGGATTGATCGTGAAAGCGTTCATCGTTATACCCTCGTTCTGGCAAAGGGTCAGTTTCTGGACGCGGTGGTCGAACAGGAAGGCGTAGACTTGACGGTGACAATTTCGGGGCCGGGGAGAAAACTCCACACGATCGACAGCCGGTGGGATGACCGGGGGCCGGAGGAGATCCGTCTGTTCGCGCCGGCCCAAGGAAGGTATCGCATCGAAGTCGATAGTGAAGAGCAGTCGGGGTTGTACCGGTTCAGGGTCCGTTCCATCAGGCCCGCGAGCCCTGAGGATCGCCTGGAAGCTGATACGGAGGAAGTCTTCCACCACGCCCGAGCGCTTCGTCTTGAGAGCTCGCCTGAGGCCCAGGAGCAGGCGTTCGAGAAGTTCCTCACGGCTGGTGAATCATGGGGCAAGCTGGGAAACAAACACCGGCAAGCAGATGCGCTCGAGCGCGCGGCAGAGGTGTGGGGGGAGGACACCGACAGGGCAGAACAGACGTTGCGGCTCAGACGCAAGACCCTGGAGCTCTTTCAAGCAGTCGATGATGTTCCTGGCATTGTGCGTCAATGGAATTGCATCGGCCAATCCTATGGAATGCTGGGATGGAAGGTGCTGGAGCAGGAGCACTATGAAAGGGCGTTGCGGCTTGCCCGTGAGTGGGGGGATAAGATTGGGGAAGCCGCTGCGGTAGATAATCTGGGGAACCTCTGGAAGAGCAAGGGAGAGCTCTGGAAGGCTCTCGACGCCTACGAGGAGTCCCGAGGCTACTGGCATGATTTAGGGAACAGAAAGGAAGAGGTCAAAACGCTGATCGACATCGGGCTCATCCATTTCTCATTGGGGAATGTGGGAAAGAGCCTCGATCTCTATCTGCAGGCCTACAGGCAACTCGGCTCCCGAGGAGAAATCGAATTGCGCGCTCAAATCGAGAGCCGAATTGCCGAAGCCCTGGAGAAGTTGGCACGGTGGAACGAGGCTCTGGCCCACGCTCGCCTGGCCCTGGACCTGCGCCGGGCGTATCACGATCAGCGGGGTGAAGCCGTCGTCCTTGCAGGAATGAGCCTGAGCTATCAAGGACTCGGAGACTTTCGCCAGGCTCGCGAGGCACAGAAGGAGGCGCTGTCCATCTTTCGTCGCATGAGGAAGAAGGAAGATATTATGGTGGCGTCCTTGAACCTGGGGGTTCTTCTACTTCGCCAGGGAGATGCACCGCAGGCCGTGCCTTTGCTGGAGGGGGTGTTGGTCGAAGCCAAAGATCAGAAGCGCCCTGATGTCGAGGCCGTGGCCCTCCATGCTTTGGCGCGAGCCAGGCTCCGGAACCCGATCGTCGCCAGTCATTACGCGGAGGAGGCGATCAAGCTCATGGAGTCGATTCGCAGGAAAGCCGTCAGGGAGGATCTCAAGGCCATGTATCTGGAGGCCCAGAGAGGATGCTATGAGCTTCTCGTGGATCTGCTCATCGCGGATCCTCCTGCACACACTCCCGTGAAGAGCATCGCCCGCGCGTTCGAGGTCATCGAGCGCCGCAAGGCAAGAAACCTTCTCGATTCCCTGACATCTCCACGGCCGCCCTTGAATCCCGAGGTTGCGGCAAACCGCCAGGAGATTCAGCGGGAGATCGAACACTTGGCGGCTGAGATCGAGCGGCGAGGGCAACTTGGCCTTCCTTCGAAAGATCTGAAAATGGCCCGCTCCCGGTCGCTGGAGCGTCTCAGCAACCTGGATGCTCGCTTCCTGGCTCAGGAAATTGAGTTACCGTCTACACCGTCGATCCCGTTGAGAAACGCGCAGCAGGAGTTGGACGACAACACGCTCTTGTTGGTATACCATCTCGGAGCCGAACGTAGCCTTCTGTTGCTTGTGTCTCCGGACCAGGTCGAAGTCCATGCCCTGCCGCCCGAGAAAGAAATCGAGGATTCCGCCCGCGAGTTTCATAAGCGTTTGTCGACTAGCCAGCGTCCCTTGGATGAGAAGTTGGCCGCACAAACTGCGGAAGACCTGGGCCGAATGCTCCTCGGCCCGGTCGCTGGCCGTCTTGGTGGCAAGGATCTCGTCGTCGTGCCGGACGGGGCCCTCCACTCTGTACCTTTCGGCGTTCTCATCGTGGCTGCGCCGAGGGACGGGGACCGTCCAGGCGTCCGTGGTTCCCCTGCAAGGCTTTTCGAGAGGCATAAGGTGGTGAGCCTCCCTTCCGTTTCCGTGCTGGCGGCCATCCGCGAACGGAAAAGCCGGCGTTCGGCTCCCCCCGGTGTCATCGCTCTTTTCGCCGCGCCGGCCCTTCGAGACGAGCAGTACAGAGATATTCCGAACACCCAGCGGGAAGCCGAGGCGATCAAGGCTCTTCTTCCCCCTGGTGCCAGGGCGGTCATGAAGCTTGGCTTCGATGCGACCAAGGAAGCCGCTGTGAGCGGCCTTTTGAGCCGGGTCCAAATCGTCCACTTCGCGGCGCACGCAACGATCGATAGAGAGCATCCGGAGCTCAGCGGGATCGTGCTAGCCCAGAAGAACCGGCAAGGTGTCGCTCTGGACAGCTATCTCAGGGTTCACGACATCTGGGCTCTGGACATCCCCGCCGACCTTGTTGTCCTCAGCGCGTGCAAGACCGCCCAGGGCAAAGAGATGCGGGCTGAGGGCCTGCTGGGCCTAACGCAGAGCTTCTTCCATGCCGGTGCGTCCAGCATGCTGGTCAATCTTTGGGATGTGGACGACGAGTCCACACCGGAGTTCATGAAGGTCTTTTATACAAGCCTGTATGTGCGCCATCGCAGCCCTGCCGAGGCCCTAAGGGATGCTCAAATCCGGATGAGCAGACATGAGCGATGGCATTCCCCTTATTATTGGGCAGGCTTCGTCTTGCAGGGCGAATGGCGCTGAACCCCCACAGCTCCGGACCGGCTTTCCTCTTTAAACAAAGATTGCTGCCACGTGTCTCTTCTGGAAAGACACGGTGGTGGGTGGATGGCACCCGCGAAAGGGTGGCTCAACCTGCCATCGAAACAACCCAGGAGGGATACGATGAAGGGACAAGCGTCCGAGGAGAAGCAGGTCCATCCGGTAAAGGATGACAGAGAAGTCCCCATCGAAGGAGCGGCGACCGGTGCCGCAGGCGGTGCCAGTGACCCGGTGCCGACGGCAGATCCGGACACCCGCCGTCCGCCTTATGAGGGTCCGATGGGCAGGTCGCCGCGGGGTTGAGCCCACGAGATGGACCGGTGCTGGCGACCTTCACCGGTCTTCACCTTTTCTCCTGAGGAATCTGGCATGCGACAGTCAATGAAAAATTGTATCTACCTTCTCCTTCTCCTTCTCGCTTCCTGCAATCTACGGCGTGCCAGATCAGAAAAAGATTTTGATGGGATCCTGAAAATGGTGAAGGGGAGAACGTCTGCCGAAATCGAGCAGATGCTCGGAAAACCGGACAGCAAAAGGAAAATGCTCTCCTCGGGTGAGCAATGGGTCTGGTGGAATTACACGTTCCTCGGAGGCAGCAATTACCCGCCGGAGCTTCGCGGTAAGGTGGTTCACCTCGAGATCATTTTAGAGCCCGACGACAGGGCTGGAGTCGCTCGATCGTCGTTCCCAGGCGAGTTGCGGGCTTCCAGTCCCTTCGGTATCAGCTACACCCTTCCCCCTGAAACCAAGTGAACTCCCGAGGAGCTTTCGTCATGGACGTGACAGACGAGGTCGAGCAATCCGCAGATGAGCGTTTCGTCTTCAACGGCATCGAAGGCCGGTCCGGCGAATACCTGTTCCCGTCCATGTCGGCGGCGGAGATCGTCGAGGGTCTCCGAAGTATGCCGAGGAGCCGTGAGAGGGCTTTGGCGCCGGGGATCGATCCCAAAGATCTGGCGGTAGCCGGTTGGGGCGTCATCTTTCATGAACGGGAGAATCCCGAGATCCGTGAGGCTCTGGCCCCGCTGTTGGAGCATCGCAAGGCGCAGGCGAGCCGGGACTACGAGCATTTGTACCAGGAGTTCACGGGAGAACGAGGGTATCGGGACGGCGAGAACAAAGAGGATTTCCTCGCCAGGCATGGTGCCGTCTCGGGACCCGTCAATCCCGACCGGATGCCGTACTACCTTCTGATCGTGGGGGAGCCGGGCCTCATCCCCTTTCACTTCCAGCACCAGCTCGACGTCCAGTATGCCGTGGGGCGGATCGTGTTCGACACGCCGGAAGAGTATGCGCGCTACGCCCGGAGCGTGGTGACGGCGGAGACCGGGAACGCCGTCCGCGGTCGTCGCGTGGCGCTCTTTGGCGTCAGCAATCCGGACGATTACGCGACCAACCTGAGCGCCGACCGTCTCGTGCAGCCCTTGGCGGAACGGCTCGCGACTCCCAAGAGTTGGCAAAAGGTGCGGGACTGGCAGGTGAGCTCTTCCGTTGCCCAGGAAGCGACCAAGGCCCGGCTCGGAGAGCTTCTGGGGGGAGAGGAGAATCCGGGTATTCTGTTCACGGCGAGCCACGGCCTCGGTTTTCCGCATGGCGATCCGCTCCAGCGGGACCAGCAGGGTTCCCTTCTCTGCCAGGACTGGCCCGGCCCGAAGCAGTGGACCGGTGCCGTCCCACCCGGATTCTACTTCTCGGGCGACGACGTGAACGGCGACGCCAAGGTCCATGGCCTGATCGCTTTCCATTTTGCCTGCCACGGCGTGGGGACTCCCGCGAAAGATGAGTTTGGCATTCGCAACGGCGACGGCAAGCCGCCACGGCCCCTGGCGCCTCAACCCTTCGTGGCCCGTCTCCCGCAGCGGCTGCTCGCCCATCCGGCGGGTGGAGCGCTGGCCGTGATCGGCCATGTCGAGAAGACCTGGGCCTACTCGTTCCTCGGCAAGCGATCCCTCAGCCAGTTGGACGCTTTCGAGTGGGCGCTCCGGATGCTGATGGACGGCTTCCCGGTGGGCTACGCGATGGAGTGGTTCAATCAGCGGTACGGCGAGATCTCGGCGGATCTGACCCTGGCCATCCAGCAGATGGGCTATGGCGAGAAGCTCGGCGACGAAGAGGTCGCCGGCCTGTGGACGGCCAACAACGACGCCCGCAACTATGCCGTGATCGGCGACCCCGCCGTGCGGGTGAAGGTGGAGTAGACAATGGCGACTCCATCCGAGTCTCGCGGCAAATGGGCGCTGCTCATCGGAATCGATCAGTATCCGAACTTCGGCTCCGAGTGGCAGCTCGAGGGGTGTGGCAATGACGTGGCGATCGTGCAGGACGCCCTGAGCCGCCGCTTCAGCTTCACCGACCGTCAGATCACCGTGCTGCGGAATGAGCAGGCCACGCGCGACGGCATCCTCGCCGCGATGGAAGCCCTGGTCGAACGGGCGGGGAAAGAGGACGAGGTCATTTTCTACTACAGCGGCCATGGGTCCCAGCAGCCGGATGGCCCCGAGAAGGACGAGGCGGACGGCAAGGACGAGACCTTGGTGCCTCACGACAGCGGGAGGGTTCCCTTCGAGAACCGCGACATCACGGACGACGAGATCTATCTCTGGCTGCTCCGTCTGACCGCCCGGACGCCGTTCGTGACGCTGATCTTCGATTGCTGCCACTCGGGAACCATTCTGCGGGACGCTTTTGCCGGCAAGCAGCGCAGGGTCCCCGAGGACGAGAGGCCCGCCAGCCAGTTGGCCGCACACATCCCACCGGAGTCGTTCGAGGTTCTGAGGGGAGGAGAGGATTCGCCCACGGCCCTGCGGCGTCTCGGGGAGAGGTACGTGGCCGTGGCTTCCTGCGGCAGCGTGGAGACGGCGAATGAAATCCTTTTGGATGGACGGCGGATCATCCACGGCGCCCTGACGTATTTCCTGGTCGGCGCGTGGATGGACCCGGGCTTCGGCGGCGCCACCTGGCGGGAGGTCTTCGAGCGCGTGGCGCCCCAGGTGACGGCTCATTTCGGCAGTCAGCACCCCGAGGTCGAAGGCGCCCAGGACCGCGAGGTCTTCGGCGTTCGTGAGATCCCGCCCATGACCTATCTGCGCGTCGAGAGCTGCGAGGGCGATACGGTCGTCCTGAGCGCGGGCAAGGCCTGCGGATTGACGGCGGGATCACAGTGGGACATCTACACCCCGGCGACGCGGTCTCTGGACGACGAGACGAGGCGTGTGGGGCTGGTGGAGATCTCGGAAGTAGGGGTGACTTCCAGCAAGGCCAAAGTGGTCGAGGAGGGCAGGGGAGGGGGGAAGACGGAGGTCCGCGCGGGGATGCGCGCCGTGGAGTCGGTCCGTTCTCTCCCGGGCGTACGTTTGGCCGTCGAGATCGTGGCCCCGCCTGGACACCCCTCGGCGCAACAGCTCGCGGAGCGGTTGGAGAGCTCGAAGTTCCTCGGGAAGACCGCCCCTGGAGAGCTCGCGGACGTCCGGCTCTACCTGCTGGAGCCCCGGCAGTGCTGCAAACCGGAAGACCCCGCGCCCATGCTGGGGCCGATCCAGGAAGAGGCCTGGGTCACTGTGGGCCGGGACGGCACTCTCCTGGCCCCGGTGTTCCCGCGCCTGTATCCCGAGGCCCTGGAAAGCGTGGTGGAGAATCTGGAGAGCGTGGCTCGGCGGCGGGGGGTGATGGGCATTCACAACGCCGGCAATGCCCTGGAAGGGCAGATCGACTTCCTCGTTCATCGCCTGGAGGACGGGCGGTGCGCCCCGCCCACCCTGGAGGCCTGTGGCAATCCGGTCTTCTTCGACGACGAACGGCTCGTCCTCGAGATCCGCAACCGTTCCCAGAGCCCGCTCTACGTCTACGTCCTAGACATCGGCCTTACGGGGAGGGTCTCGGCGGTGTTTCCGGCCCTTGGCTCTCATGAGGTCCTGGAGAGGGGCCGGACGAGACAGGTGGGGACGCGAGCGGGGGAAGACCTGCCGCTTTTCATGCCCAAGGAATTCCAGCTTCTCCACAGAGTCCCCGCCGGCATGCCGGTCGAGGGAGTGGAGACCCTGAAGCTCTTCGCCACGCCCAGCAGGGCCGACTTCGGAGTGCTGTATGAAGCGGCCATGCGGTTTCCGCACAGGACCCTGTGGGCCCTGAACGACGTCCTGGACGCTACCTTCCACGGCGGCTATGGCTTCATGCGGACCAAAGAGGACTGGACGACGATCGAGAGGACGTTCCGGCTGAGGTCCCGGAAAGCCATTCAGGCCGTGGCGTAAAGCCCCTTCCCTCCATTCCGCGTGCCCCCCGGTTGCCGTCCCCCCAGGGGACGTGACAACCTTGGAGCGCGGCGGCGGGCGGCAGGCCCGCATGGCATGGAGGAGGCACGGGATGAGCAAGAATCAAGCTCCGCTCAACTGGTACACGGGTGGAGGCGCGGATAGCGACGTCGGCGAGACCGAGGAGTGGCTGACCGCCTTCGAGCAGGTCGTCGAGATCGAGGGGCGGGACCGGGCGTGCTTCCTGCTCAAGAAGCTGCTGGAGAAAGGGTATGAGAAGGACGTCGTCCTCCCCTTCACCGGCAACACGCCCTACATCAACACCATCCCCAAGAGCGAGGAGCCGGCTTACGGCGGCGACCGGGCCATCGAGCGGCGCATCAAGAGCATCGTGCGCTGGAACGCCATGGCCATGGTCGTGCGGGCCAACAAGAAGTTCAACGGCCTGGGCGGCCACATCTCGACCTTCGCCTCGTCGGCCACCCTCTACCAGGTGGGCTTCCACCACTTCTTCCGCGGCCGGGGCGAGAGCGGCTTCGACGGCGACATCATCTACTTCCAGGGCCATGGCTCGCCCGGCATCTATGCCCACGCCTTCCTCGAGGGGCGGATCCCGATCGAGAAGATGGAGGCCTTCCGGCGCGAGCTGGTGCAGGGCGGCGGCCTCGCCTCCTATCCCCATCCCTGGCTGATGCCGGACTTCTGGGAGTTCCCCACCGTGTCCATGGGACTCGGGCCGATCTCCGCCATCTACCAGGCCAAGTTCAACCGCTACCTCCGGGACCGCGGCCTGCGCGACCCCCAGAACCGGAAGGTCTGGGCCTTCCTGGGCGACGGCGAGACGGACGAGCCCGAAACGCTGGGCGCCATCACCCTCGCCTCCCGCGAGAAGCTCGACAACCTGATCTTCGTGATCAACTGTAACCTGCAGCGGCTGGACGGCCCCGTGCGCGGCAACGGCAAGATCATGCAGGAGCTGGAGACGGCTTTCCGCGGCGCCGGCTGGAACGTCATCAAGGTCGTCTGGGGAAGCGATTGGGACCCCCTGATCGAGGCGGACAACACCGGCCTGCTGGTCCAGCGGATGACCGAGGCCCTCGACGGCGAGTACCAGAAGTACGTCGTGGAGCCCGGCTCGTACATTCGCAAGGAGTTCTTCGGCAAGTACCCGGAGCTCCTGGAGCTGGTCAAGAACTACTCGGACGAGCAGCTCCGCACCCTGCGGCGCGGCGGCCACGATCCGATAAAGGTCTACGCCGCCTTCAAGGCCGCCTATGAGCACCAGGGGGCACCCACGGTGATCCTGGCCAAGACGGTGAAGGGGTACGGCCTGGGCGAGGCGGGCGAGGGCAAGAACGTCACTCACCAGCAGAAGAAGCTCACGGACGATGAGCTGCGCTTCTTCCGCGACCGCTTCGAGATCCCGGTCGCCGACAAGGACCTGCACGAGGCGCCCTTCTACTGCCCGCCGGAGGACAGCCCGGAGATCCAGTACCTGCGGGAGCGCCGCCAGGCCCTGGGCGGACCGGTGCCGATGCGGAAGACGCGGACGGAACCCCTCGCCGTGCCCCAGGGCAACGACGTCTGGGGCCGGTTCTTCGAGGGCGTGGACCGCGAGGTGTCGACGACGATGGTGTTCGTCCAGATGCTGACCCAGCTCCTCAAGGACAAGGAGATCGGCACGAGGATCGTGCCTATCGTGCCCGACGAGGCGCGGACTTTCGGCATGGAGTCGCTGTTCCGCCAGTTCGGCATCTACTCCCATGTCGGCCAGCTCTACGAGCCGGTGGACAAGTCGATGCTGCTCTACTACCGGGAGGCCACGGACGGCCAGATCCTGGAGGAGGGGATCACGGAGGCGGGCTCGATGGCGTCGTTCATCGCCGCCGGCACCTCCTACGCCACGCATGGCATCGACATGCTGCCGTTCTTCATCTTCTACTCGATGTTCGGCTTCCAGCGCGTCGGCGACCTGATCTGGGCCGCCGCCGACCAGCGCACCCGCGGCTTCCTCCTCGGCGCGACGTCCGGCCGCACCACGCTGAACGGCGAGGGCCTGCAGCACGAGGACGGCCACAGCCAGGTCCTGGCGAGCGTGGTGCCGAACCTGCTGGCCTACGATCCGGCGTACGCCTTCGAGATCGCGGTCATCATCCGCGACGGCATGAAGAGGATGTTCACCAACCGGGAGGACATCTTCTACTACATCACCCTCTACAACGAGAACTACCCGATGGCCCCGATGCCGGCCGGCGTGGAGGAGGGCATCCTCAAGGGGGTTTACAAGCTCAAGCCGGCGCCGGAGGGGGAAAACCGTCCGCGGGTCCACCTCCTGGGCAGCGGCTCGCTGCTGCGGGAGGCCCTCCGGGCCCAGGACATCCTGGCCGAGCGCTATGGCGTGGCCGCGGACGTGTGGAGCGCCACCAGCTACAAGGAGCTGCGGCGCGACGCGCTGGAGGCGGACCGCTGGAACCTGCTCCACCCCGACCAGGAGGCGCGCAAGCCGTATGTCGTCCAAGCCTTCGAGGGGGACGACCGGCCGATCGTCGCCGTCACGGACTACATGAAGCTGGTGCCGGACATGGTCGCTCGCTGGCTGCCCGGCCGGCTCTTCTCGCTCGGCACCGACGGCTTCGGCCGCAGCGAGACCCGGGAGGCGCTGCGCCGCTTCTTCGAGGTGGACGCCGAGTGCGTCGTCATCGCCGCCCTCCACCAGCTCGGACTGCGGGGCGCCATCGACCGCTCGGTGGCGCGGCGCGCCATCGACGAGCTGGGAGTCGATCCGGAGAAGCTCGATCCGCTGATCAGCTAGAGAAGCCCGGGGAGGAGACCGATCGTGAAGAGATTCCTGCAGGCGCTGTCGCTGTCGTTGCTGCTGCCGGCCCTCGCCTCGGCCGAGCTCGCAACCTACAAGGTGGACGCCGACCACAGCGGCGTCGGCTTCAGCGTCCGCCACTTCGTGTCCAACGTCCCGGGCCGCTTCCGGGACTTCGACGGCATCATCAAGTACGACAGGCAGAACCCGGCGGCGAGCAGCGTCGAGTTCACGGTGAAGGCGGCGTCGGTCGACACCTCCAACAACGACCGGGACGAGCACCTGCGCGGCAAGGACTTCTTCGATGTGCAGAGCTTTCCGACCCTCACCTTCACCAGCACCAAGGTGAGCGCCAAGGATGCCAACAACCTGGATGTGACGGGCAACCTGACGCTGCACGGCGTCACCAAGGAGGTCACGATCCCAGTGGAGCTGCTCGGGTCCATGAAGACGCCGACGGGCGAGAAGGCCGGCTTCGAGACGGCCTTCACGATCAACCGCAAGGATTACGGGATCGTCTGGAACCGGGTGCTCGACGCCGGCGGCAGCGTGCTGGGGGACGACGTCAAGGTGAGCATCTCGATCGAGGGCAACCGGCAAATGGAGAAGCCGGCGCAGTAGGGGCCGTCCTTCCAGCTTGGTTCCTAAACATATTCAGCCGGGGATTCATCCGGTAGACGCACAGTTGCGTTGGGATGAGCGTACAGGCTATAAGCCATCCACGCTGAGTTTCCAACTCGCCGAGCCTCGATGCGCGCTTCCCGGGCGGCTTCGGCGGCGGTTTTCCCGCCGAGGAGGCACTCGTAGAATTTCTCGGCCACCTTCGAGGCTGTCTGGTCCTCCACTTTCCAGAGGGGACCCAGGAACAGGCCGGCACCGTCGGAGATCAGGCGGTCCGCCCATCCCCCTAGGCCGGTGAGGTCCCATCCCAGGCGGCCTGAATGGCAGACGTTGAAAAAGAAAGCAGGACGAACCTGCCGTAGATGATCCGAAACTTCCGGGCCGACGAGATGCCGAGGCGTGAGTGCCTCGCCACCCTGCAACCAGAGCACGGAGGAATGATTGGGGAAGTCGACCGAAAAACTGCCGTGAGCTGAGGCGTGCAGCCAGTCGTAGGAGCCCGACCTCAACAGATCCATGACCCCCCTCGAGGTGGGCTCGGATGGGCTGGCGTCCCGGACGCCCAAGGGGCCCAGAAGGTTCCGGAGAAACATGCTCTCTCTTTGAGCTGCCGGCAGATGGGCATCACTCGGGGCGATGCAGGCGAGAGCCGTGAGGGGGAGACGGCCTGGAGCTCCAGAGTTGCCGTCCCCCTGTTCGTTCCGGCGCAGCCAACGGCTGAGGCACAGCGTCAGACACCAAGGATCCTTATCCTCCCACCCCGCGCCATGAGGCCAGACCAGTTCCCACGGCAGGTGAGGCTCATCGGAATAGATGAGCAGGCTGCCGTTTTTCCAGCTTTGCCTCTCGCGCGCGTACAGGTGGCGGAGCTCTTCGGGCAGCTCTTTCCAGAGGTTCTGCCCCAGGATCTTGATCTGCTCCTCGGCGGCCATCCGCCGGTCGTCCGGCTTGGAGGGCCTTGCCAGACCGTCCAAGGTCTGGAAGTAGGGATCCGCCCAGGCTGCGGGCTCTCTTTGGACCCGCAAGGGAGGAAACCTCGACCATGAGGAGCCTCCACCCTGGATCAGAGTGAAGGCGAGGGTCGAGATTTCCGGGTGCCAGGCGATCAGCAACACACGGTCCGGAGGGGGCGCTTCCGATTCGAGGAAGAGAATGGGAGCAGGCAGTCGGGTCTGAGCTTCAGGGACCGGCTGTTCGACCACTTCAACCGGCACGGTGACCGCACCCAGAGGGTGGCCTGCCTGGAAGAAGCTCAGGGTCAGGCGTTGATTCCCCAGTTCACGAGGGCGCAGGTCAAAAACGGCAGGCGCACTGTCCTGGCCTGAAACGATGTCGATTCCTTGCCACGAATCACCGAGGATCTCGAACGCGGGCGCCTGCAGGTCGACACGGACCGTCTCTCCAGGCTCCACATCCAGGCTGGTGGTGGCCACGCTTTGTGGTACCGGTCCCAGGACCAGCCGCACCACGAGATTGAATCGCGCCGTTTCTTTCCACACCTGGCGCGGGCAGGAGATGTCGGTCCACCGCTCCTTGCGAGGATCCTTCTTCGGGGTTCTCCAAGGGCCGGTCCCGGCTAGGAGGATATCGCGGAAGGCGTTCTGAAGAGACCGCGTGAGCTCCGGAATGAGCTTGCGTGCCCCCGGCGAGCCGCTGCGGAGGACCCAGGTGCGGACCTCGGCCTCAGTGATTGTCTCACTTTCGGTGCTCAGGCGTTGCTGCAGGGCTCCCATGACCATGAAGAGGATGGGGATGAGCATCCAGTCGGCGGCGCCGAAGCGAAGCGAGTCCTGGGAGGCATTGGCGGCAGGCAACTCACCCCGGGCGGCCAATTCCATGAGCGGACTGGCGTAGCTGCTCGTCACCTCTGCCTCCTCGGGAGCTACCTCCCGCTGGATGCGGAGCACGGCTTCCAGGGCGTTTTCCCGATTTGACGAAATGGCAAGGAAATCGATCACGTTCATTCTTCGGCTCCATACTCGCCTACGAGCAGAGTTCTCAGGCTCCAGGCCGCCATGACAAAGGTCGCTCCGGGAACGATCATGGAGAGGACGCCTACCAGGATCTCTTTCCAACCCACCTCCATTCCGTGCGCCTTAATGGGCGGCTCGTTGGGCAGCATCTCATGGACGATGAAGTTGGCCATTCCAATCCCCGCGAGTAGAAAACAAAGCAAGGCGATCAGGAACAGACCCAGAGAAGTAAGCTCAATCCACACGCCGCGGCTGACGGGCTTCATAGGGTCTCGTGAATCTCCGGAAGCGTCGCACCCGCGAGAGTGCGAGCGGCTGCGAGCTGCTCGGTGGTGACTCGCGCCCCGGAAAGGTCAGCTCTCGTGAGGTCGGCCTGCCAGAGATTGGCCCCCTGCAACTCAGCAAAGCTGAGATCAGCTCCTTGTAGGTTGCTGCGGTGCAGCTTTGCTCCTCGCAGATTGGCATGCCGCAGGTTCGCCTCACCGGCTTCCACAGAACTCAGATCGGCCGCTTGGAGACGGCTGCCATGGAGGTTGGCGCGGACGAGACATGCCCTGCCGAGAAAGGCACCGGACAAGTTCGCCTCGACGAGGGCCACCGCCGAGAGATCCATCCCAGCCAGAACGACACCTTGGAGGTCGAGCCCCCTGGGAGACAAACGGGAAAGAAGGCCCGCCATATGAAGGCGGGCCATCAGGCGCCCTTTCCAGAGACCGTCCAGCTCTGACAGGCTACAGATCAGCTCCGCCTGTGCCATCCGGGCGGCAGCCTCATCCAAGGGTCGGATGTCCTCAGTCCCGCTGCCCAGGATCCTTTCGATCCTGCGGAAACAGCCTTCCGAAACCACTTGGCGGACGTGGTCCTGAAGGTCCCTGCTCTGCCGCTGCCGGCGGGTTGCTCTCCACAGCATCCACTTCAGCCCCAGACCTCCCAATGCGGCCGTGATTCCGGGGATCAGGCAACCCAGAGATCCGAAAAGGGCTTCGTTTGGCCCCGATTCGATCTTCAACGGACGCAGGGGGTCCGTCGTGAGATGGGTGAGGGCGGTCAGAAAACTCCAGAGGAGACAGAGAGCCGCGAACACAATCAGGCCCAGGGCCAGCACGCGGACACATCCGTTGCCATGCTCCGGGGAGGAGGAGGCCAGGGGAGGATCGGGCCAGCGCCCGGGGACGTTGAGGCCGCACTGGGAAAGGAAACGCAGGAGGCGCCGTTGCCGCTGGGGATCGAGCCCCAGCATCCATCGCGGGATCTCCAGTTCCAGATTCGCGGCATCCGCCCCCGGCTCGGCCAGGCGGCGAGTGACGCCGTCGAGCCGAACCTGGAGGTCGAGCTCACGCTCGGGCAAAGTGAGGAGCTCCCGGGTGGCCGCGTCGTCCTGCTTGCGGACCACGAGAGCCCAGAGGCCGAGCCCGAGAAGCCCGGGTACCGACAAGAGAGGAGCACCCACGGCGAACAGCATCAGCGCGAGGCATCCGGGGCCTGCCCCAGCCAGCAAGGGTGGCGGGCTCACGTCTTTTGAAATCAGAAAGGGCCCGGTCGCCATGAGACCGGCGAACAGGACGCCCGCGATGCCGGCCAGCCCGAGGAGGAAGGCGAGCACTTTCGAAGGGCTCACGGACCGCTCCTTTCCACTGCGCTCCCAGGATCGAAGGCGGGAGCCGCATAGGCCCAGGCTGCCAGCAGCGCGCCACAGGACGTGCAGCACCTCCCCAGGGCGAAGCCGGCGTCCACCGGATCGCCGCACGAGGGACAGCAAACGTGCCAGCGCCGCAGCCGGACGGCAACGACCGCCAGGGATACGGCCGCCCAGATCACGTACACCACGACGGCGAAGACGGCCAGAATGATCCCCGTCATGACGAACGTATAGACGAAGGTCTCTCTTGGATCGGTGCGGGGAGCCAGACGCCCAAGCCGGTCCCACAGGGGGTCTTGGAATGCCAGACGTGCGAACCCGGCAGGCCAGTAGAGAACGGCGAGAAGCGTTACCGCCGCTCCGTTCACGACCCTGCCCAGCTTGCGGGGAAGGCTGGTCCCGGCGTGCAGGCCGATCGTGAAGCGGGTGAGGGCCCGTACATAGACCAGCCAGAGCCAGGTGAAAGAGGTCAGGCCGGCCAGCCACAGGATCAGGAGCCCGACTCCGGACGGGAACCTCTGGCCCGTGTTGAACGGCGCGGCGAAAAAGCCGGCTTCGACACCCAAGGCAAGCAGCGCGGCAGGGCGCAGCAGGCGTCCATAACCCCAGGCGTGGGAGCGCTCCATTGCCAGATCGGCGACCGCCTCCTTCTGTACCTGCGTGCCGAGGGTCCCGGCAGTCAGATACGAAACCATGATCAGGGGCAAGAGGAGGACGAGGAGAGTGCTGCCCAGGTTCAGGGCCGCCACGATGGAGAGCAGGAGCCTTTTTCCCCAAGGAGGAGGGATCGAGACGAAGCCGGGCGCCAGGTCGCCCCACAGTTTCGCCGAGACCCCGAGCGAAGCGTCGGACACAATTTCAGCCATGGGAAAGATCAGATTGACAGTGAGGATGGAGAGCAGCACTCCAGTCACAAAGGACAGGACGGGAGAGACCCGAAACAACCGGGCTGGATCCTTCAGAGCCTCCCGCCGTATCAGGTTGGTGGGGTGAGGCCTGTAGAGGGGCTCGATCCACCGTCCCATCCAATCTGCGGTCCGGGCTACCCTCTCCCAGCCATCCAATTCCCCCCAGCGGCTCCAGGCGGCTTCCCACCACCGGGAGCGTTCCCAGAAGTTGCCGGGCTCGGGCAGCCGCAGCATCCGGTCCAACGTCCTCTCCGATCCCCAGGAGGCGACCCGCCGGTCGGCGTAGAGTTCGCGGGTGCGGACCAGTCCTACCCAGATCAGCCTGATGAGCAGCAGCATGGCGGCCATGCGCCAGCCTAAATGCGGGACCGACCTCCCGATGTCCCCGAGCAGGGAGAGAGCCGCCGTGGCTCCCCCTGTCCGGTAGCTCCTTCGAAGGTCGAGCAGGAAAAACCACGCCCACATCCCCATCGCCAGGATGAGCAAAGCCGTCAGAGCGGCCCAGACGGCCTTGCTCTGCTGCGGGGCCTGGGTATCGCCGTTTTTCACGTGACCGATTTCGTGCAGCGCGATGGCTTTTGACAGATCGCCCCATGATTTCTCGAGCAGGTCTGGAGCGCCATGGAAGAGCAGCACCTCGCGGCTGCGCAGGCCAAAGGCCTGAGCTTCGTTTCCATAACCGTCCCTGTGCTCCACCTCCAGGGCCGGCAGGCCGAGAATCCCGGTACAGCGCTCCAGATAGCGGACCACGGTGGGAGCTTCGTCTTCGCGCAGAGGCTGGCTGCGATGGCGCCGCCGGAAGCGGCGTGGATGGTCGAGATAGATCGCCGTGGCGGAGGTGAGGAGGAACAGCCCGAAGAGCGCTGGCACGGCAAGGCTGGAGAGCCGCCGCCCCAGAATCTGCCGGACGACAGGTGAAAGCTTCCGGCCCAGAGCCTCGATCTCCTCTTCGCTGAAGTCGCGCAGGTCCCGGTCCCCCATCCATTCGGCGAGGATCGCGTCGAGCTTCTTCCTCTCCCCGCGGTCATCAGCGCCATGCATCCGCCGCGCGGTGAGGAACCCGGTGTTGAGGCCCACGAGGAGGGCCACGAGCACCAGCATCCGAAACCATCCGTTGGTCTCGGCCGGGAAGACGAAGGGGTTGAGAGACGGGAGAGTCCGTAACTCCGGGCGCGCACCCGCTTGGTGATCCGGCGTCATCCCCATTAAACGACACCGCCGGCTGGTGTTTTGTTGAGGAAGAGAGGCGTGCCGGAACCAGGCCGACGAAGCTTCCGCGGGAGACGAACTTACAGGCTTGCCCCATGCCTTCCAAGCCGGCGCCAGGGTGCCCTCGCCAGCCTGTGGCAGGTGGACGACCGGTCCACCGCCCTTTCTGATGGAGCGGTTCCACTCTTTCGTTGACTGCCTACACAACTTTCCTCGAATCTGGTCTCTACAAAGTGAGGAGGCTGTGTGGCCATGAACCCGGAGGTCGTGCATTCGCCCGCTGTCGAGCACCATGCTAGAAAGCCGGATGTCCATCTGGAGATCTTTATCTGGGGTTTCGCCGCGGCTGTCTTGGCGGCTTTCCTGGTGACCGGCTTTCACTATGCGAAGGGGTCGAGGGAACTCGAGTGGCTGTACGTGACATCGATCCTGGGCTTGCCTCTGCTTCAGGTGCCGGTCGTCATCCTGATGCTCAGGAGGAATTCTGATTTCTGGGCCAAGGGGGCGCTGCTCCTCCTGCCGGCCCTCGCTTGGCAGGTTCTTCTCTGGTTGGCCTTCACGTTCCGGGACATCTGCAAGGGCGTGCTCGGGCTGGCCGCAGTAACCGGTCTTGGGTTCGCCTTGTTCCTGGGAGCGGTGGTCTTCTGGGTGACCAGCCTGATCATGGGCATGGCTGACGGAAAAGGCACCAAATTCAGGACGTTACTCCGCGATCAGCCATTTCTGGTGGTCTGCTTTTTTTTGACGATCTTCACATTCATCACTGTTTTTCTGAGCTTTTCCCTCGCACTGCATGATCAGGATTTGCGGCTGAACCACGCCAAACTTGCGCTCTACGCCGAAGATATCGGACCTACAAAGGCTAACGATGGCGACCATCCATATGACAAGCAGCGCCAGGCCGAAGAGAACTATCATACTGGCGGGGAAGAGCAGGGGACGGAGTCCTTCAAAATCTTGTTTGCTCCAGGCTCTGCCGCCGTAGAAGTGGAGGAAGGTTCTCCAGATACGTTCAATGCCAATAATGACGTCACTCCGATTGAAAATCGAAGGGCAGACAACGCGATCAACCTTGACGCACTGGCAGACGAGATCATCAAGCAGTCCGAGAGGGGCCATGTAAGAGTCGTGCTCGCTGGATACTCAGACGATCTCCCCGTGTCTGGCTCCTACGGATCGAATTTCGAGCTTTCTCTCGCTCGGATAAGTCAGGTCATGGTTTATCTCATTTCACGCCTGGAGAGGAAAGACACGCAACGGAAGTGGAGCCGCAGCATCGAATGGCTTACCCTGCCTTCTGCAAGCGAACAGGGCCACTTCGATGGAAGGAAGAGGAGCAGGGAGGAGAGGCTGGCTGTAGAAGCTTTGCTGTTGCGCTCGGATGGCGACCATGGCAAGGACCTCAGCCTCCTAGACTACATCTACTTCGGCGTCTATACGATCACCACAACAGGCTACGGAGATATCATTCCGATCTCGGCCTATGCCAAGTTCATCACTACAATTGCCAATTTCTTCGAAGTTTTTCTGATGGTGGTGTTCTTCAACGTACTTCTTTCCTTCCTTCGGGAGGAAAGAGATCCGATGAAGGCTGCGGCGGCTGAAGAGGAGAAGGCCGCAGCATGAGGAGAGTTGGTCGATGAGGCCTGGTTGCCGGAACGCGTTTGCGTAATCCCCAATGGTGGGGCTTATCACCTGGAATGGAGCCAGAAATGTCGCAGCCACAGGAAACGCCTAACATCGTCTCGGCAGAATCGAGATTTCCCGCCCCTGCGAATGAGCTCGCTTCTGCGGGCCAGCGCTTTCTCGCCAGCTTTCTGGATGTGATCGTGGCGGGAGTGCCCGCCTTCATCCCCATAGCAGGCTGGATTTGGGCGATTCTTTACACCTGGACGAAGGATGCTCTGCCATTCCTCGGAGGGCAAAGCGTCGGCAAGAAGGTGCTGGGCCTTCGAGTCATCAACCTGGAGACCGGTAAGCCGATCAAGGGTGACTATGGAGCGGCGATCGTACGCCAACTCAGTCTTGTCATTCCGTTTTTCGGCTTTGTTGACGCCTGCATGGTCTTTTCGTCGGAGCGCAGGCGCTTTGGCGACAAGTGGGCGAAGACTGTGGTCGTAAGAAACAATCCAGCTCTCGACTTGGTGGCGAAGGGGTAGGGCTGACCGGTGGAAAGCAGCTCATGACCCATTGGAGATCTGCCGTTACCTCGGCTTTGCTGATTCTCGGTACGCTGGTTGCCTGTCCGGCGGCCAGCTCGCCGTTCACGCCGATCCCTGCCTACAGCCCGGAGCTGCAGGCACTGCGTGAGGCGGCGGCCCTCAAGCAGGATGGAGAACGGCTTCAGGAAGAAGGGCGAGCCGAGGAAGCGCGAGAGAAGTGGCTGGCCGCAGTGGAGGCCTACCGCCGAGCGGGCTACCCCCTTGGAGAAATAGAGGTTTTGTTTCTGGTTGGTGCTTCGTACCAGTCTAATCTCCTGACTGGCCCGGAGGCGATGCTCCATGCGGCCGATTACTTTCGTCAGGGAATGGTGGCTGCGGGAAACTTCATGAGCGAAGTGGCTGGCTCAGTGGATCCCGCCAATCACGGCCCTTTGCAGGAGCCCCACGAGTTGCTTCACCGCGCCTCCGGACTTGCCGCCTCTGGGAAGTGCTCCGATGCATTGCCTTTATTCGTAGAGGCAGGCAAGAAGTATGGCTTGGCCGGATCACCCTTGGGTGAGCTGAGCAGCTTGGCCGGCCGCCTTCGCTGCCTGCCTCCGGTAAACGATCCGTTGGCAGCTATGGAGATTCTTGGAACTGTCCTTGAATTCCAGCGCATTGGGAGCGCGCTCCAAGGGAAGGTCGATGCGGGGCCGCGGATGCGGTATCTGCGCGCTATCGAGGACAGAGAATTCGGCCGCTGGATCACCGCCGAGGCTCTCCTTCGTGGGGCTCTGGGAGAATTTGAGCGGGCTGGAGATCCCTGGCAGGCCGCCCTTGTGGCTCTTGATCTTGGCGGTCTGCTCGCAACAAGGGGGAAGGCAGAACAAGCTGAGGTCTTGTATGGGCGCGCCGATCAGTTGCTGGGAGAGGTGCGGAATACGGACGCACTCCGGAATCAGCTCGCGGCTCGAAAAAATCTAATCAATCTGCCCTTGTCCGCAGCCCCGAAAGCGTCAACATGGACCCCGCAAGCTCCGGCGGCCGAGCTTCCTGTGAGCTCAGCGGATACGAGTGATTCGGTCGTACCGGTGGCTGGGCTGAGCCCTCGCGCCGCGTATCGCCGCAGCGCCACGTTCCTGCTGGGGGATGGGGATCGGCTCTATCGGTCAGGGCGTATGAAGGAAGCCCGGGCGAAATGGCTGGCTGCCGCCGAAGCCTACGAGCAGGCGAAAGATTCCATGGGACTGGCAGATACCTACGAACGACTTGCCAGCGTTTCTGTTCCTGGAAACTTTTCTCACGAAGGCCCTCCACCGAACTACATGGACTACATCACTCGGGCGATGGCTGCGCGGCTCGACTTCCTGGAGTCTTTCGCGCGCAAGCGGCGGCGGGTCAGCGAGAACACCCTCGCCGAAGCGGATCAGCTCTTCTCCGAGGCGGATTCACTGATACGGTCTGCGACCTGTGAGAAGGGACTACCCTTGCTGAAAAACGTCCGTGCCCTGTATCAAAGGGCTGGATTTCCCGCCGGCGAGCTACGCTCTCTCTTGCTGCGCCTGCGATGCCTCGCAGACTCAGACGATGCTCTGGGGGCTTTGACGACTTTCATGGAAATGCCTCCATTGTTACAGGTGCTCTCGAACGATGATCCGGAGGACGAATTGGAGCTCTCCTCTCAGAGGCTGGCTTCCGGGTACAGATTGCTGGAGGCGAAAGCCCACTATGAGGAGTTGCTTTGTCAGTCTGAACGGGAGAAGGACCCGGAGGCCATCGCCAGGCATCTCCTCAAACTGACTAGAATGCAGTTGGAGCTGGGGGAGGTGGAGGAAGCCGAAATCAGTCTCCAGAGATCACTGGGATTACTACCCTTTGTTGACGAGGAAGAGGGGGAAGTTCGTGCGGCAGAAGCGCACGAGATTTTGGGATCGATCCGGTTCGCTCAAGGCAAGGAGGAGGATGGGATTGAAGAGTTCGGTCGAGCCCGCGGGTTGATCTGGCGCAGCGGAGATCCGGAGCGCGAGGCGGTATCTCTTTTTCGACTGGCGATCGCGCTTGCTGACAGCGATGATTCCGCACGAGCTCTTTCCTTCCTGGCGGAAGCCGAGTCTCTGCGGAGCCGGTTGCCGGTCGATCCGGAAGCGGAAGGGGATCTACTCGCGACTCGCGGCTCGATCCAATTTTTCCAAGGTAAGCTGCAGGAAGCTCTTGGTTCCTTCTACGAAGCGGAGAAACTCTACGCGGAGTCAGGAAGCCCGCTTAGGAATAATCTTGTATTTGAGTTCATTTCTGGTATTCATAGTCTTTTGGGGCGGGACGGAAACCGGTCCCTGGCAGGCCGTCAGGGCCAGGGAGCAGAGAAGCCCGTTGGCTTCGAATTCATAGAGGGAGTCGAGGATCTCCACCAGTTATGGATTCTTTTTCAGGCCAGGAGATTTGAGGATGCGGCTATCCTTGCTCGCAAGAGCCTCTCCTTCTGGATCGAGTCCGGAAACCAGGGCGCAGAGGCACTGATGCGGATCATGTTGGCCGCATGCGAGATCGAGTTGGGGAGAAGGGAGGAGGCGGAGAAAGAGCTTGAGGCAGCCCTTGCCCTTCAAATGTCTGGCGGAGATGGCAAAAGCCTGGGACCGCTTCAGAGCTTGATCGCGAACCTTTCGGGTCTGGTGAAGTTCAAGCTGAAAGCTGACAGACTTCTCGATACCGCACGCCAAGAGGCCGGGGTTGGGGGGCAACTCGATGGGGTCCATGCTAGACAATTGCTCGACGAGTTGGGCGGCGCCATCCGGGAGCATATCCAGCCTCTAGAGTCGTCGTCAGGGCCATTGAACGTGTCGCAGATCAATGCGGGAGGTCTGGGGGCGTTTGAACGTTTGATCGCGGGTGATTCGGAAGGAGCCATCCAGGATATAGGCCGGTCGATTTCCGTGGTGGAACAGTGGGGGAAAGGAGTGACCGTGAATGAGTTACGGGCTCCTTTCTACGACCGGCTTTCCGGCTTGCTGGCCATTGGCGTCGATGTGAGCCTTTTCGCCGGCAGGCCCGACGAGGCCTTTCGCCGTGCCGAAGAGGCTCGATCTCGGGCTTTCATCGATCAAATAGGCAACCAGAGAATCGATGCGGGCCGGAGAGGCGATCCAGAGCTGGTGAAGAAAGAGCGGCGACTGAGACTACATATCACCGAGCTGAAGCGAAGCCTGCGCGAAGAGCAACAGAAGGCTATCGCAGATCAGAGCCGCGAACGCTTGGAGAACCTGCAGCGTTCCCTGGAGCAGGTCGGGAGGGATTGGGACGAGCTTCGCATCCAGCTAAAGGCCACGAATCCAGAGTACGCAGACATCGTGAGTGTGGACCCGCTCAGCTTGGAGGAAGTCCAAGCACAAGTACTGGACGGTGAGACTTCGCTCATCGAATATTTTGTTTCTGGGGACGAGAGCGGTCGGGTCCTCGCCTGGGTGATCGATCGCGGGCACTTCGCGATGGCGAAGCTCCCAGTCACCGCAGGGGATCTCCGTATCCATGTCGCCGAGTTCCGCAGTCTGATCGAATCCCGCCAGCCATTCCGCGCCCAGGCGGCGGCGCTCTATCGTGACCTGCTCGCGCCTCTCGCCTCCCACATCCGCCATCGCAACGTCGTCATCGTGCCCCATGGCGTATTGCATTTCTTGCCGTTCGCCGCCTTGTGGGAAGAGAAGGGACGGCGCTATCTCGGCGACACCTACACGCTCAGCTTCTCGCCGAGCGCCACGGCCCTGAAGTTTGCGCGGGCGCGGACGGCAGTCCCTGCTGGACCAGTCCTGATTGCCGGAGATCCGGACGGCTCGCTGCCCTACGCTGCCGAGGAGGCGCGGGCCGTGGCCCGGCTGTACGGCGCCGAGCCTCTGGTGGGGAGCGCCGCCACGGAGGGCGCCGTGGCAGCCCGAGCTGGCGAGGCTGGGATCCTGCACCTGGCGGCGCATGCGACCTTGAATCCAGTAAACCCCTTGTTCACTCGGGTCGAACTGGCGCCTGACGAAGGGCACGACGGCAGCCTGGAAATGCATGAGGTCTTCGGCCTCGATCTTTCGAAGACCGGCCTGGTCGTCCTCAGCGCTTGCGGCACGCAGATGGGGCGGCTCTCGGCCGGAGACGAGATCGAGGGGCTCACCCGAGCTTTCCTCTATGCTGGGACGCCAGCCGTGATGGCGAGCCTGTGGAACGTCGACGACGAATCCACGGCTCTGCTCATGGAGAGGTTCTACACCCACCTGCGCAAGGGCAAAGAGCGGGCTGAAGCGCTGAGGCGTGCCCAGGCGGAGACCCGCAGGAAGTTCCCGCATCCCTACCATTGGGCCGCGTTCGTCCTCACCGGGGATGGCCGGTGAAGAAGCCTCGTCGTCTTGCGGTCTTGCTGCTCCACTACTCTGATAGGCCTTCGATCTGACTGAACGCTCCTACGCTGGCTCAACAAATCCCCTCAATCTAGGGTCTTCAATAATGCAGGCCATTGAAGGATCGGGGGAGGTTCGGCGCTTTCTTTTCGCGGAACGGACGGGAACGGCAGAGCAAGGCACGGGGACCACGAACACTGAAGGCCACTGAGAAGGAGTCAAATGCGAATTATCCTGCCAGGTACATTCACCCAGCACCGGGAATTTGTTTCCGAAGAATTGCCCAATCTTGTCTACCAGGAAAACATGGATTCTAAGGTGGGCGGCAAGTTCCTGCGAACCGCGCTGAAAACTGACCGATTCCAGAATTGGAAGATCATCAATGATGCCCCCGCAACTTTTGAGGCAGCTGTCTTTCTCGGCAAGAGTTCAAGCCGAATTACCACCGGATTCCGGCGGATCCTGGTTAAGGCCGGAGAAGAGGGGCAGCAAACTATAATTGAGTTGAGCAGCACCAATCGAGCTACGGCAGTAGTTCTTGTCGGCTTCCTGTTTTGTGTGCTCCCTGGAGTCATCTTTTTCATTGTGAAGATCATGAACGACGGATTTGAGCGGCGGGTAATAGCCAAGGTAGGCGCAGAGGTTAAGAAGCGGTATCCAGAGGCTATCCTGCAGGAGTGAACGCTCTCGAAAGACGGCTTGGTTTTTCTCATCGTGGCATGAGCTTTTTGAAGGCAACATGTTTCCCTCAGCACTGAGCTGCTCAAGTTTGAGGGTGGTGGCTTTTTCCAAGTTCTCCATGGGAATTTCAGGGATTGAGGCTAAAATTTACTTAAGTATAGAATATACAACTCGCTGGAGGCGCCAATGAAGCTATTCCCGGGCGAATCGCCCGTCTCAGAAACCAGCGATAAGCACTTGACGCTGACGACACATCGAGTGCGCTACGATCAGAGGGTGTCCGGCACCACTCAGGTCATTGGGATTACGCTAGACGCTGTCTCCTCGTGTGGAATTATCTCGAAAAGCTATCCCATCCTACTGCTGCTGGCGGTGGTCGCATCTGGATTTGGCGCCTTGCGATTTCAGGAAAATGGAGACCAGAGCATGACGTATGGGCCGCTTGCCGTCGCTGCCGTGCTCGTCGCGGCGTACTTTCTCTCCCGCACTATGGTGCTTGCCATTTCTTCACCCGGTGAGTCGATCAAGGTCTCTGTGACAGGTCTGAGCCAGGATGCACTGGTTGCCTTGGTAGAGGATGTTGAACACGCCAAGCTCAAGTACCTCGGCAAGATCACGGAATAGTTGGGGGCTTCACCTCGATGCTGTGACGCCCCCCTCGCGGCCCACCTCAACAAATCCCCCTTCCGGGTGTCTTTCCAAGTGACCGGAGACGAGGAGGTCCCATGCAGCGGGGTTCGATCGAGAGACTGTGGATCTACGGCGCGGCGCTCGCCGCCGCCGGCATCCTGGCCGGCCCTTACCAGGCCGCGGCCCAGGACGACAAGGCGGCGGCCGACGTGGCGGTCATCGTCGATACGTCGCTGAGCATGAAGGAGCCGGGCATGGACCCGGAGCGGACTTCGCTGCTGGTGGCCAAGCTGTTCTCCGACATCGTGCCGGGCGACCTCTCCGTAGTGCGGCTGATGGATCTCGTGGCCGACGCCAATCTCCTGCCCAGGCGGCTGACCGGGCGGATGATTCCGTGCGAGGACCATCCCGGACAACAGTGCCAGGAGGTCAAGCAGACCACGGATTGGATGGCAGAGGCCCGGAAGGGAAGATTCGGCGCGCTCGTTCGTCCCGCGCGAGGTGATGCCGGTTACAAGCAAAGTCTGGACGGCCATCTTGCACAGGTCGGGAACAACAGCCCGTTCGGACTGGCTTTTGCGGCAGCGCAAGGACTCTTTGATCAGCACGGGAAGCGCAAGGTGCCGCGAGCGGTGATCTGGCTTTCGGACGGCCGCGCCGACGATCCTCCTTCCACCCTACAAGCGATCAAGGAGATGAAGGCGACCGGTACGGTAGTGGAGGCGGTGGTGTTCGGCAGCGACCTGAGCCTCGTGCGGCAGGCCGGGCTCGAAGCGCGGCAGGTGAGCAATCCCGCGCAGATCATGAAGGCCTTCGCAGGCGCGTTCCGGCGGGTGGTTCAAGCCCCCTACGAGATCGACAACGAGGTGGCGGCGGCCCCGTCGTTCGAGATGCAGCCGGACGTGCGGGAGGCCTGGATCGTGGTTTACGGGGACGAATCGCTGGGCGAGGTCTCGCTTTCCAGTCCTCGAGGTGTGGTGCGTGCCGACTACGCTCGGGACTCCCAGCCGGGAGCCGGCGCCTATCGGGTGGCCTATCTGGAGCGGCCCATGGCGGGGCGGTGGACGGTGCAGGCTCAGGGCGGCGGGCCAGGGGTGTCCTACGCGGTGGTGCAGAGGTCGGCTCTGGCTCCGGCCCTGCTCGCGCCGCGGACGGCCATGGCGGGGACGAGGACCCTGTTGGTTGCCGGCCTCCATTCGGGAACGAGCGGCGCGCTGGTGATCGACCCTCGGGTGTTGGGTGAGACGCGGATGACGGTCCTGGTGGAGGGACGGTCGGTTGCCCTCGCGGATGATGGCGCCAACGGCGATGTGAAGCGGGGAGACGGCCGCTTTTCAGGTTGGACAGAGTTCCCGAACCCGGGCGACGCCCGGGTGAAGATGCGGGCCGTGAGCCCGCTGCTGGACCGGACGGTGGACGCGGTCGTGAAGGTGGCCGGGACTTTCGAGTCCTCGGGCGCGGTGGAGGTGGATCTCGGCACGCTGAAGGCGGGGACGTCGTCGTGCCGGCCGGTGCGTCTGGCGGGCAAGCACCAGGGTGCGGTTCCGTTCGAGCTGCGGGAGCTGCGGGAGCCGGCGGCCGGACACGAGCTGTCGGTACGGCTGCCGGTTGGCGCCCTACGGCCCGGCGGCCCGGCCCGGGGACTTGCGCCGAAGGATGCCCTGGAGGTCTGCCTGGAGGTCTCGCGGCGGGCTCCTTCTTCGTCCGCCGCGGGCGAGCCCTGGCTGGAGCTGCGGGTGGCGGGCACGAAGGACGCCCGGCACGCGGCGCCGGTGAAGCTGCGCTGGCAGGTGCAGGGGCTGTCGTTCTGGGAGCGCTGGGGCTGGCTGATCCTCCTGATCCTCGGGATCCTGCTGGTGCTCTTCGTCATCCTCGGGTTCGTGCTGCCGAAGCGGTTCCAGTCGTCGCTGGCGGTGGCGTTCGTGCCGGACCGGCGGGAACTGGACGAGCAGACGCCGCAGCCGGTGGCCCAGTGGAAGGGCGTGGGGATCGGCTTCTACCGCAACGCCCGGGCTTTCCTGCATTCCAACTTCCGGCTGTCCGGCAATCCCGGCGGAGCTCTGGCCAGCCTGTTCGCCGAGCCGGCGGGCACGCGGGTCAAGCCGGGCCGAGGGAGCTCGCTGTTCCGCGAGACCCTGGACGGCGACTGGGAGTCGGTGGAGGGCGAGGGCCGGAGGGCGCGGGGCGGGGACGTCTATCGCATCGGAGAGAGCGGTCCGTTCTTCCGGATCTCCTCGCGGGCGGGGAAGGGATGATGCGGCGGCTTGTCCTGGGAGCGCTCTGCGCCCTCGCGCTGGCCGCACCGGCTTCGGCGGACACCCACGTGCGGGTGGTGCTGGACACGTCGCAGTCGATGCGGCGCTATGACAACCCGCGGCTAGCCACGCTCTCGACGCTGCTGCTCTATGACCTGGCGCTGACCAATTCCACGCTGGGGGACAGCTTCGAGGTGCTCCCCTTCCATCCCACGCAGCGTTGGAACGACGAGTCGGACCCGCCGCCGACCGGTACGGGGCCGCGCGTCCGGGCCAATCTCCGGGACCGGGCGGCGCTGGCCCGCAGCCTCACGGGCCTGCGCTACGACGCGCAGATGACCTACTTCTACCCGGGCCTGCTGGAGTCGATCGGTGAGCTCGAAGCGACTCCTGGTGGGGTTTTCGACGTGAGAGTGATCGTGCTGGTGACGGATGGTCTGCCGGAACCGGATACCCGGGAGGAGGAGGAGCGGCTGATCCGGGAGGAGCTGGCGCCGCGGCTGGCGAAGGCGTCAATCCGGTTGTACGTCCTCGCTTTCGGGCCGCAGGCCTATCCCAACCAGGACTTCTTCGACCGCCTGGTGCAGGGGGATCGCCTGGGGAAGGTGTTCGCGGACCCGGATGGGAGCCGGCTGCTGGAGAACATGATGCAGATCTTCTCCCGCAGCTTCGGCTACGTTCAGGACCCCGTCAGGACACTCCCAGCGGGGCCTCTCGATCTCGCCGCCGGCACGGCGCCCGACCGGGTCGCGGTCGTCCTCTTCCGTAGGGACCCCAATCCGCCGTCCCTGGTGCTGCGGACGCCCCAGGGGGGCGCGGTGAACATGGCCGACGGGATCCGGGAGGGCCGCGAGACGCGGGCGAGCTACCAGATGGCGTGGGTGCTCGCGCCCAGGCCCGGCGGCCATCCCATTGACGCCACGGCGCCGGGGGCCACCGTGGCCGTGCTCCGGCCCATGCCGGTGACTCTGGAGGTTCTGCCTACCCAGGCAGGAAGCCAGGTGACCCGGGTGATGGGGCGCAAAGGCCAGAAGTCGCCATTGGAAGTCCTGGTGCGTCCCGCAAGCGGTCCCGGAGATCCTGGACAGGTCGATCTAACTTACCAGCCTCACGGCGATTGGAACGGCCAGGAGTTCGCCTGGGACGGAGAGATCGACGCCCCTCGAGCGGGAGCTGATCGATTGGAGACGCGGGGCCGAATCTATTCGATCTCCTCAGAGTTCAAGGAGCCGGACGAGGGAAGGGAGTACTACATCGGCCGTTTGGAAGTCATAGCCAAGAGAGGGGAGAAAGTCCAGTTCTCGTTGCAAGGTCCACGAGCCCCCAAGATCTACGTCTATCCTTGGGTATCCCTTTCTCCCGAGCCTCCGGCTGGAGACGCTGTCCCTGAAGGAGCGTCCGCCATGCGGGCCCTGAGCCGCCGGGAGCGGGGCTGCGCCCGGTTCCGGCTGGAGTTGGAAGGCCGGCTGCCTGAGCAGAAGGAATACTCGCTACGGGCGGTGATAGGGGCCTCCGCGCCGACCAAGGGAGGACTCGCGGGGGCCTCCTGGAGCCTGGACGGCCTGCCTCTGGAGATCGTCGGCGGAGCTCCAGCCCCGTATGCCTCGGAATGGACCAGCGGCCGGCCGCTGACGCGGGAGAAGTTGCTCGGCGAGCACGAGGCCTGCGTGCAGGTGGGCAAGCCTTTGGCTGGAGATCCGGGCAAGCCCTATGAGCTGCCCGTCGAGCTGACACTGCTCAAGAGCCCGTACGACTCTCCCGGCGTGACGAAGCCCTTCCTTCTTAAAGTCCTGATCGCGCCGCCGACGGGGTTCGAGCGGTGGGAGGCGCGGCTGTGGGCCGGTCTGTCGCTGCTGGGGCTGATGGCGGCCTTCTGGTTCCTGCGCGGGCGTCCGGACCTGCCGGAGGACTTGCGGGCGGCGGTGGGCCGCTCGGATTCGCGGGCCCTCGCGGCGCCCCGGCCCCTGGCGGAGCCGTCGCTGGCGGCCCGCTTCCTGGGACTGGTGCCGGAGCGGCCGGTCTTCTCGGAGATCGGGGGCGAGCGGCTGGGCGTGATGCGGCCGGTGCGGGACGGGCTGTACCGGTTCCGGCCGGCTCGCGGGGTGCGGGTCGAGACGCCGGAAGGCCAGCCCGTGGAGACAGCCGGCGGCTGGGCTGATCTCTCGGTACACCGGACCTACCACCTGCGCCACGGGGAGAGCGAGCACCAGATCCGGGTGGAGTACCGATGAAGCGCCTGTTTCTTTTTTTCGTCTGCCTGGGGCTGGCCTTCACCGTTCCGGCGGCGGCCGCGGGACGGCGGGTGGCGATCCTCATCGATACGTCAGGCTCGATGGTGCAGATGGACCCCCAAAGGTACACGGTGCAACTGTCGCAGATCGTCGCCGATCTTCTGGACGACTCCGACGAGCTCACGGTGGTGCGCTTGCGAAACGTTTTCTGGGTTTCCTGCTCGGAGGGGCCATCCTCCGCCTTGTCGGTCCGGCTTGATACCCACAGACGTTCGGCCTTCAAGAGCGGCGTCGACCGGTTGATCACCTACGATGGCAACAACGACTTCGCCTCCGCCATCCGGACGGCCATGCAGGCTTTGAGCCTCGATCCCGGAAAGAAGCGGATGTTGCTGATGATCGCCGACTCGGGCGGCCTGGCTCCGTGTGAGGACCCTTTGACGCGGGAGCTGATCAAGCTGCACGAAAGCGGTGCCGTGGTGGCGGCCGTCAACATCGGCAGCACGACGGGAGCGTTCGAAAGCAATCCCGCGTTCGACCTTACGACTCCGGCCCAGAACCCGAGGGAGCTGGTCAACGCCGTGGCCGAGGTGTACCAACGGTTCCTGGGCGCGCGGAAGGTCCAGACCGGCACGGTACGGGGCGGCATCGAGGTGGAGATCGATCCTTTTGTCCGCGAGGCCTACCTGGTGGTGTCCGCCGACGGTCCTGTCGGTCGGCTGGAGCAGGGGGCGGGCAATCCGGGAGCGACCGACCTCGATCTCGACCACCGGGGCGGCGGCCAGACCCTAGGCCTCGACGGTCAGACTCGGGGCTACCGTATCGTCCGCTTCGGTAAACCCGGCCCCGGCCGCTGGCGGTTCCAGGCGCCGGGCCTGTCGGAGGACGCGGCCTGGGTGCTGGTCCAAGAGGACACGCTGGGGGTACGCATGATCTCGCCGGGCAAGGTGGCCGAGGGGGCGAGCGTGCTGGAGGCCGAGCTGTACGACACGGAGACCGGCCAGCCGGTGCGCGACCTCGCCAAGGTCCCCGGGGCCGGCGTGTCGATCGAGGTCGACGGCCAGGAGATCTCGTTGCGCGACGACGGCAGCGGCGGCGACCGGACGCCCGGGGACGGGATCTTCTCGGCGTCCCACGACTTCCAGGGGACCGGCAGGCGTGGCCTTTCTATGCGTCTGAAGACCCGCAACATCGACCGTGTCCTGCCGGGCGAGCTGGAGGTGATGAAGGCGGGCTGGCGCCTGGTGCCGCCCCTGCCGCAGCGCGCCACGCTGGGAGAGCCGGTGCTGCTCAAGGTCGACCTGGAGCCCGTGGGCGCGCCGGACGCGCCGCGGGTCCCACCGGAGAGGATCGACGTCAAGGTGGACGGCTCGCCGGAGGCTGAGCTGCGCGATCGGGGAGGCGCGGGCGGACCCCGTCGTTACGAGGGCTCGTGGACGCCGAAGAAGCTGGGGCCGCAGAGCGTGGAGCTGGTGCCGGTGGGGGGGAGCCCCGCGGCGCCGGGCGTGGTGCGGGTGGAGGTGTTGGGGAGCCTCGACTTCGGGGCGTCCATACCGGTCCGCTTCGGCCGTCTGAAGAGCGGTTCGGCGGGCTCCGGCGCTCTCGACCTCTCGACCGCGAAGGTCAAGGGTGGGTTCGACCTGGAGGTGACCAGCGCTTTCGACTCGTCCGGCAGCCAGCTCGAGATGGAGACCGCCGCGGGCTGGCTGCCGCTCGACCGCAAGCCGGTGAAGATCCGTCTGGAGGATGGCGGAGCCCGGAGCTGGCCCTTGCGCCTGCGGGTGGGGAGCTGCCCGGCGGCCTGCGAGCCGTCCGAGGTGCACCGCGTGGTGGTCGCGGGCACCGGGCCGGACGGCAAGCCGCGGCGGCTGGAGGTTCCCCTCACCGCCGAGGTCGTACCCGATCCCTGGCTCCTGTGCTGGTGGCCGGTGCTGGCGGCCGTCGGGCTCGCGGCGCTCGCGGGCTTCGTGATCTACGGCTTCTGGTCGCCGTCGCGCTTCGCGCCGCGGATCGGCGTCCAGATCTCCCCGGAGCCGGACATGGGCGAGGGTTTCTTCCACCCCATTCGGGGAGCGCGCGGCTCGGGCAGCGGCTTCTACCGCGACTCCATGACCTATGTCGGCAATTTCGAGCTCACCCCGAGGCCGGGCAGTGCCCTGGCGCGGCTGCGGGCGCATCGCAACCAGGTGCGCATCCAGCCGATGAACGGGGGGACGCTGTGGCGGCAGACCCAGGACGGCGAATGGGAACAGGTGGCCGCCGGGGAGACCTCGGTCCGTTCCGGGGTGATCTACCGCAACGACCACGGAACGCTCTTTTTCGAGATCCGGAACCGGTAAGGAGATGGTTATGGCTGATGAATACCGCAGCGGTCAGGGCACGATCATCCCGACGATGTTCCTGGGCATGGGCGGGACGGGCTCGCGCATCGTCGACCGCATCGCGGCGCGGGCGGCGAAGCTGCCGAACTGGGAGAGCCAGTTGCGGCCGCTGACCCACTTCGTCTCGGTGGATACCAACGAGCTGGACCAGCACAAGCTGGCGCACGTCCCTGCCGGCAACCGGCTGAACATCGCGGCCTTCGACAAGGCGCGGGTGATCGAGGGGTTCCGCCGTTCGAAAGACGAGCAGGCGCTGCAGTGGCTCGACAAGGGCTACCAGCCGCGGCCCGGCTTCAAGCCCGGTGCCGGGCAGATCCGGGTGGAGTCGCGGCTCGGGTTCTTCTATCACTCGCCGGAGATCCGGGAGCGGTTGAAGCAGCTCGTTCAGGAGAGCCTGCGCCCGGGCATCACCTGGCGGCAAGCGGTACCGCCCAAGTACAACGTCTATCTCGTCTGCACGCTGGCGGGGGGGACGGGCTCGGGCAGCTTCCTGCCCATGGCCTACCTGATCCAGTCGGTGATCGCGGAGCTCAACTGGCAGCCGCGGGTGATCGGCAACCTCCTGCTCTCGACGCTGATGCTGGACAAGAACGCGCCGGAGCTGCACCCCGACATCCACGCCAACACCTACGCCGCTCTGAAGGAGCTGGAGCACCTGACGAAGCTGGACTACAAGCAGGTCAAAGACGAGGGGCGCACCTACGAGCCGTTCGTCTACTGCCGGGACGGCAACTCGCCGGGGATCTCCCACGTCACGACCCGCCCTTTCTTCCTGGCGTTCCTGTTCGACCGGCCGGCCCACGTGGCCTTGCGCGACGTGGAGGCGGCGGTGGCCGACGCGGCCTACCTCCAGGTGTTCACGCCGATCATCGACAACCTGGCGGGGGAGCTGGACAACTACGAGAAGAACCTCGAGGGGCTTACCCGCTTCCCGGGCGAGCTCAAGGCCGTGGGACAGGGCTACACCAAGAACTTCGGTGCCTTCGGCGCGGTGGGCATGGTGCTCCCCGGCTCGGACCTCCTGGAGTACGCGGCCCGGCGTTTCGCGGCCCAGGCCATCCGGAGCCAGATCACCTTTGGCGTCGAGCCCTCGGGCGGCAGCGACGACCGGACCGTGGCCCTGGCGCGTCTGGCGGTGGATTACTCGGATCCCAAGTTCCTCCATATGGGCGACGAGGGCCGGGAGAGGGCCATCAACCAGGCCTTCGTGGAGTCGGTGAGGGAGATGGCGCGGCAGGACGCCCGTCAGGAGCTGACGGAGGGTTTCTGGTACCAGCTCGTGGAATCGATCGACGAGGGGCGCCTGACCGGGACCACCGAAAAGGGCGAGGTCCAGCGGAGCGAGTCGGTCCTCGACCGCATCGCCCGCAAGATGGACGAGGACCGGCGCGAGCTGATGAACAAGGTGGCGATCAAGGAGCGTGCCTTCGTCTTCCACAAGGAGGGGCTGAACCAGTACATCGAGTACGTCAGCCGCCTCCTGGAGGAGATCCGGGAAGCCCGCCGCATCGTCGATCAGGGGGTGCGGGGGCTGGAGACCGCAGCCGCCGAGGGGGAGATGCTGGTGGACCAGAAGCTGGACCCTATCGCCGAGCGCTACCTGGCGCTGCGCCTGGTGGAGCGGCTGGAGCAGAAGTGGGTCCCCGAGGCCGCGGCGCAGCTCGAGGCGGCGAAGGTCAAGGATGTGATGAGCAATCCCAAGGTGCGGGAGCGGCTGGAGAGCGAGCTGTACAAGTCGCTCCAGGAAGCGGCTGGGGAGAAGAAGCTCTTCGGCCGCGGCGACCAGGCCTTCCTGGCCGCCCGGGAGGAAGCCCAGGAGTACTACCGGGGCGTGGCCGCGGCGGCGCGCAAGCTCTTCGATGCCGAGATCCGGCTGCGCCAGTTGCGGGCTCTGGGCGAGTACCTCCGCCGGCGGGCCCGCCAGTACGCCCGGCTCGCGGCGCAGATGGACGCCCTGGTGCAGGACCTGGAGCGGGACGCCGAGCGCCTGCGGTCCGGGCAGGCGGACGCGGTGCCGGGGCTGGAACTGCGCATCGAGGTGTTCGAAACCCTGGACGAGCCGCGCCGCCGGATCTGGGACCGGGTCTACGGCGCCCTCTATCTCGACGGCGGGCGCTATCTCGCCACCTTCGACCGGGAGACGCTGGCCCACACCATCTCCCAGGAGCTGAAGCCGGTGGTCCGGCCGGACGGCACGGTGGTGGAGAAGACGGTGAACCAGATCGTGTCCGACCTGCGCCGGGCCCTTCTGGACCTGGGGCGCACGCGCCTGCGAGGGGCGATCTTCGGCGAGGACGGCGAAGGCGGCCTGGACCTCGGCCGTGGCCTCGAGCTGGAGGCCCGGCTGGTGCTCGAGCAGGGGCGGCGCGCCGAGGACGACGTCACGGAGGAGGAGATCGACGGTTACGTGCTCAAGAAGGTCCGTGCTCTCTCCCAACTCGCCGGGGTCCTGGCGCGGGTCCGCTCGGCCGAGGCGCGGGCGCTCGACGACGGGGTCAAGGTGAACCGCACCCGCCAGCTCATCCTGGGCGGGCTGGGGAGCGGCGATGGCGGGGTCAGCGGCAATAGCGCCCGGACCTCCGAGAAGCTCCGGCGGGTGATGGAGTCCGTCCTCGCCTCCTCCGGCCGGCAGGTGAGGACCGACCTCTGGCACGACCCGCGGATCGCCATCGTCCACGACGTCGAGCTGCCGGTGCCGCTCTACTACCTCCAGCCGGTCAACGCCGAGATCGAGGACTCCTACCTGGCCGTGCAGGGCGACGAGCGCCGGTCGTACAACCTCCACATCGACTTCAACTGGGAAAGCTCGCTGCCGAACCTGAACCCCCGGCGCTCGGAGATCGCCGTCGGCTGGTCGCTGCGGGTGCTGGCCCAGGGGCTGCTCACCCGCCTGGTCTACCAGCAGGGGCAGGACTGGTTCTGGAGGCTCGACGAGGGCCGCCCGCCGGAGCCGCTGGGGCAGAGCCTGTCGAGCGCGCTCTACCGGATCGGCGAGATCTACTCCCAGACCGAGATCCTGCGCAAGTCGTTCGAAAAGCGGATCGGCCAGATCGGCGAAGAGATGGGCCCCGAAGCGCGCACCGAACGGCGGACCGGGCTGTACGCCGCCATCGAGAGCGCGCTGACCGACATGGAGCTGCGCCAGCGGCGCGGCGAGATGAGCCGCGAGGACATCCTGGACCGCCCGATCCTGCGCGTGCTGCTCCAGGAGCTGGAGAAAGACCTGCCCATCGGAGCCTCGGCCGATGCTTCCACGGGCCGGAGCTACCGCCTGGAGCTCTGAGCCATGGCCCAGCATCCCACCATCCTCATTGGCCACGGCACGTTCGGCCGCACCGTGCTGCGCCATCTCCTGGCGAGCACGGCGGCCCGGGGCTCCCTGGTCTGGCAGGAGCCGCCGCACGGCAGCGATCCTTCGGCGCGGCGTCTGAAGGACCTGGCCCTCCTCTGCGTAGCCGGGGGAGGAACCTCGGAAGAGGCCGGGCGCGATCCCGACCAGCGGGAGATCTTCCGCGACCTGGAGCGCCAGGTCGAGGAGGTGGAGCCTTCGGGGGAGGCCCTCGCCAGGGCGATGGACCGGGCCGCGTCGCGCCTGCTCGCGGCCGAGGACCGGGCGGCCGACCCGGACCGCCTGCGCTTCGGCCTGGACGTCGTCGTGCTGGCTCAGCCCGGCACACCCGAGGGGGTAGGCGAGTTGCTGAACCTCCTGGCGCCGGGCATGACCGGCCTGGGATCGAAGGCCAGCTTCGGGCGGGTCGCCGAGGGGGTGGAGCGGCTGAACTTCCTCCAGATCCTCGACTTCGAGCATTACTGGGACCCCTCGGAACGAGGGAAAAGGCTTCGCGAGTCGGTCTTCAAGGCGGTGCAGCACTGGGAAGTGCAGCTCCGCCTGCGCCGGCCCGGCTTCGGACGGACCTACCTGGTGGATGGATACACCCTGGGAGGCATCCGCGATGTCCGCTACCGGATGGGCGAGGTCGTCCTCTTCCTGGAGCTTCTGCTCTTCGAAGGGCAGCGCAACGGCGACCTCCAGAAGCTCTATCAGCGGCGCCGCGACGTCGAGCCGACCGTGGGCACCTTTGGGGTCCGTCTGGTGGAGCGCAGCGCCGGCCTCCTCGCCCGGCTCGCCGCCGCCGCGTTCGGAGTCGGCTGGCTCCAACACCTGGCGGGTAACGCCGGGGTGGAAGGGGACGCGGACCTGGTGGAGCTGCGCCGGCGTCTGGCTCCCTACCGCGCCGCGCGCCTGCGGCAGCTCCTGGCGGTGGAGGAGCTCGAGGCCCGGCGGGACGAGGGACTGCGCCGGCTGGAGTCCGGACTGCTGGCGCTCTCGCCCGACCTGCCGGACTGGAGCGCGCAGGTCCGCGAGCACGCCCAGTCCGCGCTGCTGGACCTCAAGAACGATCTGTCGCGCTGGGCTGGAGACCGGGTGCGGCAGCTCGACCAGGAGCTCCTGGAGGCGTTGCCCCGCGAGCTCGACGCCGGGATCGAGGGCGCGCTGCACCGCGGCGGGAGCCCGGCGACCCTTGGCCGGGTCATGGCGGAGATCGAGGGGCTCGCCGGGGAAATGGAAAGCCTCGATCCTCCGAGCCCGCGGGAGGCCGTGGAGGACGCCGACCCCTTCGCCGCTCTGGAGACGGCGCACGTCCGCTATCTGGAGGCCCGGGCGGACCAGGTGGACACCGGGCGCCTGAAGCGGTGGTGGGGACTGCTGTCCCTGGTGGTTGCCGCCGGCTGGACCCCGCTGTTCCTGGAGGCCCTGGCCGAGGTGCCGTCGCCGGATCCGGCGAGCCACCATCTCCTGCGCTGGGGCTACGAGGCGCTGCAATGGCTGGCCCGGCCTGTGGTGGCGGGGGCCCTGCTCTTTACGGGCTCGCTGGCCGCCGGCCGGCTGGCGTTTCAGCGCAGCGTGGCCGAGCGGGTCCGGCGCGCCCTGGCCTTTCACACGGATCCCGAGCGGGGCCGGCTGGCGGACCGCGTCCGGGGGGCCCTGGCCCCCGGCGGTCTCCTGCGGGCGCAGGTGGACGCCTTCGCAGACCGCGTGGTGCGCGACCTGGCGGCCCGGGTGCGCAGCGACGTCCAGCGCGAGGCGCGCCGGGCCCTCGACCTCCTGGCCGAGCGGCGCCGCGAGGCCCTCTGGCTGCGCGACCAGTTGATCGATTTCCTCAAAGGCTACAGTCTCGATCCCTCCCTGGAGGTGGAGGGCTTCGAGCGGGCTCGCCGCCGCCGGGGCGGCGTGCGGCAGTCGCTGGAGCGCGGCGAGGAGCTTCAGGAGCTGCTCCAGCAGAACGCTCCGCGCGTGGACCGCTTCCGCTCGACACAGGCGCGCATCCAGCCGTTCAGGGGGTGGGCGGATCGCTACTGCGGCGCGTTCCTCCACCCCTTGAGCTTCCTCGACGAGCTCAGCGCCGAGTACCAGAACCGGGGCGGCGAGCGGGCGGCAGAGATCCTGGACGACCTGCTCGACTTCCTGCACCGGGAAGGCACGTTCCAGCCCGCCTTCGACTGGCCCCAGACCGAGGGGGCCCCGGTCGCGGAGGAGCACTGTCTGATCCCCATGTCCTGGAGGGCTCTTCCCGAGGTCATGCTCGCCCTGAGCAACCACCGCTGGATGGAATCGAGAGTGTCCCGGGGCACCGATCCGGGGCGCGCCTATCTGCTGCGCGTCAAGCTCGGCGTCTCGCCCGAGCGGCTGCTCGCGCGCCAACCGCAGACCGTGCTGCCGGAGGCCCTGTGACGTCGAAAGAGGTTTTGGCACTGCTCGTCCCCGTGCTGGGGCTCGCCCTGGCCTTCGCCATGGACCGCCTGGCCGCCGTCCGCCGGCCGGGGGGAGAGCGTGGAGACTACTGGGCCCGCGCGGCCGCGGGTCTCTGCGGGATCGGGCTTCTGTGCCTGCTCTCCGGCTGGCTGCCCGCCCTCTGGGAGCGCTTCTGGCTCCGCGGCCTGCATCTCCAACTCGACCGGGTGCCGGGCTCCGGCTTGTCCCAGGAGAACGCCTACCGGGTGGCCCTGGCCCTCCCGTTCGGCGCCTGGGCGGTGCTCCTCGTGGCGGGACTGATGCTCCGGCCCTCAGACGGAGAGGCCAACCGGGAGGCGGGCCGCTGGCTCGCGGGACGGGCGGGAGACCTGCCGCGGTCCTGGATCCTCCTCTGCGTCCTGCCTCTCCTCGCCGGCCTCCTGTTCGGGTACTCCCGGCTGGGCGCGGGACCGGAGGGGTATCCGGCCGCCACCTGGAGCACGCAGGCCCTGCTCGTGGTCTCGCTGCTGTTCGTGGCCCGCAGCGCGGGCGCCGCACCGGCCGTGGCCGGCCGGAGCGGTACGGGCCCGGAGGCCGCGGCACGGGACCTGCGCTCCTGGCCCGAGGCCCTCGCGTCGCGCGGGATCGACGTGCGGCGCCTGCTGTCCTGGCCGTCCGATCCCCCTCCTCGCCGGGTCGAGGGCGCGGCGGCGGAGCTGGCGGACCGGCTGCTCGCCCTGGGGGCCCGGGGCGTGGCTCCCGAGATGGTGGAAGCCGCAGCCCGCCTGCTCAGCCCGCCGCGCCGCGGCGCTCCCGCCGCCTGCCTGGTCTTCGCCCCGGACGCCTGCGGCCAGATCGAGGCCCTGGGCCTCACGGCGGGCGACGTGGCCCAGCGCTTCAACGAGGCCACGCTGGTGATCACGCCGTCGGGGCCGGAGGACTTGGCCAAGAGCCTCGGGCGCTGGCTTCCCGGGGACTGCCGGGCGGAGGCCGTGGGGCGGGGAGGCAAGCCCCCGGAGGGCGCTGCCGTCTGGGTAGTCGACGCCGAGACCCTGTCGGAGCGCTTCCTGCGCCGGATGGCCAACGACCGTCTGGGCCACCGGATCGGGTTCGTGGCCTGGTGGGACGTCCACCGCTACACCGGCATGCTGGCGGCGAACGTATGGGCCGTCTCGCGGCGGCTCGACCGGCTGATGCAGGCCCAGGGGCGCTCGGAGGTACGTCTGCTGGTCCTGGTCCGCGGCGCCGATCATGGCGACGCTCAACTGCCGCGCTTCGTCCGCGAGCTGCTGCCCTACCCGCTGCCCGGTGAGAGCGAGATCCACGTCGAGCGCCGCGCGCCCCGGGCCGTCCAGATCCATCTGGTGGAAGACCACCGCGGCTACTTCGAAAGGAGAGGTGGCGGCAGGGTCCGCGACTACAGCCGCCATCCGCTGCTGGTGGCGGCCCTGGCCTCGGCGGAGGAGGAGTGGCCCACCTGTCTCGAGCGGCCGCGGGGCATCACTGACTTCGAGATCAATTCGCTCGTCCAACTCCCGGTGGATGGCCTCAAGCTCGGGGACCGGCTCCTCCCCGACGCGGCCGCGGCCGGCGCCCGGCTGAGCGAGCTCGATGCCGGAGACGTCCTCTCCGTCATGGCCATGGCCAGCCAAGGGGGGCGCAGCGCACCGGACGGGTTGCCCCACCACTGGGGCCTGATCCTGCCGGAGAACCCCTACGCCCGCTTCTTCCTGACCCGGTGGGCGGAGGCCCACCCGGACGGCAGGGAGATGTCCGCCTCTCGCCGCCTCGTGGGAGCCCGGGGCAACCCCGGCATCCTGCGCCGCCACCTGCTGCTGGCCTTGAGCGAGCAGAAAGACACCCTGGAAGGGCTCAACCGAACCTTCCGCTGGGAGGAGGCGCTGATCCAGCGCACCCTGGACTGGATCGCGGGGGAGAAGCAGCTCGACCGCAGCCGGGAGGTCCGCTTCCTCACCCCCGAGGATCGGCTCCACAGCGACTACCTCTACGAGAGCCGGCTGCCGGCCGAGGACGAGGTCCGCCCCCTGGACGCCGTGGGCACTCGCCTGATCGAGGTGCTCGAGGCGGCCGGCGGCGCCGGGGACGGCGTCTGCATGCGGGTCGATCCCGAGCGGCTGACGGTCCAGGCCTACCCGGGGCGCGTCTTCCTCCATGCCGGCCGGCGCTACCAGGTGGCCGCCTGGGATTCCCGGAGAGAGGTGGTGGCCCAGGGCTGGATCGGATGCGATGCCGAGGGCGCCTTCGTCCGCACCTGGCGCATCCGCCGGCCGAACGTCTACCGCTTCCAGAAGCCTGGGCCGGAGGTGGCGGTCGATCCCAGGGGGCAGTTGGTGAAGCGGTTCGCCGTGGACCTCACCTACGAGGAGGAGGTGGAGGGGCACCTGCGGCTGGAGCGCGACCTGACCACCGGTCAGGACCGGCACCAGCTCGTCGAGCTGAAGCACCCGATCGCCGGCTCCTTTGCCACCCGGGCCCTGGTGCTGCGCCTGGCCTTCGCACCATCCCGGGAGGCCCTGGAAGCCCTCTGCCTGGCCCTGCGGTACGTCCTCCCCGTCCACCTGGGAGCGGAGGACGACGCCCTGGAAGTGGTGGCGCTGCCGGGCGAGCCCGAGCACCGGATAGGCAGCTCGCAGATCTGGGGGTTGGCCATCGTGGACCTCTATCCCGGCGGCATCGGGCTGGCCGACGCCATTGCCGAAGACAACGCCCTGCCGCTCAAGCTGCTCCAGTGGACCCTGGACTGGCTGCAGGAGCCCGGCGCGGCCGCGGCCCTCCTGGCCTCGCCTCTGGCGCGGGCCACCTTGGGCAGCGAGCGGCCGGAGCCCGCCGCCGCCGTGGAGCTGCTCGGCCGGCTCCTCGGCTCCGGGCACGACTGAGAGGGGGAGAGACATGCTCAACGGAAAGACGAAAGCCCGGCCGGTGCTCGAAGAGCTGCGCGCCCGGCTGGCCGCCTGGTCGATCGAGGTGCCCGCCCGAGCCCGGCGGTTCCAGGCCTTGCGGACCGATCTCGAGCAGCAGGTGGCGGCCGTCCTGGAGCGGTGGGTCCTGCGCCTGGGGGACGAGGAGCTGAGCTCCCTGCGGCAGCAGGTCGAGCGTCTGGGCGAGCTCGCGCCCGTCCTACTCCCCCTGATCCGGCAGGCCGAAACCCTGGAAAAGGAGATCCTGGACCTGCGCTCCAACGCCGAGCGGTCGCCAGACCGTGATCTCGCGAGCTGGCTCTTCGAACGTTGCGTGGATTGGCAGTCGACCCTCCGCCGCCTGGGAGCGAACGTCGGGCGCCTGGCCGAGCTGGACCCGGATCAAGAAGCTCTGGAGCGCACCGAGCAGAAGGTCCGCCGCCACGCCGAAGCCATGCGCCGCCTGGAGGAAGCCCGGCAGCTCCTGGCCAGGCTGGGCAACAAGATGGAAGCCGCCGGCCTGCAGGCCGACTTCCCCGTGCTGCGCCAGCGGCTGCTCGACGAAGGGGCCACTCCCGCCTGGCTGGCCGAGGTGGAGAAGGCCGCCGCGCCCGCGCGGTCCGTGGTCGACCTGCCGCCGAAAGCGCCGCCCCAGACGCTCCGTCAGGTGGCGCCTCTGCTCCACGACGCCCGGCGGTGGACGCGCACGCTCCAGACCGGAGAAGAGAGCGTCGCCGCGGTCCAGGAGCGCTCCAAGGTCGCCGAGGCGGAGTGGGAGACGTGGAGCGACTCCCAGATCCAGGATCTCTTCCATGATGCCGCGGGGCTCCTGGAAGACCTGCGCCGCACGGCGGCCGAGCGGCGCTCCGAGGCCTCAGCGCTTCTCGGAGCCCGGCGGCTCCAATTGGCCGGAGCCTGCGGACCCAACGCGGAGCTGGACCGGGAGATCGCCGAGCTCGAAGCCTCCAGCGCCGGAGAACCGCAGACCTATCAGGAATGGATCGAGCGGGCGGTCGAGGCGCGCCGGCACCTGTTCGACGCCGCCAGCTCCCGCCTCGTCGATCTGCAGGAGCGTATCGAGCACCGGCGGCACGATCTGAAGGAGACCCTCGGCGTCCTGGAGAAGGAGCCCCTCTCCAACCGCTCCGCCGGCGAAGCGGCGCGCCTGCGTCTGGAGCTGGTCGATCTGCCGGACCCCTACGAGCAGAACGTCGAGGCCATCTTCGAGAGCCTGGGGGCTTGCGACCGGATCACCCTGGAGCTGGAGCGCCTGGCCGCTCAGGTCCGGGCCGACCGCGAAGCTCTCGCCGCCATCCGCCGGAGCCTGCTGTCCCGCAACCAGTCCCTGCGCCAGGAGGTGACGCGGTCCGGGATCGAGATCTCCGACCTGACCGCACGGATCGAGGCCCTGGCGGACGCCGGCCCCGGGACTTCGCTGGACGACCTGCGCCTCGGAGCGGACTCCCTGGACCTGGAGCTGAGCGCCGCCGAAAAAGATCTCGTGGCCCGCTGCAGGGCCTGGATCGGCGAGCGTCTGAGCGCGTTGCGCCGGCGGATGGCCCTGCTGGGCCGGGCGGGCCGCACCGCCGGAGAGCTCCCCGGTCAGTTGTCGGGTCTCTTGGCCGGCGATCCGTCGCCGTCGCCGTCGCAGGCGGCCGGCGCCGTGCTGCAGGTGCGCGGTCTCGACGAGGAGACTGCCCGGCAGCTCGAAGAGATGGGGCTCGACCTCGAAGCCCGCGGCCACGGGCTCCTGGGCCAGTTGGGCTCCCTCCCCCTGGGCTCGCTACGGCCGGAGGTCCGGCGCGACGCCTCGGACCTCCTGTGCTGGCTCGGGGAGCGGACCTGGGCGGCGGCTCCGGACCCCGAAGAGAGCGCGCGCCGGCTCCTGGAGGGGCTGGAGCGGTGCGACGCCTTCCTCGCCAAGCTCTCGCAGGAAGACCGGGAAGCCGAGGGGAAGGCCGAGGCTCTGCAGCGGCGGCTGCGCGAGTTCAACGAGAACGACCTGGACCGCTTCTGTCCCGGAGAGCTGGTGCAGCGCGCTTCGGCCCTCCTGGCCGCGATCCCGACGGATCCCCCCTCGTGGGCGGAGATGGCCGTACAGATCGCCGCCGCCGAAGACCTGATCGGGCTCCTCGAAAACCACGCCAGGAGGGTCCTCGCGGCGCGCCTGGAGAGGGCGATCCCCGATCTCGAGCGGCAGGCCCTGATGACCAGAGACCCGGCCTATGCCCGGCGTCTGCGCGCGCTGCTCGACGAGGTGGCGGCCCGGGACGGTCGCTGGGCCCTGCCGGTTGGCCTGACGGCCCAGATCCTGATGCTGGCCCCTGAGACGCCCCTGGAGGAACACCGATGAGAGACCTCAACCTGGCCCTCTGGGGCCCGTCGGCGGCCGGCAAGACCGCTCTGCTGGCGCAGCTCTTCGACCGAAGCCATGGGGATTGGGAGGTCTTTCCCACTCCGCAGTCGCTGCAGTTCATCGAACGGATGCAGCCGGTATTGCAGTCCGACAACCTCTTCCCTCCGGCGACCACGGTAGGGGCCGAGGAGCGGATCGTGTACCTTTTCCGGAACCAGAAGGCCGGCGTCACGGGAACTCTGAACGTCGAGGACAGGGCCGGGCGGGAATCCGAGGAGATGAACGAGGAGAGCCAGCGGCGCCTGAGCGCGGCGGACGGATTGGTGCTGCTCTTCGATCCGGTGCGGGATCGCCGCAAGCTGTGGGGCGAGGTCCGGACCGCCTTGCAACGCCTCCACGTGATGAGTGGACGCGGTGCGGAGAAGGACTCCCGGCCTATCGCCGTCTGCCTGTCGAAGGCGGATCTCGCGATCCAAAGCCCCGACGACCTGCAACGAGTCCACGAAGCTCCGGAAGACTTCGTTCGGGAGCGGATCGCGCCCGGGCTGGCCGAGTGGGTCAACCGTTTCTGCTCCAACTTCCGTCTCTTCCCGGTCTCCGCGGCAGGTCTCCGTGTCCGGCACGGCGTGGTCGAGCCGGTCGTCTTCTACGACGAGCAGCTCCGTTTCCGCATCGGCCAGGGTGGGGAGCCCATCAACCTCATCGAGCCGTTCCTGTGGATCTTCGAGCAGATGGAGGGCCGGGCATGAGCGCCTCCGTCTGGCAGTGGCCGGCGCTGGATCTCCAGGGGCAATCCGCACCCCGGAAGCTGGAAGCCGGGCTGTCTGTCTGGGGCAAGGTCCACGGCGCGGCGTCGGACTTCCGCTGGATCGCCCACAGCCCAGGCCTGGAGCCCCAGGCCCGCCGCCTGGAGCTCGAGCTGCTCCTGGGATCCGAGGACGCCCCGGAGCGGGCCACCTTCTGGCGGGCCCTGGGGGCCAGCTACTGCGCCGTCTCCTCCTACCCCAGCCGTGCCATGGACGCCGCCCGCCGCTCCGGCTTCCTGGAGAAGCAGCTCCTGGAGTGGACCCCCTCCCAGAACGCCCCGGCCGCCCTGGGCGCCCTGCTACTCCTGCCCCAGGTGGCCAGGTTCACCGACGAGATCTGGTGGAGCCGGAGCGACGATCCGGGCTGGACCCAGCCCGGGTTTGCCCTGACCTTGAAACCCGGCGACGTCCCATCCCTTGCTGTCAACGAGGACGCTCTCGCGCGGATCGTCGAGACCGGCTGTGCCGCTTTACGGGACGCGGTGGAGGAGAGCGCCCTGGCGGCTTTCTACTCCTCCCTGCTGGCGCAGCGCCGTCCCGCCATCCTCTCCGGCCTCGTCCGGCCCCTGCCCCCCGAAGCGCTGGCGGCCCTTCTCCTGCCCCTCCCCCGGAAGCTCGCCGACCGGCTCTCGATGGCCGGCTGGGTCGTTTCCCAGCGCGTCGATCCTGAGAGCTTCACCCGGCTCTGGGATGCCCTCCTCTGCGACGGGGTTCCCGCTTCGTTGCGCACCGCGGCTGAGTCCGAAGTGACAGATCCGGGGAGGGAATCCGCCCGGGCCGTGCTCTCCGGAGCTCCTCCGCGGTCGGGCCGTCCGTCCGCCCCCTCTTCATCCCCCTCGTCCGGCACTCCGGAAGCCCTGGACCGGCTGCTCGAATTCGTCGCCGATGAAGAGAGGCGCTGGCTGAAGCCTGAAGAGCTCGCCGGCGGCCGCCCTCTCCGCTTCATCGATGATCAGGCCGCCGGCCTCGAATACTGCCTGGAGCAGGTGCGCAACGAGGCCGCCAGCCTGGACGGCGGGGGAGATGCCGGCAACTGGCAGCGCGATCACCTCCGGGTCAAGGCCGATCTCGTGCGGGCCGCCGCCCTGGCTCTCGCGCCGGCCACCGTGGAGAGGCTGGGCCTGCCGGAGACCCGCCGCGTCCCCGCGCTGCTGTTCTGCACTCAGCTTGACCCGAGGAACTGGGACGAGCTCGCCGCGCGCTTGGGGGATACCGTGCTCGACAAGGCCCTCCGGCAGAGCCTCTCCTGCCAGCCCGATCTCTTCGGCGGCCTGCTGCGGGGCTGGTTGGCGAAGTGGCGCCAGCGCACCCCGAGCTCCCGGCTGACCCGCCTTCTCGACCAGCTTTAAAAGATGGCTTTCTGCAGCCAGCGGAAAGCAAAGTAGCCGGTCACCATGAGGCTCGCGGCCATGCAGAGGATGGGGAGAGGGGAGAACACCTCTCCGAACAGCACGATGGCGAGCGCCAGGTTCGTCCCCGCCGCCACGAGGAGATCCTTGCCAAACCCCTCCCTGGGAACCTGCGATCGAACGGCCGGGGGAGTCATCCTCGGGCCCTCCTCGCTCGGCGCGGTACGGCGAGAATCCCGGGGCTCGCGCCGCGGCCAACGACAGGCACCCGGCTCATGAGGGTGGCCACGGCTGCCGCCGGCTCGAAGCCCGCGGCCTCGAAGAACAGATCGGGACGGGTGGCCATCCGCAGGTACTGCGCCCGCGCGTGATCCACGAAGGGGCGCAGGAACCCGGCAGTGGCGCTTTCCACCGCGGGAGCATGGTAGAGGGCGAGCAATTCGACTCCCTGGCGGTGGAGGGCCGCGGCCTCGACGTCCACGTCGCACTCGCGCACCTGAGCGTCGGCGCCCCAGGGGGCGGGTTGCAGGATCGAATATCCGGGCGAATCTCCCACGAGCACCACCAGCTTGCGGGCGGCGGCTCGCCACCGCAGCTCGCGGCAGGCGGCGAGGGCATCCGCCAGGGAGTCCACGAAGTCGCCGCCCGAGGTCGCCGGCAGCGACAGCAGACGGGAGCGGAGCTGCCCCGGGTCCCCCCCGCGCAGAACCCTGTCTTCCGGCCGGGCGGGATAGAGGTGGTAGACCGGGCGCAGGTCCGGAGCGCTGGTCGCGGGCACGGGCCTGTCCCCGAAAGCGAGCACCACCGCGCGCAGGTCCGCCTTCATCTCTCTGGCCAGCCCGGTGATCGTTTCGATCAGGAGATCGGCCTGGCGGCCCCAAGTCTCCCGGTCTGCAAGGAGGAGGGGCGAAGACGTCTGGGCGGCTCCCAGGCCGTTGGCCTGAGTGGTGCCGTCCACCACCAGCGCGACGTCGAGCTGCTTCGATTTGTAGGCCGGCCGGAGCGGCGGGATGGGCTCGTAGTCCGATTCAGGGGGAAGGTAGAGGATGCGGCGTCCTGGGCTCGACAGGGTCCACCGGCTCTCGGTCTCCCATTCGAGGGTCACCTCCACCCATTCGTCGCCCTCCGAGTCCACCTCGGCGCGCAGCAGGACCCCGCCGCCGTTGGTGAGGACGAGGTGGACACCGGAGGCTCCGGGAAGCGAGCGCAGCCGCAGAGAGCAGCTCGAGCCGGGGCCTTCCAGGGGAAGGAGATGGCTCCGGAGCCTACCGCCGCTGGATTCGAACGCGAGGATTTCGATGGCAGCCATGCCGGAGCCTCAATTCTTATTCCTGACCCACTCGGTGAGGGCGTCGAGGTCGGATACGACGGGCTCGGAATTCAGATCTTCGCAAGAGAGATTGGTTATCAGAGGCAAGGATTTTCTGAGCTCAGAGGAAGTTTGCGGGAACATTGGTGTTCTACCTTCTCCGGACTGCTGGCAATGACTCCAGGCGAGCAGCATTAGAGCGGGTTGATGTGCTTTCAGAGGCCCCTTGCTCTTCTGGTAGAGGTCCCTCACCATCTTGGCTCCCGGGATAGTGGCATCGCCCAAGAGAGGATCGTCTTCTCTGATCAGGCTCAACTGTAGAGCATGCAGCTTGGCGATCCCCCAGAAGCTTTCAGACTGGTTCTTGAAGTGGGTCTGATACAGCTTTTGGATCGCGTTGTTCTTGGAGTTCCGCAAGGCATCGGAGAAGTCTCTCTCGGAATCCGCCAGCTTCCTGGGTTGGGTATCCTCTTTTTCCGTCTCGGCGCTGTCGCTTCCATTGGAATCCAGCTCAGAGTTTTTCGTCTCTTTTTTTTTGTCTTTTTTTTCATCCTGCTTCTCTTCTTCGTGAGAGGTCGCGTCCGGACCTGCAAAGAGCTTGTCATAGGCTGCCAGGGAACCTGCCGTCAGGAGCAGCGCGGCGACAATGGCAGGACCGATCGGGATCTTCCACATGACAGCGTGATGCATCTTTTCCAGGAGCGTCGCTCTCTGGGTCCGGTGCTGCCCAATCCAGGTGGCCGCCGGCTGGTTCAAGGCACGCTCGATCCGCTCGATCCGCCACTCCAGGCTGGGACGGCGGATCACGTTCAGGATGGAGGACTCGAGATCCGCTGGAAACCAGTTTAATCCTTTGTAGAAAGACGCCAGCCGCTCCTCCGCCTCCGCGGTGGCAGGAACGACGAGGTGGTCCCCCAATGGAACGTCCACAGGTTCCATGAACTTTTCAAACCGGGTTGAGCCGGCCGGGCTGAGCCGGAGCATCTTCTGAGGCGGCTTGAAGCTGGGTCCCTTGAAGACCGTCAGGGCCGCCCTCGTGAAGCCGTTGTGGGACTGAAGCTGAGCCAGGATACCTCCCCCGGGGGTAAGGAGGGTGTTGAGCTCTTTGACAAGCGCCCGGTACTCCTTGTCCGAAGGAACGGAGAACGCGATGGGACGGGAAAGGTCCACCTTTTCCGGGCTGTACACCAGGATCTCAACGTCGGCAACCTGCTCGATCTCGACGGTGAGCACTTGGATGGTTCCGCCGTGGGATTCCCGACCCGAAAAAAACGTGAGGAGGTCTGTATTCATTGTGCCGCTCCTTGACGGATCTCCCGAGGCGCCGCGTAGATCCCCCGCGGACGCGGCCAGCGCCCGTCGAGAACCTGCTCCATGCGCGCTTCCAGGATGGGGCCTGCTGTCCTGGCCTCGGAGGCGGGGAGATCGAGAATGGATTGAAGGATCAGACGGAGGGCGAGCTCTTCCCGATCAGGAGAACGGCACGGGCCGCCGCGCCTGCAAGAGGAAGCGACGCCGGCTACCAGGGAAGTCCACCACTTTTCCTGACGGGCATAGTCGCGTGCGGCGTCCAAGAAGAGGAGGCGCAGGGCGACCCCACCGGCTCCCAGGTGAGGCAACAGCAAAGAGGCCAGCTCCAGCACCGGCAGAGGTACCTCCTTTTGGAGAGGCTCCCGCAGAATCACGGGCTGGCTCTTGAGGACGGCCACGAGAGTCTCCCACCCATTGGATTCCAGGTTCTGCCGTTCCTGCGCGGGGAGCCGCGGATAGGTCTTCTGGAGCTGTTCCACCAGCTCTGAGACCGGATGGGGTTTCCGCCCGCCGGCTTTGACGTACTCCGAGACCGCTTTGCCGAGACGCTTCCAGCAATCGTCGGCCGCCGCTTTGCGGAGAAGGGCGCGGACGGCGGGATCGAGGGCTGCCGGGTTCCAGGCCGCGGGTCGTTCCGCCTTGGCTGTCGCCAGGAGATTGCGCTGGAGGATCTCGTGGACCTCGCCGTCGAGGGTTCCGGCAGGCTGCCGCCCCCGCCAGCGCTCGATCACGTCCACGAGTTGGGGATGAGCGGACCAGGGCGCCAGCCGTTGCGCCACCTGGAGGGCGTTCAAGGGATCGCGGGCGAGAGCCCTCTCGATCGCCTGGTACAGCACGGGCGCCGCCCGGTCCTTCCTATGCCTGGTCTGGTCGAACAGGAGGAGGGCCTGATCCAGCGTCGGCTCGACGGGACGATTCCGTGGCGACGAGGAGAGGAAGGCCAGGGCGTTCGGGGGCAGCTCCGAGGCCTGGGGCGGTTTCGCCACGGCGAGCAGATGCTCGAATAGCGTCCCCTGGATGGGGTACCCGAGGTCCCGCTCGCGATCGAGGTTTTCGGCGAGCTCGGCCAAGACGCCGAGGTCGTTCCGGGCCAGGCCGCAAAGGTCTTGGATCTGTTCATCCTGGAACGGCGTGATCCAGGGCCAGCAAGGGCGGAGAGGCTTGTCGAAGAAGAGTCCCCGCAACTCGTCGGCGGTCACGTCGCCGAGGTCCGCCACCACCTGTTTCCAGTCTTCCAGGCGGGCCTGGGGAGGAGCGTGGCGGCTCCGCCAGACCTCGCTGCCCAGCCACGCCAGGGCCGCCTTGCGCAAGCCGTTCCGGTCCAGAACCGACCCGTTCCGCCAGGAAGCCCACCAATGGGCCCGCAACAGCGCCGTGGTCGTCAGGTCGGGCTCGACCGCCATTCTCGGGTCCAGCCAGCGACCGAGATCCGCCGCCCGACGATCCGCGAGAGCCAAGAGAGCGCCCGTTTCCAGGCAGTCCCGAACCGATTCCGATTCCAGAAGGAGGCCGGCGAAATCCTTGAGCCAGGGCAGCCTCAACCCGCCCTCCGGTAAAACCAGGCAGTCCGGCCGGAGGCTCTGCCATCGAGAATCGATGACCCGGTCGAGGAAGTCCCGCCGCTCGTCGCGATCCGAGAGCGCTTCCGCCACCCGCCAGGCGCGGTCGACAGCCGGCCCTCCTTCCGGCGAACGGGAGCGGACCAGGAGCTCGGTCAAGACGAGGAAGCCCTTGAGCCCGGACGCGGGGTCCATGGGGTCGGTCTGGTCCAGGGCCTTGGCTACCGGGCTCCAGAGGGTAGGGGGCAGCCGGGGGGCCTCCAGCAGCCGCTCGAAAAGCCGATCGAGAACCGGATGCCAGTGGAGGGAAGTTACTGCCACAGGCAGGATCCCGGCGGCCGCCCGGAGCACGGCCTCGTCGGAGCCCTCGAGCAGCCGGAGGGCCCAGTCGGTGGGGAGGACGCCCTCCGCCGTGGCCTGGGCCAGCAGGGAGGCCGATCCGAGATCTCGGCCCGCGGCGGCGGCGAGGTCGGCGGTCTCACCGGCCCGTCGCCCCAGAAGGCCGGCCCGGTGCTCGGCTTCCAGCAGGGAAGCCGCCGGGCTGGCGGCGAGGAGGTCCGACAGCGGCACCGAGGAGCTCAACCGGGCCGCCACCTCGGCCGCCACGAGGGAACGGCCTGTCTCCGGAGAGCCCAGCAGCCGCGCGAGGAGCGCCGGCCGTTCGAGGGCGGCCAGCCCGCTCCAGCGCTGGCGGAGCCAGTCCTCGGAAACCAGCTCCCGCCGTTCGGGCCGGCGTGCTTCCCCCTCGGCGAGCCGGAGGAGCGTCCGGGCCTCGTCGCTTGCGGCATCGGCTACCAGGATCTCGGCCAGATCGCCGAAGGCGAGGCCGTGCCAGTCCTCCGGGCGGATCAGGAGATCCCAGGCGAGTCCGGTGGGGCGCTCGTTCACCTGCTTGAGGAGACTGGTCCGGAGCCATTCCCCCAGCCGGGCCGGATCGGTGCGGGCAGCGAGCATGTTGTAGATGGCCGGAATGCGGGAGATCTCCTGCTCTCCCGGCAGCCGGTCCTTGGGCAGGTACCGGCTGATGGCGCCGCTGAACGCCAGCAGGCCGCCGGGCAGCTTGAGCACCCGGCGGAGGACGGCTTCGGCATACTCCGAGGCCTCCCGGGCGAGATCGCGTCCCTCGCGGCGGGCTCCCTTGCGGTCGAGGAGCGTGGCATCGCGGCGCGCCGCCAGGGCGTTGCCGGCTTCGTTCTCCGGGACGACGATCAGGTCCGCCTGGAGAGTGCGCAGGAACAGGTCCGGCAACCGGGTGAAGACCCGGATGCGGCAATCGGTCTTGAGCGCCAGGGGGAGGGCCGCCCGGGCGAACGACACCAGGGCATGGATGGGGCTGCCGGCCGCGAAGTCGGCCACGGGCACGGCCATGACGACGGGGTAGCCGGCCACGAGGCCCTGATAGAGGTGGGCCAGCAGCGCTCCAGCCACCGCCGGCTCTTCCAGGACCTGCGCGGGCCGGACCATTTCCGGCTCGGCCGGGGGTGCGGGCCGGGCCGGGCGCTGGCCGTCCCGCCAGGGCTCCTCGAACACCTCCGAGCGGCCAAGCCAGGCGCCTGGATCGCAGGCGCCCGCGATCTCGGTCAAAGGGAACGCCCGTCCATGGGCGAAGTAGGCGGTCCGGCGGTCGTAGGTTCCTGCCGCCGAGAGGCGGACCACGAGCCGCAGGCCGCCGTGCCGGAAGTACGACCAGGCCTCGATCCGGTCGCCGAGCGTCTGCTCGTCGGCGGGACGCCAGTCCAGGGTCATCCAGGGGCGCGCCGCGGACAGGAGCTCGCCGTCGGCGGCCAGCGGCGGATCCGCGGCGAGGTACTGCTCGCCATGGGGGACCGGGTGTCCCGGCCCTTCGCCGATGCCGGTCCGGGCCTGCCCCCGGTAGATGGAGAAGGTCTTCATGGCGCTTCCGGCCTCACATCAAGGCGTTGTGGCTCGCGCAGAGCGCCACCAGGAGAGGCAGCTCCACGTGCACCGGGACGGGAGGGCGCTGGCCGGAGGCCCGCTTCCCGCGGGACTCCCTTGCCGTGTCCAGGACCGCTCCATCCACGGCGCTGACCGGGACGAACCAGGGCTGTCCGGCTCCCAGCTCGAGGCTCACCGGAATGCCGGAGATCAAGGGGTCCGGAGAGGCGTCGAGCTCCTGCGCCAGCGCTTCGGACACCTTGCGCGCGTTGAACAGGTACCGGGCGACTCCCGAATCCCGGCGCATGGTCTTCAGGTGGAGCAGCGGCTCCTCCACGAAAGGATCGATCCAGCGGCTCTTGAGAGTGACCAGTGCCGAGCGCCGGTCGTCCGCCATGGTGAAGGCCAGGACGCTGTGCACGGGATGGGAGACCCGATGGTTTTCCCGCAAGTCCTTGAAGTGCCGCACCACGGCGTCGAAGCCCCGGAGCGCCTGGCGCCGGTCCTCCCAGTCGTCCTCGGAGAGCACCCCTCCCGGCGCTGGGAAGGCGGCCCACAGGGGAAGGCAGAAAACCATGACGCGGGCTTGGAGGAATGCCTCTTTCCACAGCTCCTCGGTCTCAGGTCTCACGCCGGCCTCGAACAGCTCGCCCGAGCCGTCGAGGAAATCCACGTCCAGGAACGAGCGGCGCCTGCCCAGCAGCCCTGTGCGGAACGGCAGGCGCAGCCGGTACCAGGTCTGGTCCGTCGAGGTGGTGGAATGGAGCCGCGCCCAGGAGACGTAGTCCTCGATGAAGTCACTGGGAATGATGCTGCGGGGCGCCGAGTGCCGGTCGAGGGTCTCGTAGACCCGCACCGAATCCTGATCGATGTAGGAAGACAGCGCGCCCGAGCGTTTGCCGTCCAGCGTGCGGTACACCAGGGAGCGGAAGAAATAACTCTTCCCTACGCCCTTGCCCCCCAGGAGACCGACCTTTGTCGTTCCCGGCCGGTCGAAGGGCTCCTCGTCGGGGGAGGTCCGGATGGGAGGCGCCACCGTGGAGGATTCCTGCCCGTCCTCTCTGGCCAGCCAGGGGAAGGGAACGTCGGCGTCATGGCCGTTCCCTTCGGGCTCTGGATCGACTCCGGCCTCCTGTTCCTTCTCCGTTTCCGCCGCCGGGCTCTCCTGCGCCGCAATCGACGGCGGAAGGAACAGCACCGTCTTGTCATCGTCGTTCCAAATCCCGGGGTTCTGGTCGTTGCTCGTCATGCGTCAGCTCCTTGCCGCCTGTCTAGAGAGTTCTGCCGCGGTCGTAGGCCCGCACCTGGATTCCCGGTACGCCCCCGCTCAGATCGTCGATCGGAGAAGAGACGACCCGGAGGCGCCGCCCCTCCGCGGTCTCAAAGGAGAACCCTTTGCCCGCCGAGCCGCTCCGGTCGATCATCGTCAGCGTCGCTCCGCCGTGCTCTTCGCGCACGGCGGCGGCGAGCGCTGCCATCACGTCCTCGCGGTACTGGGAGGCCTGGGAACCGGAGGGTACGGGGAAGAGGAAAAACAACTCGGTGGGCAGGTCGCCTCTGCCCAGCTCTTCAAACTCCTCCGACTTGTAGACGACCCGCAGCTCGACGCGCAGGTCAACCCCTGGCTTTTCCGGGTCCAGGCGTGCCGCGTACGCATAGCAGTCCATCCGGACGTACTCGAAATCGTCCTCGTCATAGGCCCTCTCGCCACAGCCCCTGGCCGACTCGAACAGGGTCCGGGACTTGCCGAGCTTGAGCTCGAGGAGCTTTTCCAGGCTGACCGGCCGTAGCGAGTCATCCTCCAGGAGAGGTCTCCGGAGCAGGTCGGCCAGCGGGGAGACGGACGCTCTGGAGCCGGGCTCCCGGGCCTCGACCAGCGGCGGCGCCCAATCCTCGTCCCAGGTTCCGGAGAAGGCCTTCAGACGCTCGCCGGCCTCTGCCTTTTTGTTGCCGTAGTAGGCGGCGAGGTCGCGCAGGACCGGGTCGTCCCCGGCGGGCGGCTCCAGGGCCCGCAGGAGCTGGCCGCTTCGCCAGTGATAGCCCGCGACCGCCGCGCTCAGATCAGCGAACACGGGGTCCCTCTCCCACCGCTGGGCCTCGCGGTTCCAGACGAACTGCGGCTGCCAGAGCTTGGGTGTGCGAGCGGGGTCGATCCCGGCCACCACGGCGTCGAGGAGGGCACGGTAGGACGCCCCGAGCCGCTCCTCCTCCCCCAGGATGGCCGCTCCCTGCCAGAGATAGCGGTCCGGCACCCATGGCTCCAACGGCAGCGCCTGGAACCTTTCCATCTGGCCGATGGCTTCCGGACGTCGATCGGAGTCCTTGGTCCAGTTGAAGGACGAGACCGCCCGGACCTCTTCAGCTTCCCGGGAAAGCTCCGCGATGGTGTCTGCGACACGCTGCTTGCGTTCGTCGACGGCCTTGCGGCCGAAGGCGAAGGCAGCCGGCAGAGCGATGAACAGCACGATGACGAGCCCCAGGGGCGCCACGTGCTGCACGAGCCGGCGGTCCGGCTGCAGCTTGAGGAGCCGCGGCAGAAGCGTCACGCTCGACATGAGCGTTGCCATGGAGAGGGCATGGAGGAGAGGGCTTTTGCCCAGTTCGCCTGCCAGGAAGCCCGTCAGCGCGACGCCGGTCGACAGGATGGCCAGGCCGAGAACCCACCAGCGCGGAAAGGGACGGCCGGGCCGGTTGAGGCAGCAGAGCGCGATCCCCCAAGCCATCACCGCCGCGGCCAGGGCCGGCCAGCCGGCGGACACTGGAAGGCGGAAGAGGGCGCGGGAGGTCTCTCCGGCCTGCAGGAAGAGCAGGACCACCAGAAGCACCACGAGAGAAGTCGCCGAAAGCGTCGTTGCGGGCAGGGCCCAGGTACCGGGATACCTTCCGGATTGGAGCGGTCTGGGCAGATTCCTCACGGTCTCCGTGTGGCCGGCGTCGAACGTCTGTGCCATCGTCTCTCCTCAAGCGTGCCGGGCTCCCGGCGGCTGGGCTTACCGCGGCTCGGAGTCCTGTCCGGCTTCTGTTGACGAAGACACTGAACGGCCTGGTTTGTTGAGGAGTCTCCCGGTCAACAAAACTCCTGTTTCCCGTTTCTTCTCTGTCTGGGATCCGATTTGTTACTTATCACCGGCGGAGGAGGTGCCATGCGCGGACGTGCGCAAGTCATTTTTACGGTCTCCCTTGTGGCGGCTCTGAGCCTTCTGGGTTGCAGGAAGCCGCTCAAGAAGCCCGAAGCTGAGAGACTCCTGAGGTCTGCCAACTTTCTGGCCGAGACCGCCACGACGAGGCTCGTGCTGTACAGGAATTTCGTCTTCCCGGCGGCCGACCTCATCGCCGAGCACCGGGACATGGTGAAATTCATGGACCTTGGCCTGGTGGCGGTTCAGCCCAACGAGGTCTGGCTGGGCAAGCCGATCGGCGCAAGATTCGTGTTGACCTCAGAAGGGGAACGATCGGCCGCCTCAGGGTGGCAGCACACCTCAGGCTCCGGCGGTGAAGACGCTTGGATCGTCCCCACCGCCCGCAAGGAGCTCGTGCAGGTCCGGGAGCCCGTCGACCGGGGGCAGTTTGCCGAGTGTACGTTCGTCTGGAAGTGGATTCCGACGAAGGTCGGTGACAAGACCGGAGCTCCCAAAGGTTCCGAGACCTTCAGCGCCAGGTTCCATCTCGAAGGCGACGAGTGGTATCTCGACGAAAGCAGCATTGGCCAGTTCGCGGCGAGGTGAGGGGGGCCCGGGAATCGTTGTCCGCGAGCCGGGTTCTTGCGGCGGACACCGCCCCCATCGTAGAGTTCTCCCCCTCGATGGCCGACAAAGACCTCCAGAAGCTCCGCCAGGTGCTTCGCGAAGCCGTGGCGGCCGCGAAGGCGAGCCGCATGCAAGTCCGGGAGATGGAGCGTGAGCTCGGGATCGGGCATGGCAGCCTGTATCGTCTGCTCGACGGCGATCTCGACCTGCGCGTCCGTCACCTCCTCGGCTTTGCCCGCCTGTTGGGGATTCCGCCCACCGATTTCTTCGAGCTCGGCTGTCCGAACGCCATGAGCGGGGCCAAGCGGCGCCTCGCCGACTGGATCGGCCAGCCGTCAGGCCAGGCAGCGGCGCCCACGGCCGCCTCCCTGTCGCTCGAGCAGCTCAAGGAGCTGATTCGGAGCACGGTGCGCGAGGAACTGGAGCAGCAGAGCGCCACGCCGGAACGAAGCCGCCGTTCCCGGCGTTGATCCCGTCCTTTTTGTCCCAGGCTGTGTGAAAGCTGTCCGTGCTTGACTGAGTCGGGTCCTGGTTTGATGAAGTCGTGTCCTGGATTGAGTGACTACAGTCCCAACTTGATTGACTTCAGTCCCCACTTGATCGACCGCAGTCCGCGCTTGATTGACTTCGGTCTTGCATTGTGTGACTTGCGTCCGAACCTGTGTGGCTTCAGTCTGTGATGGCTGAGAATAGGCCCGTGTAGGCCATCCAGAAAGGGATAACCCCGTGACGCAGGGAAGGTGTCTTTGATTTTGATGCAATGGCGCCGTGGAAGCTCCGAGACTGAGAATTTTGACCTTCAGATCTCGAAGACGGGTGAGACGTACTGGGCTCGCGTCCGGGAGGCTGAGGCCGGTATGGAAGCCCATAACGGCTTTACCCATCCCTTCAGTCAAGAAGACCTGCAGGACATGCCCGGCGGAGAGGAGACCTGGAGGGATTTGAGGAGTCCGAAGAGAGCGTCCGGCGATCTCGCCCGTACGACGGGGACTTCTCTGTTCCACGCTATCTTCGCGGAGGAAATCCTCGTCTCGTGGAAACTTCGCCGCCTCCAGGCTAAGACGAATGGGAACCCTCTCCGGCTTCGTCTCCACCTGAATTCCCCCGAGCTCTGGGAGTGGCCTTGGGAGCTCCTGCACGATCCGAAACAAGGTTTCCTGGCGGTCCAGCCGGAAACGCCCGTGGTCCGGTACTTGGAAAGGATGGAGCCCGCCCGGGCCCTGCGAGTGAGGCCGCCGATCCGGGTGCTTGCGGTCTCAGCCTGCCCGGCCGGTCTCAGCCCTCTCTCCGTCCACGAAGAGCATGAGCACCTGGAAGGCTCCCTGGACGAGTTGCGTGAGGTGGACGACGTCGAGGTCGATCGGCTGGAGGGAGCGACGCGGGATGCGCTTCGCCGGAAACTCCAGGAGAAGAGCTTCCACATCCTGCATTTCATCGGTCATGGCACCTTCGAGGCGGAGAAGGGGGGAGGGGCGATCCTGCTCGAGACTCAGGATGGCGGGCCGGACCGGTTGGGTGCGCAGGAGCTGAGCGTCTTGCTTGGAGCTCATCCACAACTTCGGCTGGTCGTCCTGAATGCCTGTGACAGCGCGCGGGGAGATTGCTCGGACCCGTTCGCGGGGCTGATGCAGAGCCTCGTTCAGCGCGGCCTTCCGGCGGTCGTCGCCATGAGCACGGCGGTGCCGGACCGCGCGGCGACCCTTTTCTCCCGGTATTTTTATGAGGCCTTGGCGCGGCGCGAGCCCGTCGACATCGCGGTCAGCAAAGGCCGGAATGCGATGTTCCGTCAGGCCACCGCCGAATGGGCAAGTCCTGTTCTCGCGATGCGGACTCCCGACGGCCGCATCTTCGATCTCACCCGTTGGGAAATCCTGTTCAAGGCCCTGGCGAAAATTGGAGAGCGCCGGAAGTATTGGCTCGTGACTTTTCTGCTCCTGTTCCTCCTCGGGACCGGGCTTTGGGAACTAGGGAAACGCCGGTTCGATCGCAACCTGCTGTACGCATACTTTAACCCTCCGGAGTGTCCTTCGCCTCCGGATCTTCCGATCGCTTTTTCCAAGGTCGAGCAAGGAAGCTCTCCTCCGTTCTGCATGAGCCGTTTCGAGGTCACCCAGCGTCTTTGGAGAAGGGTCATGGGGAAGGTCCCGAGCCACCGGCGGAGCGATGCCCTGCCCGTAGTGAGAGTCTCCTGGAACGACGCGAACGTCTTCCTTGCGAAGCTTGAGAAAAGAGATCCGGGGGGCGGTTTCCGGCTCGCGACGGGAGCAGAGTGGATGCACGCGGCGGGCGTGGGGGGGCAGCGTCTTCTGGCGTCGTCCGCCGAGACGGCCAACTGCAGCAACAAGGAGGCGAACGACGGCTACGAGGGGACGGCTCCCGTCGGCTCCTTCTCAGGCAACGCCTGGGATCTGTTTGACATGGTGGGCAACGTCTCGGAATGGGTAAGCGATGCCGATAAATCGGGAAAGAGAGTCCGCCGTGGAGGCAGCTTCGAAAACGTGCTGAAGAACTGCTCGGTCACTTATTTCACCAGCTCGAAACCAGAGACGAAGTATTCGGACACCGGCTTCCGGATCGTCCGCGATCCGATCCTCCCGAAATGAAGAGGGCGGCCGCTTGGGCCGCCCTTACGTCCGCGAAGCAGTGAATTCCTACTTCCCCTGCATCCCCGCCGCCAGCGCCTTCTTCCTCGCCGCCTCGAACTCGTCGCCGGGGTTCCAGGCGGGGAGCTGCGGGGTTTCGGCGATGGAGAGGCCGGCGTAGAAGCCGAGTTGGGCGTCTTCGATCATGCCGTCGTAGGTCCACTTCGGGTCGTACTCGTCGCTCGGCTGGTGATAGCGGTGCTCTTCGTAGTCCTCGACCATCTTCTTGCCGAAGTCCGCGGACTTGCCGATGAACTCGGTGCCGCTGTCGAGGTAGATGGCCGGCACGCCGATCTTGGCCAGGTTGAACTGGTCGGAGCGGTAGAAGAAGCCGCGGTCGGGGAACTGGTCGCCCAGGAGCTTGCGCTTCTGACGGTCGGCCAGGGCCCGCACCACGTTGTCCAGCGAGGACTTGCCGAGGCCGATGAAGGTCAGGTCGGCCGTTCTGCCGAGGACGTTGCCGCCGTCGTAGTTGATGTTCGCCGCGATCTTGCCGGGCGGCACGGGCGGATGGGCCGCGAGGTACTCGGAGCCCAGGAGGCCCTGCTCCTCGGCCGCCACGAAGGCCATGAGGATCGAGCGGCGCGGGCGCTGGGGCAGCTTGGTGAACGCCTTGGCCATGGCCAGGAGCTGGGCGCAGCCGGCCGCGTTGTCGACGGCGCCGTTGTAGATCTTGTCGCCCGTCTTGTCCGGCTCGCCGATCCCCAGGTGGTCGTGGTGGGCGGTGTAGAGCACGACCTCGCTCTTCAGGTTCGGGTCGCTGCCGGGCAGGAGGCCGAGGACGTTGGCCGTCTGCTTCTTGGTGATCTTGTTGGTCATCTCGAGAGAGGTCGTGATGCCCAGCGGCACCGGCTTGAAGTCCCGGCTCTTCGCCTGCTCGACGAGCTTCGCCAGGTCCTGACCGCCTGCCGCGATGAGCTTGCGGGCCGCGTCCTCGGTGGTCCAGGCCGCCATCTGGATGCGCGGCTCGCCGGCCGCCGGGAGCTCGAACTGCTCGCCGCTCCAGGAGGTCTGGACGACCTGCCAGGGGTAGCCGGCCGACGGCGTGGTGTGGACGATGATCGCCGCCGCCGCCCCCTGCCGAGCCGCGCTCTCGTACTTGTAGGTCCAGCGGCCGTAGTAGAGCCGGCGGTTGCCCTCGAAGAGCTTGGGATCCCAGTCGGGATCGTTGTTCAGCATCACGATGACCTTGCCCTTGAGGTCCATGCCCTTGAAGTCGTCCCACTGGTACTCGGGGGCCTGGATGCCGTAGCCCACGAACACCAGCTCGGCGTTGCGGATCGAAGAGGTGGTGGCCTGGACGCCGCTGGAGCCGATGAAGTCGTCCCAGTACTTCAGGGCGACCGTCTGATCGCCCGCCTTGAAGGACCAGGTCTTCGGCACGTCGGAGGTGATGCCGACGATCTCGACCGGCTGCTGGAAGCCGCCGCCCGGCGCCGCCGGCTGGTAGCCGAGGGCCTTCAGGCTGTCCTCCAGGTACTTCCGCGCCATCTCGTCGCCGCGGCTGGCCGGTCCGCGGCCTTCCAGCTTGTCGTCCGAGAGGTAGCGGATGGGCGCCTCGAGGGCGGCGCGGTCGATGGCCTTGGCCGCCTGCTCGGCGCCGGCCGGGAGGTTGAGAGCCGCCTTCTCGTCGGCGGCGAAGAGGACCGCGGGGACGAGGACAGCCAGCAGAGCGCATCCCAGAATCTTGATCCGGGCCTGTCGTTTGGTATTTTTCATAAAGAGCCTAACCTCCTTGGGTCAATGACTTTGCGGCGGAACTGTAGCAAAACCCGAGCCGGTGCGCCGGCCCCAGAGGCGTCCGCTTGCGGCCCGGCCCGGCGCACGCTATGGTTTCGGAGGGGCCGAAACGATGCTGCGGACCACCGTGCGAGATTGTCTATACCTCAACTGGGCCTTGCCCGCCGAGTCGCTCCCGAAGCTGCCGGCGCCGCTGCGCTATCAGCGGCACTCGTGGCAGGGCCAGGACTGGGTGTTCGCCACGGCCCTGCTCTTCCACCAGGATTCCCTGCACTTCACGGCTCTGCCCCGGATGCGGTTCGGCTATCCGCAGCTCAACGTCCGCGTCTGCGTGCTGGACGACGAGGGGATTCCCTCGGTGCTGTTCCGCAAGATGCTGATGCCCGCCTGGGTGGCTCCCGGGGTGCGGTTGATCACCCATCAGCCGGCGTCGCGGGCGCGTCTGGAGTTCCCCCGTCCCTCGCGGGACGTGGACGGCAGCCCCTGGCTCTGGCGGGCCCAGCGGCAGGGGACGCTGGAGGTGCGGGCCTGGCAGGACAGCCCGAGCCTCGGCGAGGGGCCGCGCCTGGGCTCCTGGGAGGACTCGGTGCGCTACTTCCAGGAGCGCCCCCGCGGCTATGCCCTGGCCTCCGGCGAGCTGCACCGGATCTCGGCCCATCACCCGGCCGTGCCGGTCTGGCCGCTCCAGGCCGAGGTCCGCGGGGACGGTCTGCTGCCGCGGCTGCTCGATCTGCCCGAGGGGACCTGCTGGCCCGGCCTGCACTCGGCGTGGCTCTGCCCGGAGATCGCGCTGGTCTTCGAGCTGGGGTTCGTCCTGCGCATGCCGGCGGCGCCGGTGATGCCGCAGCCGGCGGCGGGACGGGTGGTCAGCTTCTTCTGGCGGGAGGATTCCCTGGGGCGCCGGGTCCCCCGCGAGGACCCTCCCAAGAGGCGCCGGGCGTCGTGCTAGCATCCGCGGCATGAACTCGATTCCACCCTCTCAACGCCGGCCTCAACGCATCGCGGTGCTGCCCGGCGACGGCACGGGCAAGGATGTGACCGCCGAGGCGGTCAAGGTCCTCGAGGCCGCCGCCGAAACCTGGGATCTGCCGTTGGAGCTGGTCCATCTCGACTGGGACGCCGACCGCTATCTGGCCACCGGCGAGACCCTGCCCACGGGGGCCCTGGATGACTTCCGGGACAACTACGCCTCCATCTTCATCGGCGCCTACGGCGACCCCCGGGTGCCGGACATGAAGCACGCCGCCGACATCCTCCTGGGGATCCGCTTCGGGCTCGACCTCTACATCAACCTCCGGCCGGTCCGGCTCTACGACTCGCGGCTGTGCCCGCTCAAGGACCGCACGGAGAAGGACGTGGACTTCGTCGTCTTCCGCGAGAACACGGAAGGCGCCTACGTCAACGTCGGCGGCAACTTCAAGAAGGGCACGCCGGACGAGGTCGCCGTCCAGGAGGAGATCCACACCCGCAAGGGCGTCGAGCGGATCATCCGCGCCGCCTTCGACTACGCCGTCGAGCACGGCCGCCGCGAGGTGCTGATGGCGGACAAGTCGAACGTCATGCGCTACGGCCACGACCTCTGGCAGCGGGCCTTCGCCGAGGTGGCGGCCGAGTATCCGCAGATCGCGTCGCGCCACATGTTCGTGGACGCGCTGACCATGCAGATGGTCAAGAGCCCGGACACGCTGGACGTGATCGTCACCAACAACATGTTCGGCGACATCATCACGGACCTCGGCGCGGCGCTCCAGGGCGGCCTCGGCGTCGCGGCCTCGGCCAATCTCCACCCGGGGCAGACCTCGATGTTCGAGCCGGTCCACGGCTCGGCCCCCAAGTACGCGGGCACGGGCCGGGCCAATCCGATCGGCGCGATCCTCTCGGCGACCCTGATGCTCGATTACCTCGGGCACGCCGAGGCGGCGAAGGTGATCGACGAGGCCGTCTCCCGCTCCTTCCGCGAACGGCAGACGACCCCGGACCTGGGAGGTTCGCTCACCACCTCGCAGGTCGGGGACCTGATCGCCCGGGCCGCGAGCGCGGTGGCGGCGCGGTAGGCCTCATCACTCCACTGGAGATATCTATGCAACCCAGTGAGCAAGACCTCATCTACGACTGGAACCGCTCCGCCGGCCCGGACCTCCGTCCGGCCCGCGGCAAGGTGGAGCTCGACGACGAGACGCTGCGCGACGGGTTGCAGTCGCCGTCCGTCCGCTCGCCCTCGATCGAGGACAAGCTGCGCATCCTCCATCTGATCGCGGAGCTGGGGATCGAGTCGGCCAACATCGGCCTGCCCGGCGCGGGTCCGCACGTGGTACGGGACGTCGAGCGGCTGGCCCGCGAGATCGTGGAGCAGCGCCTGCCCATCGCTCCCAACTGCGCCGCCCGCACGGTGATCGCCGACGTCCAGCCGATCGTCGACATCTCGCAGCGGACGGGCATCGCCATCGAAGCCGCGTGCTTCATCGGCTCGTCGCCCATCCGCCAGTACGCCGAGGGATGGACGCTCGACCGCATGCTCAAGCTGACCCGCGAGGCCGTCGAGTTCGCGGTCAAGAACGGCCTGCCCGTCATGTTCGTCACCGAGGACACGACCCGCGCCGCGCCGGAGGACCTGCGCCGGCTCTACACCGAGGCCGTCGAGGCGGGCGCCCGGCGGGTGTGCGTGGCCGACACGGTGGGGCATGCGACGCCGAACGGGGCGAGGAACGTCATCCGCTTCATCCGCGAGGTGGTGGACGCGACCGGCGAGGACGTCAAGGTCGACTGGCACGGCCACCGGGACCGCGGCCTGGCCGAGATCAATGCCCTCGCCGCCGCCGAGGCCGGGGCCGACCGGCTGCACGGCACGGCGGTGGGCATCGGCGAGCGGGTGGGCAACTGCGCGATCGACGTGCTGCTGGTCAACATGCAGCTCCTCGGCTGGATCGACCGCGACCTCTCCCGGCTCCAGGAGTATTGCCGGCTGGTGGCGGACACCACGGGCGTGCCGCTGCCGGACAACTATCCCGTGGTGGGGAAGGACGCCTTCCGCACCGGCACGGGCGTCCACGCCTCGGCCATCATCAAGGCCCGCGCCCGCGGCGAGGACTGGCTGGCCGACCTGGTCTACTCCTCGGTGCCGGCCTCGATGATCGGCTCCCGCCAGGTGATCGAGATCGGCCCCATGAGCGGCGAGTCGAACGTCATCTACTGGCTGAAGGAGCGCGGCATCGAGGCGCACCCCGAGCTGGTGAAGGAGATCTTCCTGAAGGCCAAGGGATCGATCGCCACCCTGGAGGAGGCGGAGATCCTGGAGGTCTGCAGCGCGCGCGGGGTCGCCCGGGTCTCCTGAGGCCTTGGCCGCGCATGCCCGACGCCTCGGCCAAAGCCCCCGTCCCCGCCTGGAAACGGGCCCTCAGCCTGTACCTGGAGAGCCTCTCGGTCGAGCGCGGCCTGTCGAAGAATACGGTTGACGGCTACCGCAACGACCTCAGCCGGCTCGGCGAGGCGCTGGCGAAGAAAGGGGGGCGGGACCTCCTCGCCGCCCAGGCGGCCGATCTCTCGGCCCACATGCGGGACCTCCAGCGGCAGGGCCTGGCCCCCCGCTCGAGCACGCGGGCGCTCTCCGCCCTCCGCGGCTTCTACGAGCACCTGGTGTCGACCGGCGAGCGGGTCGACAACCCTTCCGTCAACCTGCTCCCTCCGAAGCTCTGGAAGCCCCTGCCCAAGGTGCTCTCCGAGAGCGAGATCGAGGCCTTGCTGGCGACGCCGGATGTCGCGACGCCGCTCGGCCTGCGCGACCGGGCGATGCTCGAGCTGCTCTACGCGACGGGCCTGCGGGTCAGCGAGCTGGTGGGGCTCCAGCTCCCGCAGCTCCGGCTGGACGTCGGCTTCCTGGTGGCCTTCGGCAAGGGGAGCAAGGAGCGGGTGGTGCCGGTGGGGGAGCAGGCCGAGCACTGGACGCGGCGCTACCTGCGGGATGTCCGGCCGGGTCTGGCGGCGGGGCGCCACCTTTCCGTCTTCGTCAACAAGGACGGCGAGGGCATGAGCCGGGTGGGCTTCTGGAAGAACCTCAGGAACTACGGCCTCAAGGCCGGCATCCGCGCCCCGATCTCCCCCCACGTGCTGCGGCACAGCTTCGCCACCCATCTCTTGGAGCACGGCGCGGACCTGCGGGCGGTCCAGACGATGCTCGGCCATGCGGACATTTCCACCACTCAGATCTACACTCATATCCATCAGCAGCGTCTGAAGAGCCTGTACGACCGGTTTCATCCGCGGTCCTAGTCGTAGATAGAGGACGCGGCGTGACAGGAACCCACCATGCAAGATCCGCCCGATCGTCCGACCGACCCGGACCTCCCCGAGGAGGCCAGCACGGCTACGTTCGTCCTCGGCAGGGGCACGCTGGCGGAGCCAGGCAGGATCCAGCTCGGCGTCCTCGAACCCGGCTCGGCCGTCGGCCGCTACGCCATCCTCGACCGCATCGGCTCCGGCGGCATGGGGGTGGTGTACGCGGCTCATGACCCGGAGCTCGACCGCAAGGTAGCCATCAAGCTGCTGCGTCCGGACCGGACGGGTGCGGCGGCGGAGGAGCACCGGATACGGCTTCAGCGCGAGGCCCAGGCGATCGCGCGGCTTTCTCATCCCCACGTCGTGGCCGTCTACGATGCGGGCACCCTCGGCGAGCAGGTCTTCGTGGCCATGGAGTTCGTGGAGGGGAAGACGTTGCGGCAGTGGCTGGCGGAGGGGAAGCGGCCGTGGCAGGAGATCGTCGGGGTGTTCGCCGCCGCCGGCCGGGGGCTCGCCGCCGCTCATGATGCCGGGCTGGTGCATCGCGACTTCAAGCCGGACAACGTGCTGATGGGCCGGGACGGCCGCATCAAGGTGGCGGATTTCGGGCTCGCCCGGCCGGTGGGGGAGGTGTTGGAGGACGTTGTGTTGGAGTCTGGCAGCGGCTCGGGGGGCGGCCTGCTGGCGAGCCCGATCACGCAGTGGGGGATGGTGATGGGCACGCCGGCGTACATGGCCCCGGAGCAGCTCCGGGGGCATGCGGCGGACGCCCGCAGCGATCAGTTCAGCTTCTGCGTCGCCCTCTGGGAGGCGCTCTATGGCCAGAAGCCGTTTCCGGGCGTGGGGATGCGCGAGATCCTCGACGCCGAGCGACGGGGCGACCTGCGCGACCCGCCCGAGGGGACAGGGGTGCCCGCCCGGCTCCTGCCGGTGCTGCGCCGGGGCCTCGCTGCTTCTCCCGAGGCTCGCTACGCCGGCATGGCCGAGCTGCTCCACGACCTGGAGCACGATCCCGGGGCCGCTCGCCGGCGATGGCTCGCCCTGGCGGCCGTGGTGCTGGCGGCCGGGGCCCTCTCGGCCGGGCTGGGCTACGTCCAGGCCCGGCGGGCCGAGCTGTGCGGCGGCGCCGAGGAGAAGCTCGCGGGCGTCTGGGACGCGCCGCGCAAGCAGGCCGTCCGGACGGCCTTCCTGGCCACGGGCGCGCCTTTCGCGGGCGACGTCTGGAAGACCGTCGAGACGACCCTCGACCGCTACACCTCGGATTGGACGGGCATGCGCCGGCAGGCTTGCGAGGCCACCCGCCTGCAGGGCGAGCAGTCGGAGGATCTCCTCGACCGCCGCATGCTCTGCCTGGACCAGCATCTCCAGGACGCGGCCGCCGTGATCGGTCTTTTCGGACAGGCGGACTTCCAGATCGTCGACAAGGCGATCGGCTCGGTGCAGAAGCTGCCGCCGGTCGGCGCCTGCGCGGACCTCGAGATGCTGCGGGCAGAGGTGACGCCGCCGCGCGATCCGAAGCTGCGGGCGCGCGTGGAGTCGGTGCGGGCGAGGGTGGCGGAGGCACGGGCCCTGAAACAGGCCGGGAAGCGGCGCGAAGCGCTGCCCATAGCCCAGGCAGCGGCGCAGGCGGCGGCCCCCGTCGGCTACGGACCGCTCACCGCCGAGGCCCTCTACGAATATGGTTTCCTCCAGGATCTAACGGGCGATCTCGAGGGCTCGGAGGAGACGCTGTTCAACGCTCTGTTGACCGCCCAGGCGGCCGGGCATCAGGAGGTGGCGGCGAGGTCCGCCGCCCAGCTCTCCTGGGTGATCGGCTTCGAGCAGTCCCGGACCGCGGACGGAGAGAAGTGGGCCCGTCAGGCGCAGAGCATCGCCGAAGGGGCGCGGGGCGGGCCGCGCCTCCGCTCGGAGCTCCTGCTGCAGCTCAGCGCCATCCGCGCCCAGGAGCAACGCTTCCAGGAGGCGCTCGACCTCTCGACACGGGCGCTGGCGCTCGCCGAAAAGGTTGGACGCGATAACCCGGGCATCCCCTCCATCTTGAACAATATGAGCCAGTACTACAACCAGTTGGGACGGCAGGAGGAAGCCCTCCGCCTCATCCTCCGCTGCCAGGAGATCCGCAAGAGGACGTTGCCTCCGGACCATCCCGACTTCGCCGGCTCCTACAACACCCTGGGGAACGTCTATACCAGCATGAACCGGAACCAGGAGGCGGCCGCCGCGTTCGAGCGCTCCCTGGACATCGACCGGCGCCATTACGGGCCGAAGCACTGGTGGGTGGCCGGGAAGCTCCTCGGGCTGGCGACCGCCCACCAGAACCTGGGCCACCTCGATCTGGCCCTGCGCCAAGACCGCCAGGCCTTGGAGATCTTCGAGGCCAACTTCGGTCCCGAGCATCCGTACGACGCGATGACCCTGGTGAACATGGGAGAGGTGCTTTTGTTGCAGGGCAAGCCGGCCGAGGCCCTGGCGTCGCACCAGAAGGCCCTGGCGATTCAGGAGAAGACGCTGGGCGCCGACAATCCGAGCCTGGCCTACCCGCTGGCTTCAATATGCCGTGAGCTCGTCGAGCTCGGCCGCCCCCGGGAGGCGATCCCGGCGGGCGAGCGGTCCGTCGCCCTGTTCGAGAGCCAGGCGATCGATCCGGGGCAGCTCAACATGGCCCGGTTCTACCTGGCCACGGCTCTCTGGGAAGGCGGCGGCGACCGTGGCCGGGCAGTCCGGCTGGCCCGCCAGGCCCGTGCGGTCTTCCAGGAGGCGGGGGCGGCGGACTCTCAGCGCGAGGTCGAGGACTGGCTGCGGCAGCGGGGCCAGGGCTGGTGAGCGCCCCCGGCTTCCTCCTCAAGGTGCTGGCGGCTGACGGCACCTCCGTCCGGCGGTTCCAGCTCGAGCCGGGCGAGCACGTCGTGGGCTCGCTGGCGGAGACGGCGGTGCGCCTGGAGGAGGCCGGCGTCTCGCGCCGCCACGCCCGCATTGACGTGCTCGCCGACGGCGGCGCCGTCGTCCGCGATCTCGATTCCAAGAACGGCACCTTCGTCGGCGGCAAGCGCATCCGCGAGGCCGCCGTCTGCGGCTTCACCATGGTGGCCTTCGGTTCCGTGCAGGCCGTGCTCCAGCCGTCGGACCCGGCGCGGATGCAGGTGCTCCTCGGTTCGGGAGAGGTCCCCATCCCTCCGGAGCCGGCGCACGGGGAGGGCCTCACCACCCAGGGCCTCCATCCCCTGGAGCGGCTGGCCGAGAGCCTGGAAGAGGTGCTGCCTTCGCTGGCCGAGGGCTTGACCAGCCCCGCCGAGGCCGCGGACGAGCTGGTCCACCGCTGGATCGCCGTGCTTCCCATCGGCCGCGCCGAGATCCTCCGCATCGGCGCCGCGGGAGAGACGGTGGTGGCCGCGGCCTCCACCCTCGACCGGGTGCCGCGGGACGTGGCAACCTTGGAGGAGGAAGGTCCCGACGGCTGGCGGCTGCGGCTGCGCGCGCCTTCGTCGGCGAATCTGGCTCCCCTGCGGCCCCTCCTCCGCCTGGTTCTGGCCTGTCTCGCGGCCCGCTCCGCGCGCCGCCGGCCGGAGGCGGTCCGGCCGGCGAAGCTGGAGCCCGAGGAAGTCCCGCCGCCGCCCGGGCTGGGGCCGGAGATGTCGAAGCTTTACCGCCGGGCCGGCAAGGTGGCGCGGGGGAACGTGCCGGTGCTGATCCTGGGCGAGTCGGGATCGGGCAAGGAGGTGCTGGCCCGCTGGCTCCACGCCCGCTCCCGGCGGGCCGAGGGGCCGTTCCTCGCCGTCAACTGCGCAGCCCTTCCGAAGGAGCTGCTGGAAGCGGAGCTGTTCGGCATCGAGAAGGGGGTCGCGACGGGCGTCGATGCCCGTCCGGGCCTGCTGGAGCGAGGGAGCGGCGGCACCGTTCTCCTCGACGAGGTGGGCGACATGGCCGCCGAGACGCAGGCCAAGGTGCTGCGGGTGCTGGAGAGCACCAGCCTCCATCGCGTCGGCGGCCGGACCCCCGTCCAGGTGGACGTGCGCTTCGTGGCCGCCACCAACCGCGACCTCGAAGCGATGGTGGAGGAGGGGGGCTTCCGCCGCGACCTCTATCACCGGCTGGCCGCCTTCCAGGTGGCGCTGCCGCCCCTGCGCGAGCGGCGCGAGGAGATCCCCGCCCTGGCCGCCCGCTTCTTCCACCGTGAGATCGCGAAGAGCGGCACCGCGAGCCCCGGCATCACCCGCGCGGCCCTGGGCGCCTTGGTCCTCTACGGCTGGCCGGGCAACGTCCGCGAGCTGCAGAACGAGATCGCCAAGGCGGCGCTCCTCCTGGAGCCGGGCGAGCCGCTCGATCTGCGCCACCTCTCGCCGCGCCTCCGTCCCGAGGCGGGCTCGCCGCCTCCGCTCACCCTGGACGAGACCGTCCGCCGCGCCGAGCGGGAAGCCTTCGCGGTCGCCCTGGCCGCGGCCCAGGGCGACGCCGCCCGGGCCATGGAGATCCTCGGCGTTTCGCGGACGACGTACTACCGGAAGGTCAAGGAGCTGGGGCTGGGATAGTTACCAAGGACCTCAAGGACTGCAAGGACCGCAAGGACCGCAAGGATCTTCGTCTCTGCAGTCCTTGGCGTCCTTGCAGTCCTTGAGTCCTTGCAGGCAGTCCCGGATTCGGGACTACCCCCACCCTTTCTTGACGCCCAATCCCGGACTCGGGATTGCCTCTTCACGCCTTTCTCTTTGTTTTCAAACAGTTATCCCCTGGCAATGCCCTTGCCCTATATGGGCGGCGAACACGAGGTGACACGGACCTCTCCGTGGCACCTGAACCAGGAGGAGTGAAGTCATGAAGAAGGTCGTCCTGTTCGCGCTGCTGCTCGCCGCTGTCGCCGGGGTCGCGTCCGCCCAGACGTACGTGGAGCCCAAGCTCAACACTTACTATCAGTGCAACTATACGAACTACACCGGACCGGCCACCCCGGGCGGCTTCTCGATCTTCATCAACCCCTCGGGCTCCCTCTCGGGGGTCCTCTGGGCCACCGAAAAGTTTCAGGTGCCGTACCTGACCGGCTGGGACAACTGGCGGGTCGCCTTCGCCAAGCCGGTCAACCGGTATATCGAGGGGTACCTCATCTCGACGACCGTGGAATTCACATCCCCTGACGGCCAGTGCAAGGCCACCAAGATCTCGCAAGGCGGCAACCGGATCGATTTCAACAACTGCACCACGGGCTACTCCCGCGTCTGCACGACCTACTAGCGGAACCCAGGGGCCGCTCCCTCGCGGGGGCGGCCCTCCTTCGGAATACCCCCTGCTCCAGCCTGGTTTAAACCTCTTGAGAGCAATCCCAAGGGAAGGGCTAGGCGTTCGAGCCGGCCGTTCCGTACAATAGTCTGCGAATGGGCCGGCACCTGATGACGACCGGAGTGGAGAACCCCGTTTCGATGCAGAGCTTCAAGTCCTTCCGACGCCCCCGTTTCCTGGCCTTCGGCATCCTCTTCGCCCTGGGCGCGCTTCCCGTGCGCGCCGAGCTGGTCATCCTGGTGGACGGCAGCGTCATGAAGGTGGCGGAGTTCCAGGCCGAGGGCGACACCGCCCGGCTCACCATGCCCTATGGCGGGCGGATGACGATGTCGATCACGCGCGTCGAGCGGGTGGTGGACGACGAGTACGTGCCCGAGCCTCCGGCGCCGCCGGCGGCCGTGGAGGCCGTGGCAGAGGCGGTAAACGCGACGGCCGTCCCCCTCCGCTTCGAGGAGGCGCAGGCGAAGGTGCCGGACGGCCCTTACGGCGCGATGATCTTCGAGGCGGCGCGCCGGCACAAGATCAACCCGCAGGTGGTGGCCGCCCTCATCCGCCAGGAGTCGTCGAGCAATCCGCGGGCCGTCTCGCACAAGGGCGCGCGGGGCCTGATGCAGCTCATGCCGGCCACGGCGCAGCGCTTCGGGGTCCGCAAGGAGAAGCTCTACGATCCCAAGGAGAACCTGGAGGCCGGCATCCGCTACCTGAGCTGGCTGGTCGAGCAGTTCCCCAACGACCTCTCCAAGGTCCTCGCCGCCTACAACGCCGGCGAAGGGGCCGTCTGGCGCTACGGCGGCATCCCCCCCTACCGCGAGACCCAGAACTACGTCCGCCGGATCTACGGCAACCTGGGTCTGGCGGTTACGGGGCTTTAGGCCCGGCCGGATAGCCCCCGTACCGCATCACCATCAGCGTGCGGTCGTCGCCCAGAGGATGGCCGGCGGTGTGGCGCTCGATGGCGGCCAGCAGGCGGTTCCGGATGTCCGCCGCGCTCTCTCCCGCGACTCCCCTCAGGGCCTTCACCACGCTGTCGTAGCCGAAGGGCTCGTCGGCGGCGTTGGTGGCTTCGATGAGGCCGTCGGAGAGCCAGACCACCGAGTCTCCGGGCTCGACCGTCAGCGTCGCCACGCCGTAGTTGCGGCCCAGTCCGCCCAGGGGGGAGCTGGGGAGGAGGATCTCCTCGACCTCGTCGCCGCGCACCCGGTAGGTGGGCGGATGGCCGGCGTTGGTCAGCCTCAGGACCCCCGTGCGCAGGTTGAACATGCTGAGAGTGGCCGTGACGAAGAAGCGGCTCTCGCGGTTCGAGCGCACCACGGAGTCGAGACGGCGCAGGATCTCCTCGGGCTCCCGGGTCTCCTCGACCAGGATCAGCAGCGCCGCTTTCAGCATCGCCATGCGCAGGCCGCTCGACAGGCCGTGGCCGGAGACGTCGGCGATGACCACCGCCAGCTCGTCCTCCGGCAGGCGAAGAACGTCGAAGTAGTCGCCGCCGATGGCGGCGCTGGGCTCGAAGAGGGTGGCGAACTCGACCCCGGCGCCGGCCGGCAGGTTGCTGGGCAGGAGGCTCTCCTGGAGCTTGCGGGCCAGGGCCAGCTCCTTCTCCAGCAGCTCCTTCTGGGCCGCCGTGGCCACCAGCGTCTCGAGGTTGCCGGCCATCTCGTTGAAGGAGCGCTGGAGGTCTCCCACCTGGTCGCGCCGCCGCACCGGGATGCGGACGCTGAAATCCCCCCGCCGCACGGCCTCGGTGGCCCGGCTCATCCGGTTCACGGCCCGCGACAGCCCGACGATCATGAACACCGCCATCAGCGCCGCGGCGGCGTAGACGTCGAACAGCAGGAAGGCCACCACGAACAGGGTGATCCAGGCCAGGGCGTCGATCTCGGCGGCGCTGGAGAAGAGGTGGCGGAGCACCGTGCGGGGCGTGCCGTTCAAGTTGGAGGCGAGGTATTCCGCGCTCCGCCGGCCGGTGGCGAGGTCGACCAGGGGGCCCGTGATCTCCCCCCAGCCCAGGAGAGGGTCGTCCCAGAACCGCTCTCCCGCCGAGAGCTCCTTGAAGAACTTCGCGGCCTCCGTCTGCTGGCCCTTGCGGAGCTGCTGCAGGGGGATTCTGCGGTTGCCGATCTGCAGGCTGATGAGCTCCAGGTCGGGATCGTCCGAGCGGTAGGTCTCCACCCAGACCTCGGCCCGCCGGCTGATCTCCTGATCGAGGCCGCCGACGTAGAGGGCGACCACCCCGGAGCCCTCCTTCGACGCCACTCCCATCAGCGTCGGGCCGATCCCCGGCAGCGCGACGAAACGGGGGACGACCTGCCACCGCGGGCCCTGGGCCAGGACGCTCCGGGCCTCCGTCCACGCCGGCCAGGCGGCGGGCGTGCGCTCGTCGCCGGCGATCCGGCGGCCCTGCCGGTAGTAGCCGTAGACGATGTCGGAGTCCGCCGTCCGGCGGTGCGTGCCGCTGGCGGCGAAGGCGTCGGCCCGGGAGCGGGCGCGGGTGTCCAGCTCGATCTGGACGGACTGGACGGCGTCGCGGTACAGGTGGCCCAGGAAGAACCCGGAGAGCAGGTAGGCGGTCACCGTCAGCAGCAGCAGCACCAGCGGGATGGGCAGCACGCCGATGAGGAAATAGGAGAAGGCCAGCCGCCGGCCGACCTTCCAGAGGAACGCCCGATAGGCCTTCCAAAGCCCCCAGATCAGGCAGACCACCGCCGCCGCCGCCAGCACGAACCGGGAGAAGGCGGTCACGAACGGCACGTTCGCCAGAGCGAACAGGCCGAGGACCGCGGCCAGCGCGGCGAGCAGTAGGAAGCGGCGGGAGCGTTCTTTCACGGAAGATCGACCGGGTTCGCGAAACGGCGACCCCACAGGGCACTACGGCAGGACAGTGCCAAGGTTTCCCCCGGCGGAACGGGCTCCGGAGGGCTCCGGTTGGAGAACCACTCCAACTTCCATAGAATTGCCAGGCCTTCCCTGGCGTGCGGAGCTCGCTCGGTGCCAGGGCATCTTAGCGCGAACCCAAGGAGGAGGGGAGATACCGTGTCGAGGATCCCGCGTTCCCAGGAGCACCTGAAGACCGCCTTCACCGCGGAGGCCGCGAGCGCCGCCCGCTTCCGGGCCAATGCCGGCCGCGCTCAGCGCGACGGCCAGCCGAACCTCGCCCGCCGCTGGCTGCGCTTGGCTGCCGAGAAGGACGCCCTCGCCCTCGCCCTGCTCGAGGCCGCCGACCAGATCGGCAGCCTCGACGCCAACCTCGGCAACGCCATCTCCGAGGAGCGGTTCGAGAACGACATCCTCTATCCCAAGATGATCCGCGATGTCGACCAGGACACGGCCAACGTCTTCCTGCGGGTCGTCAACGCCCAGAAAGAGCACCTCCGCCATCTGGAAGCGCTCCGCCAGGACTCGAACGCCGCTCAGGGTGACGTCGCCCTGCCGCCCGAGGTCGACCGCGGCACGGCTCCCTCGGCTCCGGAGTCGTAGACCCCCCATAGAAAAAAGCCGGCGGGATCTCTCCCGCCGGCTCTCGAACCTCGAGGCTGTTGCCGCGCCGTTATGGACGGGCCAAAGTAATCACCGGCGAGGTCCAGGTCTCGACGTGGGCCGGATTGGTGACGTCTCCCAGGGCCTTCACGACCGTCAGCTTGATGACGTAGCGGCCGTTGGGCACGTTATAGGTCTTGCCGCCGCCGAACGTGCTGCCGTCCCAGGCCAGGGCGAAGAAGCCGGTGGCGGTGGAGTTGTGGCTCACGTAGCCCTGCGTGAAGGCGCGGTGCCAGGCCTTGCCGCTGTCGGCGTCGAAGATCTCCATCCGGATCTCGCGGGACTGGTGCTCCAGGTGCAAGAGCACGAACGGGATGTCGTTGCCTTGAAGGGTGAACGTGCCGCCCTGCGGCTGGGGCAGGTAGCCGGTGGCGGTCTGACGGCCGACCAGGGGGAAGCCGGTCGCCGTGGGCACCAGCACCTGGATCGACTGGTAGTCGCCCTTGAAGCCGGCGTAAGGCACGCGCACGGCCTTGCCGCCGTCTTGGGGCGTGAGCACCACCCAGCCGCCGTACTGGCTGCGGTCGGGCAGGCCCGAGCTGGGGGCGATGGCCACGTCCACCGTCGCCGTGCCGCCGGCGGGCACCGTCAGCGAGGGAGCGCTGAAGGTGGCCGTGGCGAAGCCGGCGAAGAAGGCGGGCGAGAAGGTGCTGCCGCCGGTGGCGAGGGCGGGGGCGTGGCCGAGGTCGTAGGTGACCGGAGCGGGGCCGCTGTTGGTCACGGTCAGAGTGCGGACGATGGGGGCGGCGCCGGTCTCGAACTCGCCGAGCGAGAGCTTGCCGGGCTCGACCCGGGTGGTCGCCTGGACGGCGTCCGCGATCTGGAGCATGCCGGCGCCCTGCCGGTGCACGTTGTCGAGGAAGCCGAGGGTCGGGTTACCCCACCACGGGCGCGGCGAGGCGCTGTTCTGGAGGATCGCACGCACCGCCTGCGAGGGCGTGTTGGGCCGGGCCTCCAGCAGGAGGGCGACGGCGCCCGCCACGTGCGGGGCGGCCATGGACGTGCCGTTCAGGTTGGCGTAGCCGCCGGCCTCGAGGGGATAGGTCGAACGGATCGCGCCGCCCGGAGCGCCGAGGTCCGGCTTCAGCGTCAGGTCGGGCGACAGGCCGTAGGAGCTGAAGCTGGAGATCAGGTTGGGATCCGGGTTGGCCTGGGCGATGGTGTCGGTGGTCCAGGTGAGGTCCGCCGCGCCTGCCGCCAGCCGGCTGTTGACGGCGTTGCCGTCCACGGCGCTGATGGCCACGACCGGGATGTTGATGGCGACCGTACCGGCGACGTTCGGGGTGATGCTGCCGGCCGCGTTGTTGTAGATCACCACGCCGATGGCGCCCGCCGCCTGGGCGTTGCGCGCCTTGTCATGGAAGCCGCAGGTGCCGCGGCGGACGAGGGCGATCCTGCCGGACAGGCTGCCGGCCGGCAGGGCGTCGCAGGCATCCGCGGTGGACGTCGAGGTGCCCGTGCGCGCCAGGGGAGCCGTGCCCGAGAGGGGAGCCGGAGGAGCCCCGCTGGCAGGGGTATAGCCCATCTGGCGGCCGTCCGGCGAGACGGTGAAGACCGGCAGCTTGAGGAAGGTGTTGTTGAACGAAGCCACGGCGATCACCTTCTGGCCGACGCCGGGAGCCCCGATCGCATAGGTGCCCCGGGCCCCGTCGTTGCCCGCCGAGGCGACGACCACGATGCCCTTGTTGACCAGCCGGTCGGCGGCCTGGGCCGTGGGGTACTGCGGCCACTGGAAGGCCGAGCCGATGCTCATGTTCATGACGTCGGCGCCGTCCTCCAGGATCCGCTCCATGGCCGCCATCATGATGTCCGAGCTGGTGGAGCCGGCGCAGCCGAAGACCCGGTAGGCCCGGAAGGTCACGCCCGGAGCCACGCCGCGCACGGCGCCGTTGGCGCCGACGATCCCCGCCACGTGGGTGCCGTGCCCGTTGCAGTCGTCCGGGATCGCGTCAGGGGTCGGGACCGGGTTGTAGCCCGCCAGCGTGGAGTCGTTGTTGTACGCGTCGCCGACGAAGTCCCAGCCGCCCTCGACCCGGCAGCCCGGCCCGAAACAGCCGCCGAGATCCGGATGGTCGAAGTCGACGCCGGTGTCCATCACCGCCACCCGGACGCCGCGGCCGGTCAGCCCCAGCTCGTTCTGGGCGATGTTGGCCTGGGTCATGGCGATGGCGGTCGAGATGTTCGTCTCGCTGCCGGGCTCGACCTCGGGCCGCGGCAGGGCCATCTCGATCACCGGGTACAGGTTCTTCACCTCGGGCATGCGCGCCAGCTTGGCGACGTCCCCTGGGCTGACCTGGGCGGAGATGCCGTTCCACACCTTGTCGTAGCTGTAGCGCTCCTTGAGCTTGACGCCGGCCTTCTGGGCGGCGCCGCGGAAGGCTTTCTTCTCCTGGGCCAGGGCGGCGGGAGAGCCGCCGTCGGCCGTCGGGGCTCCCTGGAGCTCGACGAACCAGGCGGAGGGAGTCTCGTCCACCGCGGCGTCCGTCTGGACGGACGTGGACGGCGTGGTGGGCTCCTCGGCCGTCATCTGGGCGCGGGCCGCCAAGGGAAAGGCGCAGGCGGCGGAGAGGGCGAGAATCGCGAACGACGATCTTTTCATGATGGCTCCTGTTCTCGGTTCACCAGTTGTGGATCCAAGTTGTAGTTGGAACGGAGTTTGTAGAGGGACGACAGGGTGTGGCGGTGTTTCTGCAGATCCGGCGGAGATTGGACATTGTGGAGGGCCGGGCGGACCTTCGGCGTCCGGGTCCCGGGGCAGGGAGGAGCTCCTGGAGCAGGAGGGAGTGAAGCGACTTCCGGTTTGCCAAAGCGAGCGACTCCTATGGAGCGATGACCCGTTGATTGAAGCTCGCCACCCCGCCCGGCCTGGATTCAGGCCAACTGCGATATCTCCTGAACGCTGCCTATAACGGTAAGGAAAGGGGGAATATTTCAGGTTCAGAAAGGAATATTTTTGAGAATTTGATTAAGGGAAAGGAACGCCATGGCGAGTTGGGTGATGAGGATGATGCACGCCGGGGGGCCCGCGGCCATCGCCCTCCTGATGTTCCTGGAGAACGTGTTCCCGCCGCTCCCGTCCGAGCTGATCATGCCGCTCGCCGGCTACATGGTCACCCGGGGGCAGCTCTCCTTCGCCGTCGTCGTGGCCGCCGGCACCATCGGCTCCGTCCTCGGGTCGCTGCCCCTCTACTACGCGGGCCGGAAGCTGGGGGAGAAGCGTCTGAAAAAGCTGGCGGCGAGCCACGGACGGTGGCTGACCGTCTCGCCGGAAGAGATCGGGAGGGCCAAGGGCTGGTTCGACCGCCACGGCGGCCTGGCCGTCTTCTTCTGCCGTCTCGTGCCCGGGATCCGCTCCCTGATCTCCATTCCGGCCGGGATCGCCCGCATGAACCTGGCGGCGTTCCTGGCCTGGACGGCCGTGGGCTCGGCGATCTGGACGGCCCTCCTGGCCTGGCTGGGATACTTCCTGGGAGCGCGTTTCAAGATGGTGGAGGAGTACCTGGATCCCGCCTCGTACGTGGTGCTGGGGGGTATCGTCGCGTGGTATGTGGTGCGGGTGGTCCGGCACACGGGGGAGGAGAGGGAGGAAGAAGGATAGAATTCTCGGGAGGCCACAAGGAGGAGCGACATGGGCATCGACGAGCTTTTGGGCGACAAGCGGGATGACATCCTCAGGATCGCCGCCCGGCACGGCGCCTCCAACGTCCGGGTCTTCGGCTCGGTAGCCCGAGGCGAGGCGGGCGCTCAGAGTGACGTGGACTTCCTGGTCGAATTGGAGCGGGGCCGTAGCCTTCTCGACCATGCAGCTCTGATGATCGACCTGGAGAGCCTTCTCGGTCGGCGGGTCGACGTCGCGACCGAGCGCGGCCTCAAGCCTCGTGTTCGTGAGCACATCCTTCAGGAAGCCGTGCGGCTGTGAGGCGCGACGAGCAACGGCTGAGAGACATCCTCGAGGCCATTGCGAAGATCGACCAGTTTGCCGGGGAAGGGCGTGCCGCGTTCGACACGGACGAGAGAACCCAGGTCTGGATCGTCCATTTCATCCAGATCGTCGGCGAGGCGGCGAGAGCCTTGTCCGAGGACCTGCGCAGGAAAAACCCTCAGGTGCCTTGGACCTTGATCGTAGGAATGCGCCATATCCTGGTACATGACTACTTCGGTATCGATCTGGATGAGGTCTGGTCCGTGGTCGAGCGGGATCTGCCGGTGCTGAGGCGGGAGGTTCAGGCCATCCTGGACGGCCAGATCCAGATCTAAGCCTCCGGGGAATGCCCCCCACCCCTACCGCGTTGACAGGAGTGGGGAGAGCGGGCCGATGTGCCGGGCGTGCAACCTAAGTTCAAGAAACAGTTGGCCTTACCCGAGCTTGTGACCGCCAGTCACAAGTGCTAGACTCTCCCTCCGCGAGAGGATCCCTGCCATGAACAATATGATTGGAGAAAGCTGGGTCACCACGAAGTTCGAGACGCTTGAGGATTGGGCGTCGAGCAACTCCTTCTGGCCCTTCCCGTTCGGCACCGCCTGCTGCGCCATCGAGTTCATGTCCACCGTCTCCAGCCATTACGACCTTTCCCGGTTCGGCTCGGAGGTGGTGCGCTTCTCGCCGCGGCAGAGCGACGTGCTGCTGGTGGCGGGCACCATCAACGACAAGATGGCCCCCGTCCTCAAGACGATCTACGACCAGATGGGCGACCCGAAATGGGTGATCTCGATGGGCGCCTGCGCCTGCTCGGGCGGCTTCTACCGCGCCTACCACGTGATGCAGGGCATCGACGAGATCATCCCCGTGGACGTATACGTCCCCGGCTGTCCGCCGACGCCGGAGGGGCTGATCTACGGCATCCTCCAGCTTAAGGAGAAGGTCGCCCGCGACCGCAAGAAGTTCCGCGTCCAGAACCCGGACTCCCAGGATCAGGAGAAGACCGACAGTGTCAACGCTGGCGCCGCCACCCGCTGAGACCTCGACCCACTCCGAGCTCGACGCCGTCCGGGCGAAGTTCCCGGCCGGCAGCATCCTGCCCCAGGAGGGGCTCGACCAGCCGACCTGGATCGTCAGCCGCGACGTCCTGGCCGCCGTGGCCAAGGAGCTCAAGGAGAACTCGGCCACCAAGTTCGACATGATGCTCGACCTCTGCGGCGTCGACTTCCCGGACCGCGAGGAGCGCTTCGAGGCCGTCTACCACCTCTACTCCCTGCCGCGCGCCGCGCGGCTGCGCCTCAAGGTGCCGCTGCGCGAAGACGACGCCGTGATCCCCTCCCTGATCCCCGTCTGGAAGGCGGCGGACTGGTTCGAGCGCGAGATCTACGACATGTTCGGCGTCAAGGTGGACGGCCACCCGAACCTGCGACGCATCCTCTGCCACGAGGCCTTCCAGGGGCACCCGCTGCGCAAAGACTACGACCCGGCGCGGCGCTGGATCCTGACCGAGGACAAGATCTACAAGCCGCACTTCAACCTGCCCGAGGGGCAGGACGACATGTTCGAGCGGATGACGATCAACATCGGCCCGTCGCACCCGGCCATGCACGGCACCTTCCGCCTGATGGCGGTGCTCGACGGCGAGACGATCGTCGCCTCCGACGTCGAGATCGGCTACCTGCACCGGTGCTTCGAGAAGATGTCCGAGACCCACACCTGGCAGCACGTCATCCCCTACACGGACCGGCTCAACTACTGCTCGGCCTTCATCAACAACGTCGGCTACTGCAAGACGGTGGAGAAGCTGCTGGGCGTCGAGGTGCCGCCGAAGGCCGTGTGGGCGCGGACGATCCTCTCCGAGTTCTCGCGCATCATGGACCACTGCGTCTGCAACGGCACGACTCTGGTCGACGCCGGGGCGCTGACCAACTTCTGGTACCTCTTCCAGCCCCGCGAGGAGATCTACGGCCTGCTCGAGAGCGTCTGCGGCTCCCGCCTGACCGTCTCGGCCTGCCGCATCGGCGGCCTGATCCAGGACCTGCCGCCCGACTTCGAGGCCCGCAGCCGCAAGTTGCTGGAGATCATCCCGCCGTTCGTCGAGGACACCGAGAAGCTGGTCAACAAGAACCGCATCTGGCTCGACCGCTCCGTGGGCATCGCCGCCATCTCCGGCGAGGACGCCGTCAACTGGGGCTGGACCGGCCCCTGCCTGCGGGCGAGCGGCGTCCCCTACGACGTGCGCAAGGCCCACCCGTACGACCTCTACGACACCCTCGACTGGGAGGTGCCGGTGCTCTTCGGCGGCGACGTCTACGACCGCTTCCGCATCCGCATGATGGAGATCCGGGAGTCGCTGAAGATCATCAAGCAGCTTCTCGACCGCGGCATGCCGGAAGGCCCCTGGATCGTCGACGACCCGCACGTGGCTCTGCCCCCTAAGGAGGCCTGCTACAACGAGATGGAGGCCATGATCTACCACTTCAAGCTGATCATGGACGGCATCCGGGTGCCCGAGGGCGAGATCTACAACATGGTCGAGGGCGCCAACGGCGAGCTCGGCTTCTACACCATCAGCGACGGCACCGGCAAACCGTACCGGAACCATTGCCGGGCGCCATGCTTCCCGATCTTTTCCACCTTCCCCAGCCTGATCAACGGCGGCTCGCTGTCCGACTCGATCGTCTCGTTGGGTGGATTGAACATCATTGCAGGAGAGCTCGAACGATGAGCCAGCCTTTGACTCAGACAGCTCAGGCGTCCCAGACGGCGACCACGGCGCCGCCGCCGGGCCGGCCGATGCTGCGGGAGCCGTACCCCACGGAGGTCCGGCCCTACAAGCCGGGCCTCGCGGAGCGGCTCTACCTGCCGCTGCTCGGCGGCATGATGGTGACCCTGCGCCACTTCATGCGCAACTTGTTCGGCAGGAACAAGATGTACACCATCGAGTACCCCGAGAAGCGGCGCGAGTACAGCCACCGTTTCCGCGGCCACCATATCCTCACCACCCGTCCTGACGGCTCGGTGCGGTGCGTGGCCTGCTACCTCTGCGCCCAGAACTGCCCGGCCGAGTGCATCCACATCGAGGCCGCCGAGCATCCGGACGTCAACATCGAGAAGTACCCGGTCGTCTACGAGATCGACATGCTGCGCTGCATTTTCTGCGGCTACTGCGTGGACGCCTGCCCGGAGGAGGCCATCATCATGTCGAACAACTACGACATGGCCTACTTCACCCGCGAGCAGTCGATCGTCGGCAAGAGCGACCTGATGAAGCCCTACACCTTCGACGAGAGCCGCCTCGGCTACCGCCCGCTCTTCCCGGAAGAGGACGTCAAGCGCGCCAAGATGCGCCGCGACGCCTTCAACCTCGTCGACGCCGCCCGCCAGGCCCAGGACCGCGAGGCGGCGAAGGTGGCGGCGGGCCACTGAGGGTTGCTTTCAGCAGTTCCCTTGAACGGGCGGGGCTTGACCCCGCCTTTTTCATTTTCGCCGGTTCCCCCCCAATGTAGAGACGCCCTGCGGGCGTCTCCGAGGCGGCGGCGATGCCGGCACAAAAAACCGCCCTCTCTCGCGGGGCGATCTCGCGCAGGAAACGTCCTTCCCGTCACGGAGACGCCCGCAGGGCGTCTCTACATTGGGGGGGAGGACCACAACCGTCCGTGGGTCCTCTGATCCCCCTTCCGACCTCCACCGCGTTCATCTCGGCCGCCGAATCCATTCGTTCCGAATCCGGAATCAGTCGATTCCAGATCCGATTCCACTCGTTCGGCACCTCAACCCACTCGACCGAGAGCAGAATCCTCAGACTTGGAAGCAGGATCCACTGGATTCAAAGTCGAAATTGACTCAATCCAAACTGTAGCCAGTTGATTGTGGATCCGGAGCGATTGCTCTGCACCTGGAACCACCAAATGCGAGCTTCGAAATCAGCCTTCTGGACCTCGAAGCCTATGTTAGCCTGACCGCCATGGACGATTTGCGCGATGCCTGGGCGAGCTTCGTGGAGGTTCTGAAGGGCTATGGCGATGCCGCTGCTTACTTGAACGGCCCCTGCTCTCCGGAGGCCCTGAGCGCCGCGGAGACCACCCTGGGGTTCCCGATGCCAGAGTCGCTGGCGGAGTTGCTGAAGCTGAACAACGGCCAGAGGATCGAAAAGGACGGCCAACCGATCTTCAAGAACCCGTCGAGATCGAACCTTGACCGCCGGCAGTCCTTCCTGGACGCCCAGAGCATCGCCGAGGCGTACAGAGGCTTCATCGAGGACGAGCTTCTGGTGCAGGAGTTTGGGGATCGGGAGGTCCCATTCGCCTCGTTACGGCCCTCGATCACCCAGGGTGAGGTCTTCACCGTGAACCGCGACAGCGGCGGAGTCAGCCTGATCTGGACCGAAACCTATGATTTCTTCAACCCTCTCGACTGGCAGGTCTGCCGTTTCGATCGCGGCAAGGATCTGGCGGAGTTCCTCCGGCAGCAGAGCATGCTCTATTGACCTCCCGCTGGCCGGAGAGGTAGGGACAGATACCAGGAGCTCCGCGGAGATCAGGGCAAGGTGGTACCATGATCCCATGCCGAGCGGTCTCGAAACCGGGTTCCTCCTGGACCGTCAGTGGCACTGGATGAGGTCCGGGATGGAGCAGACGAAGAAGCCAGCCTTGCTGGCGTTGGGCAAGGTGCTTGCCGAGACGGGAGTGCCCTACGCCATCATTGGAGGCGTCGCGCTCCAGATCCACCAGACTGAGCCGAGGACGACCCTGGACATCGATCTCGCGATCGTGGATCGCCGGTCCATTCCCCAGACAGAGTTGGAAGCGGCGGGCTTTTTCCGCACCGGCGAGTTTCAGCACTCCGAAAATTGGATTGGACCGGAGGAGACGCCGGTCCAGTTTACGGACGACCCCCTCCTCGGTCCGGCCGTGATGCGGGCGGACGAGATCGAGATCGACGGGGTTCGCCTGCGGGTGCTCCGCCGCTCCGATCTGCTGCACGAGAAGCTGCGGGCGGCCATCGATCCGGCCCGGCGACGGTCCAAGCGCCTCCAGGACATGGCCGACGCCGAGTCTCTCCTCGAAGCAGACCCGGACCTGGCCGCCGAATTGACCCCCGAGGAGAAGGCTGCGCTCGACCGGCTGCCGCCCTAGCCCTTCCCCGCGCCCCTACCCCGCGGCACGGGGGCGACGGCCGGCCATCTCTGGTAAGATCGCCCTCCGATGCAAGCTCTGGCAGACGTACGGAGGTGGGCCGCTAGCCCGGTGGACGAAGGGGCTAGGCGGATGGCGTCGTCCACAAGGGCTGGGCATCTTTGCCCGGCCTTTTTTGTTTTCACTCTTGAAGAGAGAGGATCATGAGCACCACGGTCGCAGAAAAAGAGAGACGGGAGATCACGTCCGAGCGGATCGACGAGGTCGTCATCCGGTTTGCCGGGGACTCGGGCGACGGCATGCAGCTCACCGGCACCCAGTTCACCAACACGTCGGCGATGCTCGGCAACGACTTGTCGACGCTGCCCGACTTCCCGGCCGAGATCCGCGCGCCCGCCGGCACCCTGCCCGGCGTGTCGGCCTTCCAGGTGCGCATCGCCGACTACGACATCCACACCCCGGGCGACGCGCCGGACGTGCTGGTGGCCATGAATCCGGCGGCTCTCAAGAAGGAGCTGAAGGATCTCAAGCCCAACGGCATCATCATCGTCAACACCGACGAGTTCACCCCGCGCAACTTCGCCAAGGCCGCCATCACCGTCAACCCCCTGGAGGACGGCAGCCTCGAGAGCTACCGGGTGTTCCAGGCGGCGCTGACCACGATGACCCGCCGCACGCTCGAAGGCACCGGTCTCGACAACAAGTCGATGGACCGCTGCAAGAACATGTTCGCCCTCGGCATGTGCTACTGGCTGTTCTCCCGGCCTCTCGACAACACCATCGACTGGCTGAAGAAGCAGTTCGCCAAGAAGCCAAACATCGCCGAGGCCAACATCGCGGTGCTCAAGGCGGGCTGGAACTTCTGCGACATCACGGAGCTGTTCCACCACCGCTACGAGGTGCCGGCGGCCGCCATGGAGCCGGGCCTGTACCGCAACATCATGGGCAACTCCTCCCTGGCCATGGGCCTGATCGCGGCCAGCCGGCGCAGCGGCCTGCCGCTGTTCCTCGGCGCCTACCCGATCACCCCGGCCTCGGACGTGCTCCACGATCTGTCGCGCTACAAGAACTTCGGCGTCACCACCTTCCAGGCCGAGGACGAGATCGCTGCCGTCTGCTCGGCGATCGGCGCGGCCTTCGGCGGCGCCCTGGGCGTGACGGTCTCCTCCGGGCCCGGTATCGCGCTCAAGACCGAGGCGATGAACCTGGCGGTGATGACCGAGCTGCCGCTGATCATCTGCAACATCCAGCGCGGCGGCCCGTCGACGGGTCTGCCGACCAAGACCGAGCAGGCCGACCTGTTGCAGGTGATGTTCGGGCGCAACGGCGAGTCGCCCCTGCCGGTGATCGCCGCCTCCTCGCCCAAGGACTGCTTCGACGTGGCCCTGGAGGCCGTGCGCATCGCCACCCGCTACATGGTGCCTGTCGTGCTGCTCTCGGACGGCTACATCGCCAACGGCTCCGAGCCCTGGAAGCTGCCGCGGGTGGAGGATCTGCCAGACCTGCGGACCGAGTTCCGCACCGATCCCCAGAACTTCCACCCCTATGAACGCGATCCCGAGACGCTGGGCCGGCCGTGGGCCATCCCCGGCACCCCGGGCCTGGAGCACCGGATCGGCGGCCTGGAGAAGGAAGCCGTCACGGGCAACGTCTCCTACGACCCGGACAACCACGAGCGGATGGTCCACACGCGGGCCGAGAAGGTGGAGCGGATCGCCAACGACATCCCGGACATCGAGGTGATCGGCGACCCGCAGGGCGGCGACCTGCTCGTCCTCGGCTGGGGCTCGACGGCCGGCTCCATCCACGGCGCGGTCAGCAGCGCCCGGCGCCTGGGGCTGTCGGTCAGCCGCGCCCATCTGCGCTACCTCAATCCCTTCCCGAAGAACCTGGGGGAGGTGCTCGCGCGCTTCGACAAGGTGCTGGTCCCCGAGATGAACCTCGGCCAGCTCGCCCTGCTGCTGCGGGCCCGCTACCTCAAGGACGTCATCACCCTGAGCAAGGTGAAGGGCCAGCCCTTCGCCCGTCAAGAGATCCTGGACAAGATCCAGGAGATCGTGGAGACGAAGCATGTCCATTAGTGATATTGCTGGGAATAGTGCCGGAAACAGTGCCGGCCCCGCGGCCCCGACCCTGAACAAGAAGGACTTCGTCACCGACCAGGAGGTGCGCTGGTGCCCTGGTTGCGGCGACTACGCCATCCTCTCGGCGGTGCAGCAGGTCTTCCCCGAGCTGGGCATCCCCCGCGAGAACTTCGTGGTGGTCTCCGGCATCGGCTGCTCCAGCCGCTTCCCGTACTACATGAACACCTTCGGCTTCCACACCATCCATGGGCGGGCGCCCGCGGTCGCCACCGGCCTCAAGCTGGCCCGGCCGGAGCTGGAGGTCTGGATCGCCACCGGTGACGGCGACGCCATGTCGATCGGCGGCAACCATCTCATCCACACCCTGCGGCGCAACGTCGGGGTGAAGATCCTGATGTTCAACAACCGCATCTACGGCCTCACCAAGGGGCAGTACTCGCCCACCAGCGAGCTGGGCAAGAAGACCAAGTCGACGCCGTCGGGCTCGGTGGACTACCCGTTCAACCCCTTGTCGCTGGCTCTTGGCGCCGGCGCCACCTTCGTGGCCCGCAGCGTCGACATCTTCCAGAACCACCTGCGCGACACGCTGCGGCGGGCGGCGGCGCACAAGGGCACGGCCTACGTCGAGATCTACCAGAACTGCAACATCTTCAACGACAAGGCCTTCACCTACATGACGGACCGGGAGACCAAGGATGAAGGCGTCCTCTACCTGGAGCACGGCAAGCCCCTGGTTTTCGGCAAGGAGAAGGACAAGGGAATCCGGATGCGGGGGACCGAGATGGAGGTCGTCCACTTCGGCGACGGCATCGGCCCGGACGACTGCGTGGTTTGGGACGAGACCCTGGAGAACCCGGCCACGGCCTTCCTCGCCGCCCAGCTCCTGCCACCCGATTTCCCCACGGCCCTCGGCGTCTTCCGCAGCGTCGACGTCCCCTCCTACGAGGAGCGGGTGATCGGCCAGATGCAGACCGAGACGGACCGCATGGGCGTCGGCAAGCTGGAGGATCTGCTGAAGGCGGGGGATACGTGGCAGGTCACGGAGCCGGTGCCGGCGGCTAGCTGATTCCCTCGCATGAGAGAGGAAGAATGCTCGAGATCCGAGGTGAGAAGGCCACGCTGAGTCGAATCGAGCCGTTCGACGCTTCTTTTCACGCGGCTCTCTCGACTACGCTCGATGAGTGGAACTCGCCTGAGGACGAAGAGGCCTTTCGTGACCTTTGAGCCCTGGCCGTGTTGCCGTGTGACTCGCTGACGGCGAGCGTTGCGGCAGAGAGTATGAGACGGGCGGTCCTTCGCAGGGCCGCCCGTTTTGTTTTTTGTGCCTCTTACTCCTGAGGCTTCGAGGCTGAGAGCAGAGCCTCCAGCGTAGCGATCCGGGCCTCCAGATCCGCGTTCTTGTGCCGGAGGGCCTCAATTTCTTGAGACTTTTCCTCGATTCTCTGGTTGAGACCTTGAACGGCCAGCAGGGCGACGCCGGCTTGATCTCCGGGGGCGATGTGCTTGTCGTCCTCTCCCAGCCCGAAGGCCTGGTGGAAATCCTCGGCCATGGGTCCGACGTGGCGCACCGCGTTCGCGTCCTTGTAGCTCCAGAGGGATACCGGCAGGGCAGACACGCGGGCTAGGACGTCTTTGGGATCGAGGGAGATGAAATTGGTCTTGAGATCTCGGCTCGAGCCTTGGGTGAGAAAGCCGGAGATCGTCAAATTACCGGTGTTGGTCAGGGTGAACTCAATGCCGGCGTGGGCCTGCTCATCGAGCAGGAAGTTGGCGCCGAACGTGCCGGCCGCCCAACGCTGGGCGACGCTCGTATCTTCCAAGATCATTACTGATCCGCCATTGTTCTGGATTTCTAACAGCTCGCGCGGCGTGGTGGTCCCGTTGGTCTCCTGGACCAGCACCTTGTTCGTTCCAGTACTGCCGAAGACATGGAGGTGGTTCGACGGCCCGGCGGTGCCGATTCCCACCCTCCCGTTGCCGGCAACATAGAGGGAGTTGTCCGGTGCGCCGGCCGCTACGCTGAAGGGGATCAGGCCGTTGCTGAAGTCTACGATGGAGAACCGATCTGCGAGGTAGTTGACGAACAGCGCCCAGTCATGGGGGGAGCCGCCGCCTCCTTCAGGGAGCTCGATGCCATCAAACAGGATGTTGGGTTGGACTGACTTGATCTTGAGCGCGGAATAGCTGGCATCGTTGTTGGCGCACGAATCGCCAAGACAGGAGTTGCCCTGTATGACCAGCTTGTCGTCGATGAGCTTTGTTGTGATCGGGGGTTTCGGAGCGGGCCCTTTCACCTCCTCGGCTGCAGCCGTCATCGGCAGTATCCAGGCGAGCACCATCCACAGGACTGTAGAGACCGTTGACTTGCGCATGTTTCTCTCCTTTCCTGGAGTCCGTTAACAGTATTCCTATATTAACAGTATCGATGAAGTCGGAGACGCTCTTCTGACCTGCTAGGCTTCACCTTATGGTCGATCTCCTCATCCTCGCCCACGGCGGCTCCTGGGACATGGGGTTCCAGATCTCCTCGCTCGCGGCGGGCGTGGCGGTGGGATGATCGCCCTGTAAGGCTGTTCCATGAACGAATCCGAACGCCACGTCAGAGCATCGATCTACGCTTCATTCCGCGAGCAATCCCGGCCGCCTTCGATCGCTGAACTGTCGGACACGTTGGGGGCTACGTCTGAAGAGGTCTCGGCGGCGCTCAGGAACCTGGCAGAGGAGCATTGCCTCGTGCTCGTGCCTGGTACTGAATCAATCTGGATGGCTCACCCTTTCTCCGGGATCGAGACCGATTTCGTGGTCTCCATCGGCGAGCGGCGGTGGTTCGCGAACTGCGTTTGGGACGGTCTGTCGATCCTCGCGCTCTTTGGCGAACGGCTCGGCGGCTCGCTCGACACGCACTCTCCAGCCACGGGAGAGAGGCTGCGCTTCGAGGTCTCCCAAGGGGCCGTGCGTGGACCGGGCATCGTTCACTTCCTGGTACCGGCGCGCCATTTCTGGGACGACATCGGCTACACGTGAGCGAACATCACGGCCTTCCGGTCGGAAGGTGAGTTGGCTGGTTGGCTTGAGACCAAAAGGCTCCGCTTGGGCGCGTTGGTGGCGCCACAGTTGGTCTACGATCTCGGGGCCGACTGGTACGCGACGCGCCTCGATTTCGACTGGCAGCGGGCGAGCGCCGCGGAGGCGGAGGCCACGTTCCGTCGGCATGGTCTCACGGGACCGTTCTGGTCGCTTGAAGCTTCCGGTGCACTCCAACAGGAGACGGATGGGGCTCAGTGAGGCATTCCAGAGCCCTTGAGGTTCCTTGATAGGCTTGTCTCCCATGGCCGACCTCCTCATCCTCGCCCACGGCGGCTCCTGGGACATGCGTTTCCAGATCTCCTCCCTCGCGGCGAGCGCGGCGGCGGCGGGGGAGCGGGTGGACGTCGCCTTGTTCTTCGGGGCTTTGGATGCCTGGGCGCGGGGGCGGTGGGACGAGATCGATCCCCAGCCGCCCGTCTCGGCCGAGCGGCTGGAGTCGCTCGGGATGCTTCCCCTCTCGGAGATGCTGGCTCAAGGGCGGGAGGATGGCCTCATCCGCGTCTACGCCTGCAGCGCCTCGGCCCGCATGCTCGGGCTGGACAACGCCCAGGTCCAGGCGTCGGTGGATGCCATCCTGGGATGGCAGAGCTTCTCCCGCATGATCCGGGATTCCTCCCGGGTGGTCACGTTTTAGCTTTTCCTCTAGAATGCCCCTTCTTTCGGGGATCAGGAAGGGAAGGAAATCTCATGGACGCACAGCGCATCGCTTTCATTGGCTCCGGCGTGATGGCCGAGGTCATGATCAACGGACTCCTGACCCGCCAGGTGATCTCGCCGGAGCGGATCTGGGCCGCCGGTCCCCGTCAGGAACGGGCGGACGAGCTGCTCAACAAGTATGGCGTGCGCGCCTCGACGAACAACGTCGAGGCCGTCGAGAACGCCGACATCGTGGTCCTGTGTGTGAAGCCGCAGACGCTGGCCAAGGTGCTGAAGCAGATCCGTCCCAGCATCCGCCAGGAGCACCTGGTGATGTCGATCATCGCCGGCGCCCGCATGGCCACGATCGGCAGCGTGATCGGCCACCCGGCGATCGTCCGCTGCATGCCGAACCTGCCGTGCCAGATCCACCGCGGCATGACCATCTGGACGGCGACCCCGGAGGTCCCGGAGCCGGTGCGCGAGAACGTACGGAGCATCCTCCAGACCATGGGCAAGGAGATCTACGTGCCCGACGAGACGGACGTCGACCGCGCCACCGCCGTCAATGGCACCGGCCCGGCCCTGATCGCCTATTTCGTCAAGTCGCTCGAGGATGCCGCCAACTTCATCGGCGAGTCGCGGAGCCTGGCCCGGCGCTCCGTGCTGGAGACCATCCTCGGCACGGCGGAGATGATCCTGGCGTCCGACCGGCATGTCGGCGAGCTGATCGACGGCGTGACCTCGCCCGGCGGCACCACCTCCCGCGCCCTCCACGTGCTGCACCAGGGGCGGTTCTCGGCCGTGCTGACGGATGCCATCGACGCCGCCTACCGGCGGACGGTGGAGATGGGGACGAAGCTGGACGAGCAGGTGCGGGAGCAGAAGGACCGGGAAATGACCGGCGCCCATCCGGTCTTCAAAGCGGCCAAGTCATAGGCGGACCAGGAAGGTCTCCTCGCCGATCACCTCGGGGTCGAGCGAGAACTCGTAGAGGTCCAGGCCGCCGAAGAGCGCCTTGACGCGCGGCCAGCCCGCCGCCTGCATGTGGCGGGCGCCGTCGATCGCCACCGAGCCGTCCTCGTCGAACAGCACCACGTCCGCGTCGGCCGGCGGCGACCACTCCGGGCCGGGATAGGGGATGGCTCCCGCGAGGGTGAGCGCTCCCGGCTGGGGCCGCACGTCGATCAGCAGGGGAGGCTTGCCTTCCTTGATCCTGCGGAACAGGATGAAGGGCGAAACCTCGAGCTGAGGGTCGAACTGGACGACGGGGGTCGAGTCGTCGAGGAAGCGGGTGGGCATGGGGCTATCCTAGTGAGACCCGAGCAAGGACTGCAAGGACCTCAGGGACGACAAGGACACAAAGGCTCAGGAAATTCCGTTTTCCTGCAGTCCTTGTTGTCCTTGGCGTCCTTGTTGTCCTTGGCGTCCTTGTTGTCCTTTGGCGCTCCCGGCCCTCCTCACTTCACCACGATCACCTCGATCTCCCCATCCCGCCTCTCCAGGTGGACGCCCACCTCCCGGTCGTGACGCTGGAAGATGAGGTCGACGGAGGCGTCGCCGACCCGGAGGTTCCTGAGGGTGACGCTGTCGAGGCCGGCCGGCAGCTCGGGGCGCTCGAGGCAGATCCGCCCGCCGGGGGCGTCGATGTCGAGCCCCAGGCAGGCCTGGAGGAGGAGGAAGACGGAGCCCGCGGCCCAGGCCTGGGGAGCGCAGGCCACCGGGTAGAGCGTCGGCCCCTCGTCGGCACGCTTGCGGAAGCCGCAGAACAGCTCCGGCATGCGGTGGAGGTCGAGGTGCAGGCTGGCCTCGAACAGCCCGGCCAGCACCTTCGCCGCGCCGTCCTTGCGGCCGTAGCGCGCCATCCCATGGGCGATGACGGCGTTGTCGTGCGGCCAGACGGAGCCGTCGTGGTACGACATCGGGTTGTAGCGCGTCTCGTTGGCGTCGAGGGTGCGGATGCCCCAGCCGGAGAAGAAGGACTCGTTGAGCAGCGTGTGGGCCACCCGCCAGCCCCGCGGCCGGCTGGCGATGCCGGTGAACAGGCAGTGGCCGGCGTTCGAGGCCCGCACGTCGCAACGCCTCTTCTCGCCGTCGAGGGCCAGGCAGTAGGTGGACATCTCCTCGCACCAGAAGGTCCGCTCGAACGATTCCCTCAGCTCCTCGGCCTGGCGCTCCAGCGCCTCCGCCCGCTTGGGGACCCTGAGCGCCCGGGCGAGCTCGGCGGCCTGCCGGCGGGCGGCGTAGACGTAGCCCTGGACCTCGCACAGGGCGATGGGCCCCTCGGCCAGGGTGCCGTCGCGGTGGAAGACGGCATCGGCCGAGTCCTTCCAGCCCTGGGCGGCCAGGCCGTTGCGCGAACGGCGCGAGTACTCGACGAAGCCGTCGCCGTCGAGGTCGCCGTAGTCGTCGATCCAGGCGAGGGCGCGCTCGACGTTAGGCCAGATCGACTTGAGGAAGGCGCGGTCGCCGGTGCGCCGCCAGTAGGCGCCGGCGAGCATGACGAACAGCGGCGTCGAGTCGGCGGAGCCGTAATAGCGGTCGAAGGGGACCTCGCCGAGGGCGGCCATCTCGCCCTTGCGGACCTCGTGAAGGATCTTGCCGGGCTCGGCGTCCCTCTCGGGGATCACCTCCCGGGCCTGGGTGTCGGCGAGGAATGAAAGGACTCCGCGGGCGAGATCGGGATCGAGCCACAGGGTCTCGTAGGCGGTGAGGATGCCGTCGCGGCCGAAGACGGCGCTGAACCAGGGGACTCCCGCGTAGGGGTAGAGGCCGTGCGGGGTCTCGGTGATCATCATCTGGAGGTCGGAAGAGGAGCGCGCGATCCATTCGTTGAAGCGCTCGTTCGAAGTCTCCACCTCGGCGCAGCCGTCCCGCCGGGCCTCCAGCTCCGCCAGGGACTCCTCGAGCGCCTTGGCGAAGCCGAGGATGCGCGGCGTCTCGCCGCTCACCTCGAAGGCGACCGTCACGTCGAGGCTCTGCTCGCCGCGCGGCGGCAGTTGGAGGCGGAACGAGGCGAGCGAGCCGGTCAGCTCGGCCGGCATCAAGGAGAAGCTCAGGCGGGTCCGCCGCACCCGGCCGTCCAGGCCCTCGTAGCCGAGAACGGCCGTGCCGCGGCCGGCGGCGGGGTCCAGCGCGTGCCCCCGGCTCTCCCTGCGGGTGCCGCGGATCTCGAAGATGTCGGCGTAGTCCGCCGCGAAGCGCAGGGAGAGATTGAGGTCGAGCTCCCTCAGCCCGTAGTTGTGGCAGCGGAACCGCGCGTAATAGGCGCCGCGCCACAGGAAGCTGGAGGCGAAGACGTGAAGGGTGTCCCGGGACAGCGGCCCGGCCGGGCCCTCCGTGAAGTCCGGATTGGTGAGGTCGACGACCATCACGTTGTCGCTCCGCACCGTGGAGCTCAGCAGCAGGGGCGGCTGGTTCTCGATGGCCAGCTCGAAGGCGCTCAGGAACCGGGTGCCCTCGTGAAAGAGCCCCATTTCGCTCAGTCCCATGGGACGGATGGCGCCGCTGTGGTCGAAGATGCCGAAGCTCTCGCCGTGCTTCAGGACCCGCGTGCGGTCGTCCGTGCGCGAGCTGGTTGCCAGGATGTGGAACTGTTCTTCGGCCTGGATGATCTCTTCCATCCCTCTGGCAGGGATACAAAGGCCGTACCAGGAGGCTCGTTCCGTCACCTTGCGGCTCACGCCCGCCACTTGTATCGTATGGCGATGGCCGGCTCGATGCGTTCCTCCAGCCGCCTTTCCATCCTGGTCGGGCTCGCCTGGTTCGTCTTGGCTCTCGCACCCGCGGCGTTCGCGCGGGAGGCGGGCGCGCCCGTTCGGCTCGTGGCTCCGCGGGCCGGTGCGGCGCTCGCCGCGGGCTCGACGGCCGAGCTCGAGTGGGCGCCGCTCGAGGCTTTCGCCGGCCTGCCGGAAGTGGAGGAGTGGGAGGCGTTCCTCAGCCTCGACGGCGGGGCGACCTACCCGGTGCGGATCACGCCGCATCTGGACCAGGACCTCCGCCGGATCCACTGGCTGGTCCCTTCTTTCCCCACGGCGGACGCCCGGATCCTCCTCCGCTTCGGCGACGAGCGCCGGGAGATCGCCGTCGAGCTGCCGCAGCGGTTCTCGATCGTTCCGTCTGTCGAGAAGACGTTCCTGCTCGCCCGCTCGGCCCTCGCTCCGGGCGAGCCGGCCTTCCCTGGGCGTGCCGGCGTGGTCGCCTGGGTGGAAGGCTCGCGCCGCGGCGGCTCCCTGCGCCAGGTGGTGGCGGCCGAGGGGCCCGGCCTGCGGGCGCGGCTCCAGCCGCCCGCGTCTCATCCTGCAGCCGCCGTGCTCGAAGCGGAGCAGGAACCGCTGCAATCCCCGAATTCCTTGCCGGGGAATGGCACGGCCGCGGCCCTCCCCGGCAGCCGCCGGGCGGCGTTGTCGCCGTCCGGGAGCGGCCCGTTTCTTTCCTCCGACATCCTCCTCCTGATCCAGCGGCAGAACGAATAGGCCGGGACGCGGTCCCCGTCGTCCCAGCACAGCCCGGACCGCCCGCGTGCGGCGGCCCGATCGAGCCATCGTTCACTGTCAGGGGAGAACGCAACGTCATGTTTTGGAAATCAACTCGTCTCCGCTTTCCGCTTCTCTTCACATTTCTCATGCTGCTCGCCGCGGCCGTCCATGCCCAGACTCCGGGCATCGGCGCGATCCGCGGCCAGGTCCGGGACCAGGCGGGCGCCGCCGTCGCCGGCGCGGAGATCACGGTCGACAACGAGGCGACCGGCTTCTCGCGCACGGCGCGCAGCGATGCCCAGGGGAACTACGTCCTGCCCGAGCTGCCGCTGACCGGCACCTACCGCATCCGCGTGGCGGGCGAGGGGCTCGCGGCCCAGGAGCGGGGAGGCATCCAGCTCCGCGCGGGCCAGACGGCGGCGATCGACGTCGTGGTGAATCCCGCCGCCGTGGAAGGCGCGATCACGGTCTACGGCACGGCCGCCGAGGTCCAGACCGGCTCGCCGCAGCTCGGCACGCGGTTCGACAACCAGATGCTCCAGGAGACTCCCGTCCTCGGGCGGAAGCTCACCTCGCTCCCGCTCCTCAACTCCGCCGTGCGCCCGGCGCGGGGGACGGGCGACCTGTTCCTCAACAACACGCTCTTCGTCATCGACGGCGGCGGCCGGCGCCAGGCCACCTTCACCGTCGACGGCGGCACCGGCGACGACGCCTGGGGGCGCCAGACGATCTTCACCAACATCCCCCTCGGCGCCCTCCAGGAGCTCACCGTGCTCACCAACAGCTTCTCGGCCGAGTACGGGCGGACGACCGGCGGCGCCATCAACCTCGTCACGCGCTCGGGCACAAATCAGGTGCGCGGCGACGTCGTGGCCGTCTCGCGGCCCGGCGGCCTGCAGTCGAACGCGCCGATCACCAACCAGGACTCCGAGGACGAGCTGAAGCAGGGGAGCGCCTTCTTCTCGGGTCCCCTGGTGCACGACCGGGCGTACTGGGCCGTGGCGGGGGAGTACACTGACCAGGACCGCGACTCGATCATCACCTCGGCGCTCGCCCCGGGCAAGTTCACGGGCAACTACAAGCAGACGCTCCTCTTCGCCCGCGTCGACGCGGACCTCAACGAGAGCCACCACCTGCTGGGCCGCTTCGACCTCGACCGCTTCAAGGACACCAACCCCGCCGACGCCGTGGGCGGCGTGGCGCTGCCGAGCGCCGCGCGGACGTTCCGGCGCGAGGCGCAGACGGCCCAGCTCAGCGAGTCGGCCGTGCTGAGCGGCTCGGCCTTCAACGATGCGCGGTTCGTCTGGCTGGACGCCGATCCCATCACCGAGTTCGAGCCGCAGAACCCGTCCACCCAGTTCGTCCGGCCCGGCGTCGCGACCGAGGGCGAGTCGCGCTCCGCCTTCCTCACCAACCGCCAGTACCAGCTCGCGGACACGGCGTCGTTCGCGTTCGGCGACCACCTGCTCAAGCTCGGCGGCGACGTGATCCGCTCGAAGTCCGGCGGCAACGGCCAGGAGTTCGGCTCGCCGTTCGTGCTCGGCCAGTTCACCTTCCTGCCCGGCATCTCGCCGTCTATCCCCACCTCGCAGCTCACGCTCGCCAACGTCCAGCGCTTCACCCAGGGTTTCGGCAACGTCAGCTACTCGGTGGAGGAGACCAACTGGTCGCTCTTCGCCCAGGACGACTACCGCATCCGTCCCGACCTCGTGGTCAACCTCGGCGTGCGCTACGACCGCCAGACCCTGACCGACGACGACGACAACGTCGCGCCCCGGCTCGGCTTCGCCTGGAACCCGGGCAACGACCCGCGCACCACGGTCCGCGGCGGCTATGGGATCTATTACTCGGAGATCCGCGCCAACATCGTGGCCGGCTGGGAGCTGAATGGTCCCAACGGCTTCTTCAACTTCAGCGCGGCGCCGGGCCAGCTCGGCTTCCCGACCTCGCTCCAGCCGCTGCCGGCCTTCCCGCCGGGCGCGGTGCTGCCGGCGCGGGACCTCACCGTGCGGCCCGGGGAGCAGGCGTTCTACAGCCAGTTCTTCGACGTCTCGCGGCTCTCCGGCTATCCCGACGAGCTGCTCAACCCCAGGACCACCCAGGCGACGATCGGCGCCGAGCGCGACCTCGGGGCGCGCTGGATCCTCAGCCTCGACTACGTGTACGCGCATACCACGGACATCGAGCGCAACCTCGACCTCAACGCTCCCGCGGCGTTCATCCGCACCGCCCCCGGCCAGACGCGCCCGGCCACGGCGGCCGACGCCACCCGTCCCATCACGCCCGTGGCCAACGGCTACCGCCGCCTCCTGGTGACCGTGAACCAGGGCGAGAGCAAGTACAACGGCCTGCAGATGAACCTGCGCAAGACGTTCGAGACCCGGGCCGGGATGCTCCTGAGCTACACCTGGTCGCACACCCGCAACAACGTCGAGCCCGACGCGCCCGGCGGCGATCCCAACGACGCGCGCCAGCTCGGAGCCGATTGGGCCGACAGCCTGCTTGACCAGCGGAACCGCGCCGTGCTGAGCGGCTGGGTGCGCCTGCCCCTGGCCCTCAACTTCGGCGGCGTCGCCACCTACGCCTCCGGCCGGCCGTTCAACATCACCACCGGCGTCGACAACAACGGCGACGGCGCCAATACCGACCGCCCGGTGATCGACGGGCGAGTCATCGGCCGCAACGCCGGCCGGGGCGACGCGGTCCATGACCTGTCGCTGTTCCTCGAGCGCGAATTCCCCCTCGGCGCCTTCACTCTCGGGCTGCGCGGCGAGGTGTTCAACGTGACGAACCACGAGAACGTGGTGGGCTACAACGGCGTCTGGGGCAACGGCGCCGAGCCGCTGCCGACGTTCGGCCAGCCGCTCGGCGGCATCAACAACGTCGATCCGGGGCGGCAGTATCAGTTCCAGGCGCGTCTGCGGTTCTAGACGTGCTCGACGTCTACGAGATCACGAAGAGCTACGGCCCGCGCCGGGTGCTCGACCGTGTGAGCTTCGCCGTGCGGCCCGGGGAGGTGCTCGGCCTCATCGGTCCGAACGGCGCGGGCAAGACCACGCTCTTCGAATGCCTTGCCGGCGTGCTGCCCGCCGACGCCGGCGAGGTCCGCGACGCCGATGGGAGGGCGCTCGCTCCGGCGCGGCGGAGCGCGGTGATGTTCTACGTGCCCGACGGCATCGCGCCGTGGCCGGACCAGCCCGTCTGCCGCGTCCTCCTCTTCTTCCGGGACCTCTGGGGCGTCGCCGCGGAGCGCGTATCCGCGGCCGTCGACGCCCTGAAGCTCCGGACCCTGCTCGCCTCGCCGGTGCGCTCGCTCTCCAAGGGCGAGCGCAAGCGGTTCCTGATCGCCCTGGGGCTGCTGTCGCCCCAGCCCCTGCTGATGCTCGACGAGCCTTTCGACGGGCTCGACCTGCGCCAGACCCGTGACGCCACCGCCATCCTGCGCGAGGAGGCGGCGCGCGGCCGGACGCTCTTCCTCTCGATCCATCAGCTCGCCGACGCCGGCCGCGCCTGCGACCGCTTCGTGCTGCTGGCGGACGGCCGCGTGGTGGGGGAGGGGACGCTGCCGGAGGTCCGCGGCCGCGCCGGTCTTCGTGACGGCGGCGTCGAGGAGGTGTTCCTCGCGCTCACGTAAGGCTTCTTCCCTCCTCGCCTTGGCCGCTTTGGAAAGTCGAGAGCTCCTGGCGTCGCGGGCGTACTGGCTGCTTCTGGCGATGGTCGGCCCGCTGGTCGGCCAGGCCTTTATCACCGCCGTCGAGTCCTACGCCGAGGTGAGCGGCGCCGGCGGCGGACCGGCCGCGCTGGCTGAAGGGTTGAGCCCGCTCGACGGCCTCGTCGTGCCGACGCTTGGCGCCTACGACCTCGCCGTGATGTTCCTGTTTCCCTTCGTCGTCATCCGCCTCGTCGCCGCGGAGCGGGAGAGCGGCGCCGGCAAGCTCCTCGCCCAGACCCCCGCCGGCCTCGTGGCCCGGCTCTCGGCCAAGGCCGGCGTGCTCCTGCTCGGCTGGCTCCTCGCCTGGATCCCGGGCCTCCTCGCCCTCCTCCTCTGGCGCGGCTACGGCGGCCACCTGAACCCGGCCGAGTCCGCCAACGTGTTCCTCGGCCACCTCCTGCATGCCTTCCTGGCGGCCGGCATCGCCGTGGCCGCCGCCGCGGTCTGCCGTAGCAGCTCGAGCGCCGCCATCGTGACGCTCGGCTTCACCGTCGGCACCTGGGCCCTCGACTTCCTCGCGGCGGGCCGGGGCGGCCTGCTCGCCCGGCTCGCACCGTTCACCCCCGCCGCCGCTCTGCGGACCTTCGAGCACGGCGAGCTCCGCCTGGCCGTGGTGGCTGTCGTGGCGCTCGCGGGCCTGGCCGGCTTCGCCTTCGCGGGCCTGTGGCTAAACCCGTACCGCTCCGTGCCGTCCCGCCTCGTGCACTCCGCCGCTCTCGTGCTCCTCGCCGCCGGCACCGCGGCGCTCGCCTCGTCCTGGCGCTCCGGCTGGGATCTGGCCGAGGACCGGCGCAACTCCTTCCCGCGCGGCGACGAGGCCGTCCTGCGGACGATCGCGCAGCCCGTCCACGTCACCGTCCATCTCTCTCCCGAGGATCCGAAGCTCGTGGATCTCGAGATCAACGTGCTGGCCAAGCTGCGCCGGGTGCTGCCCCGCCTCGACGTGACCTACGCCGCGCAGAGCCGCACCGGCCTGTTCGAGAATCCGGAGAGCCGCTACGGCGAGATCTGGTACCAGGTCGGGCGGCGGCGCGACCTCGTCCGGTCCACCATCGAGCCGGTCGTCCTCGCCAAGCTCTACGAGCTGGCCGGCGTTCCTCCGCCGGCGGCTTCTTCCGAACCGTCCTACCCGGGCTATCCGCTCGCCGCCGTCCCGCGCGGCGCGGTCCCGCTCTTTTTCATCGTCTGGCCTTTGGCCGTCAGCCTGGCCTATGTCGCGTCCCGAGGACGCTGGAGATCGTCATGCAGAAATCTCGTCTGATCGTTCCCGCCGCCCTGGCCCTCTCCCTCTGCGGCCTCTCGCCGCTGTTTTCCCAGAAGCCTGCCGCCCAGAAGCCCGCCGAGCCGAAGCCCGTCCGCGTGGACCTCACGAAGGAGAAGGAAGGAGCGGAGCCGACCCGCTTCCTCTCCGTCGTGGGCGACTGGTCCATCGCCACCGACGAGGGCAAGAAGGTCCTGCTGGTGGACGGCCGCCAGTGGAAGAAAGGCCAGCCCGCGGGCGGCCTGGCGGACAAGGCGCGTGCCATCTACGGCTCGCGCCACGAGGAGTTCATCGACAATGTAAAGGCTTTCGCCTACTTTCCCTACGCCGTCGCCACCGGCGTCGACGACTTCCACGACGGCGAGATCTCCATGCGCTTCAAGCTGATCGGCGGCGCCCTCGACCAGTGCGCCGGAATCCTTTTCAATCTAAAGCCGAACGGGGATTACCTGGCGGTCCGCTTCAACGGCAAGGAAGACAACCTCGTGCTCTGGACCTTCGACAAGGGCAAGCGCAGCTTCGTCAAAAAGGGCGTCAAGGACGTCCACATCCCCTTCAAGGAGTGGCACACGATGAAGATCGCCGTCCACGGCACGCAACTGGAGGGCTACCTCGACGGCGAGAAGCTCCTCGACTACACGCTGGCCGCGCCGGTGTCGGGGAAGGTGGGCGTGTGGTCGAAGACGGACAGCATCAGCGAGGTCGACGATTACGTGGTGACGCCGGCGGCGCGATAGAGCTCCAGGGCGGTGGCACCGTGCCTGGCATCCTGGGCCAGAGCCGCCCGGCGCGATTCCGCGTGATAAGCTGATGCCGGTTATCCAACCAGAGAAGGATCTCTCCATGGTTCCGGCTTCGTCCGCTCGTCCAACCGTCGTTCAAGGCTCATTCTCAGCCGGCCGGCCCAGGATTTCTGTGATGGCTTCGTCTCCCGCGCAGATCCAGCCGCGGATGGCCGGAGCGCAAGCCGTGCAACCCCGTACCGCAACTCCCCAGGGACCGGTCGTGCAGCGAGTTGGCAGTGGCGAGGCGTTTCAGTTGCCGGCGAATCTGTCGAGCTTCGGTGGCGCGAGTGGCCAGCCGTTGCCCGGTCCCGTGCGGCAGAAAATGGAATCGTTCTTCGGCACCAGTTTCTCGGATGTCCGAGTCCATGTCGGCCCCCAGGCGTCGTCGATCGGTGCGCTGGCCTTTGCGCACGGTTCGAATCTGTATTTCGCTCCGGGGCAGTACAACCCTGGCACCCCGCAGGGTCAGCAGCTTCTGGGACACGAGCTGACGCACGTCGTGCAACAGCGCGCCGGTCGTGTGCGCAACCCGTTTGGCTCGGGTGTCGCCGTGGTTCAGGACCGCGGCATGGAAGCCGAAGCGGACCGGATGGGCCAGCGGGCTGCGGCACACGCAGTTACGGTCCAGGCCAAACAGGCGCCTCCGACACCCGTCGCAGCACCCAGAGCGGCACGGCTGTCGCCGCCAGCAATGGCCATGCCTGCGTCATCTTCTGGCAGGCCGCGAGGGGCCGTCCAGCGATCGACGCCGGTGAGCGTCTCGCATCAGCTCGGACCGGTGATGCAGCTGAAGCCCTCGGTGTTGCAACCGGCCAGATACGGCAAACCGACGGCGGACCCTATACCGGAGAGGCTCGAGTACGGTTCCTCCACGATGGCGACGACCTGCGCGATGATACTGTTTCGACACGATTTGGTGTTGATAAGCGCGAGGACGTTCACGAGCGGCGGAGGGCTGCACGCGGAGGAGAAGGTGATCGCCTATCTGCAGGCACTGGTCGACAACGGCACGTTGGTCCCCCAGGGCGTGCTGGTGAAGGACTACATTGTGTTCCTCGCCGTCTCCAAGAGCCCCTGTTCCTCTACATCCATGCCGGCGACCAGGACCGATGGCAATCCGGGATGCCTTGAGCGCCTGACCGCCCTGAACGCGGCGGGACTGACCAGCGCCACGACCGGGCTGAACGTGCCCTTCGCCGTCCAGTTGGCAGCGACGAAGCCCTATCAAGGCAAGGTCGCCGGCGGCAAGGCGGCCTCCACCGGCAGCTACGGAGGCTTTGGCGGCGGCGGCGGCGGAGGCGGGACCTTCGGCTTTGTCAGGTGAGTGCATGAACCGGCCCATCTCAAGCCGAACGAATTCGATGAGTACGCGGTGACGCTGGCGGGGAAGTAGGGTTGCGCCCTAGTACGACGTGCCCGAAGTTGGTTCCGGGTATCCGGGACTTGTGACGTCGGGAGGTGTTGGTGGGATCCCACGTTTTTCCCGCCGCGGAGACGCCCCGACGTTGTCGATTCCGAAGCGGTATGGGTGACTCGTCTGGGA
>DATFNZ010000209.1:0-41481 GCA_035266085.1 Thermoanaerobaculia bacterium
TGATCTTCGCGCCCGATCCCGAGCGGGTCTGGGACGCCGCCCTGCGGTCGGTGGGGATCGATCCCGCCGTCCTCCCGTCCTGGGTTCCGGGCGCCGGCGGCGACGAGGAGTCGGCGAACTGATCCCGATGATCGAGCCGACGATGGATCCCAATCCCTGATCCCCCATGACCTGGCCCTCATGAAGACCGAGCACCACCGATCGGCCGGCGGTCTGGTCGTGGACGGCTCCCGCATCCTCTTGATCTCCACCCAGGCCGGCCGGCGCTGGCAGCTTCCCAAGGGGCACATCGAAACCGGGGAGACTCCCGAGCAGGCGGCCCTGCGCGAGGTGCAGGAGGAGACGGGCGTTACCGGCCGGGTGGTGGCCCCTCTGTCCGGGGTCGAGTACTGGTTCGTCGAGAAGGGGAGCCGGCGGGTCCACAAGCGGGTGGACTACTTCCTGCTGGACTACGTGAGCGGCAACGCCGCCGACTTCGACACCCGGGAGGTCTCGGGGGCGGAGTGGTTCTCGTGGGACGAGGGGATCGCCAAGCTCAGCTTCGAGAACGAGCGCCGGGTGGTGCTGCAGGCGCGCGCGATCTCGGAGCCGGGCCGCGAGGCCTCGGATAAGATCCCCCTCCGAGAGGAGAGCCGATGATCCGAGCGTTGCTGCAGATCGTGACATGAGACCCCGGAAGACCAGCGCGGCGGTACGGACCGGCATCACTCCGGCCCAGGCGCGGCGGGAGTCCGGCCGCGCCCGGCGGCTGCGCGCCGAGGAGATCCTGGCGCGGCTCTCGGGGCAGTACCCCGGCGCGCGGCTCGCCCTCGACTTCGAGACCCCCCTCCAGCTCCTGATGGCCACGGTCCTCGCCGCCCAGTGCACGGACAAGAAGGTCAACGAGGTGACTCCGGCCCTCTTCCGCCGCTATCCCACGGCCCGCGACTACGCCGAGGCCGACCTCGCCGAGCTGGAGGAGATGGTGCGCCAGACCGGCTTCTACCGCAACAAGGCCCGGGCCCTGAAGAACTTGGGCCAGGCGCTCCTCGCCTTGCATGGCGGCGAGGTGCCGGCGAGCATGGACGCCCTCCACGCGCTGCCCGGGGTGGGCCGCAAGACGGCCAACGTGGTGCTGGGGACCGGCTTCGGGATCCCGGAGGGAATCGTGGTGGACACCCACGTCCAGCGCCTCTCCCGCCGGCTCGGGCTCACCGAGGAGACCGATCCCGAGAAGATCGAGCAGGCCCTGGCGCCCGTCATCCCCCGCGAGGCCTGGACGCGTTTCGGCTACCTGATGCAGGAGCACGGGCGGGCGATCTGCAAGGCGCGCCGGCCCGAATGCGCCATCTGCCCGGTGGCCGACCTCTGCCCATCGGCGGAGATCTAGGAAAGGAATCGCTCATGGAATTCGCAAAGACGGCCGTCGTGACCGGCGCCAGCGCCGGTATCGGCGCCGCCACGGCCCGCGCCCTTGCCGGGGCCGGGTTCCGCCTGGTCCTCGGCGCCCGGCGGCTGGACCGCCTGCGGGAGGTGGCCGAGCCCCTCGGCGCCACGGCCCTGGCGCTCGACGTCACGGACGCCGGCAGCGTGGCGGAGCTCGTCTCGCAGTTACCCTCGCCAGTCCACCTGCTGGTCAACAACGCCGGGGCGGCCTACGGGCTCGACCGCATCGAGAGCGCCAGGGACGAGGACTGGCAGCGGATGTGGGAGACCAACGTCCTCGGCGTGCTGCGGATCACCCGCGCCCTGCTGCCGGCCCTCAGGGCTTCGGGGGATGGCCACGTCGTCAACCTCGGCTCCATCGCCGGCTTCGAGACCTACGGCGGAGGGGGTGGGTACACGGGCAGCAAGCACGCCCTGCGGGCGCTCACCCGCACGCTGCGCCTGGAGCTGCTCGGCGAGCCCGTGCGGGTCACGGAGATCTCGCCCGGCCTGGTCGAGACGGAGTTCTCCATGGTGCGGTTCGCCGGCGACGCCGAGCGGGCGCAGTCGGTCTACCGCGGGCTCGATCCCCTGACGGCCGAGGACATCGCCGACTGCATCGTCTGGGCGGCCACCCGCCCGTCCCACGTCAACATCGACGAGATCGTCGTCCGCCCGCGCGACCAGGCGACCGCCACCCTGGTGAACCGCAAGACCTGACGCTGTTGAAGCTCCGGCCGCTCCTCCTGCTGGCGGCGCTGCCGCTCCTGCTGCCGTCCATGGGCTGCGCCCGGAAGAACCTGACGACTCCCGAGCTCTACGAGACCTACTGCGCCCGCTGCCACGGCGCGAAAGGGGAGGGCGACCGCCGCTCCCTCAAGCTCTACCCGAACCTGGACCTCCTCGCCTCGCCCATGGTGCGGCGGGGCGACCGCGCGGCCGTCCGGCAGCGCATCGCCGAGGGCCACGGCCCCATGCCGGGCTTCGCGCGCCGGCTCACGGCCGGCGAGGTCGAGAGGCTGGTCGATTTCACTTTCCAACTCAGTCATTCCACGAAAGAGAGCCCCTGACATGGATCCGCAACGCTTGAAGGACGCCTACCAGAAGCTCCAGAGCCTCGACGAGCGCATGACCCACAAGGTCCGTCCCCGCGCGGGCGGCGCGCTCGTCCGGCCCAGCCAGGAGCAGCTCGAGCAGGCGATGCGAGAGCTGGCCACCTACACGGTGGAGCTCAAGGAGGTGGTCCACGAGCTGTTCCTGTCGATCGCCTCGAAGCCCAGCACGCCCTCGTCCTGATAACTCCTGGCGTTGCGTCTTTTGACGACGACACGGAGGTCTCTTGGGCCCGAGAATTATGACTTGACAGGTCATTTTAACCTGCCTATACTCCACGGCATGCGATCCATGGGAATTGCCGAGCTGAAAGCGCTGCTTTCCGAAACCCTGGCACGGGTGAAGGCGGGGGAGGAGGTGCTCATCACCGAGCACAGCCGTCCCATCGCCCGGCTCGTGCCCCTGTCGGCCGTAACGCCCGCTGCGGCCACGCAGGATCTGGTGAGGTCGGGGCTGGTGCGGGCCCCCGAGAAGCCGTGGGACAATTCGTTCTGGAAGCTGCCGCGGGCGCGCTATTGCGAGCCCCGCCGCCAGCCAAATTCGGAGGCATTGGAGGAATTGGAGGAATCGGAGGACTGGCCGGAGCTGCGGGAGGCGGTCTGAGGTTCTGGGATAGCTCCTCCCTGCTGGCCCTGACGGCGTGGGAGCCCTCCTCCGAAAAGGTGGAGCCCCTCCTGCAGCGGGACGCCGAGGTGGCGGCCTGGTGGGGAGCGCCCATGGAATGCATGAGCGCCCTCCTCTCCGCCCATCGCCAGGACCGGCTCTCCCCGGTCGATTTCCAGAAGGCCCGCTCGGCGCTCGAGCACCTGCGGGCGCGGATCTTCGAGGTCCAGCCCACCGAGGAGGTGCGCGCCCGGGCCCTGCGCATCCTCTCCGTCCACCCTCTGCGCGCCGCCGGGGCGTTCGAGCTCGCCGCCGCCCTGATCTGGTGCCGCGAGCGCACCCACGGCGTGGGCTTCGTCTCCCTGGACGCGCCGCTGCGTCTGGCCGCCGTGCTCGAAGGGTTCCGCGTCCTCCCCTACGCCGACGAGGTCCACGAGCCGGACCCCGAGCCCTGATGGGCTGATCGCGGCTGATCGGTTGCCCGGCTCTCCGGCACGCGCGTTGCAGTTCTCATCGCCGGGCGATATTTCGTCCGCTGACCTGTCCACTCAAAAGGGGAGGTGTTATGAGAGCCAAAGCGCGCCTGCTCGGACATCCGATTCACCAGATGCTGATCGTCTTCCCGCTCGGCCTGCTGGCGACGTCTCTCTTCTTCGACATCGCCCACCTGTCGAGCGGCAATCCGCAGTGGGCCCTGATCTCCTACTGGTTGATCGTCGTGGGCATCCTCAGCGGCCTGATCGCGGCCGTGTTCGGCCTGATCGACTTCCTGGCCATCCCTGCGGGGACCCGGGCCAAGCGGATCGGTCTGCTGCACGGCGGCGGCAACGTCGTGGTGATCCTGCTTTTCCTGGGCTCCTGGCTGCTGCGCCGGGACGCTCCCGGCGATCCCGAGGGCGCCGCGATCTTCCTTTCGGTGGCGGCGGTGCTGCTGGCGCTGGTCACGGGCTGGTTGGGCGGCGAGCTGGTGGACCGTCTCTCCGTAGGGGTCGACGAAGGCGCGAACCTGGACGCTCCAAGCTCCCTCTCGGGCCGTCCCGCGGCCGAGCGGCTCCACGGCACGGCGGCCCCGGCCGGCCGGCGGTAGGCGTACCCCCGGCGGGCGCTGGTGAAGGCTGGTATACCCTGCCTTCGCCATGCCCGCCTCCCTGCCCATCGACGAGGTTCTGCCGGAGCTGATCGCCGCCTTGCGCGGCGGCCGCTCGGCCGTGCTCATCGCCCCCACGGGAGCGGGGAAGACGACCCGCGTGCCGCCGGCCCTGCTGGCGGCGGGGATCGGCGGCGGCCGTCCCATCGTCATGCTGGAGCCGCGGCGGATCGCCGCCCGGGCCGCGGCCCGCCGCATGGCCGAGGAGAATGGCTGGACGGTCGGCGGCGAGGTGGGCTACCAGGTCCGCTTCGAGCACCGGGCGGGGCCGGAGACGAAGATCCTGGTGGTCACCGAGGGGATCCTGGTGCAGATGCTCCAGGCCGACCCGTTCCTGGAGGAGGCCGGCGCCGTGATCTTCGACGAGCTTCACGAGCGCAGCCTGCAGGTTGACCTCTCTCTCGCCATGGCGCGGCGGGTTCAGCGCGAGGTCCGGCCCGACCTTGCGCTCCTCGCCATGTCCGCCACCCTGGACCCCGGTCCGGTGGCGGCCTTCCTGGGGAATGCCCCCACGATCGAGAGCCGGGGACGGCTCTACCCGGTGGACGTCGTCTACCTGGACCGTCCGGACGAGCGGCCTCTGCCGGGCCAGATCGCCTCCGCGGTGCGCCGGGCGCTGGGCGAGACGCCCGGCGACGTGCTGGTCTTCCTGCCGGGGGTGGGGGAGATCCAGCGCAGCGCCGAAGCCCTCGCCGGCCTCGCCGCCGAGCAGGGCTTGGCCGTCCTTCCTCTCTACGGCGATCTGCCGGCCGAGAGCCAGGACGCGGTGCTGCGTCCGGGCGCGCGGCGAAAGGTCGTCCTGGCCACCAACGTCGCCGAGACCTCGATCACCATCGACGGCGTCACCGCCGTGGTGGACTCAGGGCTGGTCCGCCGTCTGCGCTTCGACCCCTCGACGGGGCTCGACCGCCTGGAGCTGGGCCGCATCAGCCGCGCCTCGGCCGACCAGCGGGCCGGCCGCGCGGGCCGCCAGGCCCCCGGCTTCTGCCTCCGGCTCTGGCCGGCTTACGAGAACGCCACCTTGGCCGAGCGCGAGGCACCGGAGATCGCCCGGGTCGACCTCGCCGGCCCCGCCCTCCAGCTCCTCGCCTGGGGCGAGCCCGACCTCGCGGCCTTCGACTGGTTCGAGGCCCCCTCCCCTTCAGCTCTCGAAGCCGCCATGCTCCTCCTGAGGCAGCTCGGAGCCGTGGACGGCTACGGCGTAACTTCGTTGGGGAATGCCATGGCCCGCCTGCCCGCCCATCCGCGCCTCGGCCGGCTCCTCGCCGAAGGGCACCGGCTGGGCCGCACCCGCGAGGCCGCCCTGCTGGCGGCCCTCCTCGCCGAGCGCGACCCGTTCCCCCGCGATGCCGTCCGGGGGGCGGGCCCCCGCCGCGCCTCGCGCTCCGACCTCCTGGACAGGCTCGACGCGCTGGAGGCCTTCGAGCGTCGCGGCGGCGGGGAGCGCCTGAACGCCGGCGCCGCCCGGTTCGTCTTCGTCCTGCGCGCCCGGGACCAGCTCGCGGACGTGACGCGCAGGGGGCTGGGAAAGGAAGGGAAAGCGGCGCCCGGCGACGACGCGCTTCTTCGAGCGCTGCTCGCGGCCTACCCCGACCGTGTCGCCCGCCGGCGCGAGCCGCGGAGCCCGCGGGGCGTCATGGTGGGCGGCCGGGGCGTTCGCCTCGCCGAGGAGAGCGCCGTCCTGGAGGCCGAGCTGTTCCTTTGTGTAGACCTCGACGCCGGCCGCTCCGGCGCCCTCTCCGAGGCCCTGGTGCGCAAGGCCTCCGCCGTCGAGCCGGAGTGGCTCCCCGCCGATCGCCTGCGCACCGCCGTCGAGCTGGAATTCGACGAGCAGCGGGAACGGGTGGCGGCGTGGAAGCGGACCCGCTACGAGGACCTCGTCATCGCCGAGGCGGAGGTGCCGGCCCCGGATGCCGCCGGCACCGAACGGGTCCTGGCTGAAGCCGCCGCGGACCGTCTCGGCCGGGCCCTGCCGCTGGACGATCCGGAGGTGGCCTCCTTCCTGGCCCGCGTCCGCTGCCTCGCGGACTGGCGGCCCGAGCTGGGCCTCCCCCGGTTCGGCGAAGAGGAGATCCGGGAGCTCCTTCCTGCTCTCGCTGCGGGACGGAAGTCGTTCGCCGAGCTGCGGCGGGCGCCGCTGCTGGACGTCCTCGTGGGTGCGCTCTCCTACGAGCAGCTCGAGGCCGTCCGCCGCGAGGCCCCGGAGCGGCTGGAGGTGCCGAGCGGCAGCCAGGTCAAGCTGCTCTACGAACCGGGCAAGCCGCCGGTTCTCGCCGCCCGCATCCAGGAGCTTTTCGGCCTCATGGAGACTCCCCGGGTGGCCGGCGGGCGCGTGGCCGTCCTCCTCCATCTCCTGGCTCCCAACGGCCGTCCCCAGCAGGTGACCCACGACCTCCGCAGCTTCTGGGAGAACACCTACCCACAGGTCCGCAAGGAGCTCCAGGGGCGCTATCCCAGGCATTCATGGCCCCTGGACCCCTGGAACGCCACGCCGGAGCGGCGGCCCCGGAGGCCTCGCGGCTAACTTCGCGGGCCTTGGCACCCACGCCGCCGCTGCCGCCGCCAGCCCCAGAGCCGCCAGGACGCAGCCCCACAGGAAGGCCGGGGGCCGGTACAGAAGATCGATCCGCCACCTCCCGGCCGGCAAGGGAGCCGTCAGAAAGGAGCCCTGGTCGACGTCTGCCGAACGGGGCTGGCCGTCGACGAGCAGGCGCCAGCCGCCGTCCTGGTAGACGCTCGACGCGAGGGGCTGCGGGCGTCTGAGGCGGACCCGGGCGGTGATCCAGGAGTCCTCCAAGCGGGGGATCGTCACCCGGCCGGCCGGCCGCCGGCTGGCCAGGAAGAGCCGTGGCAGGGCGCCGGGCCGCTCCCAGACCGAGGCGTCCGGGCCGGCGTAGACCCGCTGGAGAGGGGGCGGCAGCGCCGCGTCCGGTGCGGCCAGGAGGTAGCGCACCCCGAGCCGGGGATAGAGCGGATCGGCCGGCGCGCCGAACACCGGGATCTCGCCCCGCCAGGCGGCGGTGATGGGCGCCGTGGTCGCCACGTAGGCTTGAGGGGCCATGGGGTTGTAGATCCTCGCGTCCGTCAGCCCATAGATCTCGGCGAGGTTGGGCGGCAAGGCCCAGCCGAGCGCCGCCAGCCGGTAGCGCGGCCCGCGCCGGGGGTTCCTGCCGAGGTTCGCCTGGAGGAAGCCGATGGCGGGAGGGGTGGGGAAGGCCAGCCGGCGCGGCATGGGCGGATTCGCGGGACCGTGGATCAGGACCAGCTCCGCCACGATGGCCGCCGCCACTCCCGCCACGGCGAGGGATCTCCCCCGCCGCTGCCAGGAGGCCGCCACGATCAGCAGGAGAGTTAAGCCCGCCAGGAAGCGGAGTTGCCAGCGGAGCCAGCCGAAGCGGAACACCTCCATGCGGTGCGGATCCCCGGGGTGCGGATGGGCGAGGTACCCCCAGACGACGAGCAGCCCGAGCCCCACGGCCGCGATCACCAGGGTCCGGCGCCGGACCTCTCCCAGCCGGAAGCGCTCCAGGGTGCAGGCCCCGAGATACGCCAGGCAGAAGGAGAGGGGCAGCAGCAGGCGCCGACTGCCGTCCGGAAGCGCGAGCCCCAGCAGGCAGAGCGCGGCGATCGCCAGAGCCAGGCTTTCCTGGGGGAATCGCCGGCGCGCTCCCAAGGCCAGCAGGGCGGCGAGCAGCATGGCCGTGCCCACGAACCCGCTCGCATCCTCGTTGGTGTTGGAGAGGCCCCAGTACTCCACGAACCGGCTGTTGCCATAAGCGTTGGGCGTGGCGAGAGGGAGCCAGCGGAGGGCGAGCCCCACCCTCGATTCGGGCCTGTCTTCTGCCCAGCGTGCCGCTCGCATCGTCTTCGGGAGGTAATCGATCGCCGGCAGGAGAACCGGCGCCGCGATGGCGCCGGCGATCACCAAGGCGGTCCCGGTCCGCACCAGCAGCGCCTTCCGCAGCCCTGCGGGCCGCCGGCGCACCCGGTCGAGGAGGAAGAGGACGACGAGGCCGAGGGAGTAGACGATCGTCTCCGGGTGGCCTCCGAGCAGCAGGGCGAGGGCCGCCAGCGCCAGGAGCAGCGCGTCCCGCCGCCCTCCGGGTTCGTCGCACCGTGCGATTCCATAGAGCGCCATGGGCAGGAGCGCCGCCGAATTGGCGATGGGCCAGCCCAGCCACAGCATCAGGAACCCGCCGAGCCCGAAGGCGAGAGCGCCCGCGAGGGCCGGGGCCCCGCCCAGCCCCTGCCGCCGCATCCAGAGGAAGCCGAAGACCAGGGCCATCAGCACCCGCAGGGCCGCCGTCACCCCGGCGGCCCGCACCATGGGCAGGGGGTAGCCGGCGAGGACGAGAGGCTGGAGCGCCTGCGCCTGGGGATCGGCCAGGAGCGGCATGCCGGCCCCCGTCTGGGTGTTCCAGAGCGGCCAGCGGCCGTCCCCCCAGGCCGTACGGACGGCGTCCGCGGACGGCGCGACGAGCTGGATCAGGTCTCCCTGCAGGAAGTTGCCGTGCGGCTCCGCGGGCGCCAAGCCCTGGAACGGCAGCTCGCCCCGCAGGTCGTCGAGCGGCAGCAGCACCTTGCCGCCGAAGAGCACCGGGCCGAAGAGGATCAGAAGGACGGCGGCGAAGACGGCCAGCACCCGCCCCGGCAGGGGATCGAACCACCGCCGCAGCCCGGCGGCGAGCCACGCCCCCAGAAAGCCGGCCCAGAGGCCGGGCAGCAGGTCCACCGGACTCCAGTCGGCCATGGCGGGCAGTCTAGCAAGGGGATGATAGATTTCCCTCCGCCTATGTTCCGGGTCGCCTACAAGATCTTCCGCTACAGCGGCCTCCTCGCGACCCTGACCTCCCGGGAGCTCAAGGCCCGCTATCGCGGCTCGGTGCTCGGCTTCTTCTGGTCGCTCGCCAATCCCCTCCTGCTGCTGGCGGTCTACACCTTCGTCTTCAGCGTCGTCTTCAAGCCGGACGCCCGCGGCGGCATGACCCCCTACGCGCTGTTCCTGGTGAGCGGCCTGTTCCCCTGGATCTGGGTGTCGGCCTCGGCCCTCGAGGGCTCGATGTCGCTCCTCGCCAACTCGGGGCTCATCCGCAAGGCCGTGTTCCCCGCCGAGCTGCTGCCCATGGTCTCGGTGTTCTCCAACCTGGTCCACCTGCTGTTCGCACTGCCCATCGTCATGGTGGCCCTGGCGGCGGGACGGCTGATCGGCTACCCGGTGGGCGGCATCTCGGTGCTCGCGCTGCCGGCGATCCTCCTGCTCCATCTGCCCATGGTCGCCGGCCTGGCCCTCGGCGCCTCGGCTCTCACCGTCCATTTCAAGGACGTGCGGGACCTGCTGGCGAACTTCCTCACCCTGATGTTTTTCCTGACTCCCATCCTCTTCTCGCTGGACAGCATCCGCCACATCGCCCCGGTCTGGTGGGCCGTGCGGCTCAACCCCTTCACGCCGTTCATCCTGGCCTACCAGGACGTCCTGTTCCGCGGCCGGCTCCCCGAGCCCATCCTGTGGGCCCAGATGGCCTTGGTGAGCCTCTTCGCCTGGGTGGTGGGAGCGGGGCTCTTCGACCGGCTGCGGGAAACCCTCGTGGAGGCGGCGTGACGGAGCCCGCGATCCCTGTTGAGGGCGACGCCATCCGCGTCGAGCGGGTCTCCAAGATGTACCGGCGGACCCTGCCCGGCGACCGGCTGCGGACCCTGAAGAGCGCCCTGGTCGGCCGCAGCCTGACCCGCGGCCTCAAGCCCGAGGAGGCCATCCTGGCCATCGAGGAGGTCGACTTCACCGTCGCCCGCGGCGAGGCTTTCGGGGTGATCGGCGGCAACGGCTCCGGCAAGTCCACCCTGCTCAAGCTGGTGGCGGGGATGCTCCAGCCCTCCACCGGCCGGATCACGGTCGCCGGCCGGGTGGCGGCGCTGATCGAGCTGGGGGCGGGATTCCATCCCGAGATCTCGGGGCGGGAGAACGTCTTCATCAACGGCGCCGTGCTCGGCCTCACCCGCAAGGAGATCCAGCGCCGGTACGACGAGATCGTCGAGTTCTCCGGCCTCGCCGGCTTCATGGAGGAGCCGGTCAAGAACTACTCCTCCGGCATGTACGTGCGGCTGGGCTTCGCCGTCGCCATCCACACCGATCCCGACGTCCTCCTGGTGGACGAGGTGCTGTCGGTGGGCGACGAGGCGTTCGCCCACCGCTGCCTGCGGCGGATCGAGGAGTTCCTGGCCTCCGGCCGGACGATCCTGCTGGTCAGCCACTCCCTCGACCTGGTGGAGGGGGTGTGCGACCGTGTCCTGTGGATCGAGAACGGCCGGCAGCGCCTGGTGGGGGAGCCCCGGCGGGTGATCGACGCCTACCGCCAGGAGGTCGCGGCCCGGGAGGGCGAGGAGCACCTCGCCGCCAAGCAGCAGCGCGAGCAGGCGGGAGAGGAGGTCTCGGAGGAGCTGCGCTGGGGATCGCGGGAGGCCGAGATCGTGGCCATCCGGCTCCTCGCGGGGGGCGAGGAGCGCTACCACGTCGAGACGGGAGAGGACGTCGTCTTCGAGGTCCGGGCGCGGGCCGGCCAGCCCCTCGACGACTTCGTGTTCGGCGTCGCCGTCTCGACCCATCGCGGCTTCGAGGTCTGGGGCACCAACACGGACCTGGGAGGCTACGTTCCGGGCCGCTTCGAGGGCGAGGCCATCGTGCGCCTGACCTGTCCGGCGATGCGCCTGGGCCCGGGCGAGTACGTGGTGGACGTAGCCGTCCATTCCAAGGCCGGGGCGCCCTACGACTACCAGCGCCGGGCGCTCTCCTTCACGGTGACGGCAGAGACCGGGACCGGCGGGATCGGGGTCTACTTCCCCGGCCACCGGTGGGAGTTCGCGGGCGGAGTCGAATGGACCTCCACGGCCTTGCCCGAGGAATGACGGCGGCGGCCCTCGCCGCCGTGGACCCGGAGCGGCTGGCGCGCGCAGAGCTGGCCCGGCGCGGCGAGCGCTTCGGCGCGGCGCTGGCTCTCGGCAAGGCCGGCGCGGCCCTGGCCCGCGGAGCGCGCGAGGCGCTGGAGGCGCCGGCCCGGCTGCTGCTGATCCGCCCGCACCGCTCGCCGGCGCTCCTCGATCCCGGCTGGGAGCAGAAGACGGGCGGTCATCCCCTCCCCGACCGCCAGAGCGCCGCCGCGGGCGAGCGGCTCGAACGGTGGCTCTCCGAGGTTCCCCCTCTCCCCCTCCTCGTCCTGATCTCCGGCGGCGCCTCGGCCTGCGTCGAGGCGCCCGCTCCGGGGCTCACCCTGGAGGACCTCGCCGCCGCCCAGCGCGCCCTGCTGGCGTCCGGCCTGCCGATCCACACCGTCAACGCCGTCCGCAAGCACCTCTCCCGCCTGAAGGGAGGAGGGGCTCTGCGCGCCCTGCGCTCGATGGGTGGGCGGCTCCCCCGCGTCCTCGCCCTGCTCCTCTCGGACGTGCCGGGGGACGACCCCGCCGCCATCGCCTCCGGCCCGTTCACGGCCGATCCCACGACCTTCGCGGAGGCCCTCGCCGCCGTCGAGGGATTGGCAGTTCCGGAGAGCGTCCGCCGTCACCTGGCCGCCGGAGCGCGGGGTGAGATCCCCGAGACTCTGAAGCTCGGCGGGGTCGAGGCGGTGGTGCTCGGCGGAGCGGGGACGGCTGCTGCTGCTGCTGCGGCCGAAGCGCGCCGCCATGGATTCGAGGCCGCGCAAGGCGATTTGGCCGGCGAGGCCGGCCAAGCCGCCCGCGAGCTGGTGAGGCGCGGCCGGGAGCTCGCCCGGGCGGCGGGAGGGGCCGCGGTGGCCCTCGTCCTGGGCGGCGAGACCACCGTCACCCTGGGCATCCCGAGCGGCGCCGAGGGCAACGGCGGGCGGAACCAGGAGCTGGCCCTGGCGGCGGCCCGCGAGCTCTCCGGGGGCGCGGGCGAGCTCGTCTGCACCCTCGCGACCGACGGCGAGGACGGACCCACCCGCCATGCCGGAGCGACCGTGGACGGCGCTACGTGGGAAGCGATCCGGCAGGCGGGGATCGATCCCGGAGCGGCCCTGGCGCGCCACGACTCGCGCCCCGCCCTCGCCGCCGTGCCGGGCACGCTCCTGGAGACCGGCCCCACCGGCACCAATGTCGGCGACCTGGCGGTCTATTTGGGGTAGCATCGCGACAACCACCACAGGGGGATCCGCATGGACGAGCCCGAAGCGGGCCTGAACGTCAAGATCGGCGACGACGAGCTCAAAGGCCGCTACTCCAACCTGCTCCGAATCACCCACACGCGCGAGGAGTTCATCCTCGACTTCATCAACCTCGCGCCTCCGCAGGGCATCGTCACCGCCCGGATCGTGACCAGCCCGGGCCACCTGAAGCGCATCATCGGCGCTCTGAGCGCCAACCTGGAGCGTTACGAAAAGATTTTCGGGACGATCCGGGAGGCGGCGGACCCCATCGGGGACGACAGCGTGCACTGAGTTGACAGCCGGATCCTTGGGAGGCAGCCGGATCGAAATGGCTGGAGGCAAACGCGTGCCCTGGCGGCTGACGGCCGCCATGCCCCTGATTTGCTGGCTCGTCCTGGGCTGCGGATCCGCCCCGGCCCGGCCTGCCGGCGGCGTGGGGCTGGACGAAGGCCCCACCCGCTGGCTGATGCTGCCCGAGGAGCAGCGCAAGTTCCGGCGTCTCAACACCACCCGCGAGGCGGTCGACTTCATCGAGGCTTTCTGGCGCCGCCGCGACCCGGACCCCAACACCCCCGGCAACGAGTTCTCGAAGACCTTCTACGAGCGGGTCGAAGCCGCCGACCGCCTCTACTCCGATGGCGGCACCCGCGGCAGCCTCACCGACCGCGGCCGGGCGTTGATCCTCCTCGGGCCGCCGGCCGTGCAGCGCTACTACCAGAAGAAGGTCCCCGGCTGGGATCCGGGCCGGCCGGGAGCGCCTTCCGCCGTCCAGACCCGCATCCTCTCGCTCGAGTCCTGGGTCTACGCCGTCACGGACCTCCCGCCGGCCCTCCAGCAACGCATCCAGGAGGACGACGGGCGCGCCGAGATCGTCCTCGCCTTCACCGTCGACCCCCGGCACACCTATCTCATCGAGGGCGACAAGTACCTGGACATGGCCGTGCGCGCGGCCGTGCGGGAGTAGCGGCTCCTGGTCTTCTACTCCTGGTTTTCCTGCGTCGAGTACGCCAGGGCCGCCGCGCTCAGCTCCTGGACGCGGTTCCAGACCTCGGGCGTGACCGGCAGGAAGGTCAGGTCGGGGTTGCTGATCAGATCGAGGTCCTGGAATTCGGGCAGGTTCTCGAACTCGGTCAGCGGCACGGGCCTCTCCAGACGCCGCTCGGGGACGACGTCGAAGACCCATTCGTCCTCGCTCGAGCCCTGAGGGTCGGGGTAGGGATCGGAGGTGACGCGCGCGATCCCCACGACCGCCAGCTCCGTGCCGCCGTGGAAGACGAGCACCTCCTCGTCGCTCTCGACGTCCCGCAGGTGCTTGAGCGAGGCGTAGTCCTTGACCCGGTTCCACACCGTGGCGGTGTCGCGCTCGAGGTCTCCGTAGCTGTAGTCGTCCGGATCGGTGACCAGGAGCCAGTAGTTGATCCCGGACTTGTAGGGCGTGAGTCGTTGGGCCATGGGCGATCCTCGTTCTGCCGCGCCTCCCCCGGGAGCGGAGGGGCGCCCGCTTGGCCCTGATGCGAGGGGTGTGCCATCCTACGCGGGATGAACGAGACCGGAATGCAACCGACCGAAAGGAGAAGGCATGCGCCTCATGACGATCTGCCTGGCGGCACTGGCCTGCCTGGCCTGCCAGGCCTCGGACGCCAAGCCCCCCGCGCCCGACGGGAAGGAAGCCAAGACGGGGGAGGAGCTGCGGATCGTGCCTGACGTCGAGAAGCGCGTCACGCAGTTCGCCCCCGTCCCTTTCTCGGCGGACCTCTCCGCGCTCACGCCCGAGGACCGGCAGGTGCTCGACAAGCTGGTGGCGGCCGCCAAGCTCATGAACGAGATCTTCCTGCGCCAGGCCTGGGCCGGCAACACCGCCCTGCGCGATCAGCTCGCGAGCTACCAGGGCGAGCACGCCGAGGCCACCCGCCTGTACTTCGACGTCAACTTCGGCCCCTGGGACCGCCTCGCCGAGCGGCAGCCGTTCATCGGCGACCAGCCTCATCCGTCCGGCGCCGGCCACTACCCGGAGGACATGACGAAGGAGGAATTCGAGGGCTGGATCGCCAAGCATCCGGGAGACAAGGAGGCGCTCACCTCGACCTTCACGGAGGTCCGCCGCGGCCAGGACGGCGCCCTCGTGGCCGTGCCCTACTCCCGCGAGTACGCCGAGTGGCTCAAGCCGGCGGCCCAGCTCCTGCGCGAGGCTGCGGCGCTGACCTCCAACGCCTCGCTCAAGAAGTTCCTGGACCTCCGCGCCGCCGCTTTCGAGAGCGACGACTATTACGCCAGCGACGTCGCCTGGATGGACCTCGACGCTCCCGTCGAGGTCACCATCGGCCCCTACGAGACCTACGAGGACGAGCTGTTCGGCTACAAGGCCGCCTTCGAGGCGTTCGTCACCGTCAACCTGCCCAAGGAGTCCGCCGCCCTGGCCCGCTACAAGGAGCAGCTCCCCTGGCTGGAACGGAACCTGCCGATCCCGGACGAGCACAAGAACCTGAACCGGGGCACGGAGAGCCCGATCCGCGTCGTGGACACGGTGTACAGCGCCGGCGAGACCCGGGCCGGCGTGCAGACGATCGCCTTCAACCTGCCCAACGACGAGCGGGTGCGGGAGGCCAAGGGCTCGAAGAAGGTGCTGCTCCACAACACGATGCGGGCGAAGTACGACCGCATCCTGCTGCCCATCGCCGAGCGCGTGCTCGACCCGGCGCAGGTGAAGGACGTCTCCTTCGAGGCCTACTTCGACGAGGTGCTCCACCACGAGCTGTCCCACGGCCTGGGCCCGGGCACCATCACGGTGAACGGCCGCAAGACCGAGGTGCGGCTGGAGCTCAAGGAGCTGTTCGCCAGCCTGGAGGAGGCCAAGGCGGACGTGATGGGCGTCTACAACATCCTTGCCCTGATCGAGAAGGGGGAGATGACGGCGTCGCTGCGCAAGTCGCTCGAGCCCACCTACGTGGCGGGCCTGTTCCGCTCCGCCCGCTTCGGCGTCGACGAGTCCCACGGCCAGGGCGTGGTGGCCCAGTTCAACTACCTGCTGGCCAAGGGCGCGCTGCGGATCGACGCCAGCGGCAAGGTGCACGCCGTCTCCGAGAAGTTCCCGGCCGGCATCCGCGACCTGCTGCGCGACATGTTGATGCTCCAGGCGAACGGCGACTACGAGGGGACGAAGCGGTTCCTCGACACCTACGGCAAGGCGACCCAGCCGATCCGGGACGCCATCGGCCGGCTGGGGGATGTGCCGGTGGATATACGGCCGGTCTACCAGGCGGAGAAATAAGGGCTTCTAGCCCACCTTCAGCAGCTCCACCTCGAAGATCAGCGTGGCGTTCGGCGGGATCACCCCGCCGGCGCCCTGGGCGCCATAGCCGAGGTTCGCCGGGATGGTGAGGCGGCGCTTGCCGCCCACCTTCATGCCGGCGACCCCCTCGTCCCAGCCGCGGATGACGTGGCCGGCGCCGAGGGGGAAGCTGAAGGGGCGGCCGCTGTCCTTGCTGGAGTCGAACTTGGTGCCGTTCTCGAGCCAGCCCGTGTAGTGGACGGACACGTTCTTGCCGGTCTGAGCTTCGGCGCCCTGGCCGGTTTCGACGTCGGTGTACTTGAGGCCGGATGGAGTGGTGATTTCGTCTGCCATGAGACGAGCTTATCGCACTCCCAGCAAATCGAACTCGTAGACCAGGATGGCGTTGGGCGGCACCACGCTGCCCACGCCCTGCTTGCCGAAGCCCAGCCCGGGAGGGATCACGAGCCGGCGCCGGCCGCCCACCTTCATGCCGACGAGCCCCTCGTCCCAGCCCTTGAGGGCGTCGCCGGCGCCGAGCCGGAAGGTGAAGGGGCGGTCGCGGTCCTTGCTGGAGTCGAACTTGGTGCCGTCCTCCAGGCTGCCGACGTAATGGACCTCGACGATCTTGCCCTGGGCCGCCTCGTCTCCCTGGCCGAGCCGGAGGTCGACGTACTTGAGACCCGAGGGGGTGACGACCTCCCTGCCGTTCTCGGCCCCCGGATCCTGGCCGGCGAAGACGGGCACGGCGAACGAGCCCACGACGGCCATCAGGGCGGCGGCGAAGAGAGCGCGTGAAAAAGTCTTCGTTTCCATGGTCGATCCTCCCATTGGAGTCGACGGTCCTGGATTTCAGTCAGGAAGGCTCGATTGTACGCCAATCGGCCCGCCGTACCACCCTCCCCCCCTTGACCACGGCGGCCACCGGGTTGATGCCGTAGTGGTAGACCAGGTGGAGGAGGTTGGGGGCGTCGAGCAGCACGAGATCGGCCCGCTTGCCGGCCTCGACCGAGCCGATCTCGGTGCCGAGCCCCAGGCAGCAGGCGGAGTTCAGGGTGGCCGCCGTCAGGCTCTCCTCGATGGTGAGCCCGAGCTCGAAGACGGCCAGCACCACCACCATGGGCATCGACTCGGTGTGGGAGGAGCCGGGGTTGCAGTCGGTGGCGAGCGCCACCGGCACCCCGGCCTCGACCAGCCGCCGGGCCGGGGCGTAGCGGTGCTTCATGAGGAAGAAGCTGGTGCCGGGCAGCAGCACCGCCGTTACTCCCGAGCCCGCCAGGGCCTCGACGCCGGCCGGCGAGACGGCGATCAGGTGGTCCGCCGAGAGCGCTCCCAACTCGGCCGCCAGCTCGGCGCCGCCCGAGTCGACGAACTCGTCGGCGTGAAGCCGGGGCGCCAGCCCGTGGCGGATGCCGGCTTCGAGCACCCGGCGGGACTCCGCCGCGGTGAAGACCCCCTCCTCGCAGAAGACGTCGCAGAAGCGGGCGAGCCCCGCTTCCGCCGTGGCCGGCACGATCTCGTCGCAGATCAGGTCGAGGTAGCGGCCGCGGTCCTGCCGGTGCTCGGGGGGGATCTCGTGGGCGGCCATCAGGGTCGCCACCAGGTCCACCGGATGGCTCGCGGAGGCCCGGCGGACGGCGCGGAGCTGCTTCAGCTCGCCGTCATGGGAGAGGCCGTAGCCGCTCTTGGCCTCGGCGGTGGTGGTGCCCCAGGCGAGCATCTGGTCGAGCCGCCGCAGCACGTTGCCTGCGAGCTCCTCCTCGCTGGCTCGGCGGGTGGCGGCGACAGTCGAGAGGATGCCGCCGCCCGCCGCCGCGATCTCCTGGTAGGTCCTGCCGGACAGCCGGGCCGCGAACTCCTCCTCGCGGCTGCCGGCCCAGGGAAGGTGGGTGTGGGGATCGACGAAGCCCGGGATCAGCGTGCCCCCCCGGCCGTCCAGCCGCTCCGCTTCCGGCATCTCGCCGAACTGGCGCCGCCGCTCCTCGGGCGTCCCCACGAAGGCGATCCGCCCCTGCCGGCAGACCACCTCGGCGCCCGGGATCCGGCGCACCCGGCGCTGGTCCGCCCCGCGTAGCGCCGAGCTCCCTTCGGGAGTCGCCACCTCGGCGAGGCCGTGGATCAGGAGATCGGAGGCCATGGCAGGGGATTGTGCCCCTTCGCCGCCAATATCCCAAATCGACAAGATCCAATAAGCGGTTTCGTCTCAGCCCTAAAGCCCGGCCCGCGCCCGTCCCAGCTCCCGCACCTCCGTCCGCAGCCAGGTCGCGACCTCGCTCCACTCCAGGGGGACGGCCAGGCGGGGCAACGGCTCGCCCTCGGTCTGGGAGAGATCGGCGAGGCCCTTCAGGGCCTGGAGGGGGAAGTCGCGGACGTGGCCGAACTTGTCCTCCGCGAGGTCGAGCAGGGTCTCGAGGGGCAGCTCGCGGCAGAGGAGGTAGAGATCGACGAAGTCCCGGCGGGTGCCGCGGCTGATGATGGCGCCGAGCTTCATCAGGCCGAGGTCGACGGCCGAGGCCACGGCGAGCCCGGCGAAATCCTCGAACGGCTGGACCAGGGGGTAGGGATAGTAGAAGAGGCGCAGGCCCACGCCGCCCCCCAGGCGGACGAAGAGGTAGCCGTCGCGGGCCGTCTCGACCTCGGTGTCGGGCGCCACGGCCAGCAGCTCCTGCAGGAGGTCGCGCCGCTCGGGGCTGGTGAGCCGGTTGGCGTTGCCCATCAGGTCGAGGTCGGTCACCGGGCGGTGGCCCACGTAGAGGGCGAGGGCGGCCGAGCCGGCGAGGTAGAAGTCTTCTGCCCAGGGCCGGGCGCCGAGCCGCGCCAGCAGCTCCTGGGCGCGGGGGGAGATCGACTCGGGATGGGCGAGGGTCAGAGGGGCCACAGCGCCGCCGCTTCCGGGGGGACCGGCGCCGCCGCCCGCCCGAGCACGTTTTCCCAGAAGGCGCGGCTGCGCGCCGAGAGCAGGCGGCCGCCGTGGCGGGCCAGCCAGTCCGCCAGCGCCCCTTCGGGGAAGGTCGCCCGCAGCCAGGCGAGGTCGGCGGCATCGCCGTCTTCCAGGAGGCGGGCGATCAGCAAGGAGGGAGCCCGCTCGGGCGCGAGGTCCGCCTCGCTGTAGTGGGGGAAGAGGCGCCGCGTGCCTGCGGGCAGGCTCAAGCTCCCGCTTCCCGCCGCTTGCGCGGGAGGGTGAGGACGGTCGCCGTGTTGCGCTCGTCCTCCATCTCGGCCTCGAGGATGCGCTCGAAGAGGTCGAGGGTGTTCTTGAACTTGAGCTGCAGCTCGCGGCGGGCGGTGCGCAGGTCGGCGATCTTGGACTCGAAGCGGGTGGACTGCTCGATCGCCTGCTGCACGATCTTGTCGGCCGCGATCTCGGCCTCCTTCATGGTCAGCTCGGCCTCGCGGCGGGCGTTGGCCGTGATGTCGTCCGACACCTTCTGGGCCCGCAGCAGCGTCTGCTGGAGCTGGTGCTCCCGGTGCTCGGTCTCCTCCAGGCGCTGGCGGTAGTAGCGGTTCTCCCGCTCCAGCTTCTCGGACAGGCCGATGCGGGCGGCCAGCTCCTCGGCGAGGAGCGACAGGAAGCCCTCCACCTCGGTAGGGTCGTACCCTCGCATCTTCTGCGAGAAGCGCATCTTCTGGATCTCGAGCGGAGTGATGGCCATGGTCGGATCTCCTGCCAGGAAGGGCTTGGCGCCCGTCCCGTGCTGCGATGAGTCTCAAAAAAGTATAGCTATCCTAGCATGGGTCTGTAGGGGCGGCCCTATGTGGCCGCCCTGTCAACCGACGGGCAGTCTCCGCGGCCCGAACAGCGCCGTGCCCACCCGCACGTGGGTCGCTCCCTCCTCGATCGCCACCTCGAAGTCGTCGCTCATGCCCATGGAGAGCCAGCCGGGGAAGCCCTGCCACTCCGGGCTGGCGGCGAAGCCGTCGCGCAGCTCGCGGAGCTGGCGGAACCAGGGGCGGGAGTCCTCCGGCGAATCGCCCTGCGGCGGGATGGCCATGAGGCCGGCGATCCGCAGGTGCTGGAGGCGGGCGAACGGGCGGACCGCCTCGGCCAGCCCCGCCGCCGGAAAGCCGTGCTTGCTCTCTTCGCCGCCGAGGTTCACCTCCAGGAAGCCGGTGACCGTGAGTCCCCGGGCGCCGGCCTCGCGATCCACGGCTTCGGCGATGCCCGGCCGGTCGATCGAGTGGATGGTGCGGAACAGGTCCAGGGCGGCGCGGACCTTGTTGGACTGGAGGGGCCCGATCAGGTGCCATTCGATCGCTGACGGTAGCCCGGGGCTCTTGGCGAGCGCCTCCTGGACGCGGTTCTCGCCGAAGACCCTGAGGCCGGCCTGCCAGGCCTCGGCGAGCGCCTCGGCGGGCTGGGTCTTGCTGGCGCCGACCAGGACGACGCCACCGGCGGGCCTGCCGGCACGCCGGCAGGCTTCGTCGATGCGGTCTTGGATCCGGGCGAAGCGCTCGGCGAGCGTGCCGCCGCTCACCGCTTCAGGCCTGCTCTTCCTCGAAGTAGAGGATGCGCTTGCAGGACTCGCACTGGACCAGGCTGTCGCCGTTGCGGATCTCGACCACGACCTGCGGGCGCACCCGGTAGTTGCAGGCGGCGCAGTGCCACTCGCGCTGCTTCTGCCCCGGCCGCTCGATCGGCCGGACGGCCGCGATCGCTCCCGACGGGTAGCGGTCGAGGATGCGCTCGAACTGCGAGACCACGCCGCGGGTGAGCTTCTGCTTGAGGTCCGCGATCCTGGCCTTCAGCTCGTCGACCTGGCGGGCGACCTCCGGCTTCTCGGTCTCCCAGCGGGCCTGCTCCGCCGCGTAGCGCTCCTCGATCTCGCGGAAGCTCTCGCGCACGGCCGCGAGGTCCTTCTGCGTCTGCTCGTTGCGCTCGAGGGACGAAAAGGCCTGCTCCTCCTCCGTGGTGATCTGGCCCTTGACGGTATCGATCTCCTGGAGCAGCGCCCCGTACTCACGCTGCGTGCTGACCTTGTTGATCTGCTGCTGGTACTTCTTGAGCTTTTCCTGGGCGTCCTGGACGGCGGCCTCCGCCGTCCGCCGCACCTTCGCCGCCTCTTCGGCGGTCTCCTCGAGGGCCTGGATCTCCGCCTTGCGAGCCTCGTGCTCTTCGTGCAGCTCGCGCATCCAGTCGGGGATCCCGTGCAGCCGCTGCTCGGCTTCCCGGAGCTCGATCAGTGCGGCCTGCAACTCGAGGATGTTGTTCAGATTCTGGTTCATGGAAAGACGTTCGCTCCTCTCCAAAAGGATAGTCATCTCATCCCTTCTGCGCTCGCTCGGGCGAGGGCAATCTTCTTCATGGGCTCGGAGCGTTTCCGAAGTGGGTCCACCTGGATTCGAACCAGGGACCAACCGGTTATGAGCCGGATGCTCTCACCGCTGAGCTATGGACCCGGGAGAGCCCGTTCAGGGCGAATCGGCAGTATACCACTCGCGAGCTTCCTCTCCGGGAGTCCGTTCGGCCGGCAGGAAATCGTTCCACGTCCGCGCCAGGAGCCGCGCCAGCCCGGCGGCCCGCCGCGGGTCGGCAACCGGCCGGCTTCCGCCTCGGGGTCCCGGCCCCCAGCGCTCCAGGGTCAGCCTGGGCGTGCCTCGCCCCGTCAGGGGCGGGGTGGCGGCGAAGCCGGCCAGCAGCCGGTCGAAGATCTCGGCCGGCGGCTCGGAGAGCTCGGCGCGGGCCGTCCGCGCGTTGCCGCGGCTCATCAGCGCCAGGCGGGCGCGGTAGTACTCCGGCTCGGGCGGCGCGAAGCTCGACTCCCAGAGGAGCTGGTCGTCGCCCTCGACCAGGGAGAACCGGTTGGTGCCGTTGGTCAGGTACAGCTCCGAGAGCACCGCCTCGGGAGCGCGCCGGAACAGGCTGGGCGCCACCGCCGGAGGGACCGCGCCGCCGGCCGCTTCCACCAGGGTGGCCCAGAGCCGCACGGCGGCGGCCCGCCTCTCGCGCGGCAGGACGATCCGATCGCCGAAGCCGGCCGGGAGCTTGACGGCGAGCGGCACCTCCAGGAGCTGCCGCCCGAGGTTGCCGCCGTTCAGGATCTGCCCCTTCTCTCCGAACTCCTCGCCATGGGTGGAGGTCACCACCAGCAGGGTGCGGTCCCACTGGCCGCTCTCCCGCAGGGCCGCGACCAGGCGGCCGAGCCGCTCGTCGGCCCAGGCCACGTTGAGGCTGTACATCGCCCAGAACCGCCGCCGCGCGTCGGGCGGCAGCGGCACCCGCGGATCGAAATAGGGGGCGAGCTGGTGAGGCAGGACGCGGACCGGCAGGCCGCCCCCGCCGCCGCTCAGCCGGGAGGCGAGCTTCGGCCGCCGGAAGTAGGGCGCCTGCGGCTCGGGAATGTGAACCCAGACGAACCGCCGTCCCGGGCCGATGCTCTTCAGCTTTCCGGCCGCCTCGGTGCCCTTGCCGAGATCCGCCAGGAGGTCGAAACCCTGGTCGTAGCCCCGCGGCTTCGAGTATTCGGGCTGCCCCGTGTAGCCGAAGCTCTCGTAGCCGCGGGCCCGCAGCGCTTCCGGCAGGGTCTGGAGCGCCGGCGAGAGGCGGGCGTCTTCCTGGAGCACCTGGTGCTGCCAGGGCCGCAGGCCGGTGAACAGGGAGGCCATGGACGGCGTGCCCCAACTCGACGGGGCGATCGCCCGGCCCGCCCAGTCCGACCGGGCCAGGAGCGCGTCGAGGTTGGGCGTCAACCCCTGCTCGCCGCCGAGCGCTCCGACGGCGTCGGCGCGCAGGGAGCTGAAGGTCACCAGGACGATCGGGCCGTCGTGGGCCGGCGGCGTCCCGTCGTGCCGGCAGGAAGCCAGCGGCAGGAAGAGCAGGAGGAGGAGCGCCAGCGAGGCCTTCGCCCGGCGGTCCTCCAGCGCGCAGGAAAGGTGCAGGCTACGCCTCACCCGGGCTGGGGATAGAGCTGGCGATAGCTGTCGGAGAGCACCAGGATCCGCTTGACGTAGGTCTTCGACTCCTCGATCCCGAGCCCCTCGAGGAAGCTGTCGAGCTCGGCGCTCCCTCCCGCCTCGTTCCACAGCCGCTTGATGCGGTAGGGGCCGCCGTTGTAGCCGGCCAGCGACAGCTCCAGATTTTCGCTGAACATGCTGAACACCTGCCGGAAGTAGGTGGTGCCGAGCCGCACGTTGTACGCGGGGTCGGAGAGCCGTTCGTGCGAGTAGGTGAGGCCGTTCTTGACCGCCAGCTCGCGGGCCGTGGCCGGCATGAGCTGCATCAGGCCGCGGGCGCCGGCCCAGCTCTGGGCGTTGGTGTCGAAGGCGCTCTCCTGGCGGATGATGCCGAACACCAGGTAGGGAGGCAGGCGGTTCGTCGCCGCCCAGGAGCGGATGTGCTCCTGGTAGTCGATGGGGTAGTAGAGCCGGCGGGCCTCGTCGGGCACGGTGGCCTGGAAGGGGCCGCCGAGGGAAGGGAAGGCGTCGCGGATCACCAGCACGCTCTTGCGGCGGTCGCCCTGGCGGGCGAGGACCACCGCCTCCAGCGCGCGCAGGGAGCGCGGCTGCACCTTGTCGCGCACCAGCTCGGCTTCGGAGAGGGCCAGCGAGTCGAGCCCCAGGTCGGTGAGCAGCCGGGCGCGGTCGAGGGCCGGCTCGACGGGCCAGGGCTCCTTGGCCTGCGCCGCGGCGGCCACGGCGGCCGGCTTGCCCCGCAGGCGCGTCAGGGCGCTGCGGAGATAGAAGTCGGAGGTGTCGGCCTGGGCGATCTCGTTGTAGATCTGCTGCGCCCGCTCGGCTTCCCCCAGGGCGTCGAAGGCGCGCGCCGTCCAGTAGCGGCCGCGGCGGGCGCTCGAATCCTCGGGATAGAGGGAGAAGAGCTCCGTCCAGTAGCCGATGGCGCCCGAGTAGTTCCGCTTGCCGTACTCCTGCCAGCCCACCTGCCAGAGGTTGGCGGCGCCCGTGGTGTCCTTGGGATTGATCCGCCGCAGACGGCGCAGCGTCTCCATGGCGCGGTCGAAGCGGTCGTCCTCGCGGTAGTCGGCGTAGAGCGACTTGAGGGCCTTGGCCGCGAGGTCCGGGTCGGCGCCGATCTGGGCCACCTTCTCCAGATATTGCTGCGACAGGAGGCGCAGCCGCTGGCGCTCGGCCGAGCCGAGGTTCGTCCGGCCACGCTGGGCGGTGGCGGCGTCCTCGGCCGCCATGGCGCGGGCCCACGCGAGGGCCGCCGCCTGCCGCGTGTCCGCGGTCTCCTTGCCGGCGAGCAGATCCAGGGCGTCGCTGCCGCGATGGACGCGGGTCAGGGCCTGAGCCTCGAGCAGGTGCCACTGGAGATCGCGGTCCGCGGCGCCGACCGAGTCGAGCGTCGCGAGGGCGTTGCCGTCCAGCTTCAGGTCCAGCAGGGCCTGGGCCCGCCGCTTGAGCTGATCGCCGGTGAGGATGGCCGACCAGCTCAGGAGGCCGTCCGGGCCGCGGAAGATCTCGGCCGCCTTGATCTCGGCGGCCTTGGCGGGGAAGTTGACCAGCAGCCGGCGGGCGGCATCGGTCTGCACCTTGCGGTCGCCCATCCGGCTGCCGATCTCCCAGGCCAGGGCCTCGAGCTGCGCCGCGTCGCCGCCGCGCAGCTCCTCGCTCCGCGCGGCCTCGACGAGCTCCAGGGCGCGCCGCGAGTCGTTGCGGCCCCAGGCGATGGCCGCCGCCTTGAGCAGGGCCCGGGGGCGCAGCGCCGAGCCGGGGTAATCCCCCACCAGCTTGGCGAGCGAGTTCTGGGCGAGGAGGACGTGGCCGCGGGCCGCGGCGCTGTCGCTCAGGATGTAGAGCCGCCAATCCTCCAGGGCTCCGTCGGGATCGGCGGCGGCGAACAGCCGCTCCTCGGCGTAGGCCACCTGCTCGCAGGAATGGGCGTAGAAGCCCAGGAGGAGCTGGGCGAACGCGGCTTCCGAGCCCTTGCCCCCGCGATCGGACAGCACCGGCGTCAGCGCCTTGTAGGCAGCGGCGCAATCCTTCCGGCGCACGGCGGCGCCGGCTTCCGCGTAGGCGAGCGAGGCGCGGTCGGAATGGCCGGGCAGGGGCCCGGCGGCGGCGCCCTGACGGGGAGACGGGCTCGTGGCGGAGCCCAGCAGGAGGGGGACCAGCAGGACCAGCGCGGCGCGATGGCGGATCGGCTTTCTACTTCTCACGGCACTCCAACGGCGGCTCCGGCTGCCCGGAGCCTTCGCGACACGGCCGGCGCGTCAGATTCCCAGCGCTCTGGAATCGCCAGCGGCTAGGATACGCACCAGCTCCTGGTAAAAATAGTCCGTCGAGCGGAGGATCCTCGGGTCGACCCTCTCGTCGTACATCTGGCGCGAGCGGTCGATGTCTTCCTTCAGCCGCTCGTAGACGTCGCGGTTGCGGCGTCCTTCCTCGACCTGCTCTTCGTTGTACAGCTTGATCTCGCTGACGAGGAGCCGGGCCAGGCGGCGGGCCTCCTCGTGCATCGTTTCGTCCGAAGGGGATACCGGCACGCGGGTGGTCGCGAAGGCCCACCCGGGGCCGTCGACGCCGGTCGGCGGGCGCACCTCGGGGGTGCCCGCGGGTGCGGCGGGCTCCTCGGGGACGGCCACGGGCCGGAGCGTCGGGGGAGCGGCGGCGGCCGGGGGAGGCTCCACCGCCTGCTGGAGGGCGGAGCGCTGGAGCAGGACGGTGGCATCCGGACTGACGTCCGGGATCCGCACCGGAGCGGTGGGCTCCGGCTCCACGGACCTGGGATACCGGGGCGCCGGCTCCTCGATGCTGGGAGCGGACGGCGCCGCGGCGGCGATCGAGCCCACCGCCAGCTCTGCCGTATATCTGGGATCAGCCGCCTCCTCGGATTCGGAGGTCACCGCGGTCGCCGCGGCAGGCTCTTCATAGGCGGCCTGCGGCTCGGGGTCGGCGGCGTCGGAGTACGGGGGCTCCGGTTCGGCTTCGACTTCGATTTCCTCGGGCTCGGGCTCAGCCTCGGCGGCGGTCGCCGGCTCTGCCGGCGGCGCGGCCAGGGAGGACTGCGTGGTGTCGCCGTCCGCGGGCTCCTGGTCGTCGAGGGCCAGCGTGGGCGTCGAGGCGCGCTCGCGGAAGGGCAGCGTCTCGATGGCCTGGGCCGCGACGTAGGCGAGGATCTGCAGCGCCTCGGGCGCCAGCTCGCCGCCGTCCAGGCGATCGGCGTAGAGCGCCGCGGCCAGGCGGTCGCGCAGCACGAGCGGCACCAGCACGCCGTCTTGCGGCAGCGGGCTCTCGACGCGGCTGCACAGCTCGGCGCAGTCGGCGGCCGCGAGGCGCACGGCGCCCTGGCCCTGGACCAGCCGGCCCCAGGCGCCGTCCTGCGGCGTCAGGGTGAGGTTGCGGATCGCCGCCTCGGCCTCGCCGAAGCCCGCGCTCCCCCAGCCCCGCACCTCGCCGCCGCGGGTCAGCAGGACGGCGGCGCGCGAGGCGTAGCGCGCCGATTCGCCCAGGAGAGCCGTCAGGATCTCCGCCTGGGAACGGGCGCGGTCGATGGCCGCGATGCCGTCGCGCAGGTCGCGCTGGGCGCCGTGCCGGGCTTGCGTGCCCAGCTCGCTCTCGCTGTGGGTGAAGTCTTCGTGCGACAGGAAAGAGGCCGGCAGCGAGGGGGTCAGCTCGTCGAGCCGCCGCTGGATCTCTTCACTGCCGGCGCGAAGCCGCTGAGAAATATCCTGGCGCAACTCGGCGATTGCCCGCTCGACCGTGGCGCCGATCTGGCCATTCAACTGTAGAACTTTTTCCGAAAGGGACATCCGTTGCTCTCCGCGGCCGTCCTCGATTCAATCCAATGAGGAGCTTGATTATTCTGTAGCCCGCCCTGGGTGTCAAGTTGAGCCGGGGCGAAAAGCCCTCTGGAACAAGGGCTTAGCCGGGCCGCTTGTCCGCCGTTTCGGCCCTGTGGTAGGTTCCGGACGCTCGGAAGTATAGGAGAACGTCGATGCATCGCAGTCTCGGAGCCGCTCTCCTCAGTGCCTCCCTCCTCATCGCCCCGGCTTGCGGCCCCTCCGCGGAGCAGGGCGCCGCCCGGCCCAGCCCGGCCGCGGACGCCGAGTGGACCTGGCTCCAGCAGGCCAAGGTGACGCTCGACGGCCAGCGCTCGAAGCTCGCCGCCGCCGGCGCGGCCGACCCCGGGCTCGCCCGCGAGACCGAGGCCCTGGCCGGCGAGCTCAACCGCCGGCTGGTCGAGCTCCTCAACGCCGATCCGCCCATCCAGGGCGAGCCTCTGAGCGAACGCCAGCAGGCGGCGGTCCGCATGAAGAGCGACGAGGACATCCTGCTCGCCCGCCAGTTCATCGACCAGGGGGGCGACTATCAGCGCGCGATCGACATCTACCGCGAGGCCCTGGTGGTGGACCCCGGCAACCCCCGCCTCCAGCAGGAGCTGGCGAAGGCCCGGTCGCGGCGCTACGTCACGCGCGAGGCGTTCGCCCAGATCAAGGAGGGGATGGAGCGGGAGGAGGTCCGCCGCCTCCTCGGCCAGCCCAACCTGCACAGCGTCCGCGACTACCCGGACCGCGGCGTCGTCGGCTGGTTCTATCCGAAGGACGCGAGCGGCGCCGCCGCCGCCGTGTGGTTCCACCAGGAGGGCGGCCGGGCCACGGTCTACCTGCTCGACTTCGACGCCCTGCAGCCGCACACGCCGGCCGAGCCCGCGGAGCCGCCCCGCGCGCCGCAGAGCGCAACTTGACTTTGCTCCAGGTTTGAGGCAGATTGATGGCGACGCCCCCTGGGAGACCGGGGGGCGATTCTATCGTGAAGAGAAAAGAGGTGAGATCGGATGCCTGTTGTGCATGTGCGCGAGGAAGAGAGCTTCGAGAACGCGTTGCGCCGCTTTAAGCGCAAGGTCGAGAAGTCGGGAATTCTGACCGAATTGCGCAAGCGTCAGCACTTTGAGAAGCCCTCGGTGAAGCGCAAGCGCAAGGCGGTTCAGGCGCGGAAGAAGATTCTGCGCAAACTGTCGGAAGAGCGCCGCCAGGGCCTGGCCTGATTTCCGGCATATGACCGGCTGATCGGCCCGGCCAGTCCGAGCACCCCAAGACGGGAGGAAGCCTCAGGGTTTCCTCCCGTTTTCTTTTGTAGGCCTATCCGCTTCAATCCGCCGCGGAGACGTTCAGCGGCAGCATCGAGAACGGCAGGAAGGCGGGCAGCGCCGCCGTCCGCTTGCCGGCCTCCTTCTCCCACTCCTCCCGGCTCTTCGCCTTGAGGGGCTCGAGCTTGCGCTTCTCGAGCTCCCGGTTGACGGCGGCCACCTCGCCGCCCTGGAGAGCCGCCAGCCGGGCTTCGGCCTTGGCGAGCCGGTCGCCCAGCACCTTCACCTGGTCGATCTGCGACTTCGTCGGACGCCCGTCGTAGCCGTTGACCCCGCCGTAGATCGTGGCCATCTTCTCCCGGAGCTGCTCCTCGCCGGAGAGCCAGCCGCCCGGGCCGGTGGCGACCAGCGTGGCCCGGAAGGTCTCCAGCGTATCGCCGAGCGTGGTCAACTGCCGGCGGAGCCGGTCGCCCTTCGGCAGGCCCTCGGCGCGCTGCTTGCCGGAGTCCCCGAGGGCCTTCACCGTGTCCGCGAGATAGGTGAGGCGCCCGAGCATGCCGTAGAGCGTCATGGCCGTCTCGTACTGCACGGCACGGTCCTCGGCCGAGTGGCTGGAGCGGGCATCCGGCACGAGCTCCACCTGGCTCGGGTAGCTCTTGTCGTCCTGGATCAGCTTCACCGTGTAGGTGCCGGGAGGCACCCGCGGGCCCACCATGGTGTACTGCGACCCGACCACCAGCGAGTTCGCGGGCGGCAGCTTGGGCGGCGGCAGCCGCATCGGCCAGCTGACGCGGTTGATGCCGCGGCGCTTGCCGGCGGGCAGCGTCGAGACGAGCTGCCCCTTGGCGTCGTAGACCTCGATCTTCAGGTCGCCGAAGAGGTGCCGCTTCTTCAGGTAGTAGGTGATGCTCGCGGCCTCCTCGGGGTTGAAGGCGAAGAACTCGTCGTCGCCCGGGAAGCCCTGCACGCTGGCGGGGATGGCCATGGCCGCCTGGCGCGACGGCAGCATCGTCACGTCGCCGGCGAGCGCCTCGCCGGTCAGCTTCCGCAGGGGCGTGATGTCGTCCAGGATGTAGATGCCGCGCCCGTGGGTGGCGATGATCAGGTCCGCCTCGCGGGGGTGGATGGCGAGGTCCCGCACCGCCACCTTCGGGAACCGGCCCGTGAAGCGGGCCCAGCGCAACCCGCCGTCGACGGAGATGAACAGCCCGTGCTCGGTGCCCAGGAAGAGCAGGTCCGGGTTCTCCAGGTCCTGCTTGATCACGTGGGCGTAGCCGGAGAGGGCGTCGCTCGCCAGCGGCTTCCAGGTCTGGCCGAAGTCGGCCGTCCTGTAGACCCAGGTCTTCATGTCGCCCACCTGGTGGCCGTCGAAGGTGGCGAAGGCGGTGCCCTCCTCGAAGCGGCCGGCCTCCACGGCCGACACCCAGGTCCCCTTGGGCAGGCCGGGAACGTTCGGCGCCACGTTCGTCCAGCGGCCGCCGCCGTCCCGGGTGACCTGGAGGTTGCCGTCGTCCGTGCCCACCCAGATCACCTTGCCGTTCCTCGGCGACTCGCTGATCGAGTAGATCGTCGTGTGGTTCTCGGCCGACGAGTTGTCGCGCGTCAGGCCCCCCGACTTGATCTGCTGCTGCTTCTTGGGGTCGTTGGTGGTGAGGTCGGGAGAGATGCGCTGCCAGGAGTCCCCCCGGTCGCGCGAGCGGAAGAGGAACTGTCCGCCCATGTAGAGAGTGCCGGGCTCGTTGGGGCTGACGTGGACCGGGGTGTTCCAGTTGAACCGGTAGGGCGGCTCGTCCGCTCCCGGCAGCGGCTTGATGATCTTCTCCTCGCCCGTCGAGATCCGCCGGCGCGAGATCTCGCCGCCCTGGTACTCGACGTAGATGAGGTCGGAATCGGCCGGATCGGTGAACGCCCAGAAGCCGTCGCCGCCGCCGACGTTGACCCAGTCCTTGTTCTGGATGCTGCCGCCGAGGCCGGCCGACGGGGCGGCCCACGAGCCGTTGTCCTGCAGGCCGCCGAACACCCGATAGGGCCGGCTCATGTCGTAGCTGACGTGGTAGAACTGCGACACCGGCAGCGTCTTCAGGTGCCGCCACTGCACGCCCTTGTTGTAGGACATGTAGACGCCGCCGTCCGTGCCGAGCAGGATCTCGTTCGGATTCCTGGCGTTGACCCAGAGCGCGTGGTGGTCGCTGTGGGGACCGGCCCCGAAGTTGCTGAGGCTGATCGCGGCGTTGAAGGTCTTGCCGCCGTCGGTGCTGACCGTCAGCATCAGGCCCGGCTTGTAGACCGTGTTGAAGTCCGTGGGATCGACCACGATGTGGGCGAAGTAGAACGGCCGCACCTGCATGTTGAACGACGTGTTGACCTGCCGCCAGCTCTCGCCCACGTCGTCCGAGCGGTAGAGGGCCGTCTCTTCCGCCTCGACCAGGGCATAGACCACGCTCGCCCGCGACGGCGCCACGGCGACGGCGACGCGCCCCTTCTCGCCCGCCGGCAGCCCGGTCTCGAGCTGGCGCCAGGTGTCGCCGCCGTCGGTCGACTTGTAGAGGCCGCTGCCCTTGCCGCCGGAGTGGAAGGACCAGGGATTGCGCCGGAACTGCCACATGCCCGCGAACACGATCGAGGGGTCCTGCGGATCGACGGAGAGGTCCGAGCAGCCGGTGTCGGCGTCCACGTAGAGGACCTTCTTCCAGGTCTTGCCGCCGTCGGTGGTCTTGTAGACGCCGCGGTCCTCGTGGCTGCCCCACAGGTGGCCGGTGGCGCAGGCCCAGACGGTGTTGCCGTCCTGCGGGCTCACCTGGATGCGGGCGATGCGCTCGGTGTTCTCGAGCCCCACCCGTTGCCAGGAGTCGCCGCCGTCCGTCGTCTTGTAGAGGCCGTCGCCGACCGAAACGCTGTTGCGGGTCCACGACTCGCCGGTGCCGACCCAGACCGTCTTCGGGGCCTTGGGATCGATGGCGATGGCGCCGATCGACTGGGCGTGGTCGTCGAATACGGGCTTCCAGGCGAGGCCGCCGTCCGTCGATTTCCAGACGCCGCCGCCGGCCGCGCCGACGTAGATCGTGAGCGGATCCTGGGCCACGGCGTCGATGGCTGCGATGCGGCCGCCCATGACGGCCGGGCCGATCGACCGCGCCTCCAGGCCGCCGAAGGTGTTCGAATCGATCTCCACCTCGGCCGCCCGCGCCGCTCCGGAAGCCGCCGCCAGGCCCACGGCGGCGGCCAGGCAGAGGAGCCTCTTGGGTTTCCAGTGCATGGCAGTCCCTTTCACGGCGAGCGCTACCGCACCGGCGGCGCCGGCGGCTTCGGGGCCGCGGCGGGCTCTTTCTTCCCGGCGGCGGGCATGGCGAAGCGGTCGTCGGCGACGCCCGGATTGATCTCGACCTTGGTGATCGTCATCACCATGCCGGCCGGCGCGCCCTTGGCTTTCTGCTCGATCGAGTGGGGAACGACCAGGTCGCCGACCTTCTTGAAGTCGCCGAAGGTCACCTCGCCCTCGACCTCCTGGCCGCGGATGGTGGTCTTGCTGGTCTGCTTGAGCTGCAGGTACTGCTCGGCGTCGATATAGACGTAGGCGACGTCTCCGCTCTTGCGGGTGACCTTGAGCTTGTAGACCGGCGTGCCCTCAAGGTCCTCCTTGCCGGCGTACTCGACCGTGCGCCCATGCTCCTTGTAATCCAGCAGCAGGCCGTCCATGTCGGCCTGCTCGGCCATCTGCTTCGTCTCCTCGGCCGGCGCGGCCTCGGGCTCGGTCTTGCCGAGGAAGGGCATCAACGACCAGGCGGTCTTGCCGTCGAACGCCTGAACGCCGGTCATGCCCTGGATCGTGAACTCCATGCGCATCTTGTTCGGCCGCGACATCTCCATGGTGAACGGCGCTTCCATGCCCTGGCCCATCGTCATCTTGCCGCTCAGGCGCTGGGTCTGGACGGCCTTGAGCTTGTCCTTGCCGCCGATCGCCTGCAGGTGCTTCTCGATGATCTCGTCAGCGGTCTGAGCCCACGCGGCGGCGCTGGTCAGGCACGCCAGGAGCAGGCAGGCAAAGGTCTTGCGGATCATGGGGTCCTCCTAGGTTGAGTTGAATGCATTGTGAACCGTACGAACCGTGGCCAGGATAGCGGATACCGGACCGGTCGTCACTCCGGCCACGCCCTCTGTACGCACGGGGCCGCCCGAAGTTGCTCCGGGGGCCCAAGCGCCTCAGTCGATCCGCAGCACGGCCAGGAACGCTTCCTGGGGGATGTCCACCCGGCCGACCCGCTTCATGCGCTTCTTGCCTTCCTTCTGCTTCTCGATCAGCTTGCGCTTGCGGGAGATGTCGCCGCCGTAGCACTTGGCGATGACGTTCTTGGACGTGGCGCGGATCGATTCGCGGGCGATGATGCGCGAGCCGATGGCGGCCTGGAGCACCACCTCGAAGAGCTGGCGGGGGATCAGATCCTTCATCTTCTCGACCAGCAGCTTGCCGCGGGCGTAGGCCTTGTCGCGATGGACGATCAGGGACAGGGCGTCGACCGGCTCGCCGTTGACCAGGATGTCCAGCTTGGCGAGCTCGCTGCGCCGGTAGCCGCTGATCTGGTAGTCGAAGGAGGCGTAGCCGCGGGAGATCGACTTCAGCCGGTCGTAGAAGTCGTGGATCACCTCGGCCAGGGGGAAGTCGTACTGGATGAGCACGCGGTCGGTGGTCAGGTACTGCAGGCTCTTCTGCTCGCCCCGCCGCTCCTCGGCGAGGCCGAGGATGGCTCCCACGTACTCCGAGCGGGTGACGATGGTGGCGGTGATGTACGGCTCTTCCAGGTAGTCGAGCTTGCCGGGGTCCGGCAGCTTCGACGGGCTCTCGATCTCGTGGGCCTTGCCGTCCGTGGTGTGGGCGACGTAGCGCACGCCCGGGGCGGTGGTGATCAGGTCGAGGTCGAACTCGCGCTCCAGCCGGGCCTGGATGATCTCCATGTGCAGGAGCCCCAGGAAGCCGCAGCGGAAGCCGAAGCCCAGGGCGCCCGAGCTCTCGGGCTCGAAGGAGAAGGAGGCGTCGTTCAGGCGCAGCTTCTCGACGGCGTCGCGCAGGCCCTCGTAATCGTCCGCCGAGACGGGGTAGAGGCCGGCGAAGACCACCGGCTTGACCTCCTTGAACCCGGGATAGGCCGCCGCCGTAGGCCGGGCCACGTGGGTGACCGTGTCGCCGATCTGCGCCTGGATCAGGTCCTTGATGCCGGCGTAGAAGAAGCCCACCTCGCCGACCGAGAGCTCCGCGACCGGGCTCGGCTTGGGATTGAACACCCCCAGCTCGTCCACCTCGTAGGCCCGCTTGGAGGCCATGAACTGGATCTTGTCGCCCTTGCGCAGCGTGCCGTCGACCACCCGCACCATGCAGGCGACCCCCCGGTAGGGGTCGTACCAGGAGTCGAACAGCAGGGCTTTGAGGGGCGCCTCGAGCTCGCCCTTGGGCGGCGGGATGTCGGAGAGGATCCGCTCCAGCACCTCCTCGATGCCGATCCCCGCCTTGGCCGAGGTCAGCACGGCGTCGTGGGCGTCGATGCCGATGACGTTCTCGATCTGCTCCTTGACCCGGTCCGGGTCGGCCGCGGGCAGGTCGATCTTGTTGATCACCGGCAGGAGATGGAGGTCGCCGCTGACCGCCAGGTAGGCGTTGGCGAGGGTCTGCGCCTCCACCCCCTGGGCGGCGTCGACCACCAGCAGGGCCCCCTCGCAGGCGGCGAGGCTGCGCGACACCTCGTAGGCGAAGTCAACGTGGCCCGGCGTGTCGATCAGGTTGAGCTGGTACGTCTGGCCGTCCTTCGCCGGATAGAACAGTCGCACCGCGCGGGCCTTGATGGTGATGCCGCGCTCCCGCTCGAGGTCCATGTCGTCCAGGAGCTGCTCCTTCATGTCGCGCTCCGAGACGGCATGGGTCGTCTCCAGGATGCGGTCGGCCAGGGTGGATTTGCCGTGGTCGATGTGGGCGATGATGGAGAAATTGCGGATGCGCTCGTGCGGAGTCATGGTGTCGGCTCAGGTTGTCCCGGGATCGGGTGGATCGGGCGGCGTAGTGTACAGCAACACGGAAAGGGCGGCCTCCAGCAGGCCACCCGCATCCTTGAAACGTCTTTGCGGAAGGAGTTAATCCCGCCTACGACTCCTCGTAGCTGATCTCCATGGTCCGGATCTTCCAGGCCGACAGGGCGACCAGCGCCACGGCCAGCGCCAGCAGGCCGGGAATGGCGACCCAGGGCGAGGGGGCGTCGGCCAGGATGGCGAGCGGGCCCTCGGAGATCGGGATGGGGCAGAGCGACTGCAGGTAATGGAAGACGCTCGCCTTTTTGAGCAGCGGCGGCAGCAGGAAGAGGATCGCCTCCCAGCCGAAGACGGCCAGGGCCGGGATCGCCGGGCTCTTGAAGAAGAAGCCGAGGGCGAGGAAGACGGCGCCATAGCCCACGCAGCCGAGGAACGTCACCAGGAGATAAGCCCCGAGGTGCGCCAGGCCCGGCCCCTGGAAGAGGAAGCCCTGCACCGCCGTGGACTCGAGCGGCACGTAGGTCAGGATGAACGAGACGACCGTCGTCAACCCGAACAGGACGAAGGCCACCAGCAGCCCGGTCAGGAACTTGGCCACCACCAGCACCTCCCGCCGCACGGGCGAGAGGAAGTAGTAGTGGAGGCTGCGGTCCAGCAACTCGCGGCGGATCAGATTGCCGAAGATCGAGACGCAGGCGAGGAAGATGACGATCCGCACGATGAACGTCTGGAAGATCACGGCGAAGAAGTTGGTCGCGCCGGGGATGTCGCCCGAGTCCTGGATCGCCTCCGGGATCACCATGCGCAGGAACAGGATGAAGACGGGCGCCAGGGCCAGCAGCAGGAGGCCGTAGGACCGCCGGAAGCCTTTCCTCAAGTCCAGCCTCATGATGGCCAGCGTCTGCCGCCACCACTGTCCCCAGGGCAGGCCGCCGCCGCGCGGCGCGGTGCCCGGAGCAGGGCTCGAAATCGTGTTGCCCGACATCCTGGTACCCGAAATATCGCTCACGACTTTTCTCCGTTCGAGCCGATCAGGTATTGGTAGACCGCGTTGACGTCGGCGTCGGCCGGCGCCACCGACTCGATGGCGACGCCGCTCTCGAGCACGATGTCGTTGAGCAGCAGGTGGAAGCGGTCGGCGTCGCGGGTGCGCACCAGCACGCTGCGGCGGTCGTCGCCGATGCGCGCCTCCATCACGAGCTCCTGGTCGAACAGCCGCGAGGCCAGCAGCGATGGCTGGTCGCAGCGGATGAGCACCTGCACGGGGTGCTCTTCCTCCATCTCGTCGCGCACCTCGCCGATGTCCCCCTCGGCGATGATGTAGCCGCCGTTGATCAGCACCACCTGGTCCGAGATCAGGTCGACCTCGTGCAGGATGTGGCTGGAGACGATGACGTGCAGCCCGCCGTCCGCCAGGTCGCGGAACAGGTCAATCACCTCGGCGCGGGCCATCGGGTCGAGCCCGTTCAGGGGCTCGTCGAGCACCAGCACCGAGGGCTGGTGCGAGAGCGCCTGGGCGAGCCGCGCCCGCTGGCGCATGCCCTTGCTGTAGCCCGCCACCTTGCGCCCGGCGGCCTCGACCAGCCCCACCCTCTGGAGGGCCTTCCAGGTCAGGTCCTCGGCCTCCTTGGCGCTGAAGCCGTGCACCCGCAGGTAGGACTCGATGAACTGGTAGCCCGTCAGTCCCGGCGGGAAGGAGTCGTACTGGGCCGCGTAGCCGACCACCCGGAACAGCTCCTCCGGCTGGTCGGGCGCCATCCCCAGGATGCTGATCTTCCCCCGCGACGGCCGGATCAGCCCGACCATCAGGTTCATCAGCGTCGTCTTGCCGGAGCCGTTCGGCCCCACCAGGCCCGTGATGCCCGGCGGGATCGACAGGTTGACCCGGTTGACCCCCAGGACGTCGCCGTAGAACTTGGAGACGTTCTCGAACGTCACCCGGGTGTCCGCGGCCGCGGCGGTCCTGACGGCAGGCGCGGCGGCGGCGGCCGGCACGGTCTTCGTCTCGACTTCGGAGATCATCGCACCACCTCATACGCCCGGATACGGCGGGAGAGCAGCCAGAGGCAGAGAGTGCAGCCGGCGGCGAGCGCCAGCCAGGCAGCCCAGAGGGGCATGGCGAGGTCGGAGTCGATCTCCTGGCCGAACATGGAGGACCAGACGTTCTGCACGGCCGCCCACATCGAGACCAGCCAGCCCAGTTGGATGTGGAGCGCCTCGTTCAGGGCCTTGGCGAAGCCGGAGAGGACGAAGAAGACGATCAGCAGCGTCACCCGCGCCACCGGCTTCCACTTCACCCAGGCGGAGACGGCGAGCGTCACCAGCGACAGCACCAGGATCCAGATCCAACTGCCGGCGAAGATGGCCGTCCCGATCCGCAGGTTTTCGCCGAACCAGCCGGCGCCGTCGAGGTAGCTCTGGAAGAAGAAGAGCAGCAGGCCGGGGACCCAGGTGATCAGCGACATCAGCACCACCAGCACCGTCATCTTGCCCGCCACGTACTCGGTGCGGTTGAACGGCCGCGACAGATACAGCGGCAGCCCGTTGTTGCGCAGGTCGGGCGCGATCAGGGCCGGCCCGACGGCGAGCGCCAGCAGGAAGCAGAGCGAGCCCTGGAAGTCGAGTCCCTTGCGGAAGAACGCGGCGTTGATCGGCAGGGCGTCCTTGAGCTGATCGAGCGGCAGGTTCAGGAACTTCAGGGCCGCCAGGTTGTGGTGCAGGTAGATCATCAGCAGCCCGGCGAACGGCAGGGCGAAGCAGAGCGTGAAGAAGGCCACGAAGAACCGGCTCTGGAAAACCTCCCGGAAGGCGTAGCGCGGGAGGATCATGAAGCGCGTCCGGGTGGGAGTCAGCGGCCCCTTGAACCGCCCGTAGTTGCGCTCATACACGGCCATTGGCGTTTGCCTCCGTCTCCATGGCCTTCAGGAAGATGTCCTGGAGGGAATCCTTTTTGAAATCGAGCTTGCGGATCTGCACCTGCCGCTCGGCGGCCAGCCGGTAGAGGTCGCGGACCTCGATCCCTTCCGGCAGCACGACCTTCATTTTCTGCTTGGCTCCCATGGCCATCTCGCACCCGAGAGCCTCGACGGCGGCGGCGAAGGAGCCGTCGTCGCCCCCCCGCACCTCCAGCTCCAGGAACTTGCGGTTGGCCCGCCGCTCCTCCTCGAGGTTGCAGTAGGTGGCGATCGTCCCGTTCTTCATGACGAGCACCTCCTCGCAGCACTCCTCGACGTCGCGCAGCAGGTGGGAAGAAAGGATGATGTTGACCTCGCCGGTGTCGCGGATGTCGCGGATCAGCCGCAACATGCGCTCGCGGGCCGAGGGGTCGAGGCCGTTGGTCGGCTCGTCCAGGAAGATGAGCCGCGGCCCGTGCACCAGCGCCTGGGCCAGCTTGGCGAGCTGCTTCATGCCCAGCGAGTAGGTGTCCACCTTGCGGTAGCGGGCCTCGCCCAGGCCGACGTAGAAAAGGGTCTCGTGGGCGCGCTCCAGGGCGCGCTCCGAGGGCAGGCCCGAGATCTCGCCCATCAGCCGCACGAACCGCACGGCGGTCATGCCGGAGATGAAGGCGTCGCTCTCGGGCATGTAGCCCATGAGGCCGCGGATGGCCCGCGTCTCGGTCTGGATGTCGTGACCGAAGACGCGGGCGGTCCCCGCGGAAGGCGGATGGAACCCGAGCAACGTGTGGAGCAGCGTCGTCTTGCCGGCGCCATTGGGACCCAGGAGGCCGATGCAGCGGCCGGTCAGGGAGGCGCTCAGACCCTTGAGGATCTGACGCGTCCCGAACTTGAGCTCAAGGCCCTGAAGCTCGATGACGGGTGTGGTCGGGTCGGACATTGGCTGCTCCACGGTTGATGGCCAGGGTCGATGACGGTTGCCGAGGGCCTTAGTTGGCGTCCGCCTGCTGCTCGGCGGCCGCGGCGGCGTCGTGCGCCTGGTCCATCATCCCGGCCAAGCCGCCCATACCGGCCAGCGTTCCGAGGTTCAGGCCCAGGGGGTTCTGGTTGCTGCCGGCGAAGACGATGCGGTCAGGCTCGGCGTAGGCGTAGTAGAGCGTCGGGCCCTGCGTCGCCAGCCACTGGCCGATCGCCGCCGGACCTCTCCTGCCGTTGCCATTGCCATTCCCGTTGCCGAGGCTTTCGGGCAGCACCTTGGAGGCCGACTTCGCGAGCGGCGCGATGTTCTGGTAGACCATGGCGGAGACGTTCACCTGGCCGTCCGGACCCAGCAGGTCGCGGAACTTGGCCGTGGTGGCGAGCGTCACGCCCGAGTCCCGCTGCTGGAGCGACCGCTCGAGCAGGGCCCGGCTGGTGCCGGTCACCAGGTAGCCGTCCTCGAACACGTAGTGGATGGAGACCTTGGGCTCCGTCCCCACGATGGCGTAGAACGTCCGGCCGCCGGCCTGCTCGGTGGTGATCGAGAGGGCGGGCTTGCCCTTGCTCCGCAGCTCGGTGTTCACCCGGGCCACGACCTTTTCGAGCGTCTGCTGGAGGCGCGCCGGGTCGTAGACCTCGGCCACCACCTTCCAGGAGGGCTCGGGCAGCACCGGCCCGTCGATCGCCATGGCGAACTCGCCGCCCAGGGGCGCCGCGAGGTCGTTGCGCATGTTGAGGCCGCTCTCGGCTTCCGCCTCCGCCAGCTCTCTGGCGAACTCGGGGTTGACGGCGAGCAGCTCGTCGAGGATCGTCACGGGGTTCTTTACGACGAATGCCGCCGCAAAGTTTGCGTCCGGGGAGAAGAAGCTCAGGCTCCCCATGGGCGCCGGCGCGGCGATCCAGGAAGCGATCCCACGGCGCGGCTGGTCGAAGGTGAGGGCGGCGCGGGTCTCGGCCCGGCCGTCGATCTCCCGGCGGTCGATGATGAAGTGCTCGAGGTCGAGCATGCCCAGCCGCTCGGCCATCTGCTGCGACTCCGCGGACTCGTCCGCGTGACCCTGGCGCACCAGGGTGCCGAGGTCGGCCGCGAACAGCCAGCCGGCGCCGTCGCGGTAATCCTGGGCGATGCGGGCGTAGAAGCTGCTCGCCCGGAACGCCGTGCCGCCGGCCGCCACCTTGCGGATCTGCTCGCCGGAGGGCGAGGCCACCAGCAGGCCGTCGTGGAGCCACAGCAGCATGGCGTCGCCCTCGGGAGCGGTGGCAGGGTCGTCGATGAACCGGATGGCGTGCCGGCCGTTATCCGAGCCAGCCGAGCCAGCCGAGCCGAGACCGGCGATCTCCTGCTCGACCGTGGCGCGGAACGACGCCTCGTTGGTCACCTGGGCGAGCAGCACGGGCGCGGCATGACTGTCATGGCCGTTGCCCTGGCCATTGTTTCCGCCATTGTTTCCACCATCATTGGCGGCGTTCATCGCCACCGCCACCTCGTCGCCCAGGTACTGGCCCAGGGCGCCGACCTTCTCGATCATGTCGTGGAACTTCTGCTCGTTGCCGTTGGAGCGCAGCATCTCGCTCCACCAACTGGCCAGCGACGGGCTCTCGGCGATCTTCTCGTCGAGGATCCTCTGCGTCTCGTCCAGGCTCTTCGACAGGTTCGGCAGCGCGATCCAGACCGTCGTCCCCTCGGGGGCGAGGTCGAGCAGCCGGGTCGAGTAGCGCAGGCCGGGGCGCTGCACCCGCGAATCGATCTCGTGGCCCAGGGCGGTCAGCTCGGCCAGGAGCTGCTCGTACTGCTGAGCGTTGCGGCTCCAGGCGATCTCCTCCTTGACGGGGACGGCCTCGACGCTGGTGTGGGTCGTCACCTGGTTGCCGGGATGAAGGATGCTCTCCTTCTTGCCCTGCTCCACGTGCACCTCGCCCTCGACCACCGACACGCGGGACCCCTTAGTGCCGCTGTTGACGGAGAAGATGGTGCCGGTCACCGAGACCAGGGCGTCGCGGGTGGCGACGTACAGGTGCCGGTTCCGCTGCTTGGCGGCCTGCACGATGATCTTGCCGCGCTCGAGCTGGATGGTGTTGCCCTTGCGGCTGGCGTCGAGCGCCAGGCCGGCGCGCTCGCCCATCTCGATCAGCGAGCCGTCCTCCATGCGCACCAGGGCCGTTGAGCCCTTGGCGGTGCGGATGCCCTCGTGCTCGTCGAGGCTGGCGCCCACGGCGAGGGGCGAGCTGGAGTCGCCCGCCACCCGGTAGAGGGTGCCCTCGACCGATTCGATGCGGGCCATCTGGGTGCCGCCGGCCAGCATCTCCTGGACCAGCGTCACCAGGCCGAAGCCGAGGGCGATCGCCAGGGCGGCGGCCAGGCTCAGCCACACCGCCCGGTTGCGTCCGGCCACCGCGGCGGCGGCGGGGCGCTTCTGCACCGTGCGGCCCTCGCGGGCCTCGCGGAGCGCCCGGCGGCAGGGCACGCAGCTCCGCGTATGGTCCTCGACGAGCAGAGCGCGCGCCGGGGACAGCTCACCCCGCACGTAGGCGGGGATCAGGGACTGGAAGTCTTCGCAGCCGTGCAGGCTGCCGGCGGGAGCGGTATGGACGATTGCGGCGGCCGCGGCGGGGGCGGCCGAAGCGGCCCCTTCCTGCGACAGCCGGGCCCAGACGCGGGCCGCCGCCGCCTCGACCTGCTGCGGGTCGATCGGCTCGCCCGCCACCTGGGAGACCGCCTCGTCGAGGAGGTCGTCGTTCTTCTGGAACAGGCTCATGACATTTCTCCTTCAAGCGACCCGAGCTCTTTCTGGAGCCGGTGCCGCGCACGATGTAATAGAACGGCGATGGAGGTCTGGGAGGCGCCGAGCATCTGGGCGATTTCCAGGTTGCCAAGCCCCTCGAGGTAGCGGAGCGAGAAGATCTCGGCCTGGCGGGGAGAGAGGCGGGCCATCGCCTCCCGCAGACGGGTCTTGAGCTCCCGGCTGCCCCGCGCCCGTTCCGGGCCCGGGTCCGACACGTCCACCAGGGTTTCGCCGACGTCGTCGATGTCGACGTTCCGGTTCCGCTTGCGCCGCCGCATCAGATCGAGAGAGGCGTTGATGGCCGCCCGGTGGAGATAGCTCCCCGCGCTCTCGGAAAGATCCGGCTGCTCCTCTCGCCGCAGGAGTCGGGTGAATACGGTTTGCAGTACGTCTTCCGCGTCCATTGCGTTGCCGGTGACCCGGTACGCCGCGCGGTAAACCGCCCCGTGGTGTTCCCGAAAAAGCGCTTCCAGGGCTCCCGGGGGGCTCGCGATCGATTGGTTGTAGGCTGCGGCTTGCACGCCTCCTGCCCTCCTTTCTCCTTCACCCATGGAACGCACCTCCTGAGGATTTCTTACAGGGTACTCCTGAAACTGCTGGGCGGGGCCAGTTGGCCCCGCGGGGCGGACGGTTGGCCCCGCTTCGTAGGACGCTTGCAGGCGCAAGCGGATGGTTGACAGCCCGCCCTGGGACCCCGACGAGGGGTATCGGACGGTTGGCCCTGCCTCGTCAACCGTCCGTTCCGGGGCGTGGACGGTTGGCCCCACGGGGCAGGGGGTCGGCCCCGCGGGGCAGCCCACCTGCCCCGCAGGTCCACGGGCGCCGTTTCAGGGCGAACCGTCCGCCCCGGCCAAGTGGAGGGGCGCGGCCCGGGGCCGATCGTTCGCCCCCGCCCGGTGGACGGAGGCGGAGCAGGAGAGGCCGGCCTCTTCCCAGGGCTGAGGGGCTACGGACCAGGTCGAACCGTCCGCGCCGCACCAGAGGCGGGCGAACTGTGCTCGACTAGTACGACGTGCCCGAAGTTCGTTCCGGGTATCCGGGACTTGTGACGTCGGGAGTTGTTGGTGGGATCCCACGTTTTTCCCGCCTCGGAGACGCCCCGACGTTGTCGATTCCGAAGCGGTATGGGTGACTCGTCTGGGA
>DATFNZ010000210.1:0-18963 GCA_035266085.1 Thermoanaerobaculia bacterium
CCTCCATTTCGAGACGCCGAACCCGCGGATCGATTTCGCCAACGGCCCGTTCCGGGTCAACGCCGCTCTCACCCCCTGGGAGAGCGCGGGGCCGCGCCGCGCCGGCGTCAGCTCCTTTGGCATCGGCGGCACCAACGCCCACGTGGTGCTGGAGGAGGCGCCGCCGGCCGCACCCTCGGGCCCATCGCGGGAGTGGCAGCTCCTGGTGCTGTCGGCCCGCACGCCGGCGGCCCTGGACGCGGCGGCCGGCGCGCTGGCCGTGGCACTGCGAGAGGACCTGCCGCTGGCCGACGCGGCCCACACGCTGCGGGTGGGGCGCAAGGCCTTCGCCCACCGCCGGCTGCTGGTCTGCCGCGATCGCGAAGAGGCCGCCGCGGCCCTCGCTTCGAGCGATCCGGAGCGGGTCTTCAGCGGCTTCAGCGAGCCGGGAGAGCGGCCGGTCGCCTTCCTGTTCTCCGGGCAGGGCTCGCAGCACGCGGGCATGGCGCGCGGCCTCTACGGCGGCGAGCCGGTGTTCCGCCGCGAGCTCGACCGGTGCGCCGAGATCCTCCTTCCCCATCTCGGGCTCGACTTGCGGGAGCTGCTCTTCGCCGGCGAGCCGGACGCGGCGCTGACGGGCACGGAGCTGGCGCAGCCGGCGCTGTTCGCCGTCGAGTACGCCCTGGCGCAGCTTTGGGCGTCGTGGGGCGTGCGGCCTCAGGCCATGCTGGGCCACAGCCTGGGCGAGTACGTGGCCGCCTGCCTCGCGGGCGTGATGTCCCTGGAGGACGCCCTGGTCCTGGTGGCCGCCCGCGGCCGGCTCATGGGTGGGCTCCCCGCCGGCGCCATGCTGGGCGTGCAGGCGTCGGAGGCGGAGGTCTTGCCGTTCCTGGGGGCTGAGCTCTCCCTGGCGGCGATCAATGGCCCGTCGGCCTGCGTGGTGTCCGGGCCATCCGAGGCCGTGACGGCGCTGGCGGAACGGCTCCACGCCCAGGGGGTGCGCCACCGGCGGCTGCACACCTCGCACGCCTTCCATTCCGCCATGATGGACCCGGTCCTGGACGCCTTCGCGGCCGAGGTGGGCAGGGTCCCGCTGCGGGCGCCAGGCATCCCCTTCGTCTCCAACCTGACCGGCGCCTGGATCACCGACGCCGAGGCGACCGACCCCCGGTACTGGGTGCGCCACCTGCGCGGCGCCGTCCGCTTCGCCGACGGGGTCCGCGCGCTGCTCGCCGAGCCCGACCGCCTGCTGCTGGAGATCGGCCCCGGCAACGCCCTGGCCAACCTCGCCCGGCAGAGCGTGCCGGCGGGCGAGCGGCGGGTGGTGCTGGCCTCGCTGCCCCATCCGCAGGAGGAGCGGCCGGACCAGGCCGTGGCGCTGGGCGCCCTGGGCCGGCTCTGGCTGGCGGGCGCCGCCGTCGACTGGGAGAGCTTCGCCGCGGGCGAGCGGCGCCGCCGCGTGCCGCTGCCCCTGTACCCCTTCGAGCGCCAGCCGTACTGGCTGGCGCCCAGAAAACCGGCGCCCGCGGCGGTGGACCGGCTGGCGAAGAAGACGGACCTCGCCGACTGGTTCTACGCGCCGCTCTGGCGCCAGGCGGTGCCGCCGGCCGCCGACCCGGACCCGGCCGCTGCCTGGCTGCTCCTCGGCGAGGCCCCCCTGCTCGCCGGCATGGCGGAGCGGCTGGAGCGCCTCGGCCGGCCGCTCGCCGTGGCCCGGACGGGCGCCGGTTTCGCGCGGCTCGCTCCCGGGGCCTACACCCTCGATCCCGGCCGCCGGGAGGATTGGGACGCCCTGTTCGCCGCCCTGCGCGAGGACGGCCGGCTGCCGAAGCGGATCGTCCATGCCTGGAACGTCACCGGAGACACTTCCGCGCGAACGCCGGAGGCCCTGCTGGCCGGCTGGCCGGCCGCCCGCGTGCGCGCCTTCGACAGCCTGGTCTTCCTGGTCCAGGCCCTGGAAGCGGCGCGGGCCGTGGAAGGCGTGCGCCTGACGGTGCTCTCCGACGGCCTGCAGCGGGTAACGGGCGAAGCGGTCCTCTGCCCCGAGAAGGCGCTGCTCCTCGGCCCGGTGAAGGTGATCCCCCAGGAGCTGCCGGGCCTGGCGTGCAAGAGCGTCGACGTCGTGCTGCCCGCCGGCGAAGACCTGATCGAGGATCTCCTGGCCGAGGCGGCGGCGGCCGATCCGATCGTCGCCTGGCGCGGCGGCGAGCGCTGGGTGCGCACTTACGGGCCGGCCCGCCTGGAGCGCGATATGGGTCCCATGACCCGGCTGCGGGAGGGCGGCGTCTACCTGATCACCGGCGGCCTGGGCGGCGTGGGCCTCACCCTGGCCGAGGAGCTGGCCGCCCACGGCAGGGTCAAGCTCGCCCTGCTCGGCCGCACGGCGGAGCGGAACCCCAAGGTGGCGGCTCTGGAGGCCTCAGGGGCGGAGGTGCTGACCTTGGCGGCCGATGTCGCCGATCCGGCCGCCGTGGCGGCGGCCGTTCGGGAGACGGAGGAGCGGTTGGGCCCCATCCGCGGCGTGATCCACGCCGCCGGCGTTCCCGGCGGCCGGCTCCTGCAGCTCCTGACGCCCGAGGCGGCCGAGGCCGTGATGGCGCCCAAGGTGCGGGGCGCGCTCGCGCTCCAGGCCGCCCTGGGCGACCGGCCGCTCGACTTCTTCGTGCTCTGCTCGTCGATCAACGCCGCCGTCGGCGGCTTCGGCCAGACCGACTACTGCGCGGCCAACGCCTTCCTCGACGCCTTCGCCCAGGCCCGCCACCGCCGGCGCGGCGCCTACACCGTCTCGATCGGTTGGGACCGCTGGGAAGAGGTGGGCATGGCGGCCCGCTCGGCCTCGCCCCTGGCGCTCTGGCGGACGGGTGCGGCGCCCCTCCATCCGCTCCTCGACGCCCGCGTCGAGGAGACGGCCGGGCGCGAGACCTACGCCTCCGAGATGACGGTCGAGCGGCACTGGGTGCTCTCCGAGCACCGCATCGCCGGCCACCCCACCGTGCCGGGCACCACCTACCTGGAGATGGCCCGGGCGGCGTTCGCGCGGCGGGCCGCGGGGCGGCCGATCGAGATCCGCGAGGCCGTCTTCCTGTCGCCCCTGGTGGTGCTCGAAGGGGAGAGCCGGGAGGTCCTGACGGTCCTGGAGGGCGAAGGCTTCCGGGTGATAAGCCGGCGGGGCGAGGAGCCCTGCCAGGAGCACGCCCGCGGCCGGATCGGAGTCGCGGAGGAAGGCGCGGAAGAGCAGCGGCGCGACATTGCCGCCCTGATCGCCCGCTGCACGGCCGGCGAGATCACGGCACGGCGGCTGGAGAGCGAGTTCCTGGTCACCGGACCGCGCTGGCAGAGCCTGCGCCGGCTCCATCTGGGAGACGGCGAGAGCGTGGCGGAGCTCGAGCTCGACGAGCGCTTCGCCCCCGAGCTCGCGGACTATGGGCTCCACCCGGCCCTCCTCGACGTGGCCGCGGGCGCCGTGCAGCTCCTCGACGAGGGGGACTACCTGCCGCTGACCTACGACCGGCTGGTGGTGCGCGCACCTCTGACCCGGAAGGGCTTCAGCCACTTCCGGCTGCGCGGCACGCCGGGCGACGTGCTCACCTGCGACATCACCCTGCTGGGCGAGGACGGGACGGTGCGGGTGGAGATCGAGGGCTTCTCGATGAAGCGGGTGGGGCGCGAGGCGGCCGCGCAGCTCCGCCGCCCGGCCGCGGCGCCGGCGGGTATCACGGCGGCGGCGGCCGCGCGGCGCGGCGCGGGGGACGGCATCTTTCCCCCTCAGGGCCGGCAGGCCTTCCGCCGCGTCCTGCTCGACGGCGCGGTGCCGTGCTACGTGGTGTCCACCCGCGACCTCCAGGCGGTCGCCGAGGAGGCCGACGCCTTCGACCGCACGCGCCTGGCCGGCGCCCTGGAGCTGACCGGGCCGGCGGCAACCCACGCCCGCCCCGAGGTGAGCAACGCCTACGCGCCGCCCGCCGACGACCTCGAGCGGCAGATCGCCGGCATCTGGGAGCGGGTGCTGGGGATCGAGCGGGTGGGCGTGCACGACAACTTCTTCGAGCTGGGCGGGACCTCCCTCTCGGGTATCCAGCTCGTCTCGGAGCTCAAGAAGCACCTGGGGGTAGAGGTACCCACGGTGAGCATCTTCCAGGCGCCGACGGTGAGCGCGCTGGTGCGGTATCTGAAACCGCCGGCGCGGCAGACCTCGGAATTCGAACGCGGCCGGAGCCGGGCCGAGAAGAAGAAACAGGTTTTCGCGCAGGTCCGGCGCGCCGGAAGGGGAGCACGATGAGCGAGCACGACGACCTCCAGGAGAACGACGGCCTCAGCGGCCGCGAGATCGCGGTGATCGGCATGTCCGGACAGTTCCCGGGCGCCCGCGACCTGCGCGAGCTGTGGCGCAACCTGCGCGACGGCGTCGAGGGGGTCACCTTCTTCTCCGACGAGGAGATGCTGGCCGCCGGCGTGCCGGCCGAGCGGCTGGCCGACCCGCGCTACGTCAAGGCGGCGAGCCTGCTCGCCGGCGTCGACCAGTTCGACGCCCCGTTCTTCGGCTACAGCGCCCGCGAGGCCGAGATCCTGGACCCCCAGCAGCGCCTGTTCCTGGAGAACGCCTGGTCGGCCCTGGAGGACGCCGGCTACACGCCCGGCGGCTACGAGGGGCTGATCGGCGTCTACGCTGGGGTGGCCTGGAACACCTACCTGCTCTCCAACCTGCGCACCCACCCCGAGCTGTTCGACGGCGGCGGCGGCTTCCAGGTGTTCATCACCAACGACAAGGACTTCATGCCCACGCGGGTCTCCTACAAGCTGAACCTGCGGGGGCCCAGCATGATCGTGCAGACGAGCTGCTCGACGTCGCTGACGGCCATCCACCTCGCGGCCCTGTCGCTGCTCAGCTACGAGTGCGACATCGCGCTCGCCGGCGGCGTGACGGTGAAGGTGCCGCAGATCGAGGGCTACTGGGCGCTCGACGGCGGGCTCGCCTCGCCGGACGGCCACTGCCGTGCCTTCGACGCCAAGGCGGCGGGGACGATCTTCGGCAGCGGCGTCGGGGTGGTGGTCCTCAAGCGCCTGGCCGAGGCGCTCGAGGACGGCGACACCATCCATGCCGTGATCAAGGGCTCGGCGATCAACAACGACGGCTCGCTCAAGGTCAGCTACACGGCGCCGAGCGTCGAGGGGCAGGCGGAGGTGATCGCGGCGGCGCAGGCCGTGGCCGGGGTGGCGCCGGAGTCGATCGGCTACGTCGAGTGCCACGGCACCGGCACCTCCCTGGGCGATCCCATCGAGGTCACGGCCCTGACCAAGGTCTTCCGCGAGGGCACGGAGCGCAAGGGCTTCTGCGCCATCGGCTCGGTGAAGAGCAACGTCGGCCACCTCGACGCGGCGGCGGGCGTCGCCGGCTTCCTCAAGGCCGTGCTCGCCCTGGAGCACCGGGAGATCCCGCCGAGCCTGAACTTCGAGCGGCCGAACCCGGCCATCGACTTCGCCGAGAGCCCGTTCTACGTCAGCACCGCCCTCGCTCCCTGGGAGACGGACGGCGTGCCGCGGCGGGCCGGCGTCAGCTCCTTCGGCGTCGGCGGCACCAACGCCCACGTCATCCTGGAGGAGGCGCCGGCGGCCGGCGAGCCCGCCGCTTCCCGCCCCTGGCAGCTGCTGCCGATCTCGGCGCGCAGCCCGGAGGCGCTGGAGGCGGCCACCCGCAACCTCCTCGCCTGGCTGCGCGACGCCGATCCGGCGGCCCTGCCGGACGCCGCCTACACCCTGCGGGCCGGCCGCGCGGTCTTCCGCCACCGCCGGGTGGTGGTCTGCCGCGACCGCGACGACGCGGTGGCCGCCCTCGAGGCGCTCGACCCGGCGCGCGTGCTGAGCGCCGAGGACCTGGAGGACCCGCGCGAGCGGCCGGTGGTCTTCCTCTTTCCGGGCCAGGGTGCCCAGCACGTCGACATGGGCCGCGGGCTCTACGAAGGGGAGCCGGTGTTCCGCGCCGAGGTCGATCACTGCGCCGAGCGGCTGCGGCCGCTGCTCAACCTCGACCTGCGCCGCGTCCTCTACCCGGCCGTGGGCGAGGCGGAGGAAGCGGCGCGTGAGCTCGCCCGCACCGCCCTCACCCAGCCGGCGCTGTTCGTCGTCGAGTACGCCCTGGCACGGCTGTGGCTGAGCTGGGGCGTGCGGCCGCAGGCGATGATCGGCCACAGCATCGGCGAGTACGCCGCCGCCTGCCTGGCCGGCGTCATGTCCCTGGAGGACGCCCTGGTCCTGGTGGCGGCGCGCGGCCGGCTGATGGACGCCCTGCCGGCCGGCGCCATGCTGGGCGTGCCGCTGGCCGAGGAGGAGCTGGCGCCGCTGCTGCCGGCCGGCGTCTCGGTCGCCGCCGTCAACGAGGGGGAGCGCTGCGTCGCCTCGGGACCCGAGGAGGCCGTCGCCGCCCTGGAGCGGGCGCTCGACGGGCGCGGCGTCAGCCACCGCCGGCTGCACACCTCGCACGCCTTCCACTCGGCGATGATGGAGCCGGTCCTCGACCGCTTCACGGCCGAGGTCGCGAAGGTGGCGCTGCGCGCTCCTGAGATCCCCTTCGTCTCCAACGTCACGGGCACCTGGATCACGGCCGAGCAGGCCACCGATCCCGGCTACTGGGCGCGCCACCTGCGCCAGCCGGTGCGCTTCGCCGCCGGCGTCGCCGAGCTGCTGCACGACCGCCGGCGCGTCCTGCTCGAGGTCGGCTCCGGCCGCACCCTGGCGACGCTCGCCGGCCGCCATCCCGAGCGCACGGAGCAGGCGGTGGTGGCCTCGCTGGGCCATCCGCAGGACGCCGTGCCCGACGAGGCCGCCGCGCTCAACGCCCTGGGCCGGCTCTGGCTCGCCGGCCTGGATCTCGACTGGAGCGGCTTCCACGCCGGGGAGAAGCGGCGGCGGGTGCCGCTGCCCACGTATCCGTTCGAGCGCCAGAGGTATTGGATCGACGCGGGAGTCAATACGCCGTCCGCCGCGCCGCTCGCCGAAGAGGCCGGCAAGCGGCCGGACGTGGCCGACTGGTTCTATCTCCCGTCCTGGCAGCCGGCGCTGCCGCCCGCGCCGTCGGCCGGGGAACCCCGGCGCTGGCTGGTGCTCGCCGGGCCGGACGGGCCGTCGGCGGACCTCGCCGCGCGGCTGGGGCGGCACGGCGAGGTGATCACGGTCGAGCCCGGCGAGCTGCGGCCCGAGCTGTGGGAGGCGCTGATCGCCGACCTGCGCGCCCAGGACCGGCTGCCGGACGTGGTCGTCCACGCCTGGAGCCTGACGGCCGGTGAGCCGCCGGCCGGCGACGCCGCGGCCTTCGAGGCGGCCCAGGAGCGCGGCTTCTACAGCCTCCTGGGACTGGCCCAGGCCATGGCGCGGCAGAGCTGGACGCCGCGCGAGCTGGCCGTGGTGGCGAGCGGCCTGTGCGCCGTGTCGCCCCAGGAGGAGCTGCGGCCGGAGCGGGCGACCCTGCTCGGACTGCTCAAGGTCCTGCCCCAGGAGGTCCCGGGCCTCGTCTGCCGCGCCGTCGACGCCGCGCCCGCTGCCGGCCGGACCCTCGACACGGTGGTGGCGGAGCTGGCGGCGGACGCCAGCGCGCCGCTGGTCGCCTGCCGGGGCGGCCGGCGCTGGCTGCAGACCTTCGAGCCCGTGCGCCTGGAGGCTGCGCCGCCGCTGCGCCGGGGCGGCGTCTACCTGATCACCGGCGGGCTGGAGAACAACGGCCTGGGCTTCGCCCGCTACCTGGCGCGGGAGGCGCAGGCCCGCCTGGTGCTCGTCCAGCCGCCGTCGTCTCCTGCCGACGAGGCGCTCGTGCGCTCCCTGCGCGAGCTGGGGGCCGAGGTGGTGGTGGTCACGGCCAACCTGGCCGACGCCGAGGCGATGTCCGCCGCCGTGGCCCTGGCCGAGTCGCGCTTCGGCGCCCTCCACGGCGTGCTGCACACGGCGGGCACGGTGGGCGAGCGGACCTTCCGGCTGGTGCGCGAGCTCGACCGCGAGGCCTGCTCCTGGCATTTCCAGCCCAAGGCCCACGCCCTGTTCGCCCTCGAACGGGCCCTGGCCGGCCGTCAGCTCGACTTCTGCGTCCTCCTGTCGTCGCTCGCGACCGTCCTGGGCGGCGTCGCCTACTCGGGCTACACGGCGGCCAACTGCTTCCTCGAATCGTTCGTCCAGGAGCACAACCGGACGGGAGAGCAGCCGTGGGTGAGCCTCGGCTGGGACGTCTGGCAGCTCGAGGGCGGGCAGGAGCAGATCACCGCCGTGCGCGATGACCTGGCCGGGCTGGCCATGGGACCGCGCGAGGGGGAGGAGGCCTTCCGCCGGGCCGCGGGGGCAAGCGGCGTGGATGGGCTCCTGGTGTCCACGTCCGACCTGCCCGGGCGCGTCCGTCAGGCGGGACGGCGGACCGGGGCGCTGCAGGAGCGCGCCGGATCGGCGGGGACGGAGCGCCATCCGCGGCCTGCCCTGGCGACGCCCTACGCCGCTCCCGAGAGCGACCTCGAGCGGCGGATCGCGGAGGTGTGGAAGCGCACGCTGGGCTTCGAGCAGATCGGCGTGCACGACAACTTTTTCGAGCTGGGCGGCGACTCGTTCGTGGCCGTCCAGGTGGTCTCGCGCCTCCGGGACGAGCTGGGCGCCGACGTGGCGGTCGCCAAGCTCTACCAGGGGCTGACGGTCCGCACGCTCGCCGCGCTGCTGGCGCGGGACGACGAGACGGCGGGCGAAGAGCGCGCCGCCGTCCTCGAAGAGCGGCGCGAGAGCATGGGACGGCGCCGTGAGTTCATGGAGCGCCGCAGGTCTTCCAAGAAGGTGGTTTGAGACATGGCTGAAGAGAGCAGGGCAGGGCAGTTGAACGGGTCCGAGATCGCCATCATCGGCATGTCGTGCCGGCTCCCGGGAGCGCACGACGTCGAGCAGTTCTGGCGCAACCTGTCGGGCGGGGTGGAGTCGCTGACCCTGCTGACCGACGAGGAGCTGGAACGGGCGGGCGTCGAGCCGCGGGTCTACCGCCATCCCAACTACGTGCGCCGGGTCTCCGTGCTCGACGGCGTCGAGATGTTCGATCCCGCCTTCTTCGGCTACACGCCGCTTGAGGCGAAGGTCATGGACCCCCAGCACCGCCTGTTCCTGGAGTGCGCCTGGGAGGTCTTCGAGGCTGCCGGCTACGATCCCGAGGCCTATCCGTCGCCCGTGGGCGTCTTCACCGGCGCCAAGACCAACACCTACCTGTTCAGCCTGTTCTCCAACCGGGCCTTCTTCGGCACGCTCGACAACTTCCAGATCGCCCTCGGCAACGACCTGGCCTCGATGGCCACCCGGGTGTCCTACAAGCTGAACCTGCGGGGGCCGAGCTACGCCCTGCACACGGCCTGCTCGACGTCGCTGGTGGCCGTCCACCTGGCCTGCCAGAGCCTGCTGCTCGACGAGTGCCGCATGGCGGTGGCCGGCGGCGCCGCCGTCAACGTGCCGCACCGCAGGGGCTACATCGCCCAGAAGGGCGGCATCCTGTCGCCCGACGGCAGCTGCCGCACCTTCGACGAGGCGGCCCAGGGGAGCAACTTCGGCAACGGCGCCGGCGCCGTGCTGCTCAAGCGGCTGGAGGACGCGCTGGCCGACGGCGACCACGTCGTCGCCGTCATCCGCGGCTCCGCCACCAACAACGACGGCGCCCGCAAGGCGAGCTACACGGCGCCGGGGGTCGAAGGCCAGACCGCCGTCCTGCTGGAGGCGATGGCCTGCGCCGGGGTCGAGCCCGACGACATCTCCTACATCGAGGCCCACGGCACCGCGACGGACCTGGGCGATTCGATCGAGATGCTGGCCCTCGCCGAGGCGTTCCGCGCCGGCACCACCCGCAAGCGCTTCTGCGCCATGGGCTCGGTGAAGACGAACATCGGCCACCTGGAGACGGCGGCGGGCGTCGCCGGGCTGATCAAGACGGCCCTCGCCCTGGAGCGCCGGCAGATCCCGCCCAGCCTGCACTTCACGCGGCCCAACCCGAAGATCGACTTCGAGAACGGCCCGTTCTACGTCAACACGGAGCTCGCGGAGTGGCCCACGGACGGGCGCCCGCGCCGGGCGGGCCTCAGCTCGTTCGGCATCGGCAGCACCAACGCCCACGTCATCCTGGAGGAGCCGCCGGCGCCGGCGGAGACCACGCCCCCCGCGCGGCCGGTCCAGCTCCTGACGCTCTCGGCCCGCACGGACACCGCCCTCGGCACCATGGCGGCGAACCTGGCCCGGCACCTGGAGGAGCACCCCGGCGCCGACCTCGCCGACGTGGCCTTCACGCTGCACGTGGGGCGCAAGGGATTCCAGCGGCGGCGCGCCGTGGTCGGCCGGGACGCGGCGGAGGTGGCGGCGGCCCTCAGGGAGGCCAGGGAGAAGGACGAGGCGGCGGACCGGTCCGTGGTCTTCCTGTTCCCGGGGCTCGGCGAGCAGTCGGTGGACATGGGGCTGGGCCTGTACCAGACCGAGCCCGCGTTCCGCGCCGCCCTCGACCGGTGCGCGGAGCTGCTGCGGCCGGAGATCGGCGCCGACCTGCGCGAGCTGCTCTACCCTCGGGGCACCGATGCCGAGGAGGCGGTAGGGACGGATGCCCGGCGGCTGTTCGGCCGCGCCCCGGCGGCGGACGATCCGGCGTCGCGGCGCCTGCAGGAGACCCGCTTCGCCCAGCCGGCCACCTTCGCCGTCGAGTACGCCCTGGCGACACTGTGGATGGAATGGGGGGTGCGCCCGCGGGCGATGATCGGCTACAGCGTCGGCGAGTACGTGGCGGCCTGCCTCTCCGGCGTGCTCTCGCTGGAGGACGCCCTCAGGCTGGTGGCGCGGCGGGCGCGGATGATCCAGGAGCTGCCGGCGGGCGCAATGACCGCCGTGCCGCTCGCCGAGGCGGAGGTCGCGCCCCTCCTCGCCCGCCACGGCCTGTCCCTCGCCGCCCTCAACGGGCCCGTGGTCTCCGTGGCCGCGGGGCCGGAGGAGGGAATCGCGGCGCTGGAGCGGGAGCTCGCGGAGCGCGGCACGGTCTGCCGCCGGCTCCCCACGACCCATGCCTTTCACTCCTCGATGATGGAGCCGCTGGCCGGCGCCCTGACGGAGCTGGCGCGGACGGTGGAGCGCAAGGCGCCCCGGATCCCCTATCTCTCGAACGTCACCGGCACCTGGATCACGGCCGCCGAGGCGGCGGACCCCGGCTACTGGGCGCGGCACATGTGCGGCCCGGTGCGCTTCGCCGACAGCGCCGGCGAGCTGCTGAAGGAAGAGGCGGAGCGGATCTTCCTGGAGGTGGGGCCCGGCCAGGGCCTGGGCTCGTTCGTCCGCCTCCATCCCGGCTGCGGCAAGGAGAAGGGACGCCTGATGGTCTCGTCGATGCGCGCCTCTCATGGCGGGCGGCCGAGCGGGGAGGTGCTCCTCGGCGCCTTGGGGCAGCTCTGGAGCCTGGGCGCGCCGGTGGACTGGCAGGCCTTCCACGCCGGCGAGCGGCGGCGGCGCGTACCGCTGCCCACCTACCCGTTCGAGCGGCAGGCCTACTGGGTGGATCCCGACGGTATCGCCCAGGCGGCGGCCGAGACGGGGACGGCGCGGCACGTCACGCTGGACAAGCAGGCCGACGTCGCCGACTGGTTCTACAAGCCGGTGTGGAACAGCGCTCCGGCTCCGGAAGGAGCACCGGCGGCGGGCCCCTGGCTGGTCCTCGCCGACCGCGGCGGGCTCGGGGAACGCCTCGCCGAGCGGCTGCGCGGGGAGGGTCGGACGGTGAAGACCGTCGAGGCGGGCGACGGCCCGGTGGACTACGCGGCGCTGCTCGGTAAGGAAACTCCAGCGGGGATCGTCCACCTGTGGAGCCTCGATGCGCCTCCTGCGAACGATGAGGAGGGCTTCCGCCGCTCCCAGGAGCTGGGCTTCCACAGCCTGCTCTCCCTCGCCCAGGCCGTGGGCCGGCTGGGGCTGCGCGGCACCCTGCGCCTGACCGTGGTGTCGAGCGGCATCTTCGCCGCCACCGGCCGCGAAGCCCTGGCGCCGGAGCGGGCGACGATGGTGGGGCCGTGCCGGGTCATTCCCCAGGAGATCGCGCGGGTCACCTGCCGGCTCGTGGACCTCGACCCCGGGGAGATCGCGAGCGTGGATCTGATCGCGGCGGAGCTCACGGACGGGCCGGATTCCATCGTCGCCCTGCGCGGCGGCGAGCGGCTCGTACAGGATTTCGAGGCCGTGCGCCTGACGGCCCCGGAGCGGCCGGCGCTCCTGCGGGAGCGGGGCGTCTACCTGCTGACCGGCGGCCTGGGCGGCCTCGGGCTGGCCATCGCCGGGCACCTGGCCCGAACCGTCAAGGCCCGCCTCGTGCTGACCGGGCGCTCGCCCCTGCCCGACCGCGAGGCTTGGGCCGGCTGGCTGGAGGCCCATCCCCAGGACGACGCCGTCAGCGGTCGCATCCGCGCCGTCCTCGGCCTCGAGGAGCTGGGCGCCGAGGTGCTCGCGGCGAGCGTCGACGTGACCGACGAGGCGGCCATGCGCGGCCTGGTGGCCGCGGCGCGCCGGCGGTTCGGCCGGATCGACGGCGTCGTCCACCTCGCCGGCACGCCGGGCGGCGGCATCCTCCAGCTCAAGACGGCGGCGGCGGCCGAGCGGATCATGGCGCCCAAGGTGCGCGGCGCCCGGGTGCTCGACGCCATCTTCCGGGAAGAGAAGCCGGACTTCCTGGTCCTCTTCTCCTCCATCGCCTCCATCCTCGGCGAGTTCGGACAGGTCGACTACTGCGGCGCCAACGCCTTCCTCGACGCCCTGGCGGAGCGCAACGCGGCCTCCGGCGGGACGTTCACGGTGACGGTCAACTGGGACATCTGGCGCGAGGTGGGCCTCGCCGTCTACACCGAGGTGCCGGCCCACCTGAAGCCCTGGCGCCAGGAGATGCTGGAGAAGGCGATCCTCACCGCCGAGGGCGTCGACGCCTTCGACCGCATCCTGGGCGCCGGCCTCCCCCACGTCGTCGTCTCGGCCCAGGAGCTGCACGGCCGCATCGAGCTCGGCAAGTCGTTCACGGGCGAGAGCTTCCTGCGCGAGTTGGAGAAGGCCGGCGGCGCGCCCGGCCGGCCGGCGGCGGCCGCTGCCGTCCCCGCGATCGCCGGCGGCGCGGGCGGCCTGGAGCGCCGGATCGCCGAGATCTGGCAGCGGGTGCTCGGCGTCGGCCAGGTCGGGCTGCAGGACAACTTCTTCGACCTCGGGGGCAACTCGCTCCTCGGCCTCCAGATCGTCTCGGAGATGAGCCGCGACCTGGGGGTCGAGGTCGCCCCCGTGACCCTCTTCGAGTCGCCCACCGTGAGCGCTCTGGCCCGCCACCTGGCCCCGCCTGCGGTCGCCGACGAGAAGGGCGGCGAGCTGGCCGAGCGCCGCCGCCGGGCCCGCGGCGGGACGGGCGAGGGGGGCGGCACCACGGCCGTCGCCATCATCGGCATGGCCGGCCGCTTCCCCGGCGCGCCCGACGTCGACGCCCTGTGGCGCAACCTGCGGGACGGAGTGGAGTCCGTGACCTTCTTCAGCGACGAGGAGCTGCTGGCCGCGGGCGCCGATCCCGAGGTGCTGAAGAACCCGCGCTACGTGCGGGCCGGCTCGATCCTCGACGGCATCGACCTGTTCGACGCCGGCCTCTTCGGCTACTCGCCGCGTGAGGCCGAGGTCATGGACCCGCAGCACCGCATCTTCCTCGAGTGCGCCTGGGAGCTGTTCGACCAGGCGGGCTGGAACCCCGAGGCCTTCCCGGGCCGCATCGGCGTCTTCGCAGGCTCCAACCTGAGCACCTATCTCCTCCGCATGTACGCCGACCCGGACGTCCGCTCGTCGGTCAACATGCTCCAGGCGATCCTCGGCAACGACAAGGACTCGCTGACCACCACCGTCTCCTACAAGCTGAACCTGCGCGGCCCGAGCGTCGCCGTGCAGACCTTCTGCTCGACCTCGCTGGTGGCCGTCCACATGGCCTGCCAGAGCCTGCGCCAGGGGGAGTGCGACATGGCCATGGCCGGCGGCATCCGGGTGGTGGTGCCCGATCACCTGGGGTACGTCTGGGAGCCCGGCGGGATCGCCCCCTCCGACGGCCACTCCCGCTCCTTCGACGCCAGGGCCGACGGCAGCATCCTCGGCCATGGCGTGGGCGCGGTGCTGCTCAAGCGCCTCGACGACGCTCTGGCCGATGGCGACCACATCCACGCCGTCATCCGGGGCACGGCGATCAACAACGACGGCTCTCTCAAGGCGGGCTACACGGCGCCCAGCGTCGCGGGGCAGGCGGACGCCATCGCCGCCGTCTTCGAGGAGGCCGGCATCGATCCCGGGAGCATCGGCTACGTCGAGGCCCACGGCAGCGCCACCGAGCTGGGCGATCCCATCGAGGTGACGGCACTCACCCGGGCGTTCCGCCGCTGGACCGACGCCCGGGGCTACTGCCCGATCGGGTCGGTGAAATCGAACTTCGGCCACCTCGACCGGGCGGCCGGCGTCACCGGCCTGATCAAGACCGTGCTGGCGCTGGAGCATGGCGAGATCCCGCCGAGCATCAACTTCGACCAGCCGAACCCGCAGATCGACTTCGCGAACAGCCCTTTCTTCGTCAACACGGAGCTACGCCCGTGGACAAACGGGCCGGACGGCGCGCCGCGCCGCGCCGCCGTCAACTCCCTGGGCATGGGCGGCACCAACGCCCACCTGATCCTCGAGGAGGCGCCGCCCGTGGAGCCATCCGGCCCGTCGCGCCCCTGGCAGCTCCTCGTGCTGTCGGCGCGCAGCGGCAGCGCCCTCGACCGGGCGGCGGAGAACCTGGCGGGCCACCTGGAGAGCCACCCCGATCTGTCCCTGGCCGACGCCGCGTTCACCCTGCAGGCCGGCCGCCGCGGGCTGGAGCACCGGCGCATGGTGGTCTGCCGCGACCTCCCCGATGCCATCGACGTCCTGCGCGGCGGCGACCCCCGGCGGGTGCTCACCGCTTGGCGGGAGGAAGGGGAGCGCCCGGTGGTGTTCCTCTTCTCCGGCCTGGGCGGGCAGTACGTGAACATGGGGCGCGGCCTTTACGAGAGCGAGCCCACCTTCCGCGCCGAGATCGACCTCTGCTGCCGGGAGTTGGAGCCGCTGCTGGGGACGGATCTGCGGACGGTGATCTATCCCGTAGCCGATCCTGAGAATGCTGCCGGCTTCGGGGTGGACCTGCGCAAGATGCTGCGCCGGAGTGGCGAGGCCCCCGGCCAACTCGACGAGACCCGTTTCGCCCAGCCGGCCCTGTTCGTCCTCGAGTACGCGCTCGCCAGGCTGTGGATGGAGTGGGGGATCCGTCCCCAGGCCGTGGCCGGCTACAGCGTCGGCGAGTACGTGGCCGCCTGCCTGGCCGGCGTGCTGTCGCTCTCCGACGCCCTGGCCCTGGTGGCCGAGCGAGCCCGCCGCATCCAGGACCTGCCGGGCGGCGCCATGCTGGCCGTCGGCCTGCCCGAGGAGGCGGTCCTGCCGCTCCTCGGCACGGAGCTGTCGCTGGCCGCCGTGAACGGTCCGGAGCAGACGGTGGTGGCCGGGCCCGAGGCGGCGGTGGCGGAGCTGGAGGGGCTTCTCGCCGCGCGGGAGGTGGCCAGCCGCCGCCTCGCCGTGACCCATGCCTTCCACTCGCGGATGATGGAGCCGGTCTTCGACGTCCTTGCGGAGCGCGTGCGCCGGGTGGCGCTCAACCCGCCGGCAATCCCCCTCCTGTCCAACCTCACGGGCCGCTGGATGACGGCGGAGGAGGCGACCGATCCCACCTACTGGTCGCGCCACATGTGCGGCACGGTGCGCTTCTCCGAGAGCGTCGCCGAGCTGCTGAGCGAGCCGGACCGCGTGTTCCTGGAGATCGGTCCGGGGCCCACGCTCGCCAGCCTCGTCCTCCAGCACCCCGCCGCCCGGCGGGAAGGAGGGAGGGAGACCGTGGTGCTGCCGACGGTGCGCCACTCCTACGAGGCGCAGCCGGACGCGGCCTACGCCCTCGCCACCCTCGGCAAGCTCTGGCTGCTGGGCGCGCCCATCGACTGGGCCGGCTTCTACGCCCACGAGCGGCGGCGGCGGGTGGTGCTGCCCGCGTACCCCTTCGAGCGCCAGCGGTACTGGATCGACACGGTGGTCGGCGGCACGGGGCGGCGGCTGGAAACCGGGAGCGGCCCGCGCCTCTACACCCAGTCCTGGAAGCGCTCGGTCCTCCCCGTCTCCGAGCCCGCCGCGGCCCGGTCGTGGCTGATCCTGGCCGACTCGCGCGGCCTCGGCGACCGCATCGCCGGAGCCCTGCTCGAGGGCGGCGCCACGGTGGCGGTCGTACGGCCGGGTGAGGTGGAGAGCTGGGCCGCGTTCCTCGACTCCCTGGGCGAGGCCCCCGACCGGATCGTTCACCTGTGGTCGCTGGACGAAACGGGCTTCGAGCGCCACCGGGAGCTCTCCTTCGCCGCCCCCCTGGAGCTGGCGCGGGAGCTCGACATCCGCGGCGGCGACGTCCGCCTGTGGGCCGTCGCCGACGGTCTCCTGGAAGTCGATGGAGACGAGGAGCTGAAGCCCGAGGCAGCGATCCTGCTGGGCGCCTGCCGGGCCATCTCCGAGCACCTGCCGCGGATCGACTGCCGGGCCATCGACGTTCCTGCGAACGCAAAGCTGGAGAAGCTGGCGGACCGGCTGCTGGCTGAATTCGCGGCCGGCGCTCCGGAACGGCTGGTCGCCTACCGCGGGAGCCACCGCTGGGTGCCGGTGCTCGACGAGCTGCCCGCCGCCTCTCCCCGTTCCCCCAGGGGCGGCGTCTACTTGCTGGCGGGTGGCCTGGAGGAGCCGGGATATCAGTTCGCGCAGTATCTGGCGCAGGACGGCGTCCGCCTTCTTCTCCTCGAGCCGGCTGGCTTCCCGGCTCGAGAGGAGTGGGACGAGTGGCTGCGTGGCGACGCCGAGGGTCTGATCGGCCGCCGTCTGGCCCGGGTCCGCGACCTCGAGGCCCTCGGCGCCAAGGTCGAGGTGGCGGGGGTGGACTTCTCGGACGAGGCCGCGCTGCAGGGCGCCGTCGAGGCCGTGGAGGAGCGCTGGGGAACGATCCAAGGATTGGTCCTGGCGGGCTCCACCGGGGCACCTTCCGCGGAGGGGACCCTCGCCGACGGCAACGGCCATCTGGGCGCCCGCGTCCGGGGCGCCTTGGCCCTCGACGCCCTGCGCCGGCGGCGCGATCCGGACTTCGCCTTCCTGGTCGCCCCGCGGGGAGCCGGCGCCGTCGATGCCGCCGAGGCATTCTTCCTGGATGCCCTGGCCGCCGCCTCGGGTGCGGGCTGGACGAGCGTGGCCTGGGGCCTGGGGGCCGGTGCCGACGGGGAGCTCGACCGCCTGTTCGCGGCCGGCTCCGCGGCGCAGGTGATCGCCTCGGCGCGGCCGTTGAGTCCGGGCTGGAGCCCGCTGGAGGGGCTGCCGGCGACGGAGAGCGGCGAGGTCCGGACGGCCGTGGGCTTCTACCCACGGCCGAGCTTGAGGGTCGATTTCGTCCCGCCTCGCAACGCCACGGAGGAGTACATCGCAACGATCTGGAAGGACCTCCTGGGCGTTGCCCAGGTGGGCGTGCACGACAACTTCCTCGACCTCGGGGGCGACTCCCTGCTCGCCACCCGCCTCGTGTCGCGGATGCGCGACGTCTTCCACCTCGACCTGCCCGTGCGCCTGTTCTTCGAGCGCTCCACGGTGGCGGAGCTTGCCGAGGCCATCGGGGAGCTGGCGGCGCGGCGGCAGGAGGAGCAGGAGAGCGAGCTGCTCGAGAAGGTGCAGACGATGTCCGAGGAAGACCTGGAGAAAGAAATCATGCGACTGGAAAGCCTGCTCGCGGAAGAGGAAGTGGCCAATGGCTGACGTGACGACGAACCCCGCCGAGCTCTCGGCCAAGCAGGCCCGCCTCCTCGAGCTGCTCAAGAAGCAGAAGCGGAAGGAGACGGCCGCCGGGCCGCCCTCCACCGCCATCCCGCGCCGCGGCTCCGAGCCCGCCGTGCTCTCGTTCGGCCAGAAGCGGCTCTGGTTCATCGAGCAGCTCCAGCCCGGGAGCGCCGCCTACAACGTGCCCGGCGGCGTGCGCATCCGCGGGCCCCTCGACGCCGGCATCCTGCAGCGCTGCCTCGACGAGACGGGACGGCGCCACGAGATCCTGCGCACCAGCTTCCGCGTGGTGGACGGCGAGCCCGTGCCCGTGATCGCCGCCCGTCCCAGCCTCCGCCTGGTGGTCACCGACCTGCGCGGCGTGCCAGAGGCGGAGCGCGAGGCCGAGGCGGCGCGGGTCATCAAGGCCGAGGTGCTGCAGCCGTTCGACATGACGCAGGATCCCCTGTCGCGTACCTGCCTGATCCGCCTGGGCGACGAGGAGCACCTCTTCCTGCTCGTGCTGCAGCACATCATCTGCGACATCTGGTCGGTCGGCGTCTTCTTCCGCACCATGATGGCGCTCTACGACGGCTTCGTCCTCGGCCGGCCGCCGGCCATGCCCGAGCTGCCCATCCAGTACGCCGACTACGCCGTCTGGCAGCAGCGCCTGCTCCAGGGCGAGAGTCTGGAAGGCCTGCTCTCCTATTGGAAGGGGCAGGTCGCGGGCGCGCCCTTCGTCATCGACCTGCCGGTCGATCACCCGCGGCCGGCGATCCAGAGCTTCGACGGCGGGCGCTGCTACCTGCACCTGGGCGTGGGCCGCACCGAGGCCCTCAAGGCGGCGGGCAAGGAGCAGGACGCCAGCCTCTACATGGTGCTGCTGGCGGCCCTGCAGACCCTCCTCTACCGCTACACCGGCCAGGAGCCGGTCCTCGTCGGCGTGCCCATGGCCAACCGCAACCGGCTGGAGCTGGAGGGGCTGATCGGCCTGCTGTTCAACGCCCTGGTGCTGCGCGCCGACTTCCCCGCGGGCGCCTCCTTCCGCTCGGTGCTCGCCGAGGTGCGCGAGCGCACCCTGGGCGCCTTCGCCCACCAGGACCTCCCCTTCGAGCGGCTGGTCGA
>DATFNZ010000211.1:0-32594 GCA_035266085.1 Thermoanaerobaculia bacterium
TGGGCACCTACCACACGATGTCCCCGGAGCAGGCCGGAGGCGGCGAGGTGGACGCCCGCTCGGACCTCTTCGCCCTCGGGGTGCTGCTCTACGAGATGCTCACCGGCCGCTCGCCGTTCCGCGGCGGCAACGCCCTCGACACCCTCAAACGGGTGCTGACCGAAACGCCTACATCGCTTGGCGTCCTGCGTCCGGACCTCCCTCCCCCGCTCGCCGCGCTGGTCGACGAGCTCCTGGCTAAAAACCGGGGCTCGCGGCCCGAGAGCGCCGCGGACGTCGCCCGCCGTCTGGCGGAAATCGAGGCCCTCCCGGACCTGAAGGCGGCGCCGGCCGGCCGTGAGACCCTTGCGCCGGGGATGAGCGGCCTTTCGACCAGCGCGTTCCCCGTCGCCCCGGTCGCCGTCCGGCGCCCGCCCGAGCCCCCGGTCTTGACCTCGGGGGTGTCGCCGGTCCGGCTTCGGCGGGTAGGCGTCGCCGGAGCCGCCGTCCTCCTGGTTGTCGCCCTCCTGGCCGGCGGCGTCTACTTTCAAGCTCTCCGCACCCGTACGGCCGCGGCGCCTCTCCGCGTCCTGGTGCCGCCGCCCACGGTGCCTGAGGAGAGCGATGCGCAGCTCACTCTCGCCGCCTCCGGCGTCCTCGACGCGGTCCTGGGGAGCCTCGCCGGCCTGCAGGGAGTTGCCGTTCTCGACCCGCGTCAGTTGGGTGCCAAGACCGAACAAGAGGCAACGCCGGCCGCCATGGCGCGGACGGCGGCGGCGGACGAGGTGCTCTCGGCCTCCGTCGAGCCGGCGGGGAACCTCGCCCGGGTGACGCTGCGCCGCCTCCAGGGAGACGGCCGGCTGCTGTGGACGGCAACTTTTCAGGTGACGAGTGAGCCCGGCGACCTCCGGCTTCTCGCCGAGGCCGTCGCCGTCAATCTGCGGCGCGGCTATCCCGAGTATCCGCCTCGCCCGGGGACTCCGGCTCTCGACGTGCGGGACGAGGACTACGCCGCCTATCTCGCCCTCAAGCAGAGTATGGACGCCGGGCGAACTCCGTCTGATCCGGAGCTGGCGAAAAGCGAAGAGATCGTCCGCGGATCGCCGCGCTTTCTCGCCGGCCTGCTGACGTCGGGCTCCCTCGCCCGCGCCCTTTTTCTCTCGACGAAAGAGGCGCGCTATCTCGACCGCGCCCGGACCTTGGCGCGGCAGGCCGACGAGCTCTCCCCCGGCGATCCCCGGCCTCTCGCCCTGGCCTTCCGGGTGGCCGTTGCCGGCGGCCGCGAGGGCGAGCCGGAAGCCGCCCTCGCCCGGTTCGAGGCCGCTCTGCCCGGCGATCCGGCGGTCTTCGGCTACCGGGCGGAGCTCGCCGAGCGGCGGGGCCGAACGGAGGAAGCGCTCGCCAACTTCCGCGCCGCGGCCGAGCGCGTGCCGTCGTGGCGCAATCTGTACGACCTGGCCAATCTCGAGTGGCGCAGCGGCGGGATCGCCGACGCCCGGGAGCATCTGCGTCAGCTCCTCGCGCGCTCGCCCGGCAATTTCTGGGGAACGGATATGTTGGCCAAGATCGAGCTCCAGCATGGCGATCCGAGACACGCCGAGCAGCTCTTCGCGAATCTGGTGGCTCGTGAGCCGCCGCAGCGCGCCCTGTGGACCAACCTCGGGCTCGCTCGTTTCCTCGCCGGGCACCACGAGGCGGCGCTCGCGGCCTACCGGCAAGCCCTGGCGATCGAGCCCGGGCACAATGTCGTCCTCCTGAATCTGGCCGATACGGAGATCGCTCTCGGCCGCCGGAGAGCCGCCGAGGCCCACTATCGCCAGGTGCTCACCCGTCTCGGCGAGATCGAGGCCACGTCACGTCTTCAACCGGATGACAGCATGGCGAAAGCCCAGTGCCTGGCCATCCTCGGGCGGGCCGGGGAGGCCGCAGAGATCGCCCAGCGGACCTTGCAGCAGCACCCGGAGGCGCCGGGCATCGTCTACACCGCCGCCCTGGTCTACTCTCTGGTCGGAGACCGGACGAGCGCTCTGATCAATGCCAAGGCTGCCCTCCGCCTCCGCGTCAGCCCGAGCTGGTTCCGGATCGCCGCCTTCGACACCCTGCGCGGCGATCCGGAGCTCCAGTCCCTCCTCGAGGCCGGCACCTTTCCCTAAGGCTTCTCGCCGCCGTCCTCGTCATCGGGGTCCGGATCGCCTCCCCCGGGTTTGTCCCCCGGAGGCGCGACGTTGTCGATCTGAGGATCGACGGGGAATTGCAGCCAGAGCGGTTCCAGCTCGCCTTCACATGTGACGATCACATCGTATTTGTAGGTACCGTACAAAAGGTTGCGCGGACACCCGCTCAGTTTTTTGGCACCCTTGAAGAAAGCAGGGACTGAGGCAAGGGGACCTGTCGTTGAGTTCCACGGCTTCCCTATCGGCCCGTCCGTGAACTCGATTCTAACGGCAAGTATATTTTTCGGTGCTAGCGCTCTGTAGACGTCGTCGAGGTACCAACAATCAACGGAATTGTTGGTGCTGTCGAGTGTGATCGTCGGTGGGTCAACGGCCCAATCCGTTCCATCGTGCCACACCTTCGCAGGAATTCCAGACATCTCTCTCCTCCTTCGGCCGCTCTCGGGACTGGCCTGTCATAGGGTTCGATTCTTGTCCAAGGCACGTTCGATGCCAATCCGTAAAACCTTGCGAATCGCGGCGCTCTCCTCGGGCCGCCAACGGTTCGGGCTGGAGCCGGGGCGCCAAATGCTCTATCGTTATGGATAGAAAACCGGTCCGAAACCGATAGAGGGAGACGCTTGAACACCAGGCTCGTCGCCATCGCTGGTCCACTCGCCGGGAGCACCTTCGCCCTCGGCCCTGCCCCGGTCACTCTTGGCCGGATGCCGGAGAACGGTCTCCAATTGCGAGACCTCGCCGTGTCCAGGCAGCACTGTGTCGTCACGCTCGACGGCGAGCGTTGCATCCTCAGGGATCTGGACAGCCGTCACGGCACCTTCGTCAACGGCGTGCCCATCCGCGAGCGGGTTCTGGCCTCGGGAGACCTGATCAACATCGGCAGCTCCCTTTTACTCTACCGCGACGAGGAGGAGAGCGCAGAGGCGACCGGCGGACTGCTGGACGCATCGGGCTACGTGGCGGCCTCCACCGTCCACTGGCCGCCCGGCGCTCCCCAGCTCGAGCCTGCCGCGCTCGCCGCGGCGATCCCGGCAGAGGCCCGGGAGGGGCGGGCGGAGCGCGACCTCGCGGCGCTCCTCCAGGCGGCCGAGGATCTCCACGCCCTCCGCTCGACGGAGACGCTGGCCCGGCGCCTCCTCGAACTGGTCTTCGCCATCTCCCCGGCCGGGCGCGCCGCCGTTCTCCTCCTGGACCCCGAGGGCGAGCCGGAAGCCGCCTTCGCCCGCGACCGGCAGGGGCCGGCCGAGCCCTTCCCGGTGAGCCGGACGATCCTCTCCCAGGTAGCCGGCGAACGGCTCGCCCTCCTCGCTTCGGACGTCGTCCACACGCCAGGCCTCGGCACGGCGGCGAGCGTCCTCGCCGAGCGCCTGAGCTCGCTCCTCGCCGTTCCCCTCCATGCCTCCGGGGGTTCCGGCGGCTCCACGGTCGTAGGGCTCCTCTACGCCGACACGCGGGACGCCGCCGCGCCCTTCGACCCGGGGCATCTGGCGCTCCTTGCCGCCGCCTGCCGGATGGCCGCCCTGGCGCTCGACACCGTGCGCCGGTTCGAGTGGCAGGAGGCCGAGAGGCGGCGCCTGGAGGCGGCCCTCGGGCAGGATCTGGTGGGCGAGAGCCCGCGCATGCAGGAGGTCTACCGGCTCCTCGTGCGCGCCGCCGCCACGCCGTCGACCGTGCTCCTCCGCGGCGAAAGCGGCACCGGCAAGGAGCTCGCGGCGCGCACCCTCCACGACCGCAGCCCGCGGGCCGGCCGGCCGTTCGTGGCGATCAACTGCGCGACGCTCTCGGACACCCTCCTGGAGAGCGAGCTCTTCGGCCATGAGAGGGGCGCGTTCACCGGCGCCTTGGAGCGGAAGATCTGCAAGCTCGAGGTCGCCGACTCGGGCACCGTGTTCCTGGACGAGCTTGGAGAGATCAAGCCGAGCCTCTAGGCCAAGCTCCTGCGCTTCCTCCAGGAACGGGAATTCGAGCGGGTCGGCGGCACCCGGCCGATCAAGGTCGACGTGCGGGTGGTGGCCGCCACCCATCGGGATCTGGAGCAGGCGATTCGCGAGGGAGACTTCCGCGCCGACCTCTACTACCGGCTGGCGGTGATCCCCTTGACCCTGCCGGCGCTGCGCGACCGGCGGGAGGACATCCCGCTGCTCGCCAGCCACTTCGCCGCCCGTTTCAGCCGCGAGCTCGGGCGGCCGGTGGCCGGCTTCAGCCCGAGCGCCCGCGCCCTTTTGGAGCGTTACTCCTGGCCGGGCAATGTCCGCGAGCTCAAGAACGCCGTCGAGCGCGCGGTGGCCCTGGGCGAGGGCGAGCTGATCGTTCCCGCCGACCTGCCCGAGGCGATCCTCGAAACGGCGGCGGGCGCCGGCAAGACCGAGGCCGTCGGCCTGCCGGAGTTCCACGCCGCCGTCAACGAGTTCAAGAAGAACCTGATCGTGGACGCCGTCCGCGAGGCCCACGGCAACGTCTCCGCCGCCGCGCGGGCGCTCGGCCTTCAGGCCAACTACCTGCACCGGCTGATCACCAACCTCGAGCTCCGCGCCGCGCTCTGACCGGCCGTTCAGGGTCCACTGCAGGGTTCGGTGCAGGGCTTGTCCACGAGCTCGACCGGCACGGCCTCGACCGCGAACGGCTCCGCCCTGCCGCTGATCAGCTCGAGTTGGACCTCGCTATCGTAGGGCCAGGCTTCGAAGGTCTTGACCTCCGTGCACTGCTCGCAAGATCCCGAGCGGCCGTCACGGTCGGTCCGCACCAGGCTGCGGAGCAGGGTCGGCACAGTCCTCGGCTCCGCGAAGCTCTCGTTCGTCGCGAAGAGATAACCGGAGCCGGTCGCGTCTTGCCACCGGTCGAGGCTCCTCACGTCGACGTCGAAGCCGCGGCCGGCGCCGTGGGTCATGGCTGTGCGGACGAAGCTGGCGCCCGGAGTCAGCAAAGCCAGGAGCCCTTGCCGGCTGCCGGGTTCGTTCCCCGCGATCTCGCCGCCGACCGCGGTGGTCTCGCCCGGCAGATCCATGACGACCGTCTCGCCGAAAGTCTTCGGCCGGCTCGTGGAGAAGAGGCCGCGGGCCTGCGACAGCTTGCCCGTGGTTTCGTCCAGGATCGCCACGAAGGCCACGGACTCCACGGGGTCGCAGGGGAGGGAGGGAACGCTCTTGCAGAAGGCGGCCACGGTGCCGACCACCACGGACTCCGCCCGGGTGTAGCGCGGATCGCGATCCAGATCGGACAGCCGCTGCTCGCCGATCTCGGCGTTCTGCACCCGGTAGTTGGACCCCCACACGAGATCGCCGCCGGGGCCCAGCTTGATCGCCAGCATCGCGGCATGGTTCCTCCCGGGGTCATCCTGGGCCCACCTCTGGCCGACGCCGATGATGCCGCCGTCGAAGGCGGGGAAGATCGAGAAGAAACGGGCGTTGCCGGAGACGGCCAGGGTCTTCGCCCACATCAGATTGCCGGCGCTGTCGAGCTTGCCCAACCAGGGCTGGGGATCGTCGGCCGTGCGGGACCATAGCTCGCCGCCCACCCAGTAGCCGCCGTCCTTGGGATCGATCTCCAGGAAGCGGCCGTAGGCATGGTCCGCCGGGCTGCCGTCCGGCAAGGCGACGCGAATCGCCCGCGACCAGAGAACCATCCCCATGAGATCGACTCCGGCGACCACCGGCGTGAAGCCTTGAGGCTGCACCGACTCGCCGGTGCCGATCCAGGCGAAGCCGCCGGCCGGCGTTTCGCGGGCCGCGGAGAGCTCCGTCGGACCGTAGGCCCGCACCCACGCGGGCTTGCCCGTCGGCAGGATCTTGAGCAGCACGCCCTGGGTGCCACCGACGTTGAAGCTCCCGCTGGCGATCGCCCCGGGCAGACTGGTGGAGGCCACCGAGGTCAGCTCGCCGAACTGATAAGTGTGGCCGTAGAGCTCGTGAAACGTCTGCGCTCCTGCCGGGAACAGCGCGAAAAGCGCGAGGCAGCCGGCGAGCAGCAAGGTTTTTATGGAACTCATGTCGATCTCCATTTTATTTGAAATCGATCAGATTTGATCGATCGCGCTCCGGCCAGGAGCACGGGCCGTGCCAGGCCGCGCCGCCCTCGTGAGAGCACCGCAACCGGCGTTCGCTTCTATCCGCGGCGATAGGGTTTTCTATCCATTCCGATAGAACGCTTGCCGCCGGCGTGCCGCAGTCCGGATGCAGCAAATCGCTGACAGACCTGGCTTTTCCTATCTTTTTCGGGAAGTGGCACCGGCCGTGCTCCAGGCTGGGAAAGAGATCGATCACTTCCGATCGAGCACCCACATGACGTGAGGAGACAAGATGGCCATCGATTTTCAGCGACAGAGGTTCCAATTTGCTCCGATTTCAGGAGTCGCAAACCGCATGGAGGTTCCATTCTTCTTCCCAAGCACCGTTCGGAAAGCCGAGGCCGTTATCAACGGCTTCGAAATCGGGTACACCGACTCCGACCATCACCTGTGGAGAATGGAAATCGATACGACCGTGCAGAGCATCACTGCTGGGACGGTCAAGGTGCTGGTGAGGTTCGCGGTCAGGGACGCTTCCGGCAATTTCGATGACCGCTATGATGGCTTCGTGGATGTCCTGGTGATTGTGGATCGCGACTAACGCCATCCCCTCCGGAGCCGCCCGGTTCCGGAGGGTCTCAGGGCCTGCGCTTACCACGATGGTGGTAGCGCAGGCCCCCTTGGCGTAGAGTTGTCGGCCATGACCGAGCCCACGCCTCCCGCCCCGACCCTCGCCTCGCCCGCCGACCAGATGTTCCCGAAGCTGACGCCGGCGCAGGTCGCGCGTATCGCGGCGCACGGGTCCGTGCGGCCGGTGCGGCAGGGAGAGGTGCTGATCGAGGCTGGAGAGCAGATCGTGCCGTTCTTCGTGGTCACGGCGGGCCGGGTCGAGATCGTCCGGCTGTCGGACGCGGTCGAGACGCTGGTCGCCGTCCATGGCCCCGGCCAGTTCACCGGCGAGGTCAACATGCTCTCGAACCGGCGGGCGCTCTTCCAGGCGCGCGCGACCGAGCCGGGCGAGGTGATCGAGATGGACCACGAGCAGTTGCTGGAGCTCGTCCAGACCGACACCGAGCTGGGCGAGGTCATCCTGCGGGCCTTCATCCTGCGCCGGGTGGAGCTGATCGCGCACGGGCTCGGCGACGTCGTGCTCGTCGGCTCCGTCCACTGTGCCGGCACCCTCCGCGTCAAGGAGTTCCTGACGCGCAACGGCCATCCCTACGCCTACATCGACCTCGACCACGACGCCGACGTCCAGGTCCTGCTGGACCGGTTTCACATCGGCGAGGAAGACGTGCCCGTCCTGATCTGCCGCGGCGAAGTGGTGCTCCGGAACCCGACCCTCAAGCAGATCGCCGACTGCCTGGGCCTCAACGAGTCGATCGACCAGAGCCAGATCCGCGACCTGGTCGTCATCGGCGCCGGACCCGCGGGGCTCGCGGCCGCCGTGTACGGCGCGTCGGAGGGGCTCGACGTCCTGGTGCTGGAGTCGACCTCGCCCGGGGGGCAGGCAGGGTCGAGCTCGAGGATCGAGAACTATCTCGGCTTTCCCATGGGCATCTCGGGCCAGGAGCTGGCGGCGCGCGCGTATACCCAGGCGCAGAAGTTCGGGGCCCATCTGATGATCGCGAGAGGCGCCCAGAGGCTCGCCTGCGTCCGCAGGCCTTACGCCATCGAGATCGACGATGGTCCGCGCGTGCCGGCGCGCGCCGTCATCATCGCCACCGGCGCCGAGTACCGGAAGCTGCCGCTGCAGAACCTGTCGCAATTCGAAGGCGCCGGCGTGTACTACGGCGCGACGTTCATCGAGTCGCAGCTCTGCGGCGGCGAGGACGTGATCGTGATAGGAGGCGGCAACTCGGCCGGCCAGGCCGCCGTCTTCCTGGCGCGGACGGCCCGGCGCGTACACATGCTCATCCGCTCGGGCGGGCTGGCGGAGACCATGTCGCGATACCTGATCCGGCGCATCGAGACGCATCCTGCCATCACTCTGCGAACGCGCACGGAGCTCGTGGCCCTGGAAGGCAACGGCCATCTCGAACGGGTGCGATGGCAGGACCGCCAGACCGGGGATTCAGAGGCCCACGACATCCGCCACGTCTTCGTCATGACCGGCGCCGCGCCCAGCACTCACTGGCTCCAGGATTGTGTCGTGCTCGACGCCAGGGGATTCATCAAGACGGGACCCGACCTGTCGCCGGACGATCTCGCCGAAGCGGGGTGGCCGCTCGCCCGGCCTCCCTATCTCCTCGAAACGAGCCTGCCCGGAGTGTTCGCGGTCGGCGACGTCCGGGCCGGCAACATCAAACGTGTGGCCTCGGCCGTCGGAGAGGGATCGATCGCGGTCTCCTTCGTCCACCAGGTGCTCCACGAGTAGGAGGAGCTCGATCATGCCTGACGAAACCTGCTCTCATATCGAAGCCATCGAGACCGTCAAGCACGCGAAACGCCACGAGTGCGAGGAATGCGTGAAGATCGGCTCGCAATGGGTTCATCTGCGGACGTGCCAGACCTGCGGCGTCACGCTCTGCTGCGACAGCTCGCCGAACCGCCACACCACCAAACACGCGCACGCCAGCGGGCACCCCGTCGTCGCCTCGGCGGAGCCGGGCGAGCGCTGGCTGTTCTGCTATCCGGACGACGCCTTCGCGGAATACTGAGTTTTCTCCAGCCTGGCAGCGTCATTGCAGCGCCTCCAGGACCGGAGAGGCGGCAAGGACTTGGCGCCTCCCACTCTCATGAAGGAGGTACGCTTTGGCTCCATTGATCGACCTCGTCAACCAGCAGCTCGACGACAACGCGGTTTCCCAGCTCAGCCAGCAGCTTGGCGTCGATCCGAATACCACCCGTCAGGCCGTCCCGGCCGCTCTCACGGCTCTCCTCGGAGGGCTCTCCCACAACGCTTCCCAGCCGGCCGGCGCCGAGCAGCTCCTGGGCGCCCTCTCGAAGGATCACGACGGCAGCGTCTTCGACAACCTCGGCGAGCTCCTGGGGGGTGGCGGCGCCCATTTGGGACAGCAGGGCGCCGGCATCCTGGGCCACATCTTCGGCAACCGCCAGCCCGCCGTCGCGACGCAGGTCGGCCGCGCGTCGGGGCTCGACGGCGCCACGGCTGCAAAGCTGCTGATGATGCTCGCCCCGCTCGTCCTCGGCGCCCTCGGCCGCGCCCAGCGGCAGCGCGGCCTCGATTCCGGAGGCCTCTCCGACGTCCTCACAGGCGAGCGCAATCGCGTCCAGGAGACGAACCCGCAGCACGGGGGGCTGCTCAACGTCCTGCTCGACCGGGACGGCGACGGCAACATCATGGACGACCTGGCGGGGATGGCCGGCGGCCTCCTGGGCGGCGGCCGGCGGTAGACGCCGGCGGCCACTGCGGCTAGCTCAACGTCCCTCGCCAGCCAGGCGGTCGTAGACCTCGAGCACGGTCTCAGGGCGGGTGCGGACCCGGAAGTCCTCGGTCAGGTCCACCCAGCGGACCGTGCCGGCCGGATCGATCAGGAGCTCCGCCGGCCGCGCGATCTCCTGGCCGTCCACGGCATGGAGGAGGTCGTAGCTGCGGATGACCTGCGCCTTGGGATCACTCAGGAAGGTGTAGGTCCACCCCGTCTTGGCGAGATGCTCCCGATTCGTGGACGGCGAATCCACGCTCAGGGCCACCGGCCGGATACCGCGCTTTTCAAGCTCGGGAAGGTACTGCTGGAAACTCCGTAACTCGGAGTTGCAGAACGGTCACCAGTAGCCGCGATAGAAGATGAGGACGACCCAGGACGACGGGCTGGAGCCGGTGGCGCCGAGAAGGTCGTAGAGCCGCACAGGCCGTCCCTCCTGGTTCAGGAGGACGAAATCGGGCGCTTTCTCGCCTACCTTGGGAGCGCCCGCGGCGGCCGGGAGCTGCCGCGACATGACGGTGGTGGTAAAGAGGAAGAATCCGAGCACGGCCAGGCTGAGCCCGGCGAACACCGGCCCCATCACCCGCCCGCGATAGGTCTCCGGCCTGCGGAAGGCCCGGGCCGCTCCCACACCCGCCAGCCCGAGCCCGAGCGCGAACAGAATCCAGTTCGCCCAAGGAAGGTCACGGGTGGCCGGGAAACGGTAGAAGAATACGAAGTAGCTCAGGAAGGCGACCAGGCAGACGAGAAAGCCGCCCAGGGGCAGGAGGTTGCGTTTGCGTGCCATGGCGGAAAGTCTAGCAGAGGGTACGGCCTGACCATTTCTTCCCCCCAATCGCGCATCATAGAGGGCAGCCACCTGCACATCGCTGGTCTTGCCGTCCGAGGGCGATCCCGCCCTCGGACCGTCTGTCAGGGAGGGAAGCCATGTTGCGAGGAATTCGCGTCGTGCTCGCGGGAGTGACCGTTCTGTTGATGGCTGGGATGAGTTGGGCGGCCCCGCGCCGGTCTCAGGAAGAAGGAAAGCCGCTCGCCAACGTCTGGACTCTGAACCTCGGCGGCGACTTCATCGAGCTGCAAGTGGAGAGAACCGGCCATGGAGCTCGCCAGACGGAGACGATCCTCCTGGCGCCGGGTCAGATCTCGCAGGTCCGGAGGTCGGCCGGGGAAGAGGTGCGCATCCAGGATCATCCCGATCTGCTGCTGGTGACGGCCTCCGCCGGCTTCGACCCCGCCTCGCTCGGTATCGTCCGGGCGGCTTCCGGGGAGGCGGAGAGCCTGGGGGATGTGCTGCCAGACACGGCCGCACTCTTCGCCCATGCCAAGGCCAGGGCGGAGAGCCGCCTGAGGCGGGGGGAGAGCGCCGTGTCCAAGGTCCTGTGGAACGGCAACGGGCCGCTGGCCGCCCGCGTCACGCTGCGGAGCGGGAGCAGCTCCGCCGAGGTGCGGGCCCTCGACTCGGACGGTGCCGTGCTGGGCTACGTCACCCTCAGCGCCTCCAGGGAGGTCGAGGTGAAGGTCGACCTCCGGAGCTTCCTCCAGCAGCGCCAGTATTGGGGGATCGTCACGCAGGAGATCATGGTCCGGAAGGGAGAGGTCTCCACGCTCTCGCGGGAACCCGGGGATGGCGCCGGCTTCCGGCGTTTCCAGGAGGCCTCGGTGGGCACCGGGCAGTTCAGCCTGCACATCAACCACGCTTATCTCAACGGCGGGACGCCGCTGTATTACTACGTCACGGGCGGTCCGGCGAGCACTTGCGGCGAGCTCAACTCGTACCGCAACAACTCCTGGATCTTCGGCCCCGGCTGGCTCTGTACGAACGGCTCGGGCAGCGCCACCAAGGGTCCCTGGTACTCGGCTCCCACCGATCAGAAGGACGATCCCTCGTTCATCCGCTGGCCCGACAACTCGACCACGACCAGCGACTGGCATATCTGGGACAAGACCTGCCCCACGGTGAGCTCCAGCTCGCCGCCCCTCGCCTGGAACGGTACGGCGACCGACGGCGCCTTCGGGACGTGCTTCACCTCCTCGTCTCCCGTCGAGGCGTACTACCAGGACCGTACAACGGGGTTCTACTGGACTCCGACATCGGGCGGCTTCAATCAGACCCGGGCGAACGCCAAGGTGACGTGCATGATCTCCAACGTTCCAAGCTGCAACGCGACCTGGACCTGCCCGACCGCCCCTCTGCCGTCGGGATTGTTCCATCAATACATGTTCACGGCCTGCACCCGCGACGGCGGCTGCGGGAGTTGCCTGGATCACGTCTTCTATTATTAGGGCTCCCGCGCCCTCGCGTACGGCGCCCCCCGGGCCTCGCCTAATCTAGGCGTTCCCGGACGACCTCTTGCTCTTCCCGGCCGGCACGTCGTGGAGGAGGTCTTGGCTGTCCGCCGGGGTCGTCGTCGTCTCCTTCCATCCGTGCGCGCCCGGGACCTGGTTGGTCTCGGGCGCCGGGTCCGAGCCGTGGCGGGTGTTGTCCTGTTTCTGCGAATCGGACTTCACGCCGGTCTTGCCGCTCTGCTGTGTCGCCATCGAGGTCTCTCCTGAAGTCGTTTCCTGGTGTGGGACGGGTCGTCCCGGCCTCGCCGTACCAGGGTAGCAAACGGCATGCCCTGCTTTCCTCTACACGGAGCACCGTTCATGGAGCGCCGCCCTCTAGATCGGCGTGCATTGTGAGGACAGTGGCCTGGAGCCGGTCTTATAGATCTCATCCACGAATCCCTGGTAACAAGCCGAATTCGATCCGCGGCCCCGCGCGTCCGCCATGGAATGCTGCCGGAAACGAAGTCCCGTATGAACCGACTCGTGAACGAGCAGACTGGCGAGCCCGTCGTCTTTTTTCACGGCCCAGAATTTCGGGCAGATGCTGATCGCCCGAGCCCCTGGACAGGACCAGGCCTCGGTCGTACAGGACTTGGGGGCGCAGCCCGGAATCTTGGAAGGACCCGTGCCGGGGCAGACATAACGGATGTCACTCGCCAGCCACTGGTGAAGCTTTCCAAAGCGCTCGGCGAGCTCCCCCATCTCATGGGCCGCGGCATCCTTTTCGGTCGCGAACGTGGCCGCCTTGAACCGGCTTTTCCATTTCCCGGCCGACGCCTGCTCCGGCGCGCCGAACCACTTGCGGTACGCATCGGACACATAGGAGGGCCCGAACGTGGGGTCTCTGAACGTCAGCGATTCGAGAAAGAGCACGTTGCTGCTGCCAAGCGCCATGAGTTGCGCGAGCGAATCAATGGTCTCCAGACGGGCGAGCGGATCCGCGGGCGCGTCGTGAACGTTCGCTGGACATTTCGAACTGGGTCCCACCGACCGGCGAACGGTCTTCGCGGCCTCCGTTGAACGGTCCCGGTGTACCACGCGGGCCAACTCGTGAGAAGGTGAATCAGGCTGGACTTCCGGCATGCCCAGAACCTGAGCGGCGACACGGTCCGCCTCTCGCTCGTACTCGTCGCCGGGAGTATTGATCGTCAGCGCTGGCCGCGATTCACCGCGTCCGCCGGTGTGCAGGGGAATTTGACTGAAGTCGTGGGCGAAGCGGAACGACTGGCCGGCACGCGACTCACCGGCGTGAATCCGTTGAGCCGTTCGATTCTCCCCGTTTCCAGAAAACAGGCCGAAGCGAGACAGGCTTGCGGTTGCAGCGCCGGAAGAAGCTGCACTCTTCGCCGCGAAAGCACGCATATTCCCCCTCCTGGTTCAAACCAGCTTCCCCAGCGGCACGAACTGACTGCGCAGATCCCGCAGATCTCTGGTGCTCGCCGTGGGGTCCAGCAGCACCCCCAGGGGTGCGAAGCGGTGCTCCACCCCTTGCGGCGGCAGGGCCTGCGGGTTTTCCGGCGGGCCGGGCCACTCGACATCGCCCGTGGCGGTGCGCGCCGGGATCAGCCAGTAATCGCCCCGGCGGTACGAGAAGGCGGGCGAGCCGGCCGGCGCCGGCTGGAAGGAGACTTGGACGCCTTCCTCGAGATCGAGCCACTGGTCCGCCCCCTCCACGACCTTGAGATCCCCGTCCGTACCGGGCTTGGGACCCTTCGAGCGGCCCTGGTCCCAGCGGCGCAGGAGGGGGTGCAGGTCGCGGTTCTGGCCGACGGTCGAGCCGATCGTCTTCCGCAACGTCACCCGCGACCGGCCCGAGTCCACCGACGCCACCTGGAGCAACGGCAGCGGCTCGTCGTCGTAGCGCAGGGCGACGCTGTCGTCGACGATCTCCACCCAGTCCTCGGCAGAGAGGGTGAGACGGCCGTCCTGCCCCAGGTTCTCCAACGTCACGGTCGTCGTGTTGGCGCCGCTGTCGGTGGCCAGATTCAGGATCGGGAAGGTCACGGAGCCGTTGTCCCGCGACCACTTGAACGTCGCTCCCCCGCCGGCGGTGCCTTTCTTGTGGATCTCGACTCGGTAGAGCTGGTTTTCCGGCCCGCGGAAGCGCGCGTCGGGCGAGGCGACGCAGGGATCGGTGACGTCCGTGCCGAGCTTCGCCCGCGCCTTGAGCAGTCCCCCACCCAGCCGGAGCTTCACCCATGCCTCCCACTCTTCGGAGGTCGGCCAGGGCGGGTCGGGACGGTTCGGATCCCCTTCCGGTCTCTTTTCCGTCGCTCGGACCTGCCAGATCACCTGGGCCCGGGTCGCCGTGTCGGGTCCGCCGAGCGCCACCTCGCGGATGCTGCCGTCTTCGATGTGAGTGATATGGCGCTCCCAGACGTCCAGGTAGATCAGGAAACTCTCGTGGGGAAGCTCCTTCTCCAGAGGGAGGTTCGGCTGGGCGAGAAAACGCGCGCCGTCGCCGAGGTTCTCGCTGAGGATGCCATCCACGTAATAGCGGCCCTTGCCGATCTTCAGGTCGCTGAGCTCGCCTTTCTCTAAAATCATTTCGATCTTGAAGCCGTCGCCCGGTGTTATATCGTCTTTGGCCGGCCCTCCGAAAGGCCCGATCAGGTCCGCCGCCAGGGCCCGCAGATAGTGCAGAACGATGTCCGACTGCTCGTTCCAATCGGCGTCGACCTGCACGCGCCCCTGCTGCATCAGCACGCGGCTGAACTGCTTGCTGCGATCGAAGGTGAGACGTGAGAAGTCGCCTTTCATGGTGGCCTCCTAGCTGGCGAAGATGAGGCCCGCGTCCACGCCGGCCGGTGTGAATTCGTCGAGGCGGGCGCGCAGATTCGCTTCCCGCTGGGGTTCGAAGAGATCGTGGAAGACGCCCATCTCCGACTCGTCGTCGGCGCCGCGCCGGATCTCCTGGGCGCAGTCGTCGGTGAGGCGGGAGTAGTCGGGCGCGCCGTAGCGCTCGCTGCGGAAACGCGGCCGCACCCGTTCCCGCTTGTCGGGACCGACCAGATCGGGCTGGCAGTTGAAGCGGTGCGGCGTGCACGAGCCCGGTACGTAGGAGGAGAAGCGCAGGCAGCCGATCTGGCGCCGCGCCACCTGCAGGAAGCCCTCGAAGATGCTGTTCTCCCCCAGTTCCAGGGCGTGCACCCGCACCTCGCCGAACACGGTGCTGCGCAGCACCGTGAGGCGCGCGTGGGCCACCAGCTCGTCCGGCGCGCTCACGGCCTCGAGCTCGCGGCTGGTGGCGTCCACGATGCTGTCGCTGATGCGGAGGGGCACCGGGTCGGTGCCGACCTCGTCCTGGTTGACCAGGATGGAGCCCACGATCGAGTGCTCGACGGCGACCTTGGCGCGGACGTTGAACAGCTCCAGGCTCGGCTCCGCGGGCTCGCGGGGCGAGCAGTCGCCGTGCAGGCCCCAGCCGGGCACCAGCGTCGAGTGGCGCACGGTGACGGCGGCGAGGTCGCCCTCGATGCGGACGCCGCGGCCGGTCACCAGCAGACCGTCGAGGGTGAAGGCGCTGCCGGCCGCACCCTCGACGCTGAGCGAATCCCGGGCCGAGGTCTGCCGGTCGAGCAGGCGGATCACCGGGCGCTTGCGGCGGGCGGCGCGGATCTGCAAGGTTTGATTTTCCCGGAGCGTGACGTTGATCTGCTCCACGTAGTCCCGGCTGTCGGTGATCTCGACGACGGCGTGATCGGGCGCCTCGCCGGACCACGCCAGCAAGGCCTCTTCGATGGAACGGGACTGACCTGGCCCCGTCCCCACGGGGTAGACCTTGGCGCCCGCGGGCTGCGAAATGGTGCGGTCGTACTCGCCGCCGCCGATGTCGGCGCTGAACCCGTAGTGATAGAAAACCTGGATGCCGTTCTTCGGCACGTGGCGCGCAGGGAACGCGATGCGGCCCAGCTCCGGATCGATGGCCACATGGCCCTTGCGGGGCTGGTAATGCCAGCCGCTGAGGTCGGCGACGACGATCTCCTCGAGAGGGATCGGCTCGGGTTCCTTGCCTTTGACAACACGCTTGATATAAAGGCTCTTGCCAAGCCCGTAATAATCCGCCTTGCGCGCTTCGAAGGCCCGCCGCCGGATGGGAATCGGGAGGTTCAACTCCTCGGCAATGTGAGTGGGCTCGATCTCCGGCTCCGGCCTGGTGAAGAGCGGCACGTCGTTGCCCAGGACGCTGAAAGTGAAGTGGTTGTCGCCCCGCTCCTTGCAGTAGCCCGAGGTGCCGCTGACGGAGTAGGAGCGCAGCCGCCAGAGGAAGAGGCCGACGCCGGGAAGGTTGGGCCGCCCCGGGGTGCGGTGCGAGCCCGTGCGGCGGACGTCCACCGTGTGGGCCAGCCGGTCGAAGGGGCCGCCCAGCCGGCCGAGCGCCAGGCCTTGGCGCAGATCCACCGTCCGCCCCCGGTGCAGCCGGAGATGGTTGAGGTGCTGGGTGAAGCCCACGAGCTTGTAAAACTCCACGGCCCGCGCCGGCCAGCCGGCCACGTCGCGGGCGAGCAGCTCCAGCAGGGCCAGCGTTCCCTTGCGCTGACGGTTGCGCAGCGTGTTGGCCACATCGCCGCGAGGGATCAGGATCTTGTTGCGTGCGCCTGCCGCCGGGGTCTTCAGATCGCCGGGCTCGCCCGCGTCGTGGACGGGCCGGTAACCGATCAGATCGCCGATGTACGGGACCACCCAGTCCTGGCAGGTCTCGATGAACCAGTTCTCATAGAGCCGGGCGATGTCGTCCTCGACGGCGTTCACCTGCTCGGCGATGACCCGCAGCAGGTCGCGCAGGGGAAAACCCTGCTCGAAGTCGCGCAGCCGGTAGACGGCCGGCAGGAGGTCGTACAGGCGGTCTTCCCGGCCGCTCGTGAAGGGACCGCTCATGATTTCCGCTCCTTCAGGATCAGGGTGTCGGCCACCTCGGGCGTGAGATAGATCAGTTGCGCGGGCACGATCTCCGTGGTCGTGTCGATGCGGGCCAGGGACGCCGGCAGCCGTTTCTTCGGCTGGTCCGTGAGATCGAGCTCCGCCGAGAAAACCTCCGGATCGCGGCTAGCGAGCACGTTGACGTCCACGTAATCCACGCCGCGAACGCCCTGGATGGTGCGGAAGACCTCGCTCAGCAGCACGTCCTGGCCGAGGTCGCGGCGCGCGAAGCCGAAGGCGTCGAGCATCGCGGCGCGGATCTTCGGCTCGACCGCATCCCAGAAGAAGTCCGGCAGCAGCTTCACCTCGGCCTCGACGACCATGAAGGCCCGCTGGCGGAGCTCCAGCCGCAACGCCTGGCGGGGGTCGCCGAACCGCCGCAGGGCCGCGTCCAGGTTGCGGAAGAGGTCGGACGTCTCGAGGATCGGAATGTCGTCCTCGCCCGCGATGGTGACGTGGACGAGCTGAACGCGGCCGTCCGTGAGGCGCGCGGCGCTCGCCTTGCCGACGCCCGCGAAGATGCGGGAGAAGTCCTCGTAGTCCTGGACGGAGATGAGGCGGTCCAGGGCCCTCACCGTGAGAGGGGCGTTGCGCTTCACCTGGTCGCGGCTGTCCCGGTCGGCGCCGCCGGTCGCCGGCAGGGGATTGATCACGTCCTTGACGCCCAGAGGGCGGGTGGCGAGCTGGCTGATCTGCTCGGCCTTGAGGTTGCCTACCTTGCCGATGCCGTTGCGGTAGGCCGCCCGCACGTTCTCGCGCCCCGTGGGCAGCCGCGCGCCGCGCTCGCCGTTGCCGAAGACGACGGTGGTCTGTCCGCCGTCGTCCGTGCGCAGGATGTAGCTGCGGTCCGTGGGCCCCAGGCTGGCGAGGCTGGGCGCCTCGTGCCAGAGGATGTCGTCGACCCGCGCCTTGAGGGTGCTCTCGACGCCGGACGGCGTGGGGGCGGAAATGTAGGTGAGGGGCGGCTGTTTGAGCGTGAACGCCTGCAGGGCCTTGCTGCCGTCGCCGCTGCCCAGCACCTCGAAGCGGCTCTCGCCGTGGGTTGAGTGGACGACGTTGCCGAAGATCCTGAGGGTGTCGCGCCGGTAGCAGTAGGCCAGGGGCGAGGCGAGGGTCAGGGTGGTGTGGGTGCGGTCGCCGGGGAGACCGGCCGACGTTCCACCCACCGTTCTCTGGGCCACGCCCTGCTTCACGCCGGTCAGCATGACCAGCTCGGCCACCGGCACGCCTGTCACCGGAACGATCACTTTTCTCGTTATCGGATCGAGCGCTCCGACGTCCGTGCGCTCGCCGGCGAAGATCAGCCAGCGGCCGGCCTGCAGCCCGTCGACCAGGTCGGCCAGCTCGATCTCGCCGCCGCAGAGATCGCTTTCGATGGGCTCCTCCGCCAGCTCCAGCTCTTCGCATTGCGCGTAGACGGCCGTGCCACGGATGACGGCGAAGGTGTCCAGAGGCTGCTGCTTGAGTTGCAGCCAGGGCTTGCCCAGCTCGACCCTCGTGCTCTTCCCCGAAAAGCCGTAAGCGGACCGGGAGACGTCCTTCACGGTCAGCGCCCTGGTGATGACCAGAGGCGTTCCTCCGAGGTTCTTGTTTGGACGCTCGAGTACAATCCAACCACCGGGCGTGACCTGGGGATAGGAATTGTCGAGGAAGACAACGTTGTCCTTCTCCGGCTCGCCGGACGTGGGAGCGATCTGGTCTACCACCTCGATCCGCCTGAATTCGCCGGGGTCGAGGACTCCGATGATCGATACGAGCCGCTGCACGAGGACGGATCGGGTGCTCAACCCGGAACCCTGCACCTTGAAATGCTCGGTCTCCGGCCCGGACGGGTTGCCAGCCACTTCGACACGAACGTCCCGATTTTCGAAAAAGAACTCCAGATCGAAAGGCAGATCCTCCTCGCCGCCCTCGACCAGTGTCGGTATCTTTCTCGCGATCACGTGAACCTTCTCTTCGATTTTGCCGTTGCTCTTGTAATCGAAAACCTTCTCCTCATTCGGCTGCACGAATTCCAGGGCCTGGTTGACCTCGGGCAGATCGCCGATCTTGAGAGTCAGTTGGACATGGAAATGCCGATTCCCGTCGACGAACGGAAGCAGGGCGATGCTGATGGCCTCCCCCGGCGGTCCGGCGGGCAACAGCAGGTCCCACTCTTTCGTGCGCAGAATGACGCCATCCGATGTCCGGCGCACGAGCTCCGGCGGCGCATTGTGGCCGAACACGGCAGCCCGCGTACGCAGCGCGCACACCTTGAGGGTGGGCTTCTCGGTCGCGGGTACGTTCGCCAGGGCCTTGTAGAGGACGTCGCGCAGTTCCGGCCGGGCCACGGCCAGCAGCCTCGGAGCGAGATCCGAGCCGCGGCTGAAGAGCTGCTGCGTATTCCGGTCCAGTTGGCGGCTGCTGCCCGGTTGCGGCGTGGGCCGCTTCCCGAGAGCTTCCAGGATGTCGGGGAGGGTGGCCGTCCTGGGCGGTCCCCCTGGGGACGGGCCTGGAGCGGACGCGCCCGCCTGCACGGGCGAGCTGTCTTCGAGAATCCCTTCCAGATCGGCCGTCAAGCCGGCGACCCAGGGCTGCACGCGGGTCGCTCCGATCCTCTCCGCGGTGTCGTGCGCGTCCTTCAGCTTGGGCAGCACTTGTTCGACCGTGGCCCTCAGCTCGGGCTCGCCGGTGTCCGCGTCGAGGGCGGCCTTCAGCGGCTCCAGATGAGAAAGGACCTGCCGGACCGTGGCTCCGGAGGTGATCCTGTGCGCCTCGAGATCGCTGGCGCGCTCGACGGCGTTCCGCACAGCATCCGCCGCGACCAGGGGCTGGGGAACATCCTGGCCTGCGGGCGTGCCTGGAGATGGCGGCGGCACCGGTTTCAGCCACAGCTCGACCTCGACCCTGGTGCGGTCTTTCGGCGCCTCGGGCGTCACCGTCATCGCCCGGTAGAGCTCCGGAGGCTTCGCGGGATTGGTTTCGATCAGCAGCGGATCGTTCGGCTTGAGCTGGGTCGCGATCCCCTTGAAATAAAGGGGAACGGGTTTCGGATCCTGAATCCAATCTTTCTGGGTGAGCTTCTCCGTCTGCTGCGGCCGGGTGAGCCGCACCTGGAGGTTGTTCCAGGCGGTGCGGGCCACCAGGTCCTCGGAGGTCTCGAAGGGCTGCGGCAGCTCGCCGGGGCCGGGCACGCTGTGGGCGCGGGAGCCGGCGGGGATCACCGTCTCGGGCCCAGGGTCCAGCGTGTAGGCCAGGAAGGTGCTCGCGGCGACGCCCGGGCGGGGCGAGTAACCCACCAACCGCGCCAGCTCCAGCGCCGAGCGCCGCTCGGTCGCCGTGCGCAGATAGCCCTCGTTGGCAATGCGCTCCTGATAGAAGGTCAGCACGTCGGCCACCACGGCCCAGGCGTCGAGCAGCGCGATGGACGGATCGCCCGTCTCGTGGGTCGTCAGGGCGCTCAGCGCCGGCAGATTCTGGCTCGAAAGCCGCGCCTTCATCGTTTCGAAAAACGAGGAGTGCGTCCCGATCCGATAGGCCAGGGCATCGAGGCCGGGCCGGTTGGCGATCGTCCGCGGCGTCAGGACCTCGACGCCTTCGCAGCAGCCGCAATCGCAGCCGCCGGCGCAGGAGCAGGGTTCGGTGATGGGCCCGCCACTCATCGGCCACCTCGCATCGTCAGCAGGAGCTTGCCGTTGTCCGGGAACCGGCGGTCGTTGTCCAGCCGGGCGATCTCCAGGGGACCGAGGGGGAGGAAACCGTTCTCGATCTCGCCGTTGGGCCCCTGGTGGAGGCGCTCGAAGGTTACGGCCTCGACGCTCTCCACGCCCTCGACCGCCTGGGCCGCGGCGAGAATCCGCGACAGGGCGATCCCCTGGCCGAAGGTCAGGTCGTCGGGATGGAAGAGGCCCCGCCGGCCGTCTGCAAGGGTGCCGGTGCCGAGGACCTCCAGCAGGGCAGCCTCGACGTGGCCGCGCAGGAAATGGGCCTGCACGCAGACGAGCAGCGCCACGTCGAGCGCCACCGAGACGGCCTGCCGCACCACCAGGTCGTGGCCGATCCGGCGGAAGCGGTGGAGCACCTTCCGGACGTCCCGCAGCAGGCCGTCCACGTCCTCTTCCGTGCTGAAGGGGTCGACCGCCACCAGGATCTCGGGCCAGCTCCCCGTCCAGCGCAGGGCGGCCGCGGCGCGTTGCACCCGTCCGGGGAGCTCGCGCTCGACGAGGCGGGCGTAGTCGTCGGCGATGACGGCCCGCTGGAGCTTCTCGCGGAAGGCGTGGGGCGCCAGCAGCCGCACCTCGGCCAGGGGCTCGGGGAGCGTGCCGCCCCGCGCCGGCAAGGGGTTGCGCGGCTTGAGGCTCACCCCGGAAAGCCGCGTGCCGCGCGTCACGAGGTGGCGGATGGCCTCGGCGCCGACGTTGCCCGCGGGCCCGTTGCCCACGCGGTACCGGGCCTTGAACGCCGTGCCGGCCCGCGGCGCCTCGCCCGTCTCGTCGTTGCCGAAGCGCAGGTGGGCGCGGCCGTCGTCGTCCACCTCGGCCACGAAGTGGCGGTCGTCGGGACCGCTGGCGAGCAGGTCCCGTTCAGCGCTCCATTGCGACTCGCCGGGGGGCGCAGGCTCCGCGGTGAGGCCCAGCGCGGGAAGAGCGCGGCGAGGGTCCTGGGCCAGCAGGCTCGAGGCGGCAGCCTTGTCCGCGTGCGCCGGCAGGGGCTGGCGGAAAGTCAGAGGCGCCCGCTTGAGAAATGGATTGAAGCGGCCCGCGGCCTGCGGGACCTCCGAGAAGCGGCCCTCCTCCTCACACCGCGGGTCGGCCTTCTCCGCCGGCACGGGCTCCAGGGACTCGTCGATCCTCTGGCCGTGATCCGCCAGGAACACGTTGCCCCGCGCCACGCTCACGATCTCCACTTTGCACTCCTCGCCGCCCAGGGAGGAGGCGCACAGCGGGAACGGCAAGGCATCCTCGCGCGCCCATTCGATCTCCACGATGGGCACGTTTCGAAGCCTGTCCACACTCTTCTCGGCCCGGATCAGCCGCACGACGTGACGATGAGACCGGTCGGCGTCGGCCGCGTTGTGAGTCTTCGGGCCGATGAGCTCCTCGAACAGGATCAGGTCGCCCGCGCTCAGGTCGAGCTTGCGCCCGGGCGGAGGCGGCGGAGGGCAATCGTCGTCAGGGTGACCGTAGCCGTAACCGTACTTCGGCTCCTTCTCACAGTCCTCGTCTTCGTCGTCGCTTTTCAACCACTCGTCTTCCAGCGTGGCCCGTGTCGTTCCACGCGGCAGGCAGCACTCGCGGTCGCCCCAGGCATAGAGCGGGATCTCGTTGTGCTCCGGGCGCAGCTTGATGGCGCCGGTGCCCGCCACGGGCTCGAAGACGAGATAGCGGTCTCCAGGGATGTTGCGCAGGTCGTCCGCGTTGAGCGGCTTGCCGGTCTCCGGCGCGGGATCGAAGCTGGTGATGCAATAGAAACCCTCGGCCTCGAGCTTCGGGTTTCCCCCCAGCGTCTCGACGTACACCCAGGCCCGCGCGTTGCACCCCTCGTGCATCGGGTAGTCGACCAGCCGCACGTGGCGGCGCACGGAGATCCGCCGGCGCGCCGTGTCGAGGTACGCCTCGGTGGCGACGGCGTCCTGGAAATAGCTCAAATGGTCGCCGGCGTACGCCAGCACCTCGACCAGGGCGATGCCGAGGTCGGGAATGTGGCGTTCGCGCCAATCGGGCAGAGTGAGCGCCAGGCGATCGAGAATGAGCTGGCGGAAGCTCGCGTAATCCTTGGCAAGATAATTGATCACCGGCTCCTGGCGCGGCTCCGGAGGACAGGCCCGCTCGGCCTTGCAATCGAGATCGCTCGGGCAATCCACCTTGAAGCTGAATTCCAGGCAGTGATAACGGGGATCGAAGCCGGCGAGCGGCCTCGGCTTGCCGCCGTCGTCCTTCTCCACCAGGCACAGGCGATAGGGCGAGAAGCCGCCCGGCCGGTCCAGGTCGACGTGCAGGCAGTCGTCCCGCTCCTCGTCGTCCACGATGCACAGGTGCAGGTCCACCACCCGCACCTCGGGGCCGCCGCCGCACGGCAGAATGGAAATGTTTTCCGGCAGCAGGTCGCACGGCGCCTTCTTGAGGAAGAAGATCCGGAGCGACTTCTGCTTCGGGCCGACCTCCAGGTAATCCAGGCCGTTCCAGTCCTTCGACGCGCGCACCTCGTGGCGGCGCCGCTCGTCGCGGCAGGTCAGGGCGGTCATACGCCGCTCCGTTCAAAGGTTTCGACCCTTGCTTCGCCGGTGCGGAGCACGACGTACTCCACGACGATGCGCAACGTCGAGTCCTCGCTGGTGACCTCCAGGGCCCGGACGTCGATGACGTCGCCCAGCCAGCGCTGAAGGGCGGCCTGGACGGTGAACTGGAGCGCCGCCGCCAGCTCCGGGCTGTTCGGGGCGAAAACCAGTTGCAGCAGTCCGCTGCCGAAGTCGGGCCGGTTGACCCGCTCCCCCGGGTTGGTGAACAGAAGCTGCTCGATCATGTCCCGCACGTGCTCGTCGAACCCCGTGGTGGCGGTGCGGCCGAGGCGGTCGAAATGAAATGGAAAGTCGATGTTCATAGTCCTGTGGCCCGAGTCTGGGTGACGGTGATCTGGAGCGGCGTGCCAGTGGGCGTGCAGGTCGCCTGGCTGTCGGAGAGCAGGAGCGCCTGACCGTTGGAGGTGATCCGGGTGGCCGACGTCACCCATTGCGCCGTGACGCACGGACCGTTTCCGTTGGGCGGCGGCGGGAACGTACAGCCGGCGACGGTGTACGGGGCCGTCGACGTGACCGTCGCTTGGCCGCTCACCGTCACGCGCGGATTGATTACCGTCGGCTGCGCCTGCCCGGCATGCGAGCAGAGAACGGTGGCGCCCTGATGCAGAAGGAATCCCATGGTCCGCTCCTTCAGGTCACCTTCAGTGCGCCGCTGTTGATATCAACCGAGGGTCCGGTCAGCTTCACGCTCGCCCCCTTGCCGTTGTCGATGGTGATTCCCGTGTCGTCGATGGTGATCTTGGCCCCGGTTCTACTCTTGAGCTCGATGCCGCCCGTTCCTGGCAGATCGCTGATCACGATCGAGTTTTGCCCCGCGGTCTGCAGCACGATGCTGGGCGAGACGGGGAGCCCCTCCTTCGCCGCGGACGGAAGCTCCGACGAGCTTCCCCAGAAGCCGCCCACCCAGATGGGATAATCCGGATCGCCCTGCTCGAACTCCACCCAGACGCCGGCGCCCACCTGCGGCACGACGAAGATCCCCATCTGCTTGCCGGTGATGGGCACACAAGGCATCGCCCAACTCGAGGGAATGGAGCCCGAGACGTCCGGCACCGTTACCTGGATGCGACCGATCTGCAGGGGATCGATGTTGTTGATCACCGTGCCGCGGTACTTGCCGTAGAAATAACTGTCTTCCATCTCTTCGTCGTTCATACGGGCACCCTTGGAACCGTCGAGATCAAACCGTTTCGGGTCAGGCTGAAGCTCTGCTTGTACTCGCCCCGCTTGATGTCGTGCGTCACGCTCTTGACGAAATGGAGGCCGTCGAAGGCGAGCCCCGCTCCGCGAACGCCTACCAGCTCGCGCGCCCGCAGCGGGCGGCCGTAACGCAGGACGTCGAGCTTGCCCTGTCCCGCGACCGCGTCCGAAGATCGCGCCGCCCTGGCCAGACCGAGCAGCGCCGCCCGGATGGCATTGAATTTCGCCGTGGTCTTGATCTTCTTGATCTTCTTGGGGATCGGCGGCACCGCGCCCAGCGGCGGATTGAGCGGTCCGATGTTGGGCACCGGGATCGGGATCGTCAGCTTCGTCTCCTCGTTATAGATCATGAGGATCGGCAGCTCCGGCGCCTCGGCATTGAAGTTGAAGCTCAGCTCCTCGACGTTGGTATGGGCGTCCATGTTGATGTTGAGCGCCGGCTGCGGAACCCCCACCTTGACCTGCGGGCCCCAATACGCGAAGCTCGTTCCCGGCGCCGGCCCCGGCTTCATATAGAACTCATAGCCCACGTTCGCGGCGAGCTTTCGGATATGTGAGAGGTCTGTGCCCTTGTGCCGCGGGATGCTGCGGGTGGGAATCGGCACGTCGATCAGAAGGCTCGGGATCACCAGGGGGATGATTCCGAACGCGGCGTACTTGGCGAGAATCAAGGCCACCTGCGCTTCGGCCGGCATGGCCGGGTAAGGAAGGCCATCGAAAGGGATCAGATCCATGAGCGCCGTCAGATCCGTCCCCTTGACCGTGAGCGTCGATTGGCCCGCCGTGCTGCCGGGGCTGACGTTCTGCTCGGTGATCACACCGTCGATCAGCACCTCGGGCGCGCCGCCGATGGTGACCAGAAGGATGACGCGGATCACCGGCGGCACCGCACCGCCGGCCAACAGGAACAGGGTTTGGAGAGGCGAGCGGTTGCTGAGGGTGAACGTGAGCTCGAAGACGCTCGGCTGCTTCGCCTCCGCAGTCGTGGTCACCCGGACGCCGGTCAGCGCGTCCAGCACCTCCTGCGGCACCGGCACCGGCACGGCCGGTCCGATCATCAGCGTCAGACGGAAGCTCTTGCTCATTCCTCGCCGCCCGGCAGGCCCTCCGGCAGAGTGATGCGCAGCCGCCGGCCGATCTCTTCCGTGAGCTCGTCCGGCCGCAGCGCGCGGTTGGCGTCGCACACGCGCCAGAACTGCTCCGGGTCGCCCAGGTTCTGGGCCGTGATGTTGTCCAGCCGGTCGCCCTGGGTCACCACGTGCTCCCGCAACAGAGAGAAGCGCTCGGGCTGCGGCACGAACCGCCGGCGCAGATAGACGATCGTCTCCCCATCGGCCGTCTCGAGCTTCGCGACCTCCACGCCGCTGTAGCGGCTCGTTTCCGGCACCAGCGACACCGGCGAGATACCCAGCCGCATCAGCTCCTGCATCGGATCGATCATGGAATGCCTCCGATTCCCAGCGCGCTGAAGCCGCCGCCCGCGAGCTTGGCGGCCAGCCGCTCCTTTTCCTTCTGATAGCTCATGTAGAGGTTGCCCCCCCGGTGCTCGAACCCGAGGTCGAAGACGGTGAGCACGCGCAATCCCAGGCTGACCTTCGCCCGGATGGGATTGAGGGCGGGGTCGAAAGCCTCTTCCGTGACGCTGAGCTCGGTTACGCGAACGGGCAGGATGCGCGTCTTGCTCCAGATGAAGAGCGTGAGCGGCGACTCCATGGGCGCGATCTCCAGGGTGCCCGCCTTCGCCAACCGGTTGTTCGCCAGGAGCTGCTCGCTGGCCGGATAGATGATCGTCTCCAGGGCGGCCAGTTGCGGATGGATCCCGAGCTCGACCGCCGTACGGTTCTGTCCCTCGTCCGGCAGCTCGAGCTGATCCGTCGCATCGATCTCGGCTTCGAGCTTGATCGTCTCGACCGGCGGCGCCTTGATCCGCAGCGCCTCCGAGCGGTCGCCGCCGTCCGCCCCCACGCTTTGAATCTGGAAGCTGCGCGAAAGCGTGTCCGGGTTGTACTGCAGCACGATGATGCGCCGCACGTTGGCGGTCACCGGATCGATGAGCACGAGGCCACCCTTGACGAGGCGCGGGGATCCGGGGAAGGTGGTCATGAATGGACGTCCTGGACCGAGTCCATCGGGATCGCTGACTTAGAGCTCGGATGGTGAGCGTTCTCGATTGGCGGTAGAGCTGAAGCCGCGGCCTCAAAAAAAGGAACAACCATTTAGATCCCCTGCAGAATACTAGCTGTCTCGTCGTCATTCACGAAGACCGTAATATCCATACCTGGCGTTTCTGGGAGGAAGACGAACCAAAACACCCACTGATCGTTTACTCTCGAAGCGGTCAGCCTATAGTTGGCCATATGCCCTGGCTGTCGCTGCTCCAACAAATCACCAGCGACCTTCAGGGCATCATAAATTTTGAGCATTTGGATGCTCTCCTTCCACGTCACGAACAGTTAGCCTTCACCCACGTATTGAGTTGACCCCGAATACTAGTTATTCCAGTTTTACAAATTCCCGCGGCTTTGGGAAGAAGTGCATCGATAGTGACGATGCTTTCCCGCCGGTGCTTGCACTCGGAAGAAGTCGCGTCCGAGGGAACTCGAAACGGAGGCCTATGCAGCCCTCCACTAGAATTGCAATCTACATCGGAGAGATGCCGCCGCTCGTGTGCCTTAACTACGAGATCATCGAACCCAGGGCAAGTCCCCTTCTTCAGGGGTGGCACGTCAAAGACACAAGCGCATTTGGTTGCGCCGTCACAAATAACGCCGCCACCACCGGAATTAAGGCTCGCATCGGCATACGCCTTGTTACAGATAGTCGAGCAATTACCACCGCTGGCTTTTTTTGCGGTACCGCCCTTCCCACTTCCAGCACTCTTTCCTGGAACCTGGGCAGGAGTGTCGTCGATCTCGCCGATAAACTTGGCGCGCCGCATTCCTCTAACGCTGTCTTCGGCATGGACTCTCACACCGCTGAAATCATGACTGAAGCGCGGCGCAATGTAGGTGCGCGCCTGAGGACTAACCGGCTTCGCCATGATGGATGGTGCTTCCGAACGCGTTCCCTCGCCAGCTGCACTGCCTTGTTGCCGCTCCTTCTTACAATTCTCGCACTTTCCGCCAGCAACGGCGTGCTGCCCGCATGAGCACCTTCGCTGGAGGACACTGTCCTGGATCGGTGCAACCTTCCTTTGGGACTTCATGACGGTCTGCCGATTCATTTCCCAATCCCCCCATAAACCGCCCGGGCGATCTGCCGCCCGAGACGCGCCGGATTCCCGTCACCACTCATCTGAAACCCCTCCGCTCTCAGCGACGGCAACGCCCCGCCCACCGTCAGACTCTCCCCCATCCCGCCTTCCATGAACAGTCGCCCCAACTCGGCTTCCACCGCCGCCTGCAACACCGGGCGCTGCGCGGGTCCGACGTCGATTCCGTCCAGGATCAACCGATCGATATGGAGATTGACGTTCATGCCGTCGCCTCCACGGGCGCGCTCCAGGCGAGGTCGTCGGAGTTGATGGGAAGCTTCAGTTTTTCGAGCTCGGTGCGGGCCGCGGCGAGCACCAGGGGCATGGTCACCGGCGTTCCCGCCCGGGCGGCCAGGAAGGCGGCGTTCATCGCGATGTTGCTGATGTCGCCGCCCTTCAGGTTCAGGCGGGCCAGGTGATCGAGGTCCAGGTTCTCGGTGGGAGTGGCGGACGGGAAGACGCGCCGCCATATCTCGCGGCGCTCGGCCTTCCCCTGGGTCGGGAACTCGACGATGAAGCGCAGGCGGCGCAGGAAGGCCGTGTCCAGGGCGTTGCGCATGTTGGTCGCCAGAATCGCCAGGCCGCGGTAGGACTCGATGCGCTGCAACAGGTAGTTGATCTCGATGTTGGCGTAGCGGTCGTGGCTGTCCTTGACCTCGCTGCGCTTGCCGAAGAGCGCGTCGGCCTCGTCGAAGAAGAGGATCGCTCCGCCGTCTTCGGCGGCGTCGAAGAGACGCCGGAGACGCTTCTCCGTCTCGCCGATGTACTTGTTGACCACCGCCGAGAGGTCGATCCGGTAGAGGCTCAGGCGCAGCTCGTTGGCGATCACCTCGGCGGCCATGGTCTTGCCCGTGCCGCTGTCGCCCGTGAAGAGGGCGTTGATGCCCAGGCCGCGGTTCTGCCGCTCCGCGAACCCCCAGTCCCCATACACCCGGGCGCGCTCCGCCACCTGGGAGGCGATCTGCCGCAGCAGGATCTCCTGCTTCTCCGGCAGGACGATGTCCTCCCAGGTCGCCTTGGGGTCCACGCGCTGGGCCAGGGCGTCCAGGCGGGGCCGGGAGACGGCCCGGCTGGCATCCCACAGGCGGTGGTGGAGCTCTCCCTCGTCCTCCGCGGGCTCGGCCAGGGCTTCGCGGGCGATGCGGCGGATGGCCGCGAGGCTGAGGCTGAACTGCCCGGCGAGCAGCGAGGGGCTCACAGGCGACGCTTCGCCCAAGGCCGACTCCCAGGCCCCGCGCTGCTCGTCCAGAGTGGGCTTGCCCACGTCGAGCGCGAAGGCGCCCTCGCCGGCCTCTCCGAGCTCGGGGCGGACATCCTGGACGTCGAGGAAGAACAGGCCGTTGCTGCGGGCGAGAAAGCGGCCGAGGGGCGGCGCCTGGCCTTCAGCCGGCGAGGAGCGGTCGATGTCGTTGGCTTCTATATAGAGAGCAAAGGGCCAGAGGGCAGCCTCGCGCTGCACCAGCCGGGCCAAGGTCTCGAGCTCGCCGGCCTGGGCGGGGATCAGCTCGGCCGGCAGGCGGTAGAGGTGCAGACCGAGGACGGCGGCCGTGCGGCCGGCCACGTCCTGCTTGCTCGACGCATCAGGCCCCACGAGTTGGACGACCGGCAGCCGCCGCCCCGGAGCCGTGCGCTCCAGGCGGCGCACGACCGAGTCCACCGCGGCCTGCTGGGAGGGCGGCAGCTCGGCGTCATCGGTAGGCTCGAGAGGCTGCAGGAACATCGCCAGACGGTCGTCGAGGTAGTTCAGACCCTTGAGATAGTTGACGATCCGTTCGTCGGCCCGCAGCGGGCTGGTGGTCAGGGGTTGGGACCCGGGCTGATTGATCTCGATCAGCCGCCAGCGGCGCAGGGGTCCTTCGGGCGAGAGCACGTCCCAGGCCGGATCGTCGAACAGGGCGAGGGCGAGGGCGAAGGTCGGATAGGGGCGGGCCGGGTCGTCCTGGGCGCGGGCGCAGAGGGCCGCGACGCGGGTGTCGAGCTCCAGGGCCGCGCAGAGGAGCAGCACCTCGCGCTCGAAGCGCGAGAGGCCCAGCCGCTGGGTCAGGAGCACCAGGGCCGGCGGCGGATCGGCCTCCGCGGCGGAGCTCATGGCCGCGGCGGCCTCGGCGATCTGCTCCTCGGTGACGGCCTCGGAGGCCGGCGGCAGGGCGAGGAAGACGGGCAGCGCGGAGGGCTCCGTGGCGGCACGGCTCCAGAGGCGGTCCCTGAACGAGGGCGGAGCGGCCGCCGCTGGCTGGGCGGGCGGTGGCGGAGCCGGTGGTGGTGCCGGCACCGGCTGCCCGGCCTCCTCGAGCCGCCGGAGGCGCAAGAGCAGCCAGGCGAGTGCCGCCCCCAGGTAGGCGTCGTTGGCCTGCTGCCAGTCCGTGGCGGAGGCCGTCATGTGACCTTCACCTTCTGATCGGCGGCGAACGCCGGCGGAGACGCCGTGAGGTCGACCGGGATGCTGTCCACGCCGTCCACCCGCAGGCGCACCAGGTATTCACCGGCCACGAGCTTTGTCAGGTTGAAGCTGAAGGTGTCCCTCTGGGTGGGATGAGGGGGAGCCGGCACCTCGCGCTCGCCGAAAAGGAGGGCGACGCGCTGCTCGGGCCGGACCTCCGGCGTGCATTTCACCGTCACCATCACGTTGGGCCCTGGGGCCGTGGCGGGGGCGACCGAGAGGACCCTCGGCGCCAGGGCGAAGGGGATCTCACTGCTGGTGCGGTCGGGCTCGCCCGTGCGGCTGGAGATCACCTGCGCCGTGTAGATGCCGGCGGGCCAGGTGGCCTTCACGGGCCCCGGGAGGTCGTCCGGGCTGGGCAGGCGGGCGACGATCTCGCCGTCCGCGATCGCCGGCAGCTCTTTCGGCGCGAAAGGACCGGTGCCGCGCGGGCCCTGGAAGGCGACCGCCACGGTGCCGCCGGCCAAGTGCTGGCCGCGTAGGAAGAGGTCCTCTCCCAGCCGCACGGCCGGCAGCCTCAGCACGGGCCGGACCTCGTCGAGCAGCGGCTGCGAGCCGGTGAGCACGGTGGCGCCGCGGTCGTCCTTGCCCCGCGTCAGGACGGGCAGCGGCGCCCGCATGCCGCGCTGGCTCTCGATCAGCACGACCGAGACCTGGTAGGCGGCGGAGAGACGGTACGGCGCCTGGAAGGCCGTCCAGAGCTTCGAGGTCTCCTCGAGAGGCAGGGGCTGGAGGGTGATGCGGAGGTGCTCCGCCTGCTCGTGCAGGTCGCTGCCGGGCACGCTGCCGGTGCCGGGCGGGTTACCGTCGGCGGCGCTCTGGATGTCGGCCCTCGAGAGGACGGGGTGGTCGTGGAGGATGCGCATGGCCTGCCCCAGCAGGACATGGCCATGGAGATCCTCCGGCTCACCGCTGTAGGCCGTGAGGAGGTAGTAGAGCATGAGCGGCAGGGGGGGCCGGCCCGCCTCGCCGGGCTTGACCCGGCCGGGCAGATCCTGGTTGCGCCAAGCCGCGTCGGTCTCGGTCTCGTAGAGGAAGAGGTTGACCTGGCCGCCGGGGGGGACGTTCTGGCCCGCGGCGTCGGGTGGCAGCAGGGTGACCTTGCTCATCCCGCCGCTGATCAGGACCTGGCGCAGGGTGGCCGTGGCGGCGGCGATCGACAGGGCGTTGCTCATCCGTCGCCCCCCTTGGACCGCCGGCGCAGGTACTCTTCCAGGCTGAGGGCGGACGGCGCGGTCGGCCGCGGCCGGGACGGCTGGGCCGGCGGCGGCGTGGCCCGCACCTCGATGCGGCCGATGGTGACCTGGATCGTGGGCGCCGGGGCCCGCTCTTCTCGGGGAACGGGGAACGGCTCGCGCTCCACGACCGTGACCCGAGGCTGGAGGATGGGGGCGGCGTCAGTCTTCGCCTTTACGGGCGTCCGGGCGTCCGGATCGCGCCGGAGCGGTGACGAGGGCTCAGCCGCTAGGACCTTCGGCGGTGGCTGCGACGCCAGAGGTTCGACTTCAATGGCGCTTCCTTGCCGCCGCGGGCCCTCACTCTCCCAACCCTCTCTCTCCCAGCCTCCCTCCCTGCCGCCGGGAGAGAGAGGGCTTGAAGGCCCAGCCTCTTCGGCTGTTCTCCCTCCTCTCCCGGCGGCAGGGAGGGAGGCTGGGAGAGGAGGGCCGGGGAGGTGAGGGCTCAGGCGGTGCTGCCAAGCTCCCGATTCAAGAGGCTCCGGGGATCGGATTTCTAGGCCAAGGATCTCCTGCTCGGGCTCATTCTCCCGGCGGGCGTTTCGGCGTCGAGGCGTCGCGATCCTCGCGGCGGGGGACTGCAAAGGCTCCACCTCCTCCGCCACGTCCGGACGCCTTGGGGTCCGTCGGGCTCGCGGCGGCTCGGGGCTCACCACCTCGACCGTATCCTCAAAGCCCGGTCCCTCCTCCGGAGGCTCCATCCGAAGCGGCGCCGCGACCGTCGACGGCAAGGGCTCGAAACGCGACGCCAGGCGCGGCCGGACGGCCGTCCCAGCCGGGTCGAGGCTGCGCGCCGCCAGGCTGGAGAGGTAGTCGCTCATCCGCGGATCAGCTCCAGGTAGGCGCGCCGTCGCCAGGGGCTCAGCGCCAGGATGTCCGCCTCGCGCCAGCCGTAGGCCGAGGCCAGGAGGTGGATCTCGTGGAGGAGCACGCGGGCCCAGGCGTCGATTTCCGTCCAGAAGAAGGACGCGATGTCGAACGCCGCCCGCCAGGCGTGCCCGCAGGCCGGGCAGGAGAGGCCGAGCTCGACGTCGCCCTGTGGGTCGGCCTCGGCCATGCGGCCGGAGACGGCCTGGAGCGCCGTCTCGGGCAGCCGGTCGAGGGGCACCTCTTGCCCCTCCGCATTCCGGGCGGTTAGGAGGCACCGGCCGAGCAGCCGCCGGCGGGCGCCGTCCAGATCCTTGTCCTCAGCCAGCGCCGCCAGATCCAGGCTGTTGGGCAAGCGGAAGGAGAGCTCCAGGTCCGCCACGCCGAGCGAGAGCGGTTCCTCCCAGGCGTCCTGCGGCACGCAATTGTCCGCCACAGTGTCCGCCACAGTGTCCGCCACAATGTCCGCCACGTCGAAAGCGGTTTCCAGCCGCTCGTTGCAGGCGGGGCAGTCCGTGACGCTGACGAG
>DATFNZ010000212.1:0-32782 GCA_035266085.1 Thermoanaerobaculia bacterium
CTGGGCCTCGGCCGCCACGACCTGCTGCCGGTTCCAGCGCGCTCCGCGGGCCACCTGGCGCAGGTGCTCGAGCAGGGCGCCCTTGCGGTAGCGGCCGGCCGGCTCGTAGCTCTTTTGAGTCAGGACCTCGATCCGGCCCGCTTCGGGAAGGGGGCGCAGCAGGTCGGCGCCCTCGACCTCCTCGAGCAGCCCGTAGGCCATCATCTTCGACCGCCACCGGCCCGCGGGGGCGTCGTCGAGGAACAGCAGGTAGTTGCGGCCGGACTCGAACCGGGGGGCGCCCGGCACCGCCGCCGCCTTCAGCCTGCCGCTCCCTCCCGGCTCGCTCACCTCGAAGATCAGCCCGGGATCGGCTCCCGCCACGGCCTGCAGGAGCTGGAAACGGGTGATCGTGTGAGGGAAAGCGTTTTCTTCCTCCACCCGGGAATCGATGGCCTGGGCGAAGACCACGGCCCGGCTGACGCGGACGAGCTCACCCATGTCGGCCGGCGGCACGACCGTGGTGGCAGCCGCCTGCTGAACATAGACGAAAGTGCATGTAAGAAGTAGAAGCGGGATCCAATTCATCGAGCGCTTTTTCATCATGAATCTCCTGGCTGGGAGCGCTTGACCGCGCTGGCGGGGTAGAGAACAAACCGCCCTCGGCCGCTCTTCCCCTTTGCGGGCAGCGTGCCAGCCTATCGAGCCCCTTTTCGGGCATGTATTTTGCTCCTGGGGTCTCAGTGTATCTGCCAGTGTGGGTTAAAGACACCCCCACAGTACTGATTGTGAAGGGCCCGTTCCTGAATTTCTTCAACGGTCTGGTTCAACTCGGAAGGAGCGAAGTCATATGCGCCGATCCCCCCTACTCCTGGTCCTGCTGGGCTTGCTCATCGCGGCGTCCGCTTTCGCCTCGACGATTTCGCCGCCCTCCAACCTGGGCGAGCTGGCCCGGATCAGCGGCGCCGTGGTGCTCGCCGAGGCGCAGGATTCGCGGAGCGAGCTGCACGGCGAAGCGCCGTACACGGTCACCGATTTCAGAGTGCTGCAGCGGGTAAAGGGTGACGTCCCGGCCCGCCTGGAGGTGCAGGAGGCCGGCGGCGTCTACGGCACGGTCGGGCTGACCGTCACGGGCGCTCCCCGGTTCGAGAAGGGCGGGCGCTACCTGCTCTTCCTGGCCGGCGCTCCCGGCGGGCGTTGGCAGTCGGCGATGCTCTCCTACGGCCTGCTGCGGGAGGACGAGGCCACCGGCACCCTGCGCGCCCTGCCCGAGGCGGCCGAGCTGAACGTGCTCCAGCGCCCGGGCGTGGAGCCGGTCGGGGTCTATCGCACCCAGGAGCTCCTCCAGCGGCTCGAGGCGGCGGCGAACGGCGTCCGCGTCTGGCAGCGGGAGGCGGTGGCGGCAGCCCCGCTGGCCTCCGACTCGTCTTCCTCCGCCACGGCGGGGGATCCCTTCGGCGGGACGAGCGCAAACCTGACCAACGTGCCCGCCAGTTGCCAGTACGTGCAGGCCCCCGACGGCCTGCCGTCGCGCTGGTTCGGCTTCGAGACGGGGGGCTTCATCGGCGTCTGGCACACCACTCCCGGGCAGGTCGGCATCTCGGACGGCGGCGTCTCCGCCGTGCAGCTCGGGGCCACCACCTGGGCCAACGATCCCGACAACGTCATCGGCCTGACCTACGCGGGCTCCAAGGCCCGGACCGCCAGTTGCGCGAGCGGCGACGCCCGCGTCGGCAACAACGAGGTGGTCTTCAACGATCCCTGCGGCCAGATCCCGGACCTCACGGCTTGCGAGGGCACCCTGCCGGCGGGCTGGACCTCCCCCAACTGCTGCGGCCAGGTGGCCATCTTCGGCACCTTCGTGAACATGAGTCCGAACGCTCCGGCTCCCCATTCCGGCGACAACTGGCGGCCCATCACCGGCATGTCGGTGATCGTGAACAACGGCTCGCAGTGCCTGGGCGAGACCGACTTCAAGGAGATGGGCACCCATTTCCTGGGGCACGGCGTGGGCTTCGGCCACCACGCCGACCCGAACGCCACCATGTTCGCCCAGCTCGGCGCTCACGCACCCCGGGGAGCGGCCCTGAACGCCATCGACCGCCGGTGCGCCAACTACGCCTACAACACCTTCCTCGACGTGCCGTTCTCCCGCTGGAGCTGGCAGTTCGTGGAGGCCTTCCAGAACGCCCGCCTCGACCCGACGGGCTGCGGCGGCGGCAACTTCTGCCCGGAGGTCAACGTCAACCGGGGCCAGTTGGCGGTCTTCATCGTCCGCGGCTCGCGCGGCCCCGACTTCGTGCCGCCGCCCGCCACCGGCACCCTGTTCGCGGACGTCCCGGCCAGCCACCCGCAGGCGGCCTACATCGAGCAGCTCTACAACGACGGGCTGACCGGCGGCTGCAACACCAACCCGCTGCGCTTCTGCCCGGAGGGCTCGGTGTCGCGGGCCGAGATGGCGACGTTCCTGCTCCGCATCAGCCATGGACCCAGCTACACGCCGCCGCCGGCCACCGGCACGACCTTCCAGGACGCGCCGGCCAACTACTGGGCGACGCCGTACATCGAGCAGCTCTTCAGGGATGGCGGCACGGCCGGCTGCAGCTCGAGCCCGCCGCTCTACTGTCCCGAGCAACTGGTGGTGAAGGAGCAGGTCGCGACGTTCCTGGACCGGGCCTTCAGCCTGCCGATCCCCACTCCCTGAGGCCGGAGGGTTCCGCCATCCGGCCCACCTGGGACGCCCTCGTTCATCTCTGCCTGGAGACGGGAGCGGCCGGCCACGACTTGCGCGAGGCCGACGCTCCCGTTCTGGCGGACCTCGCCACCCGTCTCAACGTCGAGGCCTATGCCCTGAGCGCCCTCGGCCCCAGCCAGAGGCAGTTGGGGCCGGCGCTCGGCGGCTGGCTGGCCGAGCTGCGGCGGCGGGTGGCGGCGGCCACCGTGGAGAACCTGCGCCGCGACGCCGAGCTGTCCGGGGCTCTGGACCGCCTCGCCGAAGCCGGCATCGACCTCATCTTCCTCAAGGGCTCGGCCCTCCGGCTGGTGGAGCTGGGCCGGGCCGGCCGCTTCCAGTGCGACGTCGACGTGCTGCTCCGGCGGCCGGACCTCGAGCGCGCCGAGGCTCTGCTCACCGGCCTGGGCTTCCGCCTGGACGAGTCGTACCTCGACCGGGAGGATCTGCTGAGGCGCCACTTCCACCTGGGGTTCGAGCGCCGCGGGGCCGTCGTCGAGCTGCACTGGGACGTCGACGCCGCCTCGCCCCAGGGCTTCGTCGAACGGTTGTGGGACGCCAGCCGGGAGGTCGCGGCCGACGGCCGGCCCCGGCGCGTGCTCTCGCCGGCGCACCAGCTCCTCTTCGGCTGCCTCCACCTGAGCCGCCACGCCTTCCGCGGCGGCCTGCGGTGGCTCGCCGACCTGAAGCCGCTGCTCGCGCTGGACGCCGGCGCCGCCGCCCGCTTCGGGGCCGAGGCCGAGGGCTGGCCGCCCCGTGCCGTGCGCTGCCCGCTCTGGCTGCTCGCCGATCTCGGCGTCACGGAAGCCGCGGCGCTGGCGGCGGACGGCGGCGCCGATCCCGTCGAGCGGGCCCTGCTGCGCCGGCTCCTGGTCCCCCTGCTGCTGGACGAGCCGTGGATGGGGATCCCCGCCTGGCGGCTGGAGCATGCCCTGCGCGCCTGGCTGTTCTCGGAGCGCTCCCTGCCAGGGCTCCTCGCCGAGGCCTCGGGCCAGGGGATGTCCGGCCGGCTCCGCGCCTGGGCGGCGGGGGCGGAAGCCAGGACTTGAAGGACGGCAAGGACTTCAGGCACGAGGGAGGCCCCATTCCTCGCTGTCTTCGTAGTCCTTGCCGTCCTTGAGGTTCTTTTTTCTAACCAGCCCCCAGCAGCTCCATCGCCCGCTCGCCCGCGCCCTCGGGAGTGGCGGCCCTCAGCTTGTGCGACCGGCAACCGCCGGCGAGCCGCACCATGTCCTCCAGGGCGCGGCCGAAGTCGAACCCCGGGGTGCGGATCGTGGCCTTGAGCAGGTGGTGGGCCGCCTCGGACTGCGACAGCGGCTCGAGTTCGCCCTCCGGCCGGGGGCCCCGCTCGAGGACGATCAGGCGGTCGACGGGCGGCATGGGCGCCGCTCCCTCCAGGACGGGGAAGGGGTAGTAGTCCCTGGGGAAGGAGGCCGGGCGGGGCGGGATCCTCGCCATCAGGCGCGGCGAGTACTCGGCGTCCATGTGCAGAGAGCGCGGGAAGCTCTCGGGCTGGAGCCCGCCCTGGAGGATGGGGCAGAGGTCGTCCGTTCCCAGGCGCAGGCCGTGCGCCCACAGCCAGAGGGTCAGGCTGGTCTTGCCGGCGCCCGACTCGCCGATGATGAGACAGGTGCCCAGGCCGCCCTGCGCCGCGACCGCCCCGGCGTGGAGCACCCAGCGGCCCGGGGCCCGCCGGATGGCCTCGTCCACGATCCGGTACTCGATGTGGGAGCTGAGCGGGTCGGCGCTGCCCGTCAAGTCCCAGCGGGCGCCGCCACCTTCGAGGAAGGTCGAGTCCTGACAGGCCTCGACACGGAATTCCACGATCTCCTCCGGCGCCGCGGGCTGGCGGGGGAAGCCCCCCAGCAGAGCGTCGAGGTCAGGCTTCGCTTCGGGGGGAACGTCCAGGCAACGAAAGGAAGTGCCGAGGATGAGCCATGGAACTTCCTCTATACCCATTGAACAAATTGCCGGACTTCCAGGTCGTTGAGGGCGTCCAGAAGGACGTTTTCTTCGATGACATCGGCGGGAAAGAGCTGGCTCATCTCTTGCAGAACCGCAGTCACCGTATGTTGGCCATCGGCGAAACTACAGAGAAGTGCTGCGGTGTGATTGAGGCTGAGGCTCTGATCCAGCTCTTTGGAGTACAGCACCGCGCTCCCGTCCCCCAGCGGCTCCAGGCGTACGCCCGGCCGCAGGGAGAACGTGGAGCCGGGGCCGGGGTTTCCGTCCCGGATGGGCTTGCCTTCATCGGGAGCCAAGGATCAGTTCCGCTTTCGCTTCAATGGGTTGGGTCTCACTTTGCCGGCGGCGAAGCCTATGATGCGCGACCACGCAACTATATGGCTGCACCACAAACGGGTCAAGACAACAGGAGGTGGGTATGGACCACAACTCGATGACGGATCGCCGTGTCTTTCTCAAGCGCGCCATTCAGGGAGCCGGCCTGGCTTTCGCGGCTCCCACGATCCTTTCTTCCCTGGGCTCCAGCGCTCTGCACGCTCAGGCGAGCGGACCGTCTGGCGCGGCGACCGGCCGTCCGTATGGCAGCGACGGCGGAGCGATGTAGCAGCTCCGGTCTTCGCGGCAAGCAGTCGTCGCCAGATTCGGAGGGGTGAAGTCAGCCTGGGTGCGGTCTTCCATCTGCCATCCCCTCCTCTCACGCAGTATCGACAAGCCCTCTGGCGGTTCACCAGGCCGCTCCGAAGCGTGGTCGTCACTTTCCCCTGAGCCCCGCCCCTTCCCGGGCGGGGTTTTTCTCTTTCCCTCCCTTTCCGCACGAGCGCTGGATCGAGATATAGTGCCGCCGCGACCGCGGAGCCCTTTCCAGTTGACTTCTTCCCAGGTTACGTCTCACCGACCGCTCGCGATCCTCGCCGTCTACGGCACGCGTCCGGAGGCGATCAAGATGGCGCCCGTCATCGAGGCCCTGAGGCGGCGGCCGGCCGTGTTCTCGGTGCGCGTCTGCACGACCGGCCAGCACCGGGAGATGCTCGACCAGGTGCAGGAGATCTTCGGCCTGGTCCCCGACCTGGACCTCAGCCTGATGCGCCACGACCAGACGCTCAACGGACTCGCCGCCGGCGCGCTCGCCGCCATGGACGAGGTCCTGGCGCAATCCGCGCCGGACTGGCTCCTGGTGCAGGGCGACACCACGACGGCCATGACCGCCGCCCTGGCCGCGTTCCACCGCGGGGTGCGGGTCGGCCACGTCGAGGCGGGGCTGCGCACGGGCGACCTCCGGCATCCCTTCCCCGAGGAGGCGAACCGGCGCGTCATCGACCTGCTGGCCGACGCCCTGTTCGCCCCCACGGAGCGGGCCGCCGCCGCCCTGCGGGCGGAGGGCTGCGACGAGCGGCGGATCCACGTCGTGGGCAACACGGTGGTCGACGCCCTGGAGCGGCTGGCCTGCGGCCCGGCGGCGGCGGCGGCGGAGGGAAATCGGCCGGAGGTGCTGATCACCGTTCATCGCCGCGAGAGCTTCGGCGCGCCTCTGCGGGGGATCTTCACGGCCCTGCGCCGGCTGGCCGAGAGCTTCCCGGACGTCCTCTGGATCTACCCCGTCCACCGCAACCCCAACGTCCAGGGCCCGGCCTTCGAGATCCTCGGCGGGCTACCCAACCTCGAGCTGCGGGAGCCCCTCGACTACCGGCAACTGGTGGGGCTCCTGGCGCGCTGCCGGTTCGTGCTCACCGACAGCGGCGGCATCCAGGAGGAGGCCCCCGCGTTCGGCAAGCCGGTGCTGGTGCTGCGGGAGACCACCGAGCGCCCGGAAGGGGTGGACGCCGGGGTGGCCCGGCTGACCGGCACGGATCCGGAGCGGATCTTCGCCGAGGCCTCGCGCCTGCTCGACTCGCGGCAGGCGTACCTGGAGATGGCGAAGGCGGTCAACCCCTATGGCGACGGCCGGGCCGCGGAGCGGATCGCGGCGGTGCTCGCCGGCGAGGCCTGGGAGCCGTTCCGGCCCGGCGGCGCGGCGGCCTGAGACATGCCCGGCCGGATCCTCATCGGCGGCTACTACGGCTACGGCAACGCCGGCGACGAGGCCATCCTCGCGGCGATGCTGCGCGAGCTGCGCGCCCTGCGGCCGGACCTGGAGATCACCGTCGCCTCGGGGGACCCGGAGCGCACCGGCTCCGGGCACGGGGTGCGGGCGGTGCCGGCCGCGGACCTCGCGGCGCTCGCCGCCGCCATCGGCGAGAGCGACCTGGTGGTGCTGGGGGGCGGCGGCCTGTTCCAGGACTACTGGGAGGTGCCCGCCGAGACTCTGCTCACCGCCCGCCAGGGCGGCCTCCTCTCCTATCTCGCGTACCCCGTCCTCGCGGCCCTGCTGAACCGGCCGGCGGTCATCTATGCCGTGGGCGTGGGCCCGTTGAAGACGGAGGAGGGGCGCCGCCTGACCCGGGTGGCTTTCGAGCTGTGCCGGCGCTCGACGGTGCGCGACGCCCGGTCGCTGGCCCTTTTGGCCGAGATCGGCTTCGCGGGGCCTGTCGAGCTGGCCGCCGACCCCGCCTTCCTGCTTCCCCCGGCGCCGGAGGCCGAGATCGATACCGGCGGCGCGCCTCTGACGGGCGTCGCCCTTCGCCATTGGGATTTCGGGGTCGATCCCGCCGCCTGGGAGGCCGAGGTGGCGCGCGGTCTGGACCTCCACCTGGCCGCCTATCCCGGCAAGCTCCTGTTCCTGCCGTTCCAGAGCGAGGGGGGCGAGCGCTACGAGGACGACCTCGCGGTGAGCCGGCGCGTCGCCGCCGCCCTCGCCGATCCGGCCCGCGCCGTGGTCGTCGAGCGCTCCTTGCGCCCGGAAGAGCTGGCGGGCCTGCTGGGGCGCTGCGAGCGGGTGCTGGCGATGCGCTTCCACTCCGCCCTGTTCGCCCTCGCGGCGGGCGTGCCGGTGGCCTGCCTGGCCTACGATCCGAAGGTGACGGCCCTGATGGAGGACGCCGGGCTGCCGGAGCTGGCGCTGCCGCCCTCCCGTTGGCAGGCGGCAGCCGTGGCGGAGGCCCTGCGCGGAGCCACCCCGTCCGTCGGCTTCGCCGAGGAGAAGAAGCGGCTTGCACGGCGGAGCGCCGCCATTGCGCTCGAGGTCTTGGAGGAGGAACCGTACGCCCGGCCCGAGGCGCGCCGGTTCCTCGACGAGCTGGCGCTCGGCAAGGCCTGGTCGGTGGTGCGGCTGGAGGCCGAGCGGGAGGAGCTCCAGCGGCTGCTGCAGGCAGGGGAAACCCGGAGGCAGGATCTCCAGCAACGTCTGTGGGCGGGCGAGACCGAGCGGGGGGATCTCCAGCGGCTGCTGCGGGCTAGCGAAGACGGGCTCGCCGCCAACCGCCTCAGCCTGGAGGTCCGCGAGGCCGAGCTGGCGGAGAGCCGCGGGCTCCTCGCCGCCCGGGAGGGAGAGCTCGGCGGGCTGCGTCAGGACTGGGAGGAGCGGGGCCGCAAGCTGGAGGAGTCGTGGGCGGCCCACCGGGGCATGCGCGACCAGCGCGACATGATGCTGCGCGAACGCAACGACCTCGCCCGCCGGCTCGGCGAGCTGGAGGCGACCGTGGCCTACAGCGCCGTCTCACGCTTCTGGGCGCTGATGCGGCGGCTCTTCCCCGAGGGCTCCCGCCAGCGCGCCGTCTACCGCGGCGGCCGGGCCCTCGCCAGACGCCTGGTGCACGTCAAGACCGGCCCCGCGCTCCTGCCGGAGCCGGACGCGGGCCCGAGCGGCGGCGAGCCCGATCCGCGGGGCGACCTGCTGCGCTTCGAGGAGCGGGTGCGGGAGAGCGGCGCCGGGAAGGTGGTGACCATCCTCTCGGCCACCCAGCTCCTGGAGAGCGAGGGGCAGCGGCCCACCCAGCTCGCCCTGGAGCTGGCGCGCCGGGGCATCCCGGTGGTCTTCTGCTACTGGCGCTGGTGGCCCCACGAGTGGTGCGTCCAGGACCGGCTGGACGAAGGGATCGTGCAGATCCCCATCGACGTGGCCGTGGCCCGCCCCGAGATGCTGGCCGGGGCCTTCGCGGGCTTGGCCGAGCGGGTCGCCCTGTTCGAGTTCCCCTATCCCGGCTTCTTCGAGCTGCTGGCGGCCCTCAACGCCGAGGGGTGGATCACCGTCTACGACGTGCTGGACGACTGGCAGGAGTTCCACCGGGTGGGGCAGGCGGTGTGGTACGACGAGCCCTTCGAGCGCCACCTGATCGGCGCCACCGACGCCGTGTTCGCCATCAACGAGCTCCTGGCCGTGCGGATCCGGGAGCTGGGCGGGGACGGAGTCGGCATCGTCGGCAACGGCCTGAAGACGGGGCTCGAGGTGGTATGGGAGGCGCGGCCGCTCGACCGCGGCGAGGTGACCGTGGGGTACTTCGGCTACCTGGCGGGGGCCTGGTTCGACTGGGAGCTGGTGGCCGCAGCGGCGCGCCGGCGGCCGGCGTGGCGGTTCTACCTGATCGGCTACGGCGGCAGCCCGGAAGGGATCGAGCTGCCCCTCAACGTGGCCCTGCTGGGCAAGAAGCCCCAGGGCGAGCTGGCCGCCTTCGCCGCCAACTGGGACGTGGCCGTCATCCCCTTCAAGCCCGACCGCCTGGCGGCGGGGGCCGATCCCATTAAGACCTACGAGTACCTGGCCATGGGCCTGCCCGTGGTGGCGGCCGGCGTCTATCCGCCGGCGGGCGGGGAGGCGTTCGTGACCCGCGCCGAGGGCGTCGACGCTTTCGTCGACGCCCTGGCGAGGGCGGCTCTGGATGGGGCGCAGAGCGCGCCGGCCCGCCGCGCCTTCGCCGCCTCGTGCACCTGGGCGGCCCGGCTCGACGCCTTGTTGAGCGCCGTCGCGGCTGGCGGGCAACGCGTCGCCGAGAAACGTCAGTTGACGGGGACGACGGCGCCGTGAAGGTCCTCTTCGTCTACAGCTATCTCACCCTGGGCGGCGTCGAGACGGTGCTGCGCGCCCGTCTCGACGGTCTGGCCCGCTGGGGGATCGAGGCGCATGCCTGGTTCTTCCACGACCTCGGGGGGCGCTCGGTGTTCGCCGGCCGCGAGGAGCGGATCCACGTCGGCGACGCCGCGGCCTGCCTGCGCTTCGCGGCCCAGCAGGGCTTCAACCTGCTGAGCTCGATCGACACTCCGGAAGCCTTCTTCGCCCGGGCGGAGCGGCCCATGCGGCTGATCGTGGAGTGCCACTCGCCGTACCTCGAGAACATCGAGTACCTGCGCAGCCTGGCGCCCCTGGAGCCCGCGGCCGTCTTCGTGCCCTCCGAATACCAGCGGCGGGTGGTCCTCGAGCGGACGGGGCCCGGCGTCGACGTCCGGGTGGTGCCCAATCCGCTGCGGCAGGAGTTCACCGGCGAGCCGGCGCCGTTCGCGGCCCGCCCCCCGCGGCCGGTGGTGGCCTGGATCGGGCGGCTCGACGGCCTCAAGAACTGGCAGGGCTTCGTGGAGCTCGGGGGCGCCCTGCTGCGCCGGGGAGTCGAGGCGGAGCTGTGGATCGCCGGCAAGCCGGTCGAGCCCGAGGTCGCCCTGGAGCTGCGGGACCGCGCCGGCGCCGCCGGCATCCTCGGGCGGCTGCGGTGGTTCCGCGGCCTGCCCCACCACCGGGTGCCGGCCCTGCTCGACGCCGTCCGCGACTCGGGAGGCGTGCTGGTCTCCACCTCGAACGGCGAATCGTTCGGCATGACGGTGGCCGAGGCCATGGCCCGGCAATGCCCGGTGGCCGTGCCGGACCGGCCGCCGTTCACCGAGTTCGTGGCAGACGGCGTCTGCGGGCTGTGCTTCCCCCCGGGCTCGGCGGAGGGCGCCGCCGACCGCGTGCAGGCCCTGCTGGCCGACGCCGCCCTGCGCGGCCGCTGCGGCCGCCGGGGGCGGGAATCGGTGCTGGCGCGGTTCGCGCCCGAGCCGGCCCTGGCGGCGTTGGCGGGGGAGTTGCGCGCGCTCTAGGCGGCCCGCCGCTCCAGCACCACCAGCGCGAACATCGCCAGCCGGCCTCGCCAGGGCGAGAGGCCCCGCTCGACGCCCCGCCAGAGCGGGAAGCTCCAGCCGGGCATGAGGCCGCGCAGCGAGATGCCGCCCGAGACCAGGTAGCGGAACGGCATGAGCGGCTCGATCGCGCGGATGCGCCAGGCGGGCAGCTCGCGCTCGAAACGCTCGCGGTCGCGCTCGAAGACGATCCAGGGGAGGGCGCCGTTGGCGCCCGAGAGCGGCCCGCCGCCCGGCGTCTCCCACTCGGCGGCCTCGGGCTGGAAGGGCTCATGGTGCAGGCGGGTGTAGACCCAGCGCGACCACGGGCTGACCCAGGGCTCCACCATCGCCACCGTTCCCCCCGGGCGCACGCAGCGCGCCGCCTCCTCGAAGAAGCGGCGGGGGCTCGGCAGATGGTGGAGCACGTTGGTCATGGCGATGCCGCGCAGGGAGCCGTCCCGGAAGGGCAGGACGAGGCCGTCGAGCACGGCGTCAATGCCGGGGGCCGGCGTCAGGAAGACCTCCGAGCGCACCAGCCGGGGCACGAAGCCGTCGAGGAACCCGGCGCCGGAGCCCAGCTCCAGGACCGGCCCGTCCCCGGCCGGCAGGGCGCGGGCGATCGCCCCGTACCACTCGTCGTAGATGCGCCGCAGGAAAGGCTTGCCGAGGAGGATCTCGCGGCGCAGGGCGGTGGTGCGCGGGTCGTCGATGTCCAGCCCGCGGGTGAGGGGGTGCTCCAGCCAGCTCCTCAGGCTCAAATGAACTTGATCCTCCCGGCGGCGAAGGCGCACATCTTGAGCAGCAGCCAGCCATGGCTCCAGCGCTGGATGTTGGTCTCGCCGTAGGTCCGCTCGCGGTAGCGGATGGGCACCTCGACGAGCTCCAGGTTGAGCTTGGCGGCGCCGAACAGGAGGTCGAAGTCGCCGAAGGGATCGAAGTCGCCGAAGTAGGAGCGGTTGGCGGCGACCCGCTCGTAGTCGGCCCTGCTCAGCACCTTGGTGCCGCACAGCGTGTCCTTGATGGGCTGGCCGAGGAGCCAGGAGAAGGCCAGGCTGAAGAACTTGTTGCCCAGCAGGTTGGCGAAGCGCATCGCCTCCTTCTCCATGGGGTAGACCAGGCGCACGCCGTTGACGAACTCCCCCTCGCCCGAGCGCAGCACCTCGTAGAAGCGGGGCAGGTCCTCGGGCGGCACCGTCAGGTCGGCGTCGAGGATCATCAGCACGCCGCCGCTCGCCTCGGCGAAGCCCAGGCGCACGGCGTCCCCCTTGCCCTTGCCCTTCTGCTGGAAGGCCTTGAGGCGCCGCCCCGGCCGGGCCGCGATCTCCCGCTGGATGGCCTCCCAGGTGCCGTCCCTGGAGTGCCCCTCGACGAAGATGAGCTCGGTGCCCGCACCCATCTCGGGCAAGCGGGCCAGGATGTTGGGGATGTTCCCTTCTTCGTTGCGGGCGGCCACGATCACCGACACGACCGGCTCCTCGCCGGCGGGGATCGGCACCGGCGCCGGCCGCGCCACCAGGAAGTTGCTGAGGGCGAGGTGGCGGAACGGCCAGAGCTTGACCAGCACCCGGTTGCAGAAGGGGGCGAGCAGGGGAATGGGCAGGGGCAGCAGCACCTCCTCCCAGTGGCGCACCGTCTGGAACCCGGCGAGGCGCAGGAGGTTCGAGAGGTCGTGCACGGTGAGCCAGTTCTGGTAGAGGACGGGCCGCGCCAGCCCCAGCTTCTGGGCGGCGGCGAGCGGCAGCTCCCAGAGGCGGCTGTAGGAGTTGAGGATCAGCCGCGTACGCGGGGTGGTCAGGGGCACGAGGGCCCGCAGCAGGCGCTGGACGTCCCAGGCGTCGTTGAGCAGGTCGGAGAGGATGATGACGTCGAAGGCCTCGCCGAGCTGGCCGATGTCCTGGTCAATATCATGGGCATCGGCCTCGAGGAAGCGCAGCCCGGGGTGGCGGGCGGCGGCCCGGCGCACCATCTCGCCCGAGAAGTCGACCCCCACGCCGAGGGCGGGCTCCAGGGAGGCCAGCAGGTCGCCCCGGCCGCAGCCGAGCTCCAGCACCTTCTGGCCGGGGGGTACCAGGAACCGGTAGACGCGGCGGAGGCGCCGGTGGTAGGCGCCGCCCAGGCCCTGGCGGCGGTCCGTGTCGCGGGCGACGCCGTCCCAGTGGGCGACGCGCTCCTGGCGGTAGCTCTCCTCGGCGGCGGCCGCTGCAAGGGCCTCGGTCATGGCTTCTCCTTCACCAGCTCGAACTCGGTGCTCGCGGCGTTGCCCCAGGCAGCCCCCGGATCGGGGCGGATGGCGAGGATCTCGATACGGATCCGTTTTCGTGCCCCCCGCGGCAGGATCCCGAGGGGGATTTCGGCCCAGCCGGTCCCCGCCTCCGCCGCCAGGTCGTGGCGGAAGACCTCGGCGCCGTCCACCTCCACGCGCTGCACCATCCTGCCCGGCAGGCCGCCGAGAGCATAGGGATCATGGAGGCGGAGCGCCAGGGGGGACCGGCTCGGGCCGGCCAGGGTGCAGTCGGCGGTCGCGGCCTCGCCCGGCGCGGGGTCCTGGTGGAGCGTGCGCAGCGCGGGGACCGGGTTCAGGGAGGCGACGAGGCCGCGCTCCACCACGCAGTCGAGGACGGCCTCGCTGCCCCAGGTCGCCATGGGGAAACGGACCGCCGGGAAACGGTAGGTGAGCTGCGCTTCCTGCCGGTCATGGGTCCTCACCCAGGCGAGGGCCGGCGGGGCCGAGAGGGCGATCGCGAGGCTGCCGGCGGCGCCGGCGCCGAGCGCCATCAGGACGGGGCGGAGCGCGCGGCCGCGGACGGCCGTCCAGGCGCCGAGCGCCACGGCGAGGATCGCGAGCGCCGTCGCCGCCAGCATGTAGCGGCTCTGGACCACCACCACGCCGTGCAGGCCGACCTTGAGCAGGATGGCCGCGGCGAGCGCCAGCACGGCGGCGTCGCGGCGCCGGATGGCGAGCGCCACGGCCGCCAGGAAGAGCGCCAGGACGAGCAGCATCTCCCAGTACAGCGGCTCGCCGAGGCGCTTCATGACGGCCTGGCCGCGGGCCCGCGCCGGCTCCGGCAGGGTGTCCGCGTGGCCCACGGACCAGTAGAGGTTGTCCCCCTCGGAGTCGACCGAGTGCTTGAGCACGGAGGCCGTGATGCGGGCCGCGTGGAAGCCCGGCCGGCGCAGGGCCTCCCGCAAGGCGAGGCGCGAGGCGCTGCGGTGAAGGCTCGCCAGGTCGGGATCGCGCAGCAGGGCGGGCTCGGCGGTGGCGACGAAGGGCAGGGGATCGGTCCAGAAGTTCACCGAGGCGCCGGGGATGTAGGAGCCGAGGAGCGCCATGCCGCCGTGCTCCGAGGTGAGGGCATACCGTCCCGTCGCGAGGCCCCGATGGACGGCGAGCCCCAGCAGGGGGAGCCCGGCGGCGAGCGACACCAGGGCCACGTTGCGCCAGCGCCGTCCCGCCGGCGAGCCCAGGCCCGCTCCGCCGGCGAGCAGGGGGAGAAGGGCGATCAGCATCTCCTGGCGCATGGCGACGCCGAAGGCGAACAGCAGCCCGGCGGCCACCGGGTAGCCGCCGTGCCGGGCGATCAGCGCCCGGGCCGCCAGCGCCCCGAGGGCCACCGCCGGCGGGAGCACCCAGTTGTCCTGCGCCACGACGCCGGAGAACAGCACCTGCCCGGGCCAGGCGGCGAGCATCGTGCCAGCCAGCGTCCGCACCCAGAGCGGCGTGACGCCGCGCCAGATCACGAACGGCAGCAGGGGCATGAGGCCGCAGACCACGGCCGTCGCCAGGCGTGCGGCATCGTCCGGCGAGCCGGGAAAGATCCGGAAGAGGACGGACAGGACCACCGGCAGGCCGGGGCTGAAGTACTCCCAGTACCAGCCGTTGGTGATCCAGGAGTGGTCGCGCAGGTACAGGGCGAATTCGACGATCGACTGGAAGTCCGAGACCGGCCGGGTGGGGAAGGCATGGACGAAGGCGAGGCGGGGCACGAGGCCCAACGCCAGCACCAGGAACCCGCAGGCGAGCTCCCGCGCCCTAGGCAGAGGGAGCGCTCTCCAGCTTTTCCAGCACCACGTAACGCCGCTGCATTTTCCGGGAGATCGTCTCGCGCAGGATGCGGAACGGCCGGCCCGAGATCAGGCGCCGGACGTCCTCGGGGGTGTACTGGAACATGGCCGAGGGATAGGTCTTGGAGAGCGGCTCGTCCGGCTTCAGGACGACGAACTGCTCGGCCCGCGGGTCCGGCCAGAAGAAGTCCGTGTAGAGGCGCCCGCCCGGCCGCAGGAAGAGCTCCAGGAACTCCAGGTTCCGCCGGGCGATCTCCAGGTTCTGGTGGATCCAGAAGTGGCGGCTGATCACCGTTTCGATGTAGCCGCGGTAGTAGCCGAGCCCCTCCCGGTCCGAGACGTGGATGTAGGTGCAGTTGGGCGGCGAGACCAGCCGGGCGATCTGGAGCGCCATGGTGCTGAAGTCCACGCCCAGATAGGTGTCGACGTAGCGGGCGATCTGCTTGCCCAGGTTGCCGCAGCCGCAGCCGAGCTCCATCACCCGCCGCCCCTCCAGGGCGTCGCGGTCGCAGTAGAGGCCGAGCTTCCAGCCGAGGCCGACCGACAGGTCGAGGAGGCCGTCGGGATCCTTCGGCAGCGGCGGCTTGTCGGGGAATTGGGTGTAGGGCGTGAGCTGGTACGGCCACTCCCGCCCGAGATACGCGAGCCACTCGCCGTTCCAGCGCTCGACGTCCTCCGGAGCGCTCTCCAGGAGCGGGCTCGCCTCGTGGACGTCGCCGCTCTCGACGGAGGTCAGGACCGGCTCGCGGCGGCGGAGGGTACGGCTCAGGAGCTTCTTCACGGCGTCAGGCGGTCGCGGCGTGGGCCGCGGCCCGGAGCTCCACTTCGTCGAGGCTCTCCCGGAACCAATCGTAGGTCTGCTCGATCCCCTCGCGCAGCTCGGTGCGGTGCCGCCAGCCGAGGGAATGGAGGCGGCTGACGTCGAGGAGCTTGCGCGGCGTGCCGTCCGGCTTCGAGGGATCGAACGTCAGCCGGACCCCGGGGGCCACGACGTCGCGGACGGTCTCGGCCAGCTCGAGGATGCTCAGGTCCTCGCCCGTGCCGACGTTGATGTGGCCGTCCTCGTCGTAGTGCCGCATCAGGTACAGGCAGGCGTCGGCAAGGTCGTCGACGTGCAGGAACTCCCGCTTCGGCGTGCCGGTGCCCCAGATCACGACCTCGTCCCGCCCCGCGGTCCTGGCGTCGTGGAACTTGCGGATCAGGGCCGGCAGCACGTGGGAGCTCTGGAGGTCGAAGTTGTCGTGCGGGCCGTAGAGGTTGGTCGGCATCGCCGAGATGAAGTCGCTGCCGTACTGGCGGCGGTAGGCCTGGCAGAGCTTGATGCCCGAGATCTTGGCGATGGCGTAGGGCTCGTTGGTCGGCTCGAGCAGCCCGGTCAGCAGGTACTCCTCGCGGATCGGCTGCGGGCACTCGCGGGGGTAGATGCACGAGCTGCCGAGGTAGAGCAGCCGCTTGACCCCGTGCAGGTGGGCCGCGTGCACCACCGTGCCGTGCATCATCAGGTTGTCGTAGATGAACTCGGCCGGCCGCGTCGAGTTGGCCAGGATGCCGCCGACCGTGCCGGCGACCAGGAAGACGTACTCCGGCCGATTGGCCCGGAACCAGTAGTTCACCGCCGCCTGGTCGCGCAGATCGAGCTGGTCGCGCGTCGCCGTCACGAGGTTGTCGAAGCCCTCGGCCCGCAGGCGGCGGAGGATTGCCGAGCCCACCAGGCCGCGGTGGCCGGCGACGTAGATGCGCGCGGAACGGGGCAATTCGATCATCGTCAGAGAGCCGAAAGGTATCACGATCATTTGCTGGAGGACAGCCGGAAGCGGGTGCCCGCCGCCGGCCCCCAGAGCACGCCGGGGTCGGGGGCCAGGGCCGAAACCTCCACCGTGACCCGCCTCTCCTGGCCGCCGCCGACCGCGCCGGCCGGCGCGTCCACCCAGCCCGTGCCGGGCTCGGCCGCGAGGTCGTGGGAGACCACCTGCCGGCCGTCGATCGCCACCCGCTGGCGCATCCGGCCGGGGAGCCCGCCCGGAGCATAGCCGTCGAGCACCTCGACCTTCAGGGGGATGGCGGGGCCCGGCTGGCGGAGCGTGCACTCGGCGACCGCCGTCTCCCCGGGCTTCGGAGAGTCATGCAGGGTCTCGATCACGGCCTCCGTCTCTCCCAGGGCCGTGAGACGGCCGCGCCGGACGACGCACCGCAGCTCCCCCTGATGGTCCCAGGCGGTCAGCAGGAAGCGGTAGGTCCGCTGCTCGTCTCCCGGGTCCAGGCTCCGCACGTGGGCGTAGAGCGGTCTGCTGGCCAGGAACAGGCCCACCGCCGCGGCGGCGCCCCAGGCGAGAGCCCGCAAGGGGACCCGCCGGTCCTGCGACCGGCCGGCCTCCCACAGGCCGAGGGCCACCACGAGGATCTCCAGGGCCGTGGCCGGCAGATAGAACCGGCCCGCCGCCACGAGCACCGAGTGCAGGCCGATCTTCAGGAGCGCGGCCGCGGCGAGGACGAGGATGGCGCCGTTGCGCCTGGCGAGCCCCATCCCCACGGCGGCGATGAAGAGGGCCTGGAGCCCGATCAGCTCCACCTTGAGAGGCTGAGAGACGGCGCGGGAGAAGGCTTCCCCCCGGGCCCTCAGCGCCTCCGGCAGGGTCCCCGGGTACCCCATGCTCCAATAGAGCATCTCCGTCTCGCTGCGGAAGGGGTAACGGGTGGCGGTCGACACCACCCGCAACGCCTGAAAGCCCGGCCGCCGCCGGACCTCGGCGAAGGCGAGCCGCTTCGCCTCGGCGAACATCCGGTGGCGGTCGCGCACCAGGTCGGGCTCGACCGAGGCGATGAACGAGACCGGATCGAGCCAGCCGATGGCCGTTGCCCCCGGCACGACGGTGCCCAGGAGGGTGAACCCACCATGCACCGAGGAGAGGGCGAAGTGGCCCGTGGCCTTCTGCCTCTGCGCCGCCAGCGCCAGAAAGGGGAGGCCGGCGGCCAGCGCACAGGCCAGCACGTTGCGCGGCCGCCATCCCTCCCGCCGGGCGAAGCCGGCGGCGGCGAAGAGGGGCGGCACGAGCGCGAAGAGCATCTCCTGGCGCATGGCGACGGCCAGGGCGTAGAGCAGGCCGGCGGCCACCGGATGGGGCCGCCGCCCGCGGTCGAGGAGCGGCGGCACGGCCAGGCATGCCAGGGCGACGGTCGGCAAGGTCACCCAGTTGTCCTGCGCCACGACGCCGGAGAAGAACACCTGGCCCGGCCAGAGGGCCAGCATGCCGCCGGCCGCGGCGCGCACCCACAGGGGGAGGGCCCGCCGCCAGAGCAGGAACGGCAGCAGCGGCATCAGGCCGCACCAGACGGCCGTGGCCAGCCGGCTGACGGTCTCGGGGGAGCCGGGGAAGACCCGCAGCACCAGCGACAGGACGAGCGGCGGGCCGAGATTGAAGACGTCCCAGTAGTAACCCGGGGCGAACAGCGACTTGTCGCGCAGGTCGAGGGCAAAGTCGATGATCCCCCGGAAATCGGAGACCGGCTGGGTGGGGAAGACAGACGCGAAGAGCACCCGCGCGCCCACCCCCAGGGTGAGCAGCAGCAGGCCCCATCCCCATTCGCGGGCGAGGGTGGAGGAATGGTCTTCATGGGTCATGGGGGCGTGAGTATATTTCCCTCTTCGATAGACTTGCACTCGATGAGAGGTCCGGAGCGGGAGGTCTGGGAGCGCCACTGGCGGTCCCTCGGCAAGGAATCGGCCCTGTTCGGGAAGCTGGCGTCCCTGGTGCGCAAGCTCGTCCTGCGCCGGGCCGTCGAGCACTACGCGGAAACGTACTTTCCCGCCGACGGGGTCTTCGTGGACGCCGGATGCGGCACCGGCCAGGCCTCGGCGGCGATCCCCTCCCGGGCACGGCGGCTGGTGGGCTTCGACTTCTCGCTCGCGGCGCTGGCGGCGGCGCGCGGGGAGGGTCCCTACCGGCTGATGGTGGGAGGAGACATCCGCCGCCTGCCGTTCGCCGACGGCTCGGTCGCCGGCGTCTGGAACCTGGGAGTGATGGAGCACTTCCCCCAGGAAGAGGGGATCGCCATCCTGCGCGAATTCCGCCGGGTGCTGCGGCCCCAGGGGGTGGCCGTGCTCTTCTGGCCCCCCGAGTTCGGCTCCTCCCGCTGGCTGCTGGCTCCCGTCGAGTGGATGCGGACCCGTCTCCAAGGCCGGCCGTTCCACTTCTTCCCTGACGAGGTCAACCGCCTGCGCTCGCGCCGGCACGCGCGGGAAATGCTGAAGGCTGCCGGCTTCGAGCCCGTGGCCATCGACTTCACCCTCTGGGACTGCCTGATCCATCTCGTCGTCGTCGCCCGGAAGCCCGCCGCATGAGCCGCCTGACGGTGGTCATCGCCGCCTGGGACGAGGCGGGGAACGTCGAGCCCCTGACGCGGCGGCTGGCGGCGGCCCTCTCGCCGCTCCCCGGCTGGAGCTGGGAGATCGTCTACGTCGTCGAGGGGACGGATGGCACCCGCGAGATCCTCGAGGGGCTGGCGGCGGAGATCCCGGGCCTGCGCATCCTCTACCAGGAGCGGCCGAGCGGCATCGGCAACGCCTTCCGCCGCGGCTTCGCCGCCGTGCCGCCCGACGCCGACTGGGTGGCCACCCTCGACGCGGACCTCAACCACCAGCCCGAGGAGATCCCCCGCCTGCTCGAAGCCGCGAGCCGCCGCGGCTGCGACGTGCTCGTCGGCTCCCGCTTCCTGGAAGCCAGCGAGGTCGAGGGCACCCCGCTCTGGAAGCGGTTCCTCTCCGGCACCATCAACCAACTGATGCGCTTCCTCTACGGCCTGCGGGTGAAGGACAAGACCTCCGGCTTCCGCGTCTACCGCGCCGAGGTCCTGCGCGGCCTGGAGTTCGAGAGCTCCGCCTTCGCCTTTCTGCCCGAGATCCTGATCCGCGCCCACCGCGCCGGTTACGTCCTCGGCGAGGAGCCGATCCGCTTCACCTACCGGCAGGAGGGGCGGTCGAAGATGGCGATCTGGGGGACGACGGTGAGCTATCTGAAGTTGTTGCGGAAGCAAGGACTGCAAGGACAGCAGGGACCTCAAAGACAGTAAATCTCTCTTCTTGTTGTCCTTGCAGTCTTTGCGGTCTTTGCTTTCCGCGGGCTTCCTAGCCCGCCACCGCCCCCAGCAGCTCCGCCGCCCGCCGGTCCCAGCTCTCCCCCTCGGCGGCCCGCCGCCTTTCCAGAGCCAGCTCCGGGGTCCGCTCCGCGACCGCCCGCTTCACCTGCCGGACGAAGCTCGTGGGGTCGTCGTAGAGGTAGACGAGCGGCTCCGCCCAGCGCTCGGTCTCGGGGAGGCGGCGGGCGACCACGGGCAGGCCCATGGCGAGGGCCTCGTAGAGCTTCACGGGATCGACGGCGCGGGTGAGGGGGAGGTCGCGGAAGGGGACAAGGGCGACGTCGAGGCCGGAGAGGAAGCCGGGGACGTCCGCGAAGGGGATCTCGCCGATCGTCTCGAGGTTCGGCAGCGACGCCAGGGCGGCGACCTCCGGGTCCTCCACCTGGCCGGCGAGGCGAAAGCGCCAGTCCGGCAAGGCGCGGGCAGCCTCCTGCACGGCCTCGACGTCGAACCAGGGGCCGAGGGCTCCGACGTAGCCGACGCGGGCGCCGCCGTCCTGGCCCTGGCGCACGGCGGCCGGCGTGGGGAAGGCCGCGAGGTCCACCCCGTTGGGCAGCCGCAGGACCCTGGGGCTGACCTGGTGCGGGCGCTCCGCCAGAGCCCCGGCGGTGGCGCACACCAGGTCCGCCTCGCGGATCAGCCGCGCCTCCACCGATTCGATCCGGCGGGCGGGCACCCCGGGGAAGCCGACGTGGAGATCGATCCGGTCGTAGACCAGCGGCACGCCGAGACGGCGGGCCAGCTCGCGGCCGAGCTCGGCCCAGAAGGGGAGTTGCACCAGCACCATCAGCGGCCGCTCGTGGCGCAGGCCGGCGAGGATCGTCTCCGCCATCGCCGCCGCCGCCCGGTGGTCCAGCGGCTGGCGATAGGGATCGGGCCGGCCGGGGACGCGCATCCGCAGGACGTGCAGACCTCCCTGGGCGTGCAGCAGATGGCGGGCGGGGAGGATGCGGCTGCGCAGGAAGCCGTCGACGTAGAGCACGGGGTGGCCGGCGCGCGCCAGGGCCAGGGCGAGGTGCTGGGGCCGCTGGAACCGGTAGTTCCAGGAGACCGCCGGCAGGTAGAGGATCGGGGCGCCCGTGGGAAGCTGCCCGGCGAGGGCCTCGGTGACGGCCGTGCAGGACGGCTGCGACAGACGGGGCAGGGCGCCGGCGATCCGGCCCAACCGCCCGGTCCGCAGATGGCGCAACGCCGCCCGGGCCAGCCGCTCGATATGGCCCGCGGTCGAGAGCGCCCGGTCGTGCCGGCGCGCCGGATAGAAGAAGGCGCTGTTCATCCGTGTTCCACGATACTCTTTATCATGCCCGGCGGCCGCCGTACAGATAGAATCGCGCCATGCCGCAAGCCGATCCACCCTTCGAGGTCAATCCCATCGATCCACTCCGGCGGACGCAGAAGATCTGCGTGGTGATGCCCGCCTACAACGCCGAAAAGACCCTCGAGCGCACCTGGCGGGACCTGCCCCTCGAATGGGTCGACGACGTCGTGGTGGTGGACGACGGCAGCCGCGACCGCACGGTGGAGATCGCGCGAGGCCTGGGCCTCCACGTCGTCGTCCATCCCCGCAACCGGGGCTACGGCGGCAACCAGAAGACCTGCTACCGCGAGGCGCTGGCCCGCGGCGCGGACATCGCCGTCATGGTCCATCCCGATCACCAGTATGACCCCAAGAGCGTGCCGTTCCTCGTCGCCCCTCTGCTGCGGGGGGAGTGCGACGCCGTCTTCGGCAGCCGCATGCTGGGCGGCCGGCCGCTCGAGGGCGGCATGCCGAAGTGGAAGTACCTGGCGAACATCTTCCTCACCGCCGTCGCCAATGCCACGTTCTACGTCTTCCTCTCCGAGTATCACTCGGGGCTGCGCGCCTACAGCCGCCGCTTCCTCGAGTCGGTGAACCTGGAGGCCAACTCCGACGACTTCGTGTTCGACACGGAGATCATCGCCCAGGGTGTCTGGGGCGGGCTGCGCATTCAGGAGATCCCGATCCAGACCCGCTACTTCCCGGAGGCCTCCCAGATCGGCTTCGGGCGCAGCGTCCGGTACGGTTTCGCGGTTCTCGGCGTTCTGTTGCGTTACAAGATGCAAAAAAAAGGCCTGTCGCGGAGCCCGATCTTCGACGCTCCGGACGCCGGCGCGGAGTCTCAGCTCAGGCCCAGCTCACGGTAGAGCCCCCGGAAGGCTTCGGCCGCCTCGTCGGGAGAGGGGGGAGACTCGGAAGAGGAGCCGTTCGCCGGCACCCGGGCGCCGTTGGCGAGGGCCGCCACCACGGGAGCGATACCCCCGGCTCCCGCCGCCGGCTCGACGAGCAGCCCCCCGCCGTGCCGCCGCAGCCGGTCGGCGATCGCGCCGTGGTCGAAGGCGACCACCGGCACGCCCGCCGCCCGGCACTCCGAGAGCGCCAGGCTGTAGGACTCGGGCACGACCGACAGGAGCAGGGCAAGATCGACACGGTCGCGCCGCAGGATGTCGACCAGCGATCCGGAGCGGTAGTAGCCCCGCACGTGGACGGGCAGCCGCCGCAGGCGCAGCAGCAGCTCCGCGTCGCCGCCGCCGTAGGCGCTCCAGCGCAGGTCCGGGCCGGCTTCGGCACCTTCGGCAGACAATCTGCGCACCACCTCCTCGAACACCAGGGCGCCTTTGTGGGGCTGGACCTGGCCGATGTAGGCGACGTGGCGCACCGGCGCGTCCGGCCGCTTCGGCGGTACGCCGCCGTTCGGCGCCGGCGGCTCGACGACCCGCTGCCGGCCGGCGTCGAGCCCGGGGAAGAGCTCCAGGTGCCGGCGGCGCAGGAAGTCGGAGGGATAGACCACCGCCGTGGCGGCGAGGAGCAGCTCGCGCGCCAGCGCGCGGCGGTTCTCCTGGAACCCGAGGCCCACCGGCCAGTCCTGGGCCAGGCAGCGGGCGCACCGCTCGGGGTCGCGGGAGTAGCCGCAGAAATGGAGCTGCGGCCTCTCCAGCAGGTGCGGCCGGGGGCAGAAGAGGCTGAAGTCGTGGACCGAGAGGACGAGCTGGAGACCGGTGCGGCGGAGCTCCAGCAGGGAGCCCAGGGGGATGTCGGAGAGCCCCTCGACGTGCAGGGCGCGGGCCCCGACCTCGGCGGCGGCGCGGGCCACGGCGCGCTCGAACGCGGCGTCGCGCAGGGCGACGGCCGAGGGCGGCTCCCCCTCTCCAAAGACCAGCGCCAGACGGCGGCCGGCGGCGGCGACCTCCAGCCGGTAGCCCGCGGCCTCCGGGTAGAGCAGGGCCAGGGGGCGGCGGTCCGCCTCGATCTCGACCCGGCTCAGGAGCTGGGACTGGAGGCCGCCCAGGCGGGGCGTCGGCGCCGTCGGCAGGAGGTTGAGCACCGGGATCGGCGGCAGGCCCAGAGGGCTGCGCGCCTCGTGGAACGACAGCCGCCGCCGCCGCTCGTCCAGGCGGTCGGCGACGCGGTCGCGCAGGGCCTCGATGCCCTCGGCCCGCAGCACCCGGCCGGCCGTGCGCAGCGTCAGGGCTCCGGGGGCCGTCAAGCCGCCTCCTGCCGAGCCCGGCGGATCCGCGCCAGCTCGCGCCGCAGGCGTTCGGCGGCGGCCTCGGGGGCATAGAGCTCGCGCACCCGCCGCCGCGCCGCCTCGATCCGCCCCAGCGCGGTCTCTGGAGCCTCGGCGAGGGAGCGCATCAGGGCCGCCGCGTGCTCCGCGTCCGGCTCGGCCCAGACGGCGCCGGCCGGGTAGGGCCCCGCGGGCCGCTCCAGGGGGACCAGGCGGTGCCGCACGACCAGGCCGGTCGTGTCGTCGAGGAAGTCGGTGACGCCGCCATAGCCCGTGGCGATCACCGGCTTGCCGAGCGCCATGGCCTCGAGGAGGGGCAGGCCGAGCCCTTCGCTGCGGTGGAGAGAGACGTAGGCGTCGCAGGCCGCCAGCCAGCCGTCCAGCTCGCGGCGCGGCACGGTGTCCGTCCACAGCGTCACGGGCAGCCCCGCGATCCCGCGCCGCAGCTCCTCCGCCAGCCCGGGGGCATGCTCCAGGTGATGGGCCTTGAGCAGCAGGTGGACCGGCCGGCGGCACTCCCGCGCCACCCGCGCGAAGGCGGCGAGCAGGCCGGCGGGGTTCTTCCGCTCGGGCACGCTCAGGGCGTCGAAGGCGTGGAAGAAGAGGAAGCTTCCCGCCGGCACGCCGAGGGCGTCGCGGCGGGCCGGCGCGGCGTTCGGAGGCGTCACGCACGGCGGCATCCAGCGGACCTCCACGGGCGAGAGGGAGCGGAACGCGTCCTGGCAGAAGCGGCTGGGCGCCCAGACCTCGTCGACGTGGCGGAACGCTCCAGCCTGGCCGGCCCCGAAGTACGACAGCTCCCAGAACCAGTAGCCGACCCGGTGCCGCCCGAGGCTCAGCGCCTGGGGGACCTGCCGCTGGACGGTCTCCATCATGTCGGCGTTGACGTGGTAGAGCGTGACCTCGTAGGGGAGCCCCTGGTCCGATTTTCCCAGGGTGCCGCCCTTGCTGCCGTCAAGGCTCCAGAGAGCATGAGGGATTCCGCCAGCCGCGAGGGCCGCCAGGGTGCCGCGGCAGGCTTCGCCCACGCCGGTGGGAGCCTCGGCCCAGCCGACGACGTTGATTCCCTCGGGGCCGGCGGCGGGCCGTGCCGCGGCCCGAGGGGCAGCCGGGGCGGGCACCGGGGCCGCCGCCTCGCCGCGGCGCCGGAGCTGCTTCCGCCACCAGAGCGTCGACCACGCCCGGCGGCGCAGGGGCAGGGTGCGCAGCACGGGCCGCACCAGCGCGTCGGGGAGCTGGTACTCCAGCCGTCCCCAGGTCGAATACCAGAAGGCGAGACCGCCACGGTCCGCGCCCAGGGGATCGGGATAGCTGCGCTGCAGATCGGAGCGGAGCCGGTGGAGCTCCATGACCAGGCGCGGCAGCCGTGGCCGCCGCCGCGGCTCGTACCCGGCGTCCGCCGTCAGCCAGCGGATCTCCTCGGGAGACGGGGCCTCTCCCTCCCGGGGCCGTGCTCCTGGGAGGGTCGTGAAACGGTCCAGCCCGCCGGACTCGGGATCCCCGCCGCCGCCCGCCTGGTGTACCGCCACAGGAAGGCCGGCCGCGAACGCCGCGGGGAGGTGATCCTCCGCCAGCAGCCACTGCGCGAACGCGATCCGGTCTTTACCCCGCCAGAGCTCGGGAAAGAGGCGCCGCAGGGCGGGCTGGTCATCCCACATCATCAGCGCCAGCCGGGGAAGAGGGATCGAAGAGAGGTCTTCTGCCTGCCTTAGCCACTGAAAGAACGAGTCCGGCCCCGCCGCCGCGAACGGGTCGGGCCAGCGCCGCCCCTCGGGGTCGGTCAGCCGCAGGGCCTTGCGGGCCACGACGGGGATGGCGGCGCCGTTGTCGAAGGTGCCGTAGCCGTAGGGGACGCCCTGGACCTCCTCGTGCCCCTCCTCCCGGATGCGCTCGCCGTAGAGCCGGAACAGGGCGGCGAGGTCCGGCCGGTCGGCGAGCGAGTAGCGGTTCTGATACTTCGAGACGATCTCCGGCCGCCGCGGGTCGTAGCCGCTGAAGTGGAAGAAGCGCAGCGGCGTCCCATTCACCTCCCAGGCACCGTTCTTCCCGGTGAGAGACCGATGGGGAAGGTTCCAGTACGCCATGTTGAAGCCCGGGTCGCGCAGCACGTCCACCCTCTGCAGGAAGGAGGGCGCGAGGTCCATCCAGCGCTGGTCCACGAACAGCCCGCGCTCGACCTCGTGCAGGCAGTCCCGGTAGAGGCGGCGCGCCCACCAGTCGACGAAGGCCAGGGTGCGCTCGTTGAAGGCGAGGCCCAGGAAACCCAGGTTGTAGGTGCCGGCGAGGAGGATGTCCAGCTCCGACGGGAGCCCCAAGTCCTCCAGGGGCGCCGTCAGATGGGGCGTCAGCACGGCGTCGGCGGCGTCCAGGCGTCCGTAGAGCCCGGAGAGGTCTCCCGTCACCAGGATGTCCGGGTCGAAGTAGCAAAGCCGGTCGATGCCCTCCGTCCGCCGCAGGTGGAGGAGGTAGTACGGCTTGACGGCCGTGTTCAGCTCCAGGAGCGAGTAGCGGAACGCAAAGTGGGAGAAGGCCGGAATGCCGAGCTCGTGGGCGAACGTCACGGCGAACGGCTCGTCCTCGTAGCGGTGGCCCGGCAGCGGACGGTCGACGATCAGGACGTGGACCTTCCCCTCCGGGTGGCGCTCGAGGAAAGAGCGCGTGAAGACCCGGGCGTACGCGAGGTAGTTGTTCGCGACGATGCTGCAGGCGTGGGGTGGATTCATGGAGGAATGCGATTGAATATCACTGCCGGCCGGCCATAAGCCACCCGTAAACCTCTTCGATCTCCTCGGCGTGCTCGTCCATCTCCTTGACCCGCGGCGGGCTGGCGGCCCAGGCCGCGACGATCTCCGGCTTCTCGAGCAGCATTCCTATCCAACGCCGCAGCGCGTCCGGATCTTCCGGATCGAACAGCGCGCCGCACGGCGGACCCGCGGCGGGATCGAACAGCTCGGCGAGGGCGCCCCGGCGGCTGGCGAGCACCGGCACCCCTTCGGCCAGGGCCTCCCGGGCGGCCAGGCCGAACGACTCCAGGCCCAGCGAAGGGACGACGAGCACGTCCAGCCCGGCGAAGATCGCTCCCCGCCGCTCCTCCTCGAACCGCCCGGCGAAGCGCACGGCCGGCGAGGCGACGGCCTCGAGCTCGGCCGTGTACGAGGGGGAGACGCCCGGGTCGCCCCAGACCTCCAGCGTCGCCCGCGCCGGATCGACGCCGCGAAAGGCCTCGACGGCGACGTGAATCCCCTTGTGGGGGAGGATCGAGCCCAGGAGTCCGAAGCGCATCGGCGTGCCGGGCCGCCGCCGGGCCGGCGATATCGGTGGTAACGGCGATACCGGCGGGCGCTCGATGCCGTAGGGGATGACGAACGCTCTGTCGTCCGGCCGCAGCCAGCCGAGGTCCAGATAGCTCTGGTGAATCGCGTGGGAGCCCATCACGAAGGCATCCGCGTGGCCGAGGGCCCGCTTCATCAGCCGCTCCCGGCCGGCGTAGAGGAGCCCGTTGAGCAGGGGAGCGGGGGGCAGGCCGGTCAGGGGGAGGCAACGCGAGCACTTGCCGGCAGCCGGCCCCGAGCAGAGCCGCCGCTCGGCGTCGAGCAGGTTGGCCCGGGCGCAGGGGGCCCACCAGTCCTGGACCTGGTAGAGGATCGGAATGCCCCGCCGCGCCGCCTCGCCGGGGAGGGTGGCGGCATGTCCCGCCAGATGGTGGACGTGGAGGATCTCCGGCCGGGTCTGGTCGAGGAAGGCCGCGAAGTCGGCGGCCAGGGTCCGGTCGTGAAGGGCGTTGCGCGACAGGGGATCGCGCTGCGTGAAGTTGTTGACCACCAGCCGCACCCGGGCCCCGCCGTCCTGGAGCTCCAGGGCCTCTCCCAGGTTTTTGCCGGGATCGGCCAGCCGGGCATAGACCGCGACCTCCCGCCACGCCGCCTGGCGCCGGGCGAGCCGCCGGGCGTAGACCTCCGTGCCGGCCGGGTTCCAGGGCGGCCAGCCGTGGACGAGGTGAACGATCCGCCGCGGGCTGGTTTGAGCGGATGATCGAGCGGAAACAGGTTGGCGCAGTCTGTCGGTGACCCGCTGCCTGACCCCCTTCAGGGGGTCGTCGCGAAGGAAGCGCGCCACCGTCGGCAGGTACTCCGGGTGGAGCCGCGCCATGGCGCGGTGGGCCGCCTTTACCCGCTCCGGCCGGGAGGCGCCGAAGCTCCGCTGGCCCGCGTGGTAGATGAAGGAGGCGTCGTCGAGCACGTTGAGGAACCCCGCCTTGAGCGCCCGGAAGCAGAATTCGCTCTCCTCGCCGTATCCCAGACCGAAGGACGCCTCGTCGAAGGGCCCCAGACGGTCCAGGGCCTTCCGCTTGACGTACAGGCAGACCCCGACCCCCGTGGGCAGCCGCGGGCGCTCCCGGACCGAGACCCGCTCCACGAGGGCGGCGAAGCCCTCCGCGTCCCACCCCGCGGGCAGCAGGTTGACCTCCGCGAAGCGGGGCAGGGAGGCGATGGTGGCGTTGTTCGAGAACGGCGTGACGGTGGCGATGGCCGGATGAGAAGAAGCCGCTTCCTGAAGCTTCGGAAGCCAGCCCGCCGTCACCTCCGTGTCGCTGTTCAGGAGGACCACGTCGCGCTCCGAGGCCGCCATCCCCGCGTTGACGCTGCCCACGAACCCCCGCCGGACGGCATTGCGCAGGATCACGACCTCGCCCGCCGGCCGGTCCGCCACGGCCGCCAGCGCCGCCTCGACGTCCGGTCCCTGGGGCCCGTCGAAGACCAGGACCAGCCGGTGCCGTCCGAGGTCCGTGTGGCGCAGGAGGCTCGCCAGGCAGGCCGCCAGCTCGGCCGCCGCGCCATAGATGGGAACGATGACGTCGACGGAGCCGGCGGGGCGGTCGGGCTCGATGCCCGGGCCCGGGCGGGTCCAGTCGAGGGCAGGGGCTTTGAAGAGGGAGGGGGACAAATCAGGGCTCGCGAGGAGGGGATTGTACTGGATCAAAAGGACCTCAAGGACAGCAAGGACTACAAGGACCCAAAGACATGAGGAGAGTTTTCTTGTCCCTGTTGTCTTTGTCGTCCTTGCGGTCCTTTAAGTCCTTGCCCTGAACCGCCCCACGTCGTGGCTGAGCGTCACCGCCATCTCCGAGATCGCCTCGATCCGCTCCCGCCGGCTCTCCCGGGCGCCGCGGTAGGTGGCGGCGAGGGCGTCCCGGGCGGCCTCGGGACCGAGGCGGACGGTCTCGCGGACCGTCGTCCGCCCTTCCATCTCGAAATGCTCGGAGAGCAGACCGGCGGCCCGCTCCAGCCGGTCGCGCAGCGCCCCTTCGCCCAGGATGGCGGCGCGCAGCTCCACCAGGTCGTCCGGCCCCGGCACCGCCACCAGAAGCCGCCCATCGGGTGCCAGGACCCGCCGCATCTCCTCCGGGTTCAGCCGGGCGTCGATCGACAGGACTCTGTCGAAGGACCCCGCCGCCCAGGGGAGGAACCGGTCCGCGTTGCCGACGATCCACGTGGCTTCCGGAAAGCGCCGGGCCGCGAGGTCGACCGCGGGAGTGGAGAGGTCGATCCCATGGGCGTCGACGGGCCGCTCGCGGGCGATCCCGCCGAGATACGTCCCTTCGCCGCAGCCGACGTCGAGGACCGCGGCGCCCGGCGCGATCTCCTCCACGATGGTCCGTAGCAGAGGCGCGCCATGGCCCGCGTCGAGAAACCGCCGCCGGGCCTCCACCGCCTCCCGGGGATCGCCGGGGTTCTTCGAGCGCCGGTCCTGCGGCTGGAGCAGGTTGCAGTAGCCGCTGCGGGCGAAATCGAAGGAGTGCCCGCGAGGGCAGACCAGGGAACGCTCCCGGCGCTCCAGGGGCTCGCCACAGGGGCGGACGGGGCAGATCAGGGTGGGGCTCGGCATGGCCAATCGCTTATACACGGGAATCCGTCTTCCCCCAATGTAGAGACGCCTTGCAGGCGTCTCTCCGCTCCGCGGCAGGGAAGATAGTTCCTCATGAGGCTGTACCGCGGGTGGAATTGTGCTGTAGAGGATTTCCGGCCGCGGCAAGGAATCGTTCATTCAGACGGTTCTGCCGCCTCGGAGACGCCTGCAAGGCGTCTCTACATTGGGGGGAGAGACCTTCCGCGCCCGCCCCAGCATCTCCCGCCCCTTGACCCTGCCCGGGAACATCTCCACCGCCCGCTCCAACAACGGGACCGCCTTCTCCGGCCGCCCCTCCTCGAGCCACAGATCCGCCCGCTCCACCAGGGCGTCGTAGCTCTCTCCGCCGGCCGCGAACAGCGCGTCCAGCCGCCGGGCGGCTCCGGTTTGGTCTCCGCGGGCGATCTGCGCGCGGGCGAGGTGCACGGCCGCCACCGCGTGGACAGGGGAAATGCGCAGCACGTCCTCGAACAGCTTTTCGGCCTCGGCGGACCGTCCCTGGCGCTCGCGCAGGACGGCCAGGTTCGAGAGCGGCGCGACGTTTCGCGGCTTCAGGCGCAGGGCCAACCGGTACTCGCGCTCGGCTTCGTCCAGCCGGCCTTCGTGATAGAGCGCCATGCCAAGATTGTTGCGCGCGATCTCGTTCCTCGGATTGACGCGCACGACCTCGCTGAAGAGCGTGAGATCGCTGCCGTAGATCGTCGAGCGGGCCCAGGCGGCGATCCCCAGGACGATGAGGCCCGCGAGGGCCGCGGCCGTCACGGCCCGATGGGAGCCGGCGATCCGGCTCCAGGCGAGGCCGGCCAGCCAGGCCAGGCCGATCGAGGGGAGATAGAGATAGCGCTCGGCGAAGTTGGCCCCGCCGATCGAATTGGCGGCCAGCACCGGCAGCAGAAAGGCGAAGAGAAAGGCGAGGGGCAGCACGATCTCCCGCCGCGCCCGCCCCCTCCAAGCGGCAATCCCCAGTCCCAGTAGCGCCAGACCCGCCGCCGCCAGCCCGGCCAGCGCCAGGGGAGAGAGGAGCGTGGGAGCGGGCACCGAGGTGAGCACCCGGGCGGGAAAGGGGACGGCGAGGAAGCCGAGGTAGCGGGCGAGCAGGGCCCCCGCGAAAGCCACGGCGCCGGCGGGCGTGGCAGCCACGCTGTAATGCCGAGGAGCGAAGCCGCCCAGGGCATGCACCCGCAGGACGACGTAGACGGCCAGGGCCAGCCCGTAGGGAGCGAGGCGCACCGCTGCCCGCCGCAGAGCCGCGCCGGGCGATCCCTCTCGCCGCCACTCTGAGATCTCCACGGCGGCCAGAACCACGATCAGGGCCGCGCCCGTCTCTTTGGAGAGGCAGGCGAGGAAGTACGCAATGGGGCCGAGGAGAGATTTGGGACTCTGGAGGTAGGCGAACGTCGCCGCCAGCACGAACAGCGCCGCCAGCAGGTCGGCCTGCCCCGCGACCCAGGCCACGGCCTCGGCGTGGGCGGGATAGACTGCGAAGAGCAGGCCGGCCGCCAGAGCCGCCGTGTCGTTACGAAAAAGACGGCCATCACGAAAAAACCGCCGGGCTCCCAGGGCCACCAGCAGGGAGACGGCGGCGTGGAGCAGCACCGAGGCGGCATGGAAGGCCGCGGGCTGCAGTCCCCAGATCCGCGCCACGAGGGAGTAGGCGAAACCGAAGACGGGGCGGTAATAGTTGGACGGCGCGGGCCCCCGGTCGGGGTAGAACCCCCAGAAGGGGCGGGTGAGGAACAGCCGGAAGCCGTCCGGGTGACGGAGCCACGGATTGCGCTCGATCTGAACGTGATCGTCGAAGACGAAGCCGAACCCCACCGTCCCGCCGTACACGGCCAGGACGGCGAAGGCGATCAGCGCAGTGCCCAGAAAGGTCCGGGAGGAGGATAGGCTCATACGTGAGTGCTATCATGCCCCGCCTTTGAGGAGTGGAGCTATTCGTGAGAGATGAAACCGCCCTGGTCGGACTCAAGCTGAGCGTCATCATCCCTGTCTACAACGAGCGCTACCTCGTGAGCGAGCTCGTTCACCGGGTGCTCTCCGTCTCAGCGCCCGAGATCACCGAGATGGAGGTCCTCGTCGTCGACGACGGCTCCAAGGACGGCAGCCTGGAGATCCTGCGCCGGCTGGCCGCCGAGCACCCGGACCGCCTCCGCCTCCTCGAGCAGGGCAAGAACCAGGGCAAGGGGGCCGCCATCCGCCGCGGCATCGCGGAGGCGACCGGCGACCTCATCCTCTTCCAGGACGCCGACCTCGAGTACGACCCGCGGGACTACCCGCGCCTCATCCGGCCGTTCCTGGAGGACGGCGCGGACGTGGTCTACGGCTCGCGCTTCCTGCCCAGCGACCGCCGGCGGGTGCTCTACTACCGCCACAGCCTCGGCAACCGCCTGCTGACCACGGTCAGCAACTGGTTCACCGACCTCAACCTGTCCGACATGGAGACCTGCTACAAGGTCTTCCGGGCGCCGCTGCTCAAGTCGATCCCCATCCGCTCCAATGACTTCGCCATGGAGCCGGAGATCACGGCCAAGGTCGCCAAGCGCGAGTGCCGGGTCTTCGAGGTGCCCATCAGCTACCTCGGCCGCACCTACCGCGAGGGCAAGAAGATCGGCTGGAAGGACGCCTTCAAAGCCATGCGGACGATGGTGAAGTACCGGTTCATCGACGACGTCTACGCCGAGGACGAGTACGGCTCCCACATCCTCACCAGCCTGGAGAAGGCCCAGCAGTTCAACCGCTGGATGGCCGACGCCATCTCGCCCTATGTCGGCGCCCGGGTGCTGGAGATCGGCGCCGGCATCGGCAACATCACCTCCTGGCTGCTGCCGCGCGACCTCTACCTGGCGAGCGACATCAACCCGCACTACCTCGACTACCTGAAGAACCTCGCCCTCGGCAAGCCCTACCTCAAGGTGGCCCGCATCGACCTCGAGGACGACAAGACGTTCGAGCCGTGGAACGGGCAGTTCGACACGGTGGTCTGCCTGAACGTGCTGGAGCACGTCCGCGATCCCCTGCTGGCCCTGCGCAACATCCACGACGTGCTGGCTCCCGGCGGCCGGCTGGTGCTCTACGTGCCCGCGGGCCAGAACCTCTACTCGAGCCTCGACGAGGTGCTCGGCCACCGCTGCCGCTATTCCCAGGAGATGCTGCGCGAGGAATTCAAGACGGCCGGCTTCACCGTCGAGGTGATGCACGACTTCAACCGCTCCTCGGTGCCCGGCTGGTGGCTCAACGGCAAGATGCTCAAGCGCCGCCACTTCAGCCGCTCCCAGCTCAAGATCTTCAACATGGGCGTGCCGGTCATCCGCCGGCTGGACCGCATGCTGCCCTGGAAGGGGTTGGGGATCATCGCCGTCGGCCGGCGGGACTAGTACGACGTGCCCGAAGTTCGTTCCGGGTATCCGGGACTTGTGACGTCGGGAGGTGTTGGTGGGATCCCACGTTTTTCCCGCCGCGGAGACGCCCCTTGCGCCAGGCGAAGCCTGGGAAGGGAGGAGGGAACATGCAATAGACA
>DATFNZ010000213.1:0-44223 GCA_035266085.1 Thermoanaerobaculia bacterium
CGCGGGACGGCCGCTCGACCCGGCCGCGCGCTCCTTCTTCGAGTCGCGACTCGGTCACGACTTCAGCGGCGTGCGCTTACACACGGACGCGCGTGCGTCGGAGTCCGCTGCGGCCGTCAACGCGCTCGCCTACACGGTCGGGCGCCACGTTGTGTTCGGCGCGGGGCGCTACTCGCCCAACACGCCGGACGGACAAAGGCTGCTCGCGCATGAGCTGGCGCACGTCGTACAGCAGGTCGGACAGCGCGGTGCGGTTCAGACGGCGCGGCTCGACATCAGCACGCCCGGCGACGCGGGCGAGCGCGAGGCAGACGCCGCGGCCGACGCCGTAATGAGCGGCCGCGCGACGCCGCGCCTCACGCCCGCGCCGCCCGCGGTTCAGCGCGCGTGCGGGCCGACAGACCTCGGCACGCCCACGCCCGACTGCACGCAGAGCGACGTGGGCGCGGCGGGCTGGCAGTTTCTCTTCAAGGTCAACTGCGACGAGTTGCTGCCGGGCGAGGAGGCGAACGCGAGCAAGCCCAAGGCCGGAAGCAAGCTCAAGATTCACGGCTTCGCCAGCGCCGAAGGCGACGCCGCGTTCAACATGAATCTGTCCTGCCACCGTGCCAACAAGGTCGCGGACCTCATGCGCGCAAAGCGCCCGGACTGCCCCATCGAGGCCACGTTCAAACACGGCGCGAGCCCGCAGACGGGGCCGGGCGTAGTACCCGACGCGAACCCGCCGTCCTTCTGGCGCTCGGTCATCGTCGAAGAGGTCAAGGCCGCGCCGCGCGAGCCGCAGCCGAAGACCAAGTGCGGCCCCGACGCGACCGAATGGCTCGTGAACCAGGTGGCCGCGGGCAAGCGCAATAAGAAGGTGCTCGAAATCAGGCAGCACCTCGACAACGCGGCCTTCTTCGCGCCGTTGATAACCGGCTCGATAGGCGGCACGGCGGCGGCCGGGCTCAACTCGACCGACATACTCGAAGGCGCTGTGCTGACGAAGGTCAACGACGCGCGGAAGGCCGCGGGCAGCCCGAGGCCCACGCCCGATGCGAACATGCAGATAGCTGACGCCTCGTTGTTCGGCCTGCCGTCTTTCCAGACGGCCGGGCTGTCCGCGCTCGCGCTCGACGTGAACGCCGTCACGACCTTGCAGGAGTTGAGGTCGGCTTCGCTGAAGTGGAAGGCGCTCGTCGGCACCGGCCAGCCGTACGACTTCAAGGTGGACAGCTCGACGATGCTCAACCCGAAGTCCGCGAGCTGTCCGGACGCCGAGTGCGGCAGTTCGATCACGCTCTGCCCCGGCTCGCCGGGACTGAACTGCTACGGGAAGGACTTGCCGGGGAACGTCTTCTACGCGACCGTCGGCCGCTTCGCCGGGTTCAGCGAGAACGCGCTTCAGCTCGGCTCGCAGTTCGCGCAGCTCGCCTCGACCAAGAGTTGGGATCCCCCCGAAGACACGCAGATGATAAGCTTCGGCTTCAACCTGCCGGGCTCGCTCACGAGCGCCACGTTCTGCTCCGCGTTGCAGAGCGCGAAGTCGAGCTTCCCCCTGAACAAGTGCGGCGACTGCAACGAGACCGCTAACGCCTCGATAGTTGACCCCAAGTGAATCCACCCGAGGAGTGGCAATGCGCCAGGAGAAAGTCTTCGCGATTAAGTTTTCGAGCTTGTACCCGCTGTACGTCAAGAAAGCAGAATCCAAGAACCGTTCGAAAGAAGAAGTCGATCAAATCATCTGTTGGTTGACGGGCTACACCCAAGAAGGACTACGGCACCAGATCGGATCTGAAAACGACCTTGAGACTTTCTTCGCCCAAGCACCAGAGATCAATCCGAATGTCTCGCTTATCAAAGGCGTGGTGTGCGGCATTCGAGTGGAGGAAATTGAGAACCCGCTCATGCAGAAGATTCGCTATCTAGACAAGCTCATTGATGAGCTCGCAAAGGGAAAGGCACTGGCCAAGATCCTGCGGCAATGACTCGTCCATGCATCTAAGCGACAAGCAAGGCGGACGCCACCCCGAAGAGGTGCCACGTAATCAGAGAGAACCGAGGCTCAGGCTCGTTGCTGCCGGACGAGGTGCCAGGTGCTCAGAGAGCGGGCGGCCACCGGGAGACCGCCCTTTCATCGTTCAGCAGACCTCGGCGAGGCCGCAAGTCACGGGCCACCACTCGGCCGCGTACGGAGCGCTTCCGTCGGGACAGGCCGGGACGAGATGGTCTCAGCCCCAGAATTGCCACCCCGATTTACAGATCCGCCTAAGTATAGCTTGCGCAGGTGCCCCAACAGGTACCAGCTAAACGTAGCCGTCAAACTGTAGCGCCCACCTCGGCTTGCACCTGTGCGGCGAAGAAGGCTGGCACCTGTGCAGTGCGGCCGGGGCCTGTGCGAGGTGGACCGCCCACGCGGAGTCGCGTGGGCGTCCGGGCTTTGGAAACGGCAGGCTAGAACAGCGGGTCCGTGCTATCGAAGATGTGGCTCACGCCCGTGGTGTTGGTGAAGTGGCATTCGAAGCAGTTGATGCCTTGGCTGTAGGTCTCCATGGTCGTGTTGGCCAGCTTGTTGGTTCCTACTTGCGGGTTGATAACGTCGGGATCGTGGGGGTCGACGCCGGATTTCGTCCAGGTGGTGCCTATGTGGATGTAGTTTCTCCTCACGTCCGCGGGGTCGAGGAGCGACCGCACCGTGTGGTTGATGCTGATGACCTGGGCGTTCCCGCCCGCCGTGGAGCCGGTGCCGTTCAAGCCCCAGGGCATCTCTCTCCGGGTATCGCTGGGACTGATGGTGAAGGGGGAAACCGACACCAGATGGCCGGGAACAGTGTCCAGCGGCGCCATGTGCGGTTCGTTGAACGGACCGGTGGATCCGTTCGAGGCGAACAGCCAGTCACCCGGGGCGTTCGCGGCGACATGTCCGGTGCCGCTCGGCTTCTTGCTGTAATCGTATGCCTCCGTGGGACCGTTGCTCAGGTGCTCGAACGTGGCCCACAGCATCTCCGGATGACCCTTGGTGCTGCCGACGACGTGCATCCCGACCATCGCCAGCGTCGCGGTCTTCGTGCCGTTCTGAACCCAATCGTTGGGGTCGCTCGTGTTATAGGTCGGCACGACCGCCTTCATCTGGAGGAACTGGCTGGGATCGTCCAGGCTCGACGCCTCGATCCACGACGTCTTGATCTCGATGGCCAGCGCCTCCGGATCGATCACCGGCGGCTGGCCGTTCAAGGCGGCGAAGTCCGTGATCGCGTCGAGATCGGCCTGGGTCACGGGGAATTTCGTACCGGGCGGGACGGAGCCACCCTGCATCGTGCGGTACAGGGCGAAGACGTTGTTCACGGTGAGGGCGTAGTAGACCAGCGAACCGTTCTGTGCCATCAGGACTCTGCCGTCCGCCTGTCCCTGCTCGGTCTCCGGGAAGCTCCCGAACAGGTTGAGCGACACGATCGACTTGTCGTCGAGAGTGATCTGCTGGATCAGCTCGCTTTTGTCGAAGAACTTCAGAAGCTCGATCTTCCTGGCGAATTCCGGCTGCAGAATGGCCCGCGGCTCCCGGATCTCCCGTCCGCTGAGATCGAGCAGGACCGGCTTGCCGCTTTCCGTCCGGAAGGCTCTGCCGATTTCCACTTGATTTCCGTTCTGATCCGCCACCATCTGCCGGCGTTCCCGGGACATGACGGTGGGAAGGATCTCGAGAATCCGCAACGTGCGCTTCTCCTGGATGACGGGCAGATCGAGAGGGCCCTTCTGGGACGCACGGAGGGTGAAGACCCGGAGGAAACCACGCGAATGGGGCACGAACTGCCTGCCGCCATTGGCGTCGGGAGGCGTCACGTCGTAAAACGCCGGCGAATTCATGATCAGCCCGCCGCCACCTCCGTACCGGGGCGGAGCGGGGGACGTCAGCCAGAGGAACATCTGCTCGGACCACTTGTAGAAGCTGCAGTTGGGGACGTCTGGGAAGAGCACGCTGTTGGCGGGACTCACCGCTCCGTTCAGCGACACGACCCCGGCGTCGAACCACGAGTTGAGCTCCGCGGGGGTGAGCGAGTTGGCGCAACTGCCTGCTGCGTCCGTGGGCATTGTCTGCTCCGAGAGCGCGTAGGCGATGCTGACGACGAGAGTCGTAGCCGCAGCCGCGAGCACGAGCTTCCTGATCATAGGACGGGTCATGAATTCTCCTTGGTCGGATCGTTTAATCTTTCACATCGGCGTCTCCACGCCCATGTCCCCGAGAAGGGGCTACTGAGAGATGCGGATTCCGGGCGCGGGAGGGGACATCCCCGCCGCGAAGAGATCTCACGGGCAGCCTTGGAGGCCCAGGCTTCTGAATCGATTAGAATGTCGAGAACGTAAATGCCTGACCCAAAGGAGCGCAGTACGCGTTCGGAGAATAGAACCTGCGACAGGAAGGCCAGGCACTTTCGGCCCGGGAGGCCCCGAGAGGCTTCCCGGTTTGAGAGGAGGCTGGAAGGAGTTTGCCCCGCTCTTTTTTCGATCAGCTCACGGGCGGCATGGCGCCCAGGCTGTCGGCTGCATCCTTTCGGACGTCTCCAGGAAGACGATCCCGTTGAAATGCTTGCGCGGCACGAAACGAAAGACGCTCATCTCGTAGAGGCGGGGCCGCAGGTAGGAGCTGCGGGCCAGATCGACGAGCAGAGCATCCTCGCCGAGGGCGTGGAGCCGGTCTTCGACCGTTCCCGGCCCGGCTTCGCTCACCTCACAAACACCACAGAAGCCGTCGAGCTCGGCGCGGTAGGCGGCGAGGGCGAAGGTCACGTAGTTGCGGCCCAGCTTTTCCGCGAGGATGCTGCCCATCGGACGCACGCCGTCCTGCACCCGAGCGCGCGCCACGTGGATGTTGGCCGCCCAGACAACCGTCTTCGCCCTGGGGAAATGCTTCTCCCGCAGCAGGAAGAAGATCTTGGCCATCGCTTCATCCCGCTTGTTGAAACCCTTCGCGAAATCCTCTCCAAAATAATCGTCCCCGATGAAGAAGACCTGCTCCTCATAGGCCTTGAGGCTCAACGACCGGAGCTTGGCGAGATCGAAGTCGTCCTTGGACGTCTGCTCCTGGAGCGACCGGCCGTTGCGCTGGAAGTGGCCTTCGACCTCCGTCAACGCCGCGATGCACTGCTCGTGGGCCTCCGGAGGGATCTGGTTGGGGGGGTAGTTGACGGCCACTCCATCGCACTTCCGGATGCCCGCGACCCAGGGGTGCTCCTGCGGAATGCCGGTCCGCCCGAGGAAGGCGACCAGCCCCGGGCCATCGAGGCCAGGCAACTGGATGTCGAAGCCGAAGTAGTGGACCCGGTCGTCGGGATGAGCCTGGTTCCACTCGCACATCCATTGGAGAAGCTCGCGCACCTCGACGCTCTGCCAGACGGGGATGTGGAGGTCGAGGGCCTCGTCCGGAGAGCCTTCGCAGGTCTGGACGTACCGGTTCGCCTTCTCCCCGCTGGCCCAGTGGCTCTCCATCGCGAAGACGCGAAAGCCCATGTTCTCCACCAGATCACGGAAGATCCGGTGCTTCATCTTGTAGAAGCCGCCCGAGGTATGCCACGACTCGCCCAGGCCCACGACCGTGGCCTTGCCGATCATCCGGCGCAGCGGCGCCAGGTCTTCCGTGCTGCCGAGGTTGGGGTCCACGCCATGGAGCCGCCAGAGCCCCGGCCCCACCGGAATCCCCGGCTCCCTCCGGGCCGCTTCAAACTCCGGCTCCAGCCCGGGAGCCTGCGCCCCAGCCGGCGAGGCCGCCCCTATCAGGGGAATAACCAGGGACGGAATTACCAGGAACGGAACGACCGCCGCGAAGATCCACCGACAGGTCCTCTTCATCTCTCCCTCCAGAGCCCTCTCGCTATTTGCACAAAACAACCAAAAAAATCTCCACTCTTTCTGGAAGAGTAGCTTAGGAGGCTTGGTGATTCAAGGTCTCGTCAGCTTCTGGGCCCACCTACCGATTCGCGATTCAATCCCTGGAGAAGGCGAGACGCCGGCTTTCGATCAGGATCTCGGAGTAGAGCGCATCTTGCGGATGGGGGCGGCCGGAGAAAATGGCCAGTGCCCCTTCCAGGGAGCGGCGGGCCGCTGCTCGGTCTCCGGGCGCGTCCCGGGCGATCCGTGCCCGGGCCAGCAGGAGGTCCGAGCCGGCGATGTCGCGGTGCCGGGCGGTGCCGTAGAGCTTCACCTCCATCCGGCGCACGCGTTCGAGCGTGGAGACCGCCTCGTCGTGGGCACCGGCCTTGGTGAGCGTCTCGCCCAGTTGTTTGAGCGGCAGGCGTAGCGCGTAGCTCTGGGGGCCGGTAAGCCGTTCGATGCGCGTCACCGCCGTGGTGAGCTCCCGGCGGGCCAACCCGATCCGGCCCAGCTTCAGGTGCGCCCAGCCCAGGTTGGCGAGGGCCCGCCAGTGCTCGGTGTCGTCGAGGCCCAGCGTGCTCGCATAGACGGCGGCGGCACGGGCCAACAGCCCGGCGGCCTCCTCGTAACGCTTCTGGTTCATCGCCGAGATGCCGAGGTACCGCAGGCAATGGGCGCCTTCGAAACGGTCGGGCCCGTAGATGCTCAGGGCCTCGCGCAGCGGCCCATCGGCGGCCGCCGGCTGCTGGCCGAGCAGGAGCACCCCGTACGAGAAGAGGGTCTGGGCCAGGGCGGGATGTCGCGGTCCGTAGACGGCGCGCTGAGTGGCGATGGCCCGCTCCAGGAGCCTGCGGGCTTCGGCGGTGCGTGACAGGCGGTCGAGCAGGCCGGCGAGGTCGGCCTGCGCCAAGGCGACTTTGGGATGGCCGGGCCCCAGCGCGAGCACGAGCCGGCCGAGAGCCTGCCGGTAGGCTTTTTCGGCGTCCTCGTAGCGCTGGGACTGCTCGAGGAAGACGCCGAGATCCCGCAGGGTCTCGGCCGTCCGGATGTCGCCGTCCCCCCGTAGGCGGCGCGTGGTCGCCAGGGACTGGCGCAGCAGCGTGATGGCGCGCGGCTGGTCTTCGGGACGATGCAAGGTATTCGCCAGCGCGCGCCGGGCCTCGGCCGTTTCGAGGCTGCCGGTGCCGCGGGCCGCGAGGGTCTCCGCCAGCGCCCGTTCGAGGATCCCCTGGGCCGGTCCGATCTCGCCGTGAAGCCTCGTCGCGTCTCCCAGAAAGACCCGGCTTGCCGCGATCCGCACGTCGCCGCGCGGCAGGACGGCCTCGCGCAGGGCGAGCGCGCGCCGGGCGTGTTCGAGCGCGGAATCGATCAGGCCGAGGTTGGCCTCGCTACGGGCCACGGCGTCGAGCATCTCCGCCTGCATGGCCGGCTCGCCGGCGAGCTCCACGTCGATCCGTCGAGCGCCGTTGGCAAGCAGCTCGCGGGCCGTGATGTTCTCGCTCTGGGGCCGGTCGGGATCGGACTGCTCGAACACGGAGAGCAGGAACGCCTTGACCCGTTCGGCCCGCCGGGCCTCCGAGTCGGCGCGCCGGGCGGCCAGGCGGGCGGCATCCGCCTGCCACAGGGCCAGCCCCAGGCCGCTGACCAGCGCCGCCAGACCGAGGGCCGCGGCGGTCACGGCCAGGCGGTTGCGCCCGACGAATTTCCGCAGCCGGTAGCGGGCCGTGTCCGGCCGCGCGCGGACGGGCCGGCCGGCGAGGGCGCGGGCGAGATCGTCGGCGAACGCCGCCGCCGAGGGGTAGCGCCGCGCCGGGTCGCGGTGCAGGGCGGTGAGCACCACCAGGTCGAGGTCTCCCGCCACGCGGCGGGCGAGGCGGCGGCTCTCCTCGCCGGGGACGCGCCGCAGGACCGCGCTGGGCCGCTCGACGGTCTGCCGCGACAGCTCGCCGGCCATGCCCTGGAGCGAGCGGCTGTCGCGCGTGTGGGGCAGCGCGCCCGTGATCAGCTCGAAGGTCAGCACTCCCAGCGCGTAGACGTCGGAGGCGGTGGTGATCGGCTCGCCGAGGATCTGCTCCGGGGCGGCGTAGGCGGGCGTCATCACGCGGGCGTCGAGCTGAGTGAGGGGCGCGGCGTCGTCTTCTTCCTCGCCGCCGGCCAGCAGCTTGGCGATGCCGAAATCCAGCAGCTTGACGGTGCCGTCCTCGGTGACCAGGATGTTGGCGGGCTTGAGGTCGCGGTGGACCACCAGCCGGCGGTGGGCGCTGTCGACCGCCGCGCACACGTCCTGGACGAGCCGCAGCGCGCCTTCCAGACCCGGGCTCCGAGCCTGCCGCCCCTTGCAGTACTCGGTAATCGGAATCCCCTCGACCCGTTCCAGGACGAAGAACGGGCGGCCGTCTTCGGTGCTGCCGCCGTCGAGCAGGCGGGCGATGCCGGGATGGTCCAGACGAGAGAGGATCTGGCGCTCGCGCAGGAATCTGCGCACGATGGCCCGCGAGTCCATCCCCCGCTTGATGAGCTTGAGCGCCGCCCGTTGCTTGAAGGTGCCCTCGTCGCGCTCCGCGAGATAGACCTCGCCCATGCCGCCGCGTCCCAGCAGGCCGAGCAGGTGCCAGGAACCGATCCGGGTGCCGGCAGGCAGGGGGGAGTCGTCGCCGAGCAGCTCCGCCGCGGGCCGGTCGAAGAAGCCCACGGACTCGCCGTCCGCCGCCAGGAGCTGCGCCAGGCGGGCGGCGAGCGCCGGATCCTCGCTCGCCAGAGCGGCGAGGCGGCGGTCGCGGTCGGGCGGCGGCAGGTCGGCGAGCTCGTCGAAGAGCTCTTCCCAGCGCGGACCGGAGATCATGACGGGCCCGCGTTCCGCAGCTCCACCTGAAGGAAGGCCCGCGCCTTGCGCCAGTCGCGCTTGAGGGTGCGCTCGCCGACTCCCAGGAGGCCGGCGATCTCCTCCAGGGCCAGTCCGGCGAAGAAGCGCAGCTCGACGACCTGGGCCAGCCGCGGGCTCTCCTCCTGGAGGCGCGCGAGAGCGGCGTCGAGGGCCAGCAGCTCCGTCTCCGAGGCCGCGGCCGACGCCGCGAGGTCCATCCCTTCCGGCCACGAGACCCGCAGGGCGGCGCCCCGCTTCTCGGCGTCCCGCCGGCGGGCGAAGTCGATGAGGACGTTGCGCATGACCCGCGCCACGAGGTTGAAGAAATGAGCGCGGCTCACCACGTCGAGCCCCGTGGTCCCGGCGAGCCGCAGGTAGGCCTCGTGGACCAGAGCCGTGGTGTCGAGCGAGTCGCCCGACCGGCGTCCGGCGGCGAGCCGGACTCTGGCAAGGCGCTGGAGGTCCGCGTAGAGGAGCGCGAAAAGCTTATCCTCCGCGCCCGCGTCCCCTTGGGACGCGGCGCGAAGCAGAGTCGTCACATCGGAGATGGACATCGTGGCCCGGATCACCCTTCTTACGTGTGCAGGGAGGGTAAACCATTTCACGCCGTTGCGGCCGGGGAGGGCGGCGGGGGAGAAAAAAAGGAGCCCGGAGCGCCGTGTGGCGCCCCGGGCTCCCCGAGCTCCCCGAACTTCCCCGGAACAGACGGTCGGGAGGCGGCTGGCGGCGTATTAGCGGGGTATTAGCGGGGTATTACACCCCGTAGCAGTACCACTGACCGCACTTGGTCGGGCAGGTCTGAGAGACGCAGACCTGGAAGCAGGTCTGCGTCAACGCGCAGAGGCGCTCCGAGGCTCCCTGAGCGGCGGACACCTCCTCCGCGTTGAGGTACCGGAGGGTCTCACGGTTCAGGGTCAGGCGTTTCACGTTCCTTTTCATGACGGTAGGCTCGCTTTTCGATCCCGGGACGGATTTGTCCACGAGAGCTCCCGAAGAAGGGAGCTACTAAGAGATGCGGATTCCGGGCGCGGGAGGGGACATCCCGCCGCAAAGAGGTCTGCCTCCAAGTTCCCTTGAGTCCACTGCGAGGCCGGAAGCGCCGGACAGGTGCGGCGCCCGTGAGATGGCGGACGGGCAGGCGGGCGAAACACATGGCACCTCACCACCAGACGGCTGCCGGTGGGTGGGTGCGGGAAGGGCGAAACACATCGCGCCTCGGCCACCTCGCGGCCGCAGCAACACATAGAACCCGCCGCCGCCGCGCCGGCACCTCACCAGGGCCAAGGGCCGGAGTCTTAAAGAAGCTGCGATTATTTGTAAGGCAGATTCAGGAGAGAGATCTCGTCGGCAAGAGTCTCGAACTCGGGGTCTTTGTGGACCAGAACCGCCCCATGGAGCCTTGCGACGGCGGCAATTATCGCATCAGCGAACGAGAGGCGGTGAAAGGCCTTGATACGTCCGGCAAGAAGAAGCACCTTCTCGTCGGGGTAGATCCAACGGACCGGCCAAGATTTGACAAGACCCACGAGTTGAGCCGCCTGATCCTCACCCTGCTCTTGGATCGTGATGTAGTACAACTCCATCAGGCTTACCGCGCAGGCCCCAACGTCGGCTTCCCCGCCGGTAGCTCGTTCCAGCAACTCCTCGACTTTCTCGAACCCTTCTTCCCGGTCGGTTAAAGCCAGGACGGCGGAAGTATCGAGGAGGTAGCGCTCAGCCGCGGGCACGCTCGCGTTCGCGCTCCGCGAGGAGACGCCGGCCCAAACCGTGGGAACTGCCGCGCGCCGCTCGGACGGGGTCCTCAGGAATCGGGATGACTCGGATTGTATAGCCGTCGTCGATCCACTCAAGCCTGGTCTGAGGCTCGATCCCGTAGTCCCGGCGAATCCTCGCCGGAACCACCGTCTGCCCACGCTCGGTGACCGTAGTCCTCATGGTTAACCTCCAAGGACAAGCTACAAGATTTTTTCTCGGAAAACAAGCCTGGGGAAGAGCCGGACACCCCCAGGCCCAGGCGGAGGTTCGCCTGCCTTGGGAGCCTGCGGCAGGGCACTCGCTGAGCTTCCGAGGCGTTGCTCCGGGCTCTCATCACTAGGAGACCGATACGAAGAACCCTTCGGCCACCCAGAAGCGGAACCACGCCCGCAGCTCGGCGGCGAGGGCTTCGTCGTCGAGATCGCTCGCTCCGGCGCCGTGGCGATCGCCTCGCCGACGGTCGCGCCGGCCAGGATCTCCGTCCGGGGGCGAAACACATGGCACCTCACCGGCCAGGCGAAACGCATGGCACCTCGCGCGGGGGGCAGGTCGCTCGCTGAGCCTCCGAGGCGTTGCTCCGCCTTGAGAAGAGGCTGGCACCTGCGCCGGGCGGGACAGGAGATAGGCAGGGACAGGTGCCCGCCCAGCTCGCGATGAGCCCCCTCCGGGTCTCCTCTACCCGCAGTTGGCTACGGACGGTTATGCTAGATGCCTCGCTTGAGAGGCCTTGCCGGTCCAGAAGAGTGGCGGATGCGGCTTGTGGACACCGGAAGCTTGGAGGAGATAGTCATGGTGCGCTCTCCGGCGCCGACCGACAAGACACAGCTACCGAAGACAAAGGTCTTCGTCTCCTATTCACGCAAGGATATAGAATTCGCCGACCGTCTCGTGGCCGCACTGGAAACCCGCGACATCGAAGTAAAGATCGATCGCCGCGATCTACCGTTGCTGGAGGAGTGGCAGCGCGAGCTTCTCGGCTTCATCCAACAAGCCGATGCCGTGATCCTGATCATCAGCCCCAACTCGATCAAGTCGCGGTGGATCGATTGGGAGATTCAGCGTGTTTTGGAGCTGAACAAGCGCCTTGCGCCTGTGGTGTTCGAGCCGGTGCCAGATGATCAAATACCCGACGCGGTAGGGAAGATCAATCTCGTCTTCTTCAACCCACCCAATGATTTCGATGAGCGCACGGATGCCCTGGTCGCAGCTCTCAATACGGACATCATCTGGATCAAGGAGCACACGCGGATCGGCGAGTTGGCGCGGCGATGGAATGATCGAGGCCGCTCGGCTCCCGATGTGCTCCGCGGCAGACTGATCGAGGAGGCTGAGAGGTGGATTGCGCAATCTCCTGCGAACGCTCCACGGCCTACCACACTGCATGCGGAGTTCATTCAGGCGAGCCGGTATGCCGAGACGCGACGCTGGAGGATGACAGCAGGGGTCTTGGGCCTGACCCTCGCCATCGTCGCTGCGCTTGGAGTTGCAGCCCTTCTGCTGAAGCAGCAAGCCAACCGGGAGCGCGACACGGCATTAACTACCCAATCACGATTTCTTGCTGATCAGGCACGACAAAGCCTGAAGTCAAAAGATTACGCCACGGGACTTTCGCTCGCGCTCGAAGGTCTTCCGAAAGACCCAGGCATGTCCGATCGGCCTCTGGTTCCCGAGGCCCTCATTGCCCTGCAACACGCACTCTATAACGTGCTGGAAGCTCGCGTTGTAGACGTTGGAGCCGTACTGCCTCGCTACGGCAGCCACTGGATCGACCCCGATTCCATCTCCCCATCGCTCGAAAGCGATGTGCGCGGCGCCGCGCCTCCTGACTCGGGATTGACGCAGAACGTTTGGCTGTTGAGCTCGGGACCACTGTTGCCCTGGGAGCTCCTGACCGCGGCACACCATGCACAGGGAACTGCCCCTGAAACAGCCGTGGTTGCTTCCACGAAGGCTCTGGCTGTTCAAGCGAGAGGCGACAACCGAGTCCAAGTCGTGGACATCGCTACACGGACGATTCTGTCCGATGTGCCAGGGCATGAAGGCAACGCGTACGGCGCTGCCCTCTCTTCGGACGGAAGCCGCTTGGTGACGCTCGGCCAGGGCCGGGTGCGAGCCAGGCTCTGGGACACTGCGAAGAGCAGTCTCATCACCAACCTGGAGGGTTACGAAGGCGGCATCTGGATGGTCGCTTTTTCGGAGAACGGAACCAGGTTCATCACTGCCGACGGGCAGGGCAGGACGGCGCGGATTTTCGATGGCAAGGGGGGCCGTTTGTTGACGACGCTCGGTCCACAGGACGAGGCCATTACGTTCGCAGCGCTCTCTCCCGACGGTGCCATGGCCGTGACCGGTTCACCCGGGGGCACGGTGCGACTGTGGCGCCTGGAGGATCGACAGCCTCGCTTGCTCCGTTCCTCTGGGAGCACCATCAGAGGCGGCAGGTTCTCTTCTGATGGATCACGGATCGCGATGTACTTCCAGGATGGAGTCGTACAGGTCGACTCGACCAAAGAAGAACGTGAACCGATCGTGCTGCGGCATCATTCGCAGGTCAATGATGTAGGGTTCACACGCGATGGTGCAATGCTTGTCACGGCGTCCGATGATCAGACGGCGATTGTATGGGACGCGCGGCGCGGTGAAGCCCTCGCTCTCCTGGCTGGTCACACGGAATCTGTGGAGCGGGCCTGCTTCTCCCCTGACAATGCGACAGTCATAACATTTGGGGCCAGCACAGCCCGCGAATGGCATCTTGTCTCGCCGCTCGCGCCCGTTCTTCGCGGAGAAAGCGCCAGAGTTAATACAGCGGCTTTCTCTCCAGACGGTAGCAAGCTCTTCACCGGATCCGAGAAAGGTGAGGTTCTCGTCTGGGATGTACGCACGGGTAAGAAGCATGCGGCGCTCGTGGGACATCGCTGGGGCGTCGACACGATCGTATTTACGGAAGACGGGCGCAAGGTTCTGACTGGAGGCCGGGATGGCAGGGCGCGCCTTTGGTACAGTGACGGCAGGCTGATCCATGAGTTCCTGGAGGATGTCGGGGCGTCGTTCATGGCTGCAACTCTGTCTGGCGATGGGACCAGGGTTGCTGCCACCAGTGCGAGGTCGGGCCTCATTGTTGTTTGGGATGCCAAAACCTTCTGCGAGGTCCGGCGTATTCCAGATCCGCAGGGGGTTGCAACGAAAGCGCTCGCCTTTTCGAAAGACACGAAGCGCCTCCTCGCTGGCTATGGCACTGGCAAGCTTAAGCAGTGGGATCTCTCGACGGGGAAACTGGTTCCCGAAATTCAAGATGTTCCAGAGACATTCGCGTTCGAAGAGGTTGCAAGTTACGGGAATCGCTTTGTTCGAATAGGTCCAGGCCAGAATCATCTGGCCACGCTGAGAAGCCCTTCGGGCGTCGTCACGACGTTGTTTGAGAGCAACTCCTCTCTCAGGAGCGTGCGCTTTTCACCAGACGGGAGGTGCGTTGCAATTTCAGATGTGAGCGGTGTGTTGCATATTCTTCCGCTTGCCAGCGAAGCCAGGCGCCTGACGTACGCTTGGGGAAGAAGCTCCGGATCGCCAGGTGGCGGCATTGTGCGGTTCTCGGCGGATGGAAAGATGGTCGCCGTGGGCGCGAGTGGCGGCAACACTTATGTGGTGGATGCAACAAGCGGGACACTGCAGACTCTGCTCCCAGGAGAAAGCGAAGTCGTCCACCTGGAGCTTGCAAGAACCGGCGATCGGCTCGTGACCGTCTCGAAAGACGGGGCGGTGCGGCTGTGGCACGTGCAACTCAGCCCCAGAGCTCTCATCGAGGAGGCTCGCCGGCTGAGCCCACGCTGCTTGGATCCGGGGGCACGGGTGAGGGTCTTTTTGGAGCGTACGCCACCACGGTGGTGTCTGGAATTGAAAAAATGGCCTTATCAGAGCGTCGATTAATCCCATTTGTCTGCTGCTAGCCGATCAGTCACGAGCGAGAGCAAGATGCCGGCTTTCGATCAGGATCTCGGAGTAGAGCGAATATTGATCATGCGGAAGGCCGGAGAAGATGGCCAAGGCCTCTTCCAGGGGAGCGCGGGCCGTACGAAACACATGGCACCTAGTCTAGGCGGTCGAGCGGACGAAACCATTAAAGGCGCGGTTCTGCCGCTCACCGCCCAAGCGTTGCTCCCGGTCTCCTCACGAGGCGACCGACACAAAAAACCCTTCCGCCACCCAGAAGCGAAACCACGCCCGCAGCTCTGCGGCGAGGGCCTCGTCGTCAAGCTCACTCGCTCCGGCCGCTGCCGTGATCGCCTCGCCCACGGTCGCGCCGGCGAGGATCTCCGTCAGCAGCGCGTGCTGCGGTGGGCTCAACGGGTAGCGGCGGACGACGAACTCGCGGCGGGTGATGGCGACCTGCTCGGCCGCGGGCTCGGGTACCGGGACCTCTTCCCCTTCTTCCGCATGCCGCGCCGCCGTGTAGTAGGCGTTGACGGGAAAGCGGAAGGCGAGGAGCTTGAGGCAGGGCACGGGCACCAGCCGGGCCTCCGCGAACCGCTCGGGGGGGAAGGACTGCAGCGCCTCCGGCGTCAGCAGGGCTTGGCCCTCGACGCCGGGGCCGTCGAAGACCTTGGCGACCGTCCACTCGAAGGTGGCGAGGTCGATGAGGAAGTCGGGCCAGTCGACTCCTTCGGAGTCCTCACCTTCCTCACGGCCGGGACGGGTCTCGTCGAGGAACCGCGGAAAATCCTTCCCGAGATGATCCAGGGTGTAGCTGCGCGACGGGTAGCGCTGGAGGTACTCGAAGGCGAAGCTGTCGAAGACGTCGTCGCCGAGGGCCTGCTTGAGGACGGGGAAGCAGCCGCCCAGGCACTCCAGCAGACGGGAGTAGTAGGCGTTGGCGTAGATCGACAGCCGCTCGGACGCCGTGAGGTTGCGCGAGCGGCGGACCACCGCCTCGAGCTCGCCGCGGTCCAGGCGGATCAGCTCCTGCGCGTCCGGCGAGACGGCCCCTCCCTCCACCCCGTCGGGATGGGAGACCACGGCCTGAAACCAGCGCTGCACCACCTCCAATGAGCGGGGACCGCCTTCGCTCAATCGACCTCCGGGCGGATGTGGTGGAGCGGATGGGGGACGTGGGAGCCGGCCATGGCGAGGACGGGCGCCTCCTCCGGGGTCTCCGCCGCCTCGTCCGCCGCCGGCAGGTGATCGCCCATGAAGCGCTTGGCCTTGAGCACCTCCTCGTGGACCACGGGGAACGGCGGGATGTTGGCGTCCCACTCGAGCAGGGTCGAGACGCCGCCCGTGAGCTGGTGCGCCGTGCGGTAGAGGTTCCAGACCGGATCGATCACGTGGTTGTCGTGGGTGTCGATCAGGTGGGTGGTGTAGTCGGTGTGGCCCGCGAGATGGAACTGGACGATCCGCTCGTGCGGCAGGGAGCGGATGAACTGGTCCGGGTCCATGTCGTGGTTGAAGCTCGACACGTAGACGTTGTTGACGTCGAGCAGCAGGCCGCAGTCGGCCTCCTCGGCCATGCGGGAGACGAACTCCCATTCGTCCATCGTCGAGTCCTGGAAGGTGATGTAGGAGCTGGGGTTCTCCAGCACGAACGGGCGCTCGAGGACATCCTGCACGACCCGCACGCGCTCCACGACGTGGCGGAGGGTCTCCTCGGTGAAGGGGACCGGCAGGAGGTCGTGGGTGTTGCGGCCGAGCACGCCCGTCCAGCAGAGGTGGTCGGAGATCCACTTGGCGTCGGTCTCCCGGGCCAGCCGCTTGAGCTTCTTCAGGTACTCGATGTCGAGGGGATCGGAGGAGCCGATCGACAGCGAGACGCCGTGCATCACGATCGGGTAGCGCTCGGCGATCTGCTGCAGCACGTAGCGGGGCCGGCCCTGCGAGTCGATGAAGTTCTCGCTGATGACCTCGAACCAGTCGACCTCGGGCTGGTTCTGGAGGATGTAGTCGAAATGGACGGACCGCAGCCCGACTCCAAGTCCCAGGTTGTCGTGTCCGAGGCGGGGTGGCTTCATCGGAGCTCCTTCGTGGAATACAGGATGGCGGTCCGCCCGGCGAGCGCCTGGGACCGCCATCCCGGAACGTCTTCCGGCAGCGTCAGATTCCAGGCGCTAGGTGCTGCACGCGGCGGGAGCGGGGCCGAACTTCTTGCCGGCTTTGTTCATCGAGGCCTCGAAGCTGGCGCGCGCCTTCTTCCAGCCGTCGCCCTTGATGGGCACCGCGCAACTGCCGTGGCCCTTGCACTCGTTGTCGCCGGTGCCGCCCTGGTTCTTGCAGGCGTTCGCGCCACCGCAGCCATGGGCCTCGGTGGTGGAGCACTTGCCCTGGCCGGCGCACTCGTTGTCGGCGCCGGCACCTTGGCCCTTGCAGGTGTTCAGGCCGCAGCAGGCGTGCGCGTCCTTCGCCATCTCCTTCTTCTCGTCCGCCGAAAGCAGACTTCCGCCCAGCGCCGAGCCGGCGAGCACGCCGCCGAAGGCAGCGAGGGTGAGCTTGCCGAAATCTCTTCTGCTGACGTTGTCTTTCTTCATTGGCTCTCCTCTGAATTTGAAGTTCTACGGCTTGCAAGAGGCGGTCACGGCGAACGCCCCGCTCAAGATCGACAGCGTGGGTATGCCCCCGAAGTCTACTCCTAAATACGCGGCAGGGGCGGCGAAGGATGTCTCACCAGCTCATCTGATACAGCATCCAGTAAACGACCACCCCGGTCACCGAGACGTACAGCCAGATCGGCAGCGTCCAGCGGGCGATCCGCCGGTGCTCGGCGTAGCGCTTCCGGTAGGCCCGCCAGACGGTGATGCCGGCGAGGAAGGGCACGGCAGCGGCGAGGATCGTATGGGTGAGCAGGATGGCGAAGTACACCGTGCGCGCCGGCCCGGTGCCCTGGAAGGGTCTGGACCCGACATGGGCGTGGTAGATGAGGTACGAGGTCAGGAACAGCGTCGAGGAGACCAGGGCGGCGATCATGACGTTCCGGTGGGCGATGGGACGCCGCTGCCGGATCATCACGTAGCCCGTGATCAGCAAGAGGGTGGAGAGGGTATTGAGAGCCGCGTTGACCGCGGGCAGATCCTGGACCTGAAGCATGGCGGGGATTGTAGACGGAAGGCGGGGCGCCCATGAGGGCGCCCCGTCCAACGGGGTTCACGGCGGCGGCGGATTGGCCGGCAGCGAGGGCGGCTTCGGTGCGTTGCCGGCCGGGTTCGACCCCACGGGAGCCGGCCCCGCCGCGGTCGCCGGCTCGGGGCTCGGCGAGCCCGTCGGCGGCAGCGGAGCCACGACGACCGGGGCCGTGGTGGGGACCTTCGGCGCGCTCTTCGCCAGCCAGGCGTCGTAATCCGCCTGGTTCTCGACCGTCAGATAGCCCTGCATCCGGTAGTGGGTGAGGCCGCAGAGCTGCGCGCAGGCGATCTCCCAGCAGGTCTTCTTGACGGCGCACCCGGGCAGCGCCGCCTCCGGCGGGTTGACCTTCACGGCCGTGAAGTAGATCGGGATCACCTGGCCGGGAATGGCATCCTGCTTCACCCGCATCTCCGGCAGGAAGAAACTGTGGATCACGTCCTTGCTGCTGAGGTAGATCAGCACCGGCTTGCCCACCGGCAGGTGGAGCTGGTTGATCGTCGTGATGTCGTCCTTGCCCGCCGGATCGTCGCGGTCGAGCCCCAGGGGGTTGGCGCCGGCGGTGATCTTCGTCGGATCGGTGCGCCCGAAGAGGCCGTCCGCGCCGGGGTAGTGGATGTTCCAGGCGAACTGCTCGGCCACCACCCGCACCTGCACGGCCTGCGACTTGTCGGGCACGGCGTTGACCCGCTTCGCCCAGATCGGCACGGCGAAGGCGACCAGAAGGATCACCTCGACCAGCACCACGCCCGCCTCGCCCCAGGTCGAGAAGTGGCCCTTCGCGCCGCCGTAGCTCGCCACCGGGTTGGCCTTGCGGCGGAACCGGAAGAGGCAGTAGAGGAAGAAGATACCCCAACCGACGAACAGCACGATCATGAACCAGTGGACGACGGCCGTCAGCTTGTCGAGCTCCAGGCCGTGAGCCGACGCGTCCGGCGGGAATCCCATTGGGAGTCCGAGGGTCTTCTCCATCACTGTTTCTCTCCGTGGATGAGGCGCAGCCGCGGCCGCACCGTTACCTTCTCTGAGAGCTTCTTGGAACGCCGTCTGAAGTCCAGGATCACCTTACCGATCCCGACGTATACCAGGCCGACCACGCCGATCAGGGTCAAGATGGCGTTGTTCATCCCGGAGGTCATGGGCGAGTCGGCCGCGCCGTAGCAGGTGGCGCAGGCCATGGCGGCCGGCGGCAGGATGAGCCACGCCGCCACCAGAACGATTGCGAGCTTCTTGAAAGTTGCCATCGGCTTCACTCCTCGTCCTCGGGAGCCAGCGCGCGGAGCTTCTTGCGCACGCTCCGGCCGTAGATCAGCAGGACGAATCCCAGCACGAAGAAGATCACTCCCAGGGCCAGGTCGCCCACGCTCTTCGTCGTGAGATAGCTCTGCACGCCCCATGCCCCGACCCACACCGCCAGCAGCACCGAAACGGCGATGAAGAACAGGTGGAACGAGCGTAGCGACATGCTCATCTCGCGACTCGCAGATCCCACTGCCAGAGCGAAGGAATGGCCATCAAGACGATGAAGAAGACCACCGTCAGGATCAGCACCCAGTAGATCACCTTCCGCTCGTGGGAGAGGTGCATGAAGACCGCCGCCACCAGCGAGCCCTTGAAGCTCGCGATCGCCAGGGCCACCACCACGGCCAGCACGACCGGCATGTGGAAGTAGCTGACGGCGACCGTCAGGACGGTGAGGACCATCAGGGCGAAGAACACCCCGATATAGGCCCGGGTCTGTTTCCGGATCGATTCGGCGTCGGTTGTGCTCATCGTCGTCTCTCCTCGGTCAGAGCAGGTACAGGGTCGGGAACAGGAAGATCCAGACCAGGTCCACGAAGTGCCAGTACAGGCCCGCCACCTCGATGCGGTTGGTGAACCGCTCGGGCTCGGTGCGCCACATCTTGGCGCCGGGGCCCACGAAGTAACCGTTGACGATCATCCCGCCGATCACGTGCAGGACGTGCAGGCCGGTCAGGGTGAAGTAGATGGCGAGGAAGGTGTTGCTCTTCGGGAAGTAGCCATGATGGAACTTGGTGCCGTACTCATAGGCCTTGACGCACAGGAAGCCGACGCCGCACAGGAACGTCAACCCCAGGTAGAGCCTGAACTTCTTGAAGTCGTTCAGCTTGAGCGACGCCCAGGACATCACCATGGTCACCGAGGAGGCGATCAGGATGATCGTGTTGAGCGTCGCCATCGGCACGTTGAGGAACTCGCGCCCGTGGTGCCAGGTGCCCGGAGGCGCTCCGGTGCGCAGCAGCACGTAGGAGGAGAACAGCGCGCCGAAGAGCATCACCTCGGAGGCCAGGAAGAGCCAGATGCCCAGCTTGGCGTTGTACAGCCCGGTATCGGGGCGGGGCTCGACGTTATACGGAATGTCCATGGCTCAAGCCTCCTGGTGCTGCGGCACGAAGTCCTGGGGAGCACCCGGCAGGCTGTAGTCGTACGGCCCGCGGACGGCGGTCGGGATCTCGGTGAAGTTGCCATGGGCGAGCGGCGGCGACGTCGTGGCGGCCCACTCGAGGGTGGTGGCTCCCCACGGGTTGCTGCCGACCTTCTTCCCCTTCCACATGCTCCAGAAGAGGTTGATGATGAACGGGATCTGGGCGAGCCCCAGCAGCCAGGCCGAAGCCGACATGAACGTGTTCCAGTGCAGCACTCCCTGGGCGTGGGAGTAGGAGGCGCCGCCGTCGTAGAGCCGGCGCGAGACGCCCGCCATGCCCTGGATGAACATCGGCATGAAAATGCCGTTGATGAACAGGAACGAGGGCCAGAAGTGGAGATGGCCGAGCAGGTTGCTCATCGAGCGGCCGGTGAGCTTGGGGAACCAGTAGTAGATGCCGGCGAACATCGCGAAGATCGTCCCCGGCGCCACCACGTAGTGGAAGTGGCCGATGACGTAGTAGGTGTCGTGCAGGTGGATGTCCGTGGGCGCCAGGCCGAGGGGCAGGCCCGTCAAGCCGCCGATGGCGAACATCGGCAGGAAGGCGAGGGCGAAGAGCATCGGCACCGTGTACCGGATCGAGGCCCCCCAGAGCGAGATGATGAGCGCCGTCAGGACGATCACCGACGGGATCGAGATGATCATCGTCGTCGTCTGGAAGAAGGTGCTCATGACCGTGCCCATACCCGTCATGAACATGTGGTGGGCCCACACGATGAACGACATGAAGCCGAGGAAGGTGATGGCCCAGACCATCGAGCGGTAGCCCCACAGGGGCTTGCGCGTGTTGTTGGCGATCACCTCGGCGATGATGCCGAAGGCCGGCAGGATCAGGACGTAGACCTCCGGGTGGGCCAGAAACCAGAACAGGTGCTGCCAGAGCAGCGGGCTGCCGCCGCCGGAGACCGCGAGCTGCTGGCCGGAGACCACCAGGCCGCTCGGCAGGAAGAAGCTGGTGCCGGCCAGGCGGTCCATCATCTGCAGGATCGCCGCCGCCTGCAGGGCCGGGAAGGCGAGCAGCAGCAGGAACGAGGTGACGAACTGCGCCCAGACGAAGAAGGGCAGCCGCATCCAGGTCAAGCCCGGCGCCCGGAGCTGGATGATGGTGACGATGAAGTTCGTCGAGCCCAGCACCGAGGAGATGATCAGGAACAGCATGCCGAACAGCCACATCGTCTGTCCCGAGGGCGCGATGTCGGAGAGCGGCGGGTAGGACGTCCAGCCCGACTGGGCGGCCCCCCCGGGGGCGAAGAAGCTCGCCAGCATCACGACGCCGCCGACGAAGTACGACCAGTAGCTCGCCATGTTGAGCTTGGGGAACGCCATGTCGGGTGCGCCGATCTGCAGCGGCACCAGGTAGTTGCCGAAGGCGCCCACGGCGAGGGGCACGATGCCCAGGAACACCATGATCGTGCCGTGCATCGCCCCGAGCTGGTTGTAGAACTCGGGGACGATGATGCCGCCCGTCGTCTTGAACAGCTTGCCGAGCAAGGGAATCGGCTGGTTCGGATAGGCGAGCGACCAACGCATCATCATCATCAGCGAGAAGCCGAAGAGGAGGAAGACCAGGGCCGTGAACCCATACTGGATGCCGATGACCTTGTGGTCCTGGGAAAACACGTACTTGCCCCAGAACCCAGGCTCTTCGTGGTGGTGGGCCTCGTGATGTCCGTGGGCCCGCTCGTCAACTAGTGCCATCTACGATCTCCCTTTCAGCCCGGTGATCGGAAAGGGCAGGGCGCACCGGTGGTAGCGCGGACGCACTGCCGCGACCGTGTGTTTCCTGCCCCGCATTTGGCGACTTCCTGGACTGCATGCAAACGGCTTATCTGAAAAGACGCCCGAGTGTACGACAGCGCCGTGACAAGCCGCAAGACACATCGTGGCTAGCGCGGCGCCTGCGCCACGGTCCCTGCCGGATGGTACGATTCGCGGACTCGGAGGAACTTCATGACCGTATCAGGCTTTCAAAGAACACTTCTTCACGCCACCCTCCTGACCGCGGCCGGGCTCCTGCTCGGCGTGCCGGCATTCGCCCAGACGCCCGAGGCGGGCCACGCGCACGGGCAGATGGAGCCCACGCCGGCGGATCAGGTGCAGGCGGGGAAAGACTTCTACTATCCCGACAACGACGAGGGCGTCGCCAACCTGCCGGCCCGGAAGAAGGCCCAGCTCGCGACCGCCAGCCAGTTCTCGGTCTTCACCGGCTTCCAGTTCACCGACCGCCTGCCCGAGAGCGGCATCACCTTCCGCCACGAGGCCGTGGACGACAGCGGACGCGAGTACAAGGCGGTCCACTACGACCATGGCAACGGCCTGGCCGCGGCCGACGTCGACGGCGACGGCCTGCTCGACCTCTACTTCGTCACCCAGCTCGGCGAGAACCAGCTCTGGAAGAACCTCGGCAAGGGCAAGTTCCGCAACGTCACGGCCGAGGCCGGGATCGGCCTGAAGGACCAGATCAGCATCGCCCCCTCGTTCGCCGACGTCGACAACGACGGCGACCTCGACCTCTACGTCACCACCGTGCGCAAGGGCAACCACCTGTTCCTGAACGACGGCCGCGGCCGCTTCCAGGACGTCTCCAAGGAGTCGGGGCTCGACTACACCGGCCACTCCTCCGGCGCCGTCTTCTTCGACTACGACCGCGACGGCCTGCTCGACCTCTACCTCGTCAACATCGGCAAGTACACCACCGACGCCGTGGGCCGGGGCGGCTACTTCGTGGGCATGACGGACGCCTTCTCGGGCCACCTCCGCCCGGAGCGGACGGAGCTCAGCCTCCTCTACCGGAACCTGGGCAACCACAAGTTTCAGGACGTGACCAAGGAAGCGGGGCTCGGGGACGAGGGCTGGAGCGGCGACGCCACGGCCGCCGACTTCAACGAGGACGGCTGGCCCGACCTCTACGTCCTCAACATGCAGGGCGACAGCCATTACTACGAGAACGTCGAGGGCAAGCGCTTCGAGGACAAGACGGCGCAGCACTTCGCCAAGACCTCCTGGGGCGCCATGGGCGTCAAGGCCTTCGACTACGACAACGACGGCCGGGCCGACATGGTCGTCACCGACATGCACTCCGACATGAGCGACTTCGTCGGCCCCGAGAAGGAGAAGCTCAAGTCCGACATCAAGTGGACGGCCGACTTCCTCCAGGGGCCCGGCAACAACGTCTTCGGCAATGCCCTCTACCACAACCTGGGCGGCGGCAAGTTCGACGAGGTCTCGGACCCGATGGGGGTGGAGAACTACTGGCCCTGGGGCCTGAGCACCGGCGACCTGAACGCCGACGGCTTCCAGGACCTGTTCATCGCCTCCAGCATGAACTTCCCCTTCCGCTACGCCGTCAACTCGCTGCTCCTGAACGACCGCGGCAAGATCTTCCGCGACAGCGAGTTCATCCTCGGCGTCGAGCCGCGGCGGGGCGGCCGCACCCACGCCTTCCTGACCGTGATGGACTGCGACGGCGCCGACAAGCAGAAGACCCCGTGCGCCAACCGCACCGGCAAGGTGCGCATCATGAGCACCCTGGGCTCGCGCTCGTCGGCGATCTTCGACCTCGACGGCGACGGCGACCTCGACATCGTCACCAACGACCTCAACTCCGAGCCGCAGGTGTTCATCAGCAACCTGGCCGAGAAGAAGCCGGGGCTGCGCTGGCTCAAGGTCAAGCTCCAGGGGACGCAGTCCAACCACGACGCCCTCGGCGCCCGGGTGCGGGTGAAGGCCGGCGGCCAGACCTGGACGCAGTGGAACGACGGCACCGTGGGCTACCTCACCCACAGCGTCATGCCCCTCTACTTCGGTCTGGGAGACGCGGCGAAGGTCGACTCGGTCGAGGTCACCTGGCCGTCGGGCAAGACGCAGACGGTGAAGGCCCCGAAGACGGGCACCCAGATCGAGATCGTGGAAGAGAAGGCGGCCGCGGCGAAGTAACGGGCAGTCTCTGTAGGGGCGGCCCTATGTGGCCGCCTTGTTTCCTACCTGGTAATCGCCCGCAGATCCTTCTCCAGCTTCCCCATCGACTCCTCGTCGAAGCCGTCGTAATACCCCCGGATCCGCCCCTCGCCGTCCACCAGCACGAAGCGCGTGCTGTGGAGGATGGGCTCGATCGCGTCCGTCTCGGTATTGATCTCGACTCCCAGCTTGAAGCCTTCCTTCGAGAGACGGAAGAGCTCCTCCTTGCCGCCGGTCAGGAACAGCCAGCTCTCGGGGGCGGAGAACGACTGCGCGTACCGCTGGAGGACCTGGGGCGTGTCGTGGTCCGGATCGACCGTGATGGAGACCATGCGCACCCCGAGGTCCTCGGGCAGCTCGCGGTTCAGCTTGGCCATGCGCGCCGTCATGATCGGGCAGGAGGCGGGGCAGCGGCTGAAGATGAAGTCGGCGACCCAAGGCGAGCCGGCGAGGTCCTGGCGGCGGACCGTGCGGCCGTCGCGGTTGGTGAGGCTGAACTCCGGCACCTGCCCGAGCACGGGCGGCGGCTCGGGACGCCGCAGCCGCTGCACCACGGTCGCCGCGAACACCGCGATCAGCACGGCCACCAGCAAGCCCCAGAGCAGGCCGCGCTTCCAGGAAGGTCCAGCCATCATTCGACCAGCCATCATTCGACCCTCCCGCCACGAGTGACGAACCAGCAGAGGGCGAACGCCGCAAGCGCCATGGCGGCCGTCACGCCCACCGACAGCGCCGGGCCCGGCATGCCGGCGCCGAGCACGGCGCTGCCGCCGTAGAAAGCCCAGCGCAGCGCCGCGATCCCATAGGTCAGCGGGTTCAGCCACATCGCCGCCGACAGCCACGCGGGCGCACCGCTCGCGGGGAAGAGCGAGCCCGAGAGGAGCCACATCGGGAACAGCACGAGGTTCATCACGGCGTGGAAGCCCTGAGTGGAGTCGAGCTTCCAGGCGAAGGCAAAGCCGAGGGAGGTGAGCCCGATGGCCAGCAAGGCCAGCACGCCCGCCGCTTTCAGGGCCGATAGCCACGTCAGATGGATGCCCGAGACGGGCGCCAGGGCCAGGAAGGCCAGCCCCTGCAGCCAGGCAAGAGTGGCCCCGCCCAGCACCTTGCCGGCCACGATCTCCGACCGCGGCACCGGCGCCACCAGCACCCCTTGGAGGAAGCCCTGGTTGCGGTCCTCGATGACCGAGATGTTGGAGAAGATGGCGGCGAAGAGCAGCACCAGCGCCACCGTGCCGGGGAAGAAGTACTCCAGGTAGTCGAGGCCCGCCGGCCCGCCGGGAAGCCGGAAGGAGCCGGAGAGGCCGCTGCCGACTAGCAGCCAGAAGATGAGGGGCGTGCCGGCCGCTCCGGCGATGCGGCTGGGCTGGCGGAAGAAGCGCGTCAGCTCGCGCCGCCACAGGGTGTAGGCGGCGAGGCCCGTCACGCGGCCTCCTCGCCGTACAGACGGTGGCCCGTGCGGCGGAGGAAGACGTCCTCCAGGCTCGGGCGGGCGACGGTGATCGAGTCGATCCGCCCCGGCAGCGCCGCCGCCAGCCGGGCGACCAGTTGGTGCCCCCGCTCCCGGTGGAGGCGCACGCCGCCTTCGAAGGGCACCGGCGCCAGGTCGGGGAAGCTGGCCGCGAGGTCGCGCACCAGGGCCTCGGGATCCGGCCCCATGAGCGTGATCACGTCGCCGCCGATCTCCTCCTTGAGGGCGGCGGGCGTGCCTTCGGCCACGATGGTGCCGCGGTCGAGGAGGACGAGCCGGCCGCAGCGGTCCCCTTCTTCCATGAAGTGAGTGGTGAGCAGAACCGTCACACCCTCGCCGCGCAACGCCTCCAGCGTCTCCCAGAGGTCGCGCCGCGCCCCGGGATCGAGGCCCGTGCTCGGCTCGTCGAGCAGCAGCAGGCGCGGCCGGTGAAGCAGCGCCTTGGCGATCTCCGCCCGGCGGCGCAGGCCGCCCGAGAGCTCCAGCGCCTTCTGCTCCGCGCGCTCCGCGAGGCCGAAGCGCTCGAGGGCGGCGGCGATCCGGCCGGCGAGCTCGCGGCCCGAGAGGCCGTAGAGGTGCCCCTGGTGGACGAGGTTCTCGCGCACGGTGAGCTGGAGGTCCAGGCTCGGATTCTGGAAGACGACGCCGAGCCGCCGGCGGACCTCCCGCGCCTCCCTGGCGAGGTCGGCGCCGAAGACCCGGACCTCCCCCGCCTCAGGCCGGGCCAGGGAGGCGAGGATGCGGAACAGGGTCGTCTTGCCGCCGCCGTTGGGCCCGAGGAAGCCGAAGACGTCTCCCGCCGCCACCTGGAAGTCGATCCCCGCGAGCGCCAGCCGGGCGGGCGCGCGCCGCGTGCCCGGGTAGGAGTACCGGAGGCCGCGCGCCTCGACGGCTGGCTCCATGAGAGGGTTAGGAGACCACCCGGTCCAGCAGCATGATCAGCAGCAGGGCCGGGAAGTAGAGGAGCGACGCGAGCATCAGCCGGCGCGCTCCGGGATTCGAGCGGGCCTGGGCAAAGGCGAAGGCGAATCCCAGATAGACCAGGCCGAAAGCCAGGGCGCCCACGAAGTAGACGGCGCCCATCAGCCCGAGCAGCGACGGCAGCAGGGAGACGGGCACCAGGGCCGCGCCGTAGAGGATCGCCTGCCGGCCGACGCGGAACCCCTCGGGGTCAAGCACCGTCAGCATCGGGAAGCCGCCCCGGGCATAGTCCTCCCGGCACAGCCAGGCGATAGCGAGGAAGTGCGGGAGCTGCCAGAAGAACAGGATGCCGAAGAGCACCCAGGCGGCGGCGTCCACCTCGTTGCGCACGGCGCACCAGCCCATCATGGGCGGGATGGCGCCCGGCACGGCCCCGATCACCGTGGCGAGGGAGCTGATCCGCTTGAGAGGCGTGTAGACGAAGACGTAGCCGGCGAGGGCCACGGCCCCGAGCAGCGCCGTCAGCAGGTTCACCGCCACGGCGAGCTCGAACAGCCCCGTGATCCCCAGCAGAACGCCGAACGACAGCGCGACGTCGGGGTTCATCCTGCCCGCCGGCAGCGGCCGGTTCGCCGTGCGCGTCATGAGCGCGTCGGGTTCCCGCTCGAGGACCTGGTTGAGCACCGAGGCGCCGGCCGAGATGAGCGCCGTGCCGAGCAGGGTGTGGACCAGCAGCACGAAGGAGAAGCTGTCCTGCTCGGCGAGCAGGAAGCCCAGACCGGCCGTGAGCGTCACCATGAGGGTGATACCCGGCTTGGTCATCTCCCAGAAGTCTGCCAGCCGCGCGGAAATGGGCAGGGAGGTCTCTTCGACCGAATTCGTAGTTGGGATCGTGTTCATGAAAGCTCGTAACAAGGCACCCCGCGGACCGGCGGAGCGCGCCGCGCAGAGTCTAGCGCGAACGGTCGGGGGATTGCACGTCTCGATCGATCACCTCCACCACCTCCACCACTCCTCGCCCGCCATCCAGCCGCAGCCGGTCACCCGTCGAGACGGCGCGGTAGATCCCGGCGCAGTTCACCACCGCGGGCCGGCGGGCCTCGCGGAGGAGGATCGAGGCGTGGCTCAGCTCGCCGCCGATCTCGGCCACCACGCCTCCCACTCGCGGAAAGACCACTGCCCAGGAGGGCTCCAGGGCCGGGACGACCAGGATCGCGTCCGGACCGAGATCCTCGGGGCGGCCCAGGAGCGTGACGAGGTCGTCCGCCTTGACGACGCGTCCCTCGAAGACCGCAGGGCCGAGAGAAATCCCCGGAAAGACACGGCGGCCGGAGGCTTCGATTTGCGCCCGTTCGGCCCCGGCCACGACACACTCGACCTCCTCCCGGGATGCGGTGAGCGGCAGATCGAGGGCCGAGGCCCGGGCGACCCGCTCCCGCCCTTCCCGAGCGGCCGCCCGGAGCGGCGGACCGGCGAGGTCGGCGCCACGAAGCTGAAAGACGTCCTCCGGCGCGTCCAACTCCCCCGCCGCGGCGAGCCGGCTCCCCTCCTCCAGGATCGCGGCGCGCAGACGCTGCCAGCGCCGCATCAGGTCGTCCCGGAACTTCTCCCGGATCTCGTCGATGCGGAACCAGAGGGATGCAGGGGTCGGGTTCGTGCCCTCTCCGGCGGAAGTGCGAAAAATCGCCAGATCCCTAAGCAGCACCTCCCGCAGCTCCGCGAAGCGGGGGCGGGCGGGATCGCTCTCCAGCGGTCCCCGGTGGCCGTAGCGGACGAGCCAGCCGTCGAGCGCGGCCTCCCGCGCCGTGGGATCGCGTAGCGTCGCGAGCCGGCCGTACTCCTCCATCATCGCCCGCGTCGTCACCCGCGCTTCGCCGCGAACGCCGAGGGAGCGCCGGACGCGCGAGAGGCCCGACAGGACGCCGTTGATGGCGAAGTTGGTGCGGATGGCGAGCGCCAGGGCCTCGACGTTGACCCGGTGGAGGTCCGCGAGGCCCGAGGCGGCGGCGATCTGCCCATCCAACCGGGCCAGCTCACCTTCCGCCTTGACGATCGCCCTCAGGTTCTGGAACTGGAGCCGGACGAGCCGCGGAGATTTGCGGATAAACCGCCCGGCGAGAAGCCGGCGGTCCGCCGGTCCGCCCCCCTCGCCCCCGACGCCCTCCGTCACGAACGCCCGCGGCAAACCCCAGTGGTCCATCAGGCGGAAGAAGAACGAGAAGTTCATCCAGGCCCGCTCGGCGAGCTCGACCGCGTAGGACTCCTCCCACCGCCCCACCTCCGGATCGGCCGCAGAGAAGTACGAGAGGACCTCGCGGCCTGCCTCGACGACCACGGAGACGATCCACGGACTCGGCGGATCACCCAGGATCTCCTTGTGGTTGGCGAGCGAAAGCGTCTCGTTGCGGACGACCGGAAAGAGCGCCGGCCGGACCTGGAGGAGGATCCAGCCGCGCCCGTCGCGGGCGAGCTCGAGGTCGATCCGCGGCGCCTCCCGCCGGAAGGGCCGGTGAACCGCGGCCAGCCACTCCGACCAGGGATCGTCCCGCGCCAGCGACCCGCGCGCGACCTCGCCGCGAGCCTGGCCCGAGGTCAGCCCCTCGTTGCCGCCGGGCGCCGTGGTCCGTTCCCAGTAGAAACCGTCGAAGAAGGCGACCCCCGCCTCCTCGGCCTCGACCAACGGCTGCACGAAGACGGCGCCCAGCGGCGCGCCACGGCCGTCCCGCGGCAGCGCCGCGACGACCTCGGCCAGCGACTCGCCGAACTGCTCCCCCTCGCGCACGGCGAGCGAGAGGAGCTGGCCGGCGTTCGAGGTGATCCGCGTGTCCTCCGTCGGCGAGCCGGAACGGACAATGACTGGCCGGCCGGCGAGAGACCGCGGAGGATCGACCTCTCCCTGGGCCTCCGCGGCGGGCAGCCACCAGGTCTCGGGGACGCGCAGGCCGGCCGCCGCCGCCCGGCGGAGGTTGTTCAGCTTGGGGACCGAAGAGTCCCTAAACCGCGCCAGCGTCCGCCACGGCATCCGTGAGCGCCCTCGCCCAGGCCTCGGGCTGATCGATCTGTGGGTAGTGGCCCCACTCGGGAAACACCCGCACGGGCCAGCGCTCGCCCAGCCCGAGGGCCGCCTTCGTCCATTCCAGCTCCTGAAGCCCGACCACCCGGTCGCGTCCACCCCACCAGACCCTCACCCCTTCCAGAGCGGCCGAACGCGCCGCCAGCTCCCGTTCGAGCACGCGGAGCAGGCCGGGAGTGAGCCAGGCGAAGAGGTCGGGAGCCGCCGCGCACCGCGCATAACCCTCGAAGAAGGCTGCGGCCGTCGCGGGGTCCGGCGGACGAGTGAAGTACTTGTCGACGAACCGGCGCTGGAAAGCGGCCGTGGCGAACACCCGCCGTAAGGCGGCCTGGGCGGGACGGAAACGCATCATCCGTGGCATCCAGCGACGCTCCAGGCCCCAGAGGACCGGCGCCTGCAGGAGGAGCGGAGTCGCCGTCAGCTCGCCCCGGGCCCGCAGGCAGAGCGCCAGGAGGCCGCCGATGCCGGTGCCGTAGACCAGGGCGGGAGAGGCCATTCGGAGATGGGTTGAGATCGCCGCCAGGAAAACGTCCAGGCTCGCCGCGCGGGGCCGGTCTTCAAAGCCTGGATAGGAGACATCGACGAGGTCGATCCCCGCCAGCAGGAATCGCCGGGCCGCCGCCAGCCGCTCGGCGCAGTGGCCGTTGCCGCCGAGGAAGGCCACCCTGAGGGGAGTCGTCATGGCTGTTGGCGATCATCGAGGAAGGGCGCACCCTATACTCCTTCCCAATGACACCCTCTTCCGAGAGGACTCTCCCGGCGCTTGCCTGGGCGAACGTCGCTCTCCATGGCGTGGGCCTGGCCGTGGCGTGGTTCGGCCTGCGGCCGGGGAGCATCATCGTCCCTCTCGCGGAGCGCATGGCCTACCTCGCCGACCGGCCGGCGGCCTGGAGCTGGGGCTGGGGGATCTGGATGCTCTGTGCCCTGCTCCTCGTCTCCTTCATGGCCGTGCTGTCGCGCCTGCTCCCTGGCAGGCCCTTGGCCCAGCTCGCCTTCATCCTCACGTCGGCGGGCATGGCGACCGACCTGCTCTGCGACGTGGTCCAGATCCAGGTGCTCCCCGAGACGGCCCGGGCCGGCCCGGGCCAAGCAGCCCTCTTCCTGGCCTATGAACGCTTTGCCTTCATCGGCGGCGTAACCATCGCCAACGGCCTCTACACGTCGGGCATTCTGACCATGAATCTCTGCCTGCGCGGCCTCGTCAGGGCTCCGGCGCGCTTCGCCGGCTGGGCGACCGTGGCCGCCGGATTCGCTCTGGCAGCGGCCGGTTTCATCCCCTCGCCAGTCCTGGTGCAGGGGGCGACGGGCGCGACGATCGGCTTCTACAGCCTGTGGACGGTCCTGGTCGCCCGTGATCTGGGAAGAGGCGCACCGTGATCGTGGTCTTCGGCGGCTACGGTGTCTTTGGAGGGTACGCCGCGCGGTTTCTCGCCGAGGCAGGACTCTCCCTACGGATTGCCGGGCGGGACGAAGCGCGGGCGGAAAGCTTCGCCGCCAGCCTGGGAGAGCGGCACGAAGGAATCCCGGCGGACGCCAACGATCCGGCCTCCTGCGCCCGGGCCCTCCATGGCGCCCGCGTCGCCGTGAGCTGCGCCGGGCCCTTCTCGACGATGAAGGCGGCGCTTCCCGAAGCCTGCCTCGCGGCGGGCGTCCACTACGTGGACATCGCGGACGACCGCGGCTGGACCGCCCGGCTGCGCGCCCTCGACGCCCGGTTCCGCGACCGCGGCCTCACCGCCGCCGTCGGCTGCTCCAGCCTGCCGGGGATCTCGGGCGCCCTAGCTCTGAGGCTGGCCGAAAGACTGCCGACCGTCAAGCGGGCGCGGATCACGCTGCTCATCGGCAACCGCAATCCGAAAGGAGAGGCGGCCGTCCGTGCCGCCAGGACGCAGCTCGGGCGGCCCTTTCCAGCGCCGCAGGGGACGCTGCGTGGCTTCCACGGCGGCGAGACCGTGGTCCTGCCGCCGCCGTTCGGAGCGCGCCGGGTCTACGACTGGGACAGCCCCGAGCTCGATCTCTTCCCGGAGCTCTTGGGAGCCCGCGAGGTGCGGGTCAAAGTGGGATTCGAAGCGCGCCTCGCGACGCTCTCCTTCGCGGGGCTGGCCCGCTTGGGCCCCCGTCTCGGGGGCCTCCTCCTGGCCGCCATGACGCCCATCGCCCGGCACCTCTCCGGCTTCGGCCACTCCGGAGGCTTCGTCAAGGTGGAACTCTTCGCGCCGGACGGCACGGCCGCCAGCGCCTCGGTCGGAGGCGCCAGCGAGGCCCAACGGATGGCCGCCCTCCCCGCCGCCTTCGTGGCCCAATGCCTGTACGACGGCAGCGTCACCCCGCGCGGAGTCGTGACCGCCTATGAGGCGCTGGGCGCGTCAACTCTGGTGGAGCGGCTGGTCGCGGAAGGCTACGAGCTCCGCGAAGGCTGAGGAAGCCCCGGCCGCCGCCGCACCTGCCTCAATCTCCTCCGGTATAGCGAAACCCGACTTTGCCCTCCGCCATCACCTTGCCGGCCCGCAGCCGGGTCAGAGATCCCCTGAGGATGATCTCGTCCTCCGGCCTCTCCTCGGGGAAGTTGCCCAGCTTCACGAACGTCCCGGCGAAGCGGTAGCTGACGCCGCCCACCTCCCGGGTGGTAAAGACGAGGCTACGGTCCTTGCGGGTGGGAGCCACCAGCGGGAAGTCCACGGCGCTCTCGGCCCCCTTCCCCTTCTTGGGCTTCAGACGGATGAAGCCATTGAGCGGCACCCGTACCTCCTTCCCGTCGCGGTAATCAACGGTCGAAAGGTACAGCTCGCTGATGTCCTGGAATCCCTTAGGCGCTTCGTTTTCGCGCAGGTAGTAATAGCCGAAGACGTCGACGCTGGCTGATTTTGCCGGAGCGGCTCCGACCGCCCAAGCGGCACCCAGGACCACCGCCAGCGTCATCGCGGCAAGACTTGAGGACCGGTGCACCGCTCACCACCCCATCTTGTCGACGGCATAGGGCAGCATCTTGCGCCACCAGGGCCAGTCGTGGGCCACGTCGTGCCCCCACATGTCCAGGAGATGGGGAATGCCCTTGCGGTCGAGGAGCTCCGAAAACTGACGCGAAGCGTGCGGCGCCTCGTAGGCTCCCTGGCCGGTGAGGATCAGGATCTTGGAAGCCGTCTGCAGCAGATGGAGGGGGTTGCCCTCCAGGTTCGGCACGTACGAAGCCGGATTGTTGAAGTAGACGTTGTCGTCGCCGTAGCCATGCAGGTAGTCCGGCCCGAGGTCGTAGAAGCCGCTCATGGCGATCGTGGCGTCGAACAGGTCCGGCCGCCGGAAGAGGGTGTTGGCGGCATGGAAGGCCCCGAAGCTGGCGCCGGAGGTGGCGATGCGGAGGTCCGGCGACTGGCAGGCGTTGCGGATGTAGGGGACGACCTCCTCCTCCACGTAGCGGGCGTACAGGTTCTGCCGGCGCGCCTGCTCGGGCACGGGCAGGCTGCTGTCCATCCACGCCTGGTTGTTGATGCTGTTGATCGAGAAGACCCGCACCCGCCCCGCGTCGATGGCGGAATCGAGGGCCCCGATCAGACCGAACCGCTCGTTCTCCAGGAAGTCCGCGGCGGCCGTGGGAAACAGGAGCAGTGGATGGCCCCAGTGCCCGTAGGAGACGATGGGCATCTGCTGCCCCAGGATCGGGCTGTGCCAGCCCCCGATTTCGCGCTGATCGCCATACCCCATCGCTGCTCGCCTCCCGGGGGCGCAAACCCCCCTAAAACAGTTTGCGCCGGAGGATAACACCTCTTGCCCCGGCATCTCTTGCCTTGCAAAGCGGCCGGTGTCACAGTCCGGGCCTCTCGGAGAGGAGACGGGCCGATGGAGCGAATCCCGATCGTCGAGAACGGCCGCGAGGTGTCCCATCTCGCCGTGCGCTTCGATCCGCCGCCGGCAGGCCGGGGCGCCGGCCGTCCGTCGATCCTGTACCTCCACGGCTTCGGCTCCCGGCAGTCGGGCGAGAAGGCGGACTTCTTCCGCGGCCAGGCGCTGGCCGAGGGATTCGGTTTCTGCTCCTTCGATTTCCAGGGGCATGGAGAGTCCGGCGGCGACTTGACGGGCCTCACCCTCACGCGCAACCTCGAGGACGTCCGGCGGGCCCACGACTTCCTGCGCGTCCGCGGCCAGGAGCGGCTGATCCTGCTCGGCTCCTCGATGGGCGGCGGCACGGCCCTCTGGTACTCGGCGCTCCATCCTGAGGAAATCATCGCCGGCCTCCACATCGCTCCGGCGCTCGAGATGGACCGCGGCCTCCTCACCTGGGCCGGGCCGGAGCGGGCCCGGATCTGGGAGGAAACGGGGACGATTCACTTCCAGAACGACCTCGTCTCCTGCGAGCTCGGCTGGCCCCTGATCGAAGACCTCCGCGCCCACTCCATCGAAACGCTGCTCGCCCACTATCGAACGCCGACTCTCTTCCTTCAAGGCAAGCTCGACACCTCCGTCTCGTGGCGAAGCGTCACCGATTTCGCCGCCCGCTGCACCTTCCAGGGCATAGAGTTGCATCTTTTTGCGGACGGCGACCACCGGCTGACGGACCGCAAGGGACGCCTGTGGGAGCTGATGATGGAATTTCTGCGGGGGAGGAGCGCGGAGGAAGATCTTTTCTGAGAGGATACTAAGTTCCGGTGGCTACACGTTGACGTGCCGGGCTCATGGAGTCCCTTGGTGTACCCGTCTTAGGTCGGAGCGCCCCCCTGGTGGCCGTGGTGGCCGCTCGCGCGGGCTTGCTCTTATGGGAGAGGAAGAAGATGACATCACAGAAGAACCGCCTCACCGCCACGATCCTTCTCTTTTTCACGCTCACCGCCAGTGCCTCGGCTCTGCCCCAGGTCGTCCAGCCGCCCCGGCATGAGAGCTTCCTGAGTCTCCTCTGGAACAAGCTCCTGTCTTTGGTCGGCGAGCCCGAGGGTGCTCCAGCCGGCCCTGACGAGAAGGAGCCTCGGCAGAAGGAAGGCCCTCAGATGGATCCGAACGGCGGCGGTTAAGCGTCAGGAGAGCACGGGAGGGGGGCCTGGATGAGGATCCGGCGCCTCCCTTGTCCCGTTTCCAGCGGCTCAAGCATCCTTACTTAAGGATGCTATTCTTGCCTATATCTTATTTCCCACCCCAGCGGTGCCCGCATCCGGTGCTTGGTGTGGTTCCGGATCGGTGGCGTCTGAGGGTCGTTCCCGAAAGGCACCGCCGTTCCTGGGAGGGCTCAATCCATGAAGGTGCACCCCCATGACCTGCTGATTCAGGAGCTCTTCAGCGCTTCGGGAGAGGACGATCAAGCGGTCCTCGACCACGTCATCCGTTGCGGAAGATGCCAGCGCCGGGCTCGATCCCTGCTGCACGCCAAGCCGGATCCACTGGTGGACAAAGTCGTATGGCTGGACCTCCGGCTGCCGCAGCCCGCCGACCACACCTTTGCGGTCGAGCGGAGCCTCGCCCGTGCCTCGAGCCTCCTTGCCTTCTATGAAGAGGAGAAGGCCGAGGCGGTCGGGCTCCTGCCCGAGCTCCTGGAGCATCCAGCCGGCCGGCGGTGCTGGATTCTGCGCAATCACCGGCGCTTCCAGACCTGGGGTCTTTTCGAGCTGCTCCTCGAGCGCAGCCGGGACCAGAGCTTCCAGGATGCCGCGCAGGCGGAGGAGATGGCGCTGCTCGCGCTCGAGATCCCGGACCGTCTGGAAGATTTCGACGACGAGAGGCTGGAGGACATGCGCGCTCGCGCCCTGGCATGCGTCGGAAACGCGCGCCGGGTGCAGTCGGATCTGCGCGGAGCCGAAGAGGCCTTCTCCGTCGCCTTCTCCCACCTCTCGCGCGGCACTCGCGATCCCATGGAACGAGCGGTGCTGCTCGACCTCAAAGCCTCGCTACGGCGTGCCCAGGGACGTTTCACGGAAGCCTATCGGCTGCTGCACCGCGCCGTCTTCCTCTTCCGCCAGTTGGGAGAGAGGCACCTGGCCGGCCGCTCGCTGGTCAACATGGCGATCGTCCTCCGCTACGCCGGCGAGCCCAGCAGGGCCATTCCGCTGCTCCACCAGGCGCTGGAGCTGATCGATCCGGCCCGCGAGCCTCGCCTCCTGCTGTTCACCTGGAACAATCTGATCGACGACTTGGCGGAAAACGGTCAGTTCATGGAAGCCCAGGGGTTGCTGGCGAGGGCTCGCCCCCTGTACCGGCAGTTCCCCCAGCCCTGGATCCAGAACCGGCGCAAGTGGGTCGAGGGACGGATCGCCCGCGGCCTCGGCCAGCGTGGACAAGCGGAGACCCTCTTCCTGGAAGCGCGGGATGGATTCCTTCTCGAGGGCGCCGCGTACGATACGGCGCTCGTCTCCCTCGACCTCGCCTACTTCTATGCCGAGCAGGGGCGCATGGCCGAGTTGAAGAACGTCGCCGAGGAGATGGTCCCCATCTTCTCCTCCCGCCAGATCCACCGCGAGGCTCTGGCGGCGCTCGCCTTCTGGCGGCAGGCGGTCGAGGCGGAGAGGGTCGGCGTCGACCTCGTGATGAGCGTGGCGTCGTTCCTGAAGCGGGCTCGCCACGACCCCGAGCTGCGGTTCCAGCAGCCGGAATAGAAAAAGGGCGACCCGTGAGGGTCGCCCAAAATCCACCCGAGGGAAAAAGCTTAGAAGGCGAAGACGACGTCGACCGGCTGGTTCGGGGCGATCGTCACTTCCTGCGTCTTGGTGCCCAGCTTCTCGTGCCAGGCCTCGAGCGTGTACTTGCCCGGGGGCAGGTCCTTGATCGAGAACGCACCGTCGTCACCGCTGACGGCGTAGTACGGGTTGTCGACCACGCCGACGTAGGAGGTCATCCAGGGGTGGACGTCGCACTTGATGTGGACCGCCACCTCGGGCTTGTCGAAGGTCTTGTCGAACGGCGGCAGACCCTGGGGCTGGGCCTGGTTGAACTCCGTGTTCGCCGTCGGCAGCGCGTGGACGTTGTGCAGCGTCGCGTCGGTGTTCTTGATGGCCAGCGCCTGGCCCACCTGGAGGCCCTGAACCCGCGGGGTGTACAGGCAACCCACCTGGTCGACTTCCTTCTTCTCGGTGGGCGCCGGGAAGCTCTTGCCTTCGAGGCCGCTCTTGACGTAGACGAAGACGTTGCCCAGCTTGCCGTCCTTGAGCGCGATCTCGTTGGTGTCGACCGGCGTCGTGTGCAGGCTGGCGCACACCGGATCGGCATCCATGGCAATCGGGGTGTCGGTGTCAGCGCCGGCGAAGGTCACGCTGCCGTTGACGCTGCCGGCGTTCGCCGTGTCCACGGCGGCGGTCGAGGTGTCGGCGGCCGGAGCCTCCGACGAAGCCTCTTCCTTGGCACCGCCACCGCAGCCCGCCAGAATCGGAAGCGCGCACAGCGCCAGAATCCAAACTTTGTTCCTGCTCATTATGAAAATCTCCTTGTTGGTGAAACGACTTTTCCAGGGATTGGACCGCGCGCAGGTTGAGGCCGGTCGCGGAATGATCGCACGGCGACCGGCCCTTCTCCAAGCGCGCGGCGGAGTATCGCTGTCAACTCGCCGTCATCGAACCCTGTCAACGGCCGCCCGCGGCCCCCGCGGTAACTGCCGCCGCCGGTGCACCCAGGCTCGCGGGCGCCGGCGCCGCCGGCCCTCGTCCGCCGCCTGAGAGCAGCCAGATGTGGTCGCGCAGGGCCGTCGTGACGTTCTTCACGTCGCCGAGGTAGGTGTTCATCTCCGCCTCGTTCGTGAAGTACCGCAGGAGCTGCTGCCTCTGCCCGGCGAAGGTCGGGGCGTTCAGCATCTGCGGAACCGGCGACACCCACTCGCCGGGCTTGGTCTCGACGAAGAAGTTCGGCATGCGGGTGCCCGGCACCCAGGACTGCGGGTTGTGGATCCACGACGGCACCCAGTCGTAGCGCAGGCGGTCGTGGGCCAGCAGCAGCGACGGCGCGAGGTCTCCCGACGCCGCCGTCACGTCCCCGGCCGGATGGCACCGGGCGCACTGGAGCATGCCGAACACCACGCCGCCCACCGCCAGGCTGCGCGAGTCTGGCGGCTCGGGGTCGGAGAGGAACGCCCGCTGCTGATCGCGGGACGTGAAGTACGAGATGACGGCGTTGGCCTGCTGGTCCGTGAAGCCGAAGGTGGGCATGCGGACGTTGAGCCACGGCCTCATCTTCACCCGGCTGGGATCGTGGAGGTAGCTCCACAGCCAGTCGGTCTGCACGCGCGCGCCCTCCGCGGCAAGGTTCGGCGGCAGCACCGCGTCGTTCTCGCCGAGCAGGGTCTTGATCGCCCGGCCCTGCCCCTCGATCAGGTGGCAGCCCTGGCAGTTGAAGCGGGTGACGAGCTTGCGCCCCTCGGCGAGGGACGCCGTGCGCGGATCGCCGCCGGCCCGGCGGGTGGCGATCGCCGACTCCTTGGTGAAGCCCATGACGTTCGACAGCACCGACTGGGCCTCGCGCGGGCTCATGCCGAAGCTCGGCATCTTCAGCAACTCGTTGTAATCCTTCACCGCCTCCTTGTTCTCGTCATACATCCGCGGCCGCAGGACCTTGTTGTAGATCCAGTCCTGGCGGGTGTGCGGCACCTCGTGAACGTGGGCGAAGTCGAACTGGTGCAGGGTCTTCGAGCCCTCCGCCGTCAGCTCGGTGCCGATCGGCTGGGCGTTCTCGAAGCCCTTGATGTCGTGGCAGCCGTAGCACCCGTACTTGGCGACCGTCTGCTCGCCCAGGTAGACGTTGCGCTCCTGGTCGGACATGGCGGCGAGCTTCGCATTGCTGCGCTCGGTGGTGTAGAGGTTCTTGAGGTACGAGAGCGCGAGCTCGTCGCGCAGCTTCGGGTCGGCGACCTTCGGCGGCGCGACGTTCTCGTACCGCGGGTCGCGGCTCGACAGGAGGTAGGCCGTGACGTCCGCCGCCTCCTGATCGGTGAGCCGCAGGTTCGGCATGTTGGTGTCCGGGAAGTACTGCTTGGGGTTCTTCACCCAGGCGTAGAGCCAGCCGGCCGAGACCTTGCTGCCCGTGCGCACCAGGTTGGGGCCGTGCAGGCGGTTGACGACCGGGTAGAAGTCGTCCCGCTTGGCCTTGCCGTCGAGGATGTGGCAGCCGCCGCAGCCCACGGTTTCGAAGACCTGCTTGCCGTGGGCGGGATCGCCGGCCGGCACCGCGATGCTGGCGTAGTCCGGCTTCTCCGACCTTGCCCACAGGAAGGAGACGATCGAGGCCATCTCCACCTGCTGCCGCTTCTGGTTGTCCGGCAGCTTGGTGTTCTCCTGGAAGAAGAAGTGCGGCATGAAGGTCGTGGGGTGGAAGTCGCGCGGCGCCTCGATCCACTTGTAGGCCCAGCCGGGATTGGTCTTGCCGGCGATGCGCTTCAGCGACGGGCCGGCCTTGCGCAGCCCCGTGTAGGCCGGCAGGTTGATCGTGTGGCAGCCGTTGCAGCCCATGTGGGTGATCAGCTCGCGCCCGACCTCCTGCTCCTCGGACTTCGCCGTCCAGACGCCGCTGGCATGGCAGGTCACGCAGCCCGACTCGGCCAGCGCGCCCGGCAGGATGGGATAGTCGAGGAACTGCTGCGGCTTCCAGTCGTACTTCCGCTGCCACTCGGCCCGCTTCTCTTCCCAGGCCTTCTTCGCCCCCTCGTCGTGGGCGGCCAGCAGCGGCAGGCTGTGGCCGGCGCGCGCGAAGTCGGTGGCGCGGTCGAGGCCGCCGTGGCAGATCGTGCAGCCAAAGCGGGTGTAGGGGTGCGGCGAGGAGTCGCCCACGAACAGGTCGAGGCGCGGATGGCTGCGGAACGGCTCCCGCCACTCCGCCTCTTTCGTCGCCGGATCGTCCTCGAAGCCCGGCCGGTTGGACGCCACGTGGCAGGTCAGGCACCGGTCGACGCGGTCGATGTTGGTGAAGTTGATGTTCTGGTACAGCCCGGGCAGGATCACCTGCTCGACCTTCAGGCTGGGCAGGATGAAGTCCATCAGCGGCGCGTTGAGGACGAAGTAGTCGACCCCCTTCTTGAGGTTGGCGACCCGCGTCTCGATGCTGTCGACGCCGCTCTGCAGGGCCTTGAGCTTCTTCTCCGCCTCGGTGAGCGAGGCCTGCCGGGCGGCCAGACGGTTCAGGGCCTCGTCACGCCGCTCCTCCGCGATCTCGCGCTTGGACAGCGCCGCGGCGAGGTCCTTGCGGGCCTGCTCGTACGACGCCCGCCGCTCCGCGATGGCGTCCTCGTTGCCGCCCTGCACCGCGTTGTCATACTGGAACTTGCTGGCGTCCGCCCCGGCCTTGGAGCCCTTCCAGGCGGAGTCGGCACTGTAGACTTCCGCCTTCCACTTCCGGACCTCCGCCTCGAGCTTGTCGATCTCCTGCCGGTGCTGATCGAGCGTGCCTTGAGCCTGCTCGACCTCCTTCTTGAGCTGCGCCAGCTCGTTCTGGTTCAGCCGCTGCCGCTCCGTGTCGGACTCCTTGATCAGCTTCTGCCGCTCGAGGCTGCGGAACTCCGACTGGATACGCTTCCAAGGCTGCGCGTAATCCGCGAAAGCCATCCAGAGCGTCACCGCGAGCAACCCGAGGGAGCTCAGGGCAAAGACCATGTTCATGCGACCGAAGTTGTAGTGACGGTCGGGACGCTTCTCGGGCGGCGTGGTCGGTGGAGTCAACTTAGAGCTCCTAGATGTTGAAGAAGTATTCCTGAATGTGGACGAAGTACTTCAGGTTGAACAGCCACCGGCAGTACATCTTGATGGGCAGCAGCATCATGAACAGGAACAGCGTGACGCCCACGTAGTAGCGGGCGGGGCCCATGCGCTCGTAGTACTTCCTGAACCATTTCGTGCGGCTCAGCAGCACCGGCAGGGCGAAGAAGTAGAAGGCGACCAGCAGGATGCCCGGCAGCTCGCGGAGGAACCAGTTCCCCGGCAGGCCGCTGTTCAGCATCTTGATCCAGAAGTACTCGGACAGGTCGACGTTGACCAGCGCCTCGACCTTGTTCTGGTCCCAGAACTCGAACGGGCCGAAGAAGTTCCAGTTGGGGCCGCGCAGGAAGGTGCCGATGACGATCATCTGGCTCCACAGCACCAGCCAGCCGAAGAAGAAGAGGGCGATCTCGACCCGCCGCTCGCGGAACGTGTAGTAGCCGTTCCCCTTCGGGTTGGTGTCGATGTAGGGGATCGCCATCAGGCCGACGATGATGAGCCCCGGCAGCAGCACGCCGGCGAGCCAGGGATCGAAGTACACCAGCATCTCCTGGAGGCCCAGGAAGTACCAGGGCGCCTTCGACGGGTTGGGCGCCAGGGCCGGGTTCGCCGGCTCTTCGAGCGGCGCTTTCAGGACGATGGACCACACCACCATCACCACCGTCAGCAGCACCATGCAGATGAACTCGGAGTACACCAGGTCGGGCCAGGTGAAGATGCGGTCCTCGACCTCGGTCTTCTCGAACAGCGGCTGGCCCTGGGCCACCCGGTCGTCGTTCGCCGTCGCCTTGCTCATGGCGAACCAGGTGAAGAAGCCGACCAGGAAGACCATCATGACGATCGGCACGTTGTCCGGCTTGGCGACGATCGCCCGGAAGTTGGGGTCGAGCAGCGCCAGGATGAAGAGGAGCGTGCCGATGGCGAGCATGGCGAGCCCGCCCGTCTTCGACCACAGCCGCTTCGACCGCAGCATGAGGGCGAACGCCACCAGCGTCAGCGTGAACGACCACTGAGGGTACGAGAGGAAGTTGACGATTCCCTTGATCGTTTCCATGGCGTCCCCCGCCTACATCGGACCCGAAATGCCGCCGTCCTTGCGGACGCGCCAGAAGTGGACGGCGATCAGGAAGGCCGCCACGAGAGGAATGCCGACGCAGTGCAGCACGTAGAAGCGGATGAGGGTCGCGCCGCCGATCGTCCGGCCGCCGATCAGGGCGAAGCGGGCGTCGCTGCCGGCGTGAATCAACTTTTGCCCTCCCAGTGTCAGGAAGGCGGCGCCCGGTCCCTCGTTGCCTAACAGGGGCGTCGCGCGGGCCATGTTGGAGCCCACGGTGATGGCCCAGATGGCGAGCTGGTCCCATGGCAGCAGGTAGCCGGTGAAGGACAGCAGCAGCGTCAGCACGAGCAGGATGACGCCGACGTTCCAGTTGAACTCGCGGGGCGGCTTGTACGAGCCGGTCATGAAGACACGGAACATGTGCAGCCACACGGCGATCACCATGGCGTGAGCGCCCCACCGGTGCAGCTCGCGCATGATGCCGAAGGCCGCGGCCTCGCGCAGGTCCACGATGTCCACGAAGGCGTACTCGACGGTAGGCCGGTAGTAGAACATCAGCAGCAGGCCGGTGATCGTCTCGACCAGGAAGAGGAAGAAGGCCGTGCCGCCCATGCACCAGGTGTAGCTCATCCGGATGCCGGACTTCTTCACCTTGATCGGGTGCAGGTGGAGCACCACGTTGCCCAGCATGGCGAGCGCGCGCTTGCGGTTGTCCGTCGGGATGCCCACCCGGAAGATGGACTTCCAGACCTGTGTCTTGGTGATGCTCTTGGACAGGTTGCCGATCATGAGTCCTCTTTCAGGTATTTTTCAGGATCAATCTATTCAGGCTCGGTCGATTCAGAATTGGTCAAGCGCCGGGGATGAAGGCGTTGGGGTCTTCCCACTGCCCCAGCTCCCACTGGAACTTCTGCGATTTGTCGACGACGATCTGGCCGTCGTCCGGGCTGATGAAGATGCGGGCGCGCTCGAGCGGCCGGGGCGTCGGCCCCTCGAAGTTGACGCCGCTCCGGTAGTAGCCGCTGCCATGGCACGGGCACTTGAACTTGTTCTGCGTGTCGAGCCAGGCCGGCGGGCAGCCCAGGTGCGTGCAGATGGCGATCAGCGCGAAGATCCGCCCCTGCTGGTGGACGATCCACACCCCGTACTTGTCGACGAACCGGGTGTCCACCACGTCCGGCGGGAAGTCCTCCGGCCGGCCGACCTTGAAGCTGGTGGGCGGCTCGAACAGCACGTTGGGGAACATGAACCGGCCCATCGCCGTGACGCAGCCGCCGATCGCCACCGTGAAGCCCACCCAGGCCACGGCGGCCCAGGAGAAGAAGCCGCGGCGCGTGACGCCGTCGCCGGCGGCCTTGGCGGCGGGCGCGGGCTTGGCCGCGGCGGGCATGGCCGGCGTGGCGGTCGCCGCCGCGGCGCTGGCGGCGACCGCCGGCGCCGGCTTCGGAGCCGGCTTCTCGGCGGGCACGGCGGGCGAGGCATCGCCGTGCGGCTGAGCCACCCGCGGCGCGTTGGTGCCGCCGGCTATCGCCGGAGTTTCCGCGACCGGCTGCGCGGACGGGGGAGTCTTGAACGTCTCGGAAGTAGCAGCGGGGGCCGCTGGCTCAACTCCGGCGCTCGGGGACACGGCGCGGGGCTCCGCCGGACCAGGAGGTTCGGGCGCAGGGCTACCCTTGGGATCGTCAGCCATTTGGCCCCTTTCTGAGAATTCGTGCGTACCGACTACGTCATGTTTACGGCTCTTGAAGTCCGCTTTTTCTAAGCGAAACGGCCAGAGGTGTCAAGACCCGGCGCGTCATGGCGCGGCAATCCCCTGGCCGACCGCCTTGCGGGCGTCGAGGGCCGCCTGGCGCACCTTGAGGCTCGGGTCGTCCTTGGCCAGGCGGTCGAAGGTGGCGCGGTACCGCGCGCCGCCCACGGCGGCCAGCGCGCGGATGGCGCTCACCATCGCCTCCTCCTGCTGCTCACGGGTGATGTCCGGCACCTGCGAGAGGAGCCGGCGGTCCGCCATCGTCTCCAGCACCGGCAGGCCGGCGTCGCTGCCCAGACGGGCGAGCGACAGCGCGGCGTTCCAGCGCACGTCCGCCACGGCGTCGTCGAGCGACTCGGTCAGGCGCGGCACGACGGAGCGGTCGCCCAGCTCGCCGAGCGCGAAGGCCGCCGTCTTGCGCAGCCCCGGGTCGGGGTCCGCCAGGGCGCCCTCCAGCGCACCGCGCGCCTGGCGGTCGCCCAGCGTGCCGAGGGCCCAGAGGATGTAGATACGGGTCTTGTCGTCGGGATCCTTGAGCGCCTCGACCAGCAGCGGCACGGCCTCGCTGTCGTGGGTCCTCCCGAGCACCAGAGCCAGGTACTGCCGCATCTCCGGGTCCTGGGCCTCGCGGAACAGCCGCCGCACCTCCTGCCGGGCGCCGGGCTCCTCGTCCAGCGCCTTGGGGTCGGCGACCAGGATCTTCGACAGCTCGTAGGCCGCCTGCACCCGCCGCGGCTTCCACCAGGACTGAAGGTCGTTCAGGTAATCGGTCGTCGACTGCTTGTCGTAGGCGATCCAGCCGAAGCCGATGAACACGGCGACGCAGAGCACCACCACCAGAAGAGGCACGACGAACAGGCCGAGGAAAGAGCGGAGCGCACTGCTGCCGGCTTCTTCTTCAACGGCCTCCTCGTGAGGAGGGACTTCGGGATCTGACATCGGCCGCAGAGCATAGCGGAACGGCGGCCGGGCCGCCAGCGGGACCTACGCCGTCTGCTCCCCCTCCATGTGGATCAGCCGCGCCGCCACGCTCTCGAGCAGCGAAGCCGTGGCGATCCCCCGCTCGAAGGCGGCGCGGATCACCAGCACGGAGGCCAGGGCCTCGCGGCCGATCCCCAGGCCGGTGAACACCTCGACGGCCTCGCGGGCATGGCCCCGCGCCTCGCCCGCCCGGCCCTGATGGAGATGGACGGCCGCCAGCTCGAGCCCGGCGAGGGCGGCCTTGTAGCGGAGGCCGAGCTCCTCGAAACCGAGGCGCACCTCGGCGAGCGCTTTCTCGGCCCGCTCGAGCTCGCCGAGGCCGGCGGCGATCTGACCCTCCAGCCAGCGCACCTTGAGG